>JBBRPH010000046.1:0-47073 GCA_038228295.1 Chloroflexia bacterium | reverse complement strand
TGGAGGGGTTGTGCGCGCGCCTATACACGAAGCTAACCGCACACACAATCTGTATCAAACTCAATCGCCTGTTAGGCAACCCGGACTTCTTGCAGATCAAGCAGTTGGCCTGGCCGAACTAGCACATCGCCCTAATAGGGTTTGCGAACAGCAGCGCACATAGGTATACTTACGCTATGCGTCAAAACCTACCGCCCCGCCGTCGGCAACCGACCCGCGCAATGTTCGGGACGGCAGTGCTGGGCTTGTTGTTAGTAGCTGTGTTGGGACTGATGAGCCGCGCCATCGGCCCGACCTTTCGCACACCGCCCACGCTACCGCCGACTGCGCCGCTACTGCGGCCGGCCGCGCATAGCGTACTAGATTTCCCCACAGAAGCAACTACGGTACCTACTGTGGCGGCGGCACAACGGATGCCGGCACCTCCTAACACCACCCCAACAGCCACAGACGCGCCGCCGCCGACCCTGCCCCCGGAAGCCGGCAGCGACCTGGACCGCTACCGTCGGTGGATCCACGAAGCCCGACAGCAATACCCCTATCCTGAAGGGGAAGCGCAAATGGTCGCCGTGCTGCTGTGCGAGTCCAGCGGCAACGCGGCGATCAGTAGCCCCGATGGGCTGAACCACGGGTTGTTCCAATACAACAGCGCCACTTGGGGCGCTAGCTGGAATCCCTACCGGACCGAGGACATCTTTGACGCACACGCGCAAATCTTCGCCACCGCCCGCGCTTGGCAGCTAGGAATGCAGGGACAGTGGGGTTGCTACGGCGCACCTTAGCCGTACATCATAGCGGTACACGCTGCACCCCAATCCGCCCACCGGCATCGGGTTCACAGCTCATGGTCGCAACAGCGCCGCTAGGTAGAGCGGGCTAAGCGCCCGGCGTGCGTCCATAAAGTCGCCCAGCACGCCGGACATGATCGCTAACTGACCGGGGCGGCGGGCCAGACGCGGGGCCAGGTAGTTGAGGCCCGCAGGCACCTGCACAAAGCCCTGCACCACCCGGCATACAAGGTCTTTGGCGAAAAACGCCCGCCGCCGCGCCATGCGGTAGGGCTGCAATGCCCGCGTCGAGTAGTCGCCCGTTGCCAGTGCGGCCAGTACAACCGGCGCGGCCAGTTCCGCGCCGTGCAACGCCTTGTACACGCCCTCGCCGGTGAAGGGATCGAAAAAGCCCGCCGCGTCGCCCACCAGCAGCCAGCCGGGCCCGCAGGGCTGCCGCGCGCCCACGCCCACCGGCCCCACGCCGCGCACCGCCGTGACCCGTTCTGCGGTCGCCAGCGTCGCCGTCAGCGTGGGGAAGGCGCGCAAGGCGGCCGCAAAGCGCGCCTCACTGGCTAGGCGCGGCGCAGCCGGGTCGGGCAGGCGCACCACGATGCCGACGTTGACCAGCCCATCGGTGAGCGGGGCCAGACCGCAATAGCCGTGCGCCGCGACGTGCATCTCGCCCCAGCCGTCGCAGCCTTGCACGCCGGTATAGTGCGCCACCATGCCCAGGCGCTGCGGCCAGCGCAACGGGTGGGTCACGCCCAGCGCCCGCGCCACCGCCGAATGTGACCCATCGGCTCCCACGATCAGCGGCGCGCGCCATTCTTGCTCCGCACCCACGCCCTGGCGCACGCGCACGCCGACCGTCTGCGCGCCGTCGCGCAGCACATCTACGACGCGCGTGCGCTCGTGTAAGGTCGCGCCGCCCGCCGTAGCATACTCAACCAGCGCCGCATCGAGCCGCAAGCGCGGCGTTGCCAGCACCGCGCCGCCTTGCGCCGCATAATCCATGGCAAAACCCGTCCCGTTGGCGGCGATCACGCGCATCTCCGGCACGCGGCGGGGGCGCGCCCGTTCCACATAGGGCAGCGCGCCGATCCGCGCCAGCACCGCAGCCGTCTGCGGGCTGGTATACTCGCCGCACGCCTTGTCGCGCGGGAAAGCGGCCTTGTCGAGCAGCGCCACGCGCACCCCCGCCCGCGCCAACTGCCCGGCCAGCCCCGCCCCCGCCGGCCCCGCCCCGGCAATAATCACATCATAGTACCCAACCATACGGCCACCCCACCCTGTCCCCTAAACCCCGGCCCAATTCTGACACATCCATATGGAGTTGCCGCAGTAGAGCGGCGGGGTGATCCCCACTGCGCTGGTCACGATCTTGCGTACCCGCTTACCGTTGCCCGCATAGACGCAACCAAGCGTCGCACTTGCTCGGCACTTGGTCATGCCCTTAGCGCTGGACCTCGCGAGGCCAGGAGCAGTTTCAATGTACTGGCCGTGATGGCTCCGACGACCAGCCCGCCGGCCAGCCAACCCAGGACCATGGCCGGCTCGTAGCCGGGGCCCGGCCCGTCAAAGTCACACCCCCACGTATGGCAGATGGGTCCCCCCAGCGCCCCGTAGACGAGCCAGCACACCGCGCCGCCCAGCGCCCACGCGAGGGGGGTGGTGACCAGCCACCACCCCGCCCGCCGCGTCACGCGCCGCAGCACCACCCACTGCGCGATCCCGACCGTCCCGCCGACCACCGCCCCCAGCAGGGCCGCCACTTGGCCCGTCACCGCCATCGCCGTCGGCGAATGTAGCTGGGGGTCGGGGATCCAGGCATTGGCCGCGCGCAACGCACTCAAGACCGGCAGTTCGAGGACCGCACTCACCGTCCAGCCCAGGATCATCGCGAGGAGCGTCGCGGTGACCCAGCCCCGCACGGGGACCCGCTGCCGCCGCAAGACCTGCCGTTGACCGCAGCCGGCCAGGAGGCCCGCGATAGCACCCGAGGTGATCCCAGCGACGGACCCCAGCATCAGATAAGAGACGTCCCACTCACCCGATGTCAGCGCCCAGGCTTCCAACATGGTACCCCGGCTGATCCCCGGTGCCCAGTAGATCGCCCAACCCACCGTGCTGGTTAGGATCCAGAAGGCCGCATCCGGCCCGTTGGAGTTGCGCCCGCTGGTCCGCAGGGGGTTACCGGGCAGGCTAGGGTCGCGCAGTTTTCTTATCACTGCCCGAAGTTTTCCACATAAGGTTTTACCACTGGATCTACATTCTCCTCGCTGTAGCCTGAACGGTGATCCCTGTAGACTCAAGCACACCAAACCCTCAAAGAGCCGAATCTCTTGGCCGCCACCGCAACAGGTGCCACTCCAGGTAGCTGATGAGCAACAGTACGGCCAGAACGGAAAGCACAACACCCACCATTATGAGCGGACCTAGGAAGCTTGCGTCTTGTGGCAAGCCCAGGAATATAAGAGCACCCGCTAGAAGCATACCGCCATACGCGGGGAGGAATGGTATGAATGTGACCGCCTGGAAGATCAAATATCCCTGTGTACTCTGACTTGTCGTGGATCCAGCCAAAGCCAGATTAGCGAGTATAAACAACACAGACATCAGAACTAACCAAGCAATGGCAGAGACCCATATATCAGGCATCAGTATAGGCAATTGTACGGTAAAGCGAACCCGAGGCTGGATGCGGCGGTAGCTTCGAGCGGCATACAAGACTAACAACCCGTAAATAGGACCTGTAAACAGAATGAGGAAAAGCATCATATGTTCCTCTGGAATTAATCCGCACTACTGTAGAACTGCTATCTCACACCGACAAGGTGTGTCTATTCCCAAATCCGCCACACTACGCCTCTCACTATTTCACGTTTCACGCTTCACGTCTCACGTCTCACGTCTCACGTTTCACGCCGCCGCCCCACAAACGCGATGCGCCAGAAAGCGTGCTGCACGATGCGCCCACCCCGAATGCCCGCCTCCGTTGCCATCTGCCGGATCTCGGTGCGCGTGAAAGCGCGGCGCACCGAAGCCGGCCCATCGTGGCGCGTCAGCCGGTTGCGCGTGATGCCGTAAACCAGGGCGACGGCGGCAATATAGGCCGGCCAGGAGCGTTCCACATCGTTGACGATGAAGCCGTGGCGGGCGATGCGCGCCATCTGGCCCAGTGTCGCCACCGCGCCCGGCGCGTCCAAGTGGTGCAGAGCCAGCGAACAGGTCACCACATCAAAGCTGCCGGGCGCAAACGGCGCGTCGCGCGAGTCACAAGCCATCACGTCAATTTCGGGATAGCCGCGCGTATGGGCGCGGGTTTCGTCTAGCACTTCGGGGCTGATGTCGGTTGCTAGTACCGTGCAAGCGATGCCGCGTCGCCGCGTCCAGCGTATAATAGCGCGTGGAATATCGCCCGATCCAGTGGCAAAATCCAGCACGCGCAAGGGGCGATCCGCCGGCCAGTCACCGATCACATGGGGTAGATGACGTAGGATGACCGCCGTACCCTGGCCGACGAGATTTGCCATGCGGATGTCGCGCAGGCTCTGGCGCAGTTCGTGGGCGGCGGCCTCGTCGGGATCATCCAGCAGTTCGCGGATGTTGGTATAGGGCAAAGGCGGCAGCGGCAAGGGCCAGAAAGGGAGTGCTCCTGGTGCGCGAGGGTCATCGCCCCAGCCGGGCGGTGGAGTAGTCAGCATGAATGGTTGGTCTCCCATTGAGTTGGGGTAGGGTTCAGCAGTCACTATCAGTCCAGCATACGCAGTGCCGCCCACCCCTGGATTGCGCAAGGGCGGGCGGTGGAGTGCAACACAGGCTGCGGTTACGTGCGGTCGCGGCTGGTCGGCTCTTGCCCCACACTGGGATCGGGATTGCCGTAGGGGCCGGTGATCGGGTTGATATTGCCGCCGGCAGTGGCCGGCACTCCGGCGGTGCCCACGCCCATATCATGAGTGCGGTCGCCGGTGCCCACATCGTGCATAACTGCAGGTTGGACCCCCACTTGGTTGGGTAGACGCTCCAGCGTGCCGTCGGCCACCAGCGCCGCATCCGCTTCCGCCGGAGCCGGGCGGGGGTCCACCGACGGATTCGGCTTCAGCATCTCGGTCAGGGTGCCCTTCTCGACGCACAGGTAAATCTTGCCGCCCTCGACGCGGTCAATGGCCGACGCGGGTACGCCCACATCGGTGTGGAAGATCAGCCCGCGCTGCACGGTCAGCATCTGCAATTGGTCCGCCGCGTTCAGCAACACCTCATGCACCGTGCCGACCTTGTGCCCCGCGTTGTCCACAATCTCGGTGCCGGGTTCAATGCCTTTATAGATTGTCTCCATCACGCCACCTCCTGCCGGAGGCTGCTGCAAATAGTGTGCCATCTAGCGGCTAAGGGGGCCAGGGAGCGATTTGCTGTACTGGGGGGGGCGGGCGTGAAACCCGCGTGCGCGAATGTTTATCTACAGCAAATTGGCAGGTATGTAGACTATAGTCTGTAGCATTTGAGTCTGCAAAAGCACAGTATGAACCTACCACTCTACAGTCCTTTACAAACGGAGCGGACATGGACCTTGATAAGATTTTCGGGCAGGTGTTGCGCGAACTTCGGCGCGAGCAAGGTTACTCCCAAGAACAACTCGGCTTCAAGAGCGGCTATCATCGCACCTATATCAGTTTGTTAGAACGTGGGTTGAAGAATCCTACCCTAAAGACAATTTTCGATCTGGCACAAGCTCTCCAAAGTACCCCTCTGGAAATTGTCCGCCGAGTCGAACTCAGAATCAAGTCTATAAACTCTATAGGCTCTCTTAGCATTGATGGTGATGGAAAGGCTACAGCTAATGAAAATCGTTCAGGTGACGCGCTTAATTGACGACGGTGTTTTCTCCCATAGCCCCAACTGGCTGGTAATTGAAGCGATGCTCCTAGAAGCAGTTAAGCGTGTTCACTGGCCGCTAGGTTCCGGCTCTTTTACCCTGCACCCTGAACGGGGAAAAGAGCGAGGACAAGGCAATGGCGTAGGACCGATCAAGCACACTTGGCAACAATATCTAAAGGAACAGGGTTGGAAGTTAGAAGTGCCCTTTAGGTTTGACGAACCCGCTAATACATTGGGTGTTCCAAGTCGCAAGCCGGGAAAGATGGATGCGGTTTTGGAGATCGAGGGTGGTTTGTTTTGCGCGGAGTGGGAAACAGGCAATATCTCGTCAAGCCATCGCGCTATCAACAAGCTGATTTTAGGTATGTTGAAGGGGATCTTAATGGGCGGAGCGCTGGTTGTGCCCTCGCGGATGATGTACCCCTATTTGACTGATCGCATTAGCAACTACGCCGAACTGGAACCGTATCTGCCTGTTTGGCAAGCAACGCAAGTTTCTAAAGGATTACTGATCATTATTGAAATTGAGCATGATCAACTCGATAGCAGTGTTGCACGTATTCCAAAAGGTCGATCAGGCAGAGCGCGTGAGTAACGAACAACTCTTACCCCTGACCGATGTAGCTAGGCGGCTGGGCATTTCACGCCAGCGTCTGCATACGCTCATCAGCAATAGCCAGATAAAGGCGCTGCGCTTAGGACGCTACTATTACGTCACAGAAAGCGAAATAGAAGCCTACCAGACACTGCCACAGGGCAAGCCTTATACACCGCGGTCCACAAGCAACAACTCTATTGACAAATATCAATAGAGTTGTTAAAATGACACCAGCACATCATGAACAGGGAGACCACTATGCAGCAGCCGCCAACAACAGTTAGCCCCGCACCAGTCGTACCGGCCTATCCGGTGGTCTACCGCACGAGCTTGGGTCAGCTATACCAAGGGGATTGCTTGCCCTTCCTAGCGCAATTGCCCGATAACCATTTGGACATGGTGTTCGCCGATCCGCCTTTTAATCTGGGCAAGGATTACGGCAAGGGCATTGCGGATGATCTCCAAGCCGAGGAGTACCTCGCCTGGTCGCGCCAGTGGCTGGCGGCGTGTGTGCGGGTGCTGAAGCCCGGCGGCAGCCTCTTTGTGTTTAACCTACCGCGCTGGCTAATCGAATACGGCGCTTTCTTGAACAGCCAGGGGCTGCTGTTTCGCCACTGGATCGCCTGTCGGATGCCCAAAGCCTTTCCGCGCGGTCGCAAGTTGTCACCCGCGCACTACGGCCTGCTCTATTACAGCAAGGGCGAACCGGCGGTATTCAACAAAATTTATGTGCCTATTCCAATTTGCCGGCATTGTGGGGGGGAGATCCGTGACTACGGTGGCCACCGCAACAAGCTGAACGCGCGTGGCCTCAATTTGATGGATGTGCTGGATGTGCCCGAAGAAGTGTGGGAAAGCGCAAAGCCGGCGGACAGTCAAATTAGCCGGCTGTGGACTCCGGCTGAAGACCTTTGGGACGATATTCCGCCGGTGCGCCACAGCAAATACAAGACGCGCGGCGCAAATGAACTAGCGCCCCTCCTGCTAGAACGCCTGATCGCGTTGGCGACCAACCCCGGCGATTTGGTCTGCGATCCCTTTGGCGGATCGGGAACCACCTTTTATGCCGCCGAAAAACTGGGGCGGCGCTGGCTGGGCGTAGAAATTGGTGACACCAGCGCCGCCATCAGCCGCCTAACCGATCTGGGCAATGGTCACTTCGTGGAGTGGGAATCGGCGCGGGCCGATAGCAAACGCAGCGGCAATGGGCAACTGCGCTTTTTTGAGGAACCCACCGCTTACGAGCCAGCCCCCGAAGCCTGAGCGGCGCGGGCCGGAGCCCCCCCATAGCCGGCCTTATGAATCATCCAGCGCCGCCAACGCCGCCGGTAGGTCGGCTAAATCGCGGATGGTCGCATCGGGGCGGCAAGCGGTGAGCGAAGCACTGGGCCGGGCGGCGGGGCCACGGGCGAGCCAGACGGCGCGCATCCCGGCGGCTTGCGCGCCCTGCACATCCCAGCGCGGGTGGTCGCCGATATGAACGGCGGCAGCGGCGGCTACGCCCAGCCGCCGCAGTGCCCAGACGTAGAGGCGTGGGTCGCTTTTGTAGTAGCCAGTGCCGGCGCTAGTGGCGACCACCGGGAAGTAAGTGGCTAGGCCATGCCGCGCCAGCCCCCAGCGCACAAACGGGGCGTAGGCCGCGCTGGAGATGACCGCCAGCCGCCGCCCCGTCGCTTGCACCGCCGCCAATGCCGCCGCCGCGCCCGGCACAAGCGCGGTGTCGGCCAGGCACGCCTGTTGCGCGGCCCGCACCGCCGTCTGTACCGCTCGCACGTCCAGGCCGGCCGTCAGTTCCAACTCGGTCAGCACCCGCCACACCCCAGCCACCGCCGCCGTCTCCTGCCCACTCACCGTCGCAGCGGCGCGCACGGCGCGATAGGCCGCCTCGGCCGCAGCCTGCACGGCGGGGGTAGCGGTGCCGGCTGGTAGCTTACCTCGCGCCACTAAGCGCCGGATCACCACGCCCGGCAGGGTGCGAATCTCCAGGTCGAGCCAGGCGTCACCACTGACCAGGGTGTTATGAAAGTCGAAGGTGACGGCGTGTATGTGCATCGGTGGGCGGGGGCCGTGATTCGCAGGCGGTGGGTCGTGAAAATTGAAGATCGTTACTGAATGGCCTACTAATAGCCGGTCGGTAGCAAGCATTATACTATATTAACCAAGTGCAGCTCACGGGCCCCCAGCACAGGCAGCGGTGCCAATGCGGGGCCGTGTAGTCGGGTAAGCATAAGGTTGGAGCCCCCGCAAAGTGGACACCGAGGCGGCACTGCGGGGGACTTGACAGACGCGAACAGGTGTTCTATAATCTGTTCTATAAGCCGGTGCAGCGCTGGTTGTGCCGCTTGATTCGTCAGATAGGTTAGCAGTAGCCGCTTAGATTTTCAGAGATGTGCTGAGTACCCAGAGATCCGCAGCGAAAGAGAGGCTTTCCCATGGCTAATGCCCGTCAGGCGACCGCTCGCCCCATTGAACCCGAAGTCACTTATGCGCCCGCTGGCGACGCACGCCGCCGCTGGCTGGATGTAACCAGCCAGATCGAGGACGGGCCGGACGAAGCGCCGCTGGGCAGCTTTGCGCCGCCCGCCCGCTCGCGCAAAGCCGCGCCGACCGCGCAACTCCGGGCGGTGCCCACACCGCCGCCGACCGAGCGACTGACCTATCGCCCGGCTAATATTGAGGGGATGCCGTTTGCCCAGCAACGGGCGGCGCAAGCTCCGCCGCGAGCGGCGCTGCCGACCATGAACGCGGGTGGCCTGCGCTTGGCGGCGCTGGGCGTGGCGGCGCTGGCCGGAGTGGTAGCGCTGTACGTCGCCCTGAGTGCCCTGTTCGGCTTTGTGCAAACCAAGTTAGACGATATGCAGTACGGCAGGCCGCGCACCACGCACTTAGATGCTTACGTCGGCCATGCCGGAGAAGCCGCAGGCCAGCCGAGCCACTTCCTCGCCCTGAATCTGGATCGGCGCATCATGCTGATCGAACTGCCCGGCGGCGACACCAAAGACGCGACGACGATCACCGGTCCCTATCTGTTCGGTGACGGCGAAGACCTGACTCCGGTTAAACTGAGCGCCGAGGATGTGAACGGCGACGGCGCGGCGGATCTGTTGGTCACGGTCAAGAACGAGCAGTTGGTGTATGTCAATGACAAAGCCAAAAACAGTTTCCACCTGATGACCCCCGAAGAGCGCAAGGCGCTACCCGCTGTAGCCGCCCCGGCCGCTGCGCCTGTGACCGGCAGTAGCCCTGTCCCGGCAAAGGGGGCCAAGTAATGACGGCGAACGCTTCGCCGCCGGGGGCTTACGGCTACAACGACGAACCGCCCGCAGCGGGTTGGAGCTATGTGGGGCAGGCCAAGACGACGCTCCGTCCGCCGCGCTACGCCAACCTCCCGCCTGTGGCACAGAACGCGGATGCGGGCACTTTTACCTATACCGCGCCGCGCACCTCTTGGCCGACACAGGCCCGCACACACAGCGCCCCGGCCGGGCAGTGGCGGCGAATCGGCGCTATGGTTGCGGGGTTAGTGCTAGCAGCAGTTCTGCTGCCCAATTTGGCGTCCGCCATGAAAGAGGGTGCGGCCACAGCGTATTTCAGCCGCTATAACTCGGTGGCTGCCGGGGTGCAGGTTATCGGCCTAGCCACTGGGCAGCCGGCCGCCGTGCAGGCCGTGGCGGCGGTAATCGCGGGGCCAAAGGCGGCAACCAAGCCCAACGCCACTAACCCCATAGTCGCCGACCCCGCCCGCCCCGCCCGCGCCGCACACAAGCCGGACTACAACCTGGTGGCCTCGCCCAGCGTAAGCGCGGCGACAATTGACCGCGTGCTGGCGCAGTACGGATCGCCTGCGCAAGGTAGCGGTGCGCAATTCTACGACCTGGGCGCGCAGTACGGCATTGACCCGGCTTACGCACTGGCGTTTTATATCCACGAGAGCAGCGCCGGCACCAAAGGCGTCGCCCGCTTTACGCACGGTATCGGCAACATCCGTGTCACGCCGGGCTACAAGGATTATGAAGGCTATCGCTCCTACGACACCTACACGCAAGGCATCGAAGACTGGTACAAGCTGATCAAGGAGTTGTATGTAGACGGCTGGGGGCTAACCACGCCTGCTCCGATCATCGCCCGCTACGCACCGTGGGGCGACAACAACAACCCCGACATTTACGCGAATACAGTCAAGTCGCTCGTTGATTCGTGGGGCAGTACGCCGTAAAGCGGTATACGGTATGCAGTATGCAGTATGCGGTATGCGGAATATAGGCGCACTATTTGCTGCGCCTGGGGAAGGGAGCGCAACTGATGGTAAAACAAGATCAATTTCCGCAGATATTCACGCAGCTGAAGACTTTATTGCAGCCGCTCGTGCCGCCGCTGGTCGTCGGAGCGGATAGCCTTGATAGCTACGTCGTGAACGCGCCTGCTGCGAGCAAGTACCCGGCAGGACAGTTTGTAGGGTCCGTGCGCCTGGGCAAAGCCTACGTCAGCTATCACCTAATGCCGGTCTATATGTTCCCCACCCTGCTCGACGATCTCTCCGCGCCGCTTAAAGGGCGGATGCAAGGCAAGTCTTGCTTTAACTTCACGCAGCCACTCACGGAAGTAACCCTAGCCGAGTTGACGCACTTAACCAGCGCCTCGATTGAGCGCGTGCGCCAAGCCAACATAGTGTGAGGTTACGATGAAATACGGGATTACATTACCGAGCCAGGGCGTGGGGAGTGACCCGCATACCGCCGTGGCATTGGCGCAAGCTGCCGAAGCCGCCGGATGGGATGGCGTCTTCTACTGGGATGCTATCTCTATCGGGGGTGAAGAAGTGATGTACGATCCCTGGATCGTACTGACCGCCGTCGCGGCGGCAACAGCGCGGGTGCAGATCGGGCCGATGCTCACCCCCCTCGCGCGCCGCCGCCCTTGGAAACTGGCGCGCGAGACGGTAACACTCGATCACCTGTCGGGTGGACGGCTCATCCTGCCGGTGGGTCTGGGTACGCTAGACGACGGCGGGTTTGGGCGAGTGGGCGAGGCGACCGACCGCAAAATCCGAGCGCAACGGCTGGATGAAGGGCTGGCGATCCTGGATGGGCTGTGGAGCGGTCAGCCGTTCAGCTACAGCGGTACGCATTATCAGATCGAGGAGATGACTTTCCTACCGCCGCCGGTGCAGCAGCCGCGTATTCCGATTTGGGTGGTAGGAGCCTGGCCGCGCCCAGCCTCTATGGACCGTGTAGCGCGGTGGGACGGCCTGCTGGCGGCCAAAATGAACCCGGACGGCAGCTTCGGCGAAATGACTCCCGACGACATCCGCGCTGCTCATGTCTATATTGCGAAACGGCGCAGCGCGACCACGCCGTTCGACATCGTGATGGAAGGCGATACGCCCGGTGACGATCCTGCCGCCGCAAGCGCGGTCGTGCGTCTTTTGGCCGCAGCCGGGCTGACCTGGTGGTTGGAAAACGTGTGGAATACACCGCGCACCACAGCGGGCGTAGACGGAATGCGCCGACGCATTGAGCAGGGTCCGCCGCGTAGCACGTAACCCATTTGTAGTACAATAGCTCTGCGCCTGATCCGGCGGTGGCCGCCGGCCGGCGTGAGAGGGCAAGACTGGGATTCCGATGCTGCTCTCCGTGCTAACGATTCAACAAGAGCCGGGAGTGATGGAACGTCGCTTTGGCTTCCGGGCGCTGCGTCCGCTGGACGGCGACGGTGGTCGGGAGCGGTTTGGCCTGATTGAGCGCGCGGACGGGATGCCGGCTGCCGTGTTGACTCTACATGGTCGCGGACCGGCTGAGCCGGGCGCTAAGCTTGTAGCAGGGGTAGATGCGCTGGCGGATGCGCTGCCTGACGGTCCGGTGCAGTTTCTTCTCAGCCGGCGACCGCTGGACCCGGCGAGCCTACTGAGTCGCTGGCGTGGCGGCATCGAGGGACACAGCGAATTGGGTGTGGCGGCGGGCCGGGTGTGGGCGGATCTCCAGAGCAGCTACCTGCCCGCACTGCAACGGGCGGGCCTAGCCGACCTATGGTGCGGTGTGGTGGTGACGGCGCCCGATGTCGAGCGGCTGACGGTTGAAATGGCGCGCCTGTTCACTCGACTACCCTATGCGGTCGTACCCGCCGACAGCGCAGCGTTGGGCGTGCTGGTGGGGCGTTTGTTGCGGCCTGGTGACCCAGCGGGAGCCGGGCGCGCCTTCCCGCTAGGCGGCGAGCGCGTGCTCGATCTACCCGGCCTAGCTCCCCGTTCGTTGCTGATCGGCAACGACGCGGTGGCTTTCACGCCGGAGACTGTCACCACCTACTGGCAAATCACCCCGCCGTTACCGCGCGTTGAAGGCGGCTGGCTGCGCCGTCTGCTAGAGTTCCCCGATCTGCTACCCTATAGTTATGACCTGAGCATCCATTTGCGGCCCGCCGCCGCCGAAGAGACGATGCGCGCCGTGCTGGACACACGGCTGTTGCGGCTGGAAACCGAGATCGCGACACGCGGTGGCGCGCCCGTCGGTGCGCCGGCGCCCACCGCGCCGGCTGCTGCCACGGACCTGTGGCTGCTAGAGTTGGAACGGCGCGAAGTGGCCGAGCGGCGCACGAGCCTCAGTGTGGGGCGGGAGCGGCTGCGTGATGCGACCGTGTTGCTAGCGTTGCACCTACCCACCGACGGCAGCGACAGCGCAGCCCGGCGGCCCCAGGCGGGCGCAGGAGCTACCGCTTTCGCGGCGGCGCTGGCCGCCGCCGAAATCCCCGCCCGCCCGGTCCACGGGCGACCGGCCCTCAGCCGCGCGGTACGCGCCGGACTGCCGTTGGCCGACGCGGGCGATGGGCGCGCCTTTCCCGTGGCCGCACGGCAGGCTGCTGAACTGGCGCTGCTACCGGGTACCGTAGCGGCGGCGGGGCCGCGTGCGGGGCTGCTGGGGCTAACCCAGGAGAAAACGCCGTTCCGTTACACGCCGCCGCTCGATGCGCCGGACGGCCGGCTGCTGGCCGGGGGAGGCGCGGCAGTCCGGCGCGCAGTGGCCCGGCAATGGGCGCTAGAAACCTCGCTGGCCGGTGCGGATCTGCGCGTGTGGGATCCGACAGGCGCGTGGGCGGGGTGGGTGCAGGCGCTAGGCGGGCGTTATGTGCGGCCAGGCGGCCCATTACCTACAGATCGCCTCAACCTATTGGCTGCGCCGTTAGGCGCGCTGGACGACTCAGAGTTTTTTACCGCCTGGGTACGCGAAATCGGCACGCTGTTCAGCCTGATCCTGCCGCCGTTGACAGGCCAAGATACCGATGCGGTGCGGAGCCAGATCGGAGCGGCGCTGTTGCAGGTGGGAATGCGGAGCCTGGATCGCGGCGACCGCACGGGGCTATCGCTAGACGCACTCCAGGCCGAACTGCAAGCGGGCGGCTATCGCGCGTCGGCGGCGGGACTGGCAGCTATCGCGGCCGGGCCAATGGGCAACCTATTCAGCCCTGAAGTGTTCGCAGCCGATTCGCCCGCGCTGGTTGCACTCGGTCCGCCGGACAACTTGCGCCCCCAACCGGGCGCACTGGCGGCACGCATCGCCCTGCGCCATGCACTGTGGGCTGAAAGCGCGCTGTTTGGCCTGCCCCGCCCAGCGCTCACCCGCACAGTGCTGCTACTCGACGGCGTGACCGAGGCGCTTAAGCACGCCTATTTAGCGGCCGATCTGCTAGCTGCCGGAGTCGCGCTGGTGCCGCGTATCCATCTCTGGCTTCTGCCGACCGACGATGAGCTAGCGCCCCTGCTGGCGCACCCCGCCGGGCGCGCCCTGGTGCGCCCCACCGGCTTGTACACGCTGTTCGGTCCCGCTGCCGGTCCGGTGCTAGAAGTGCCGCCCGGTCTAGCCGCTCTCATCACCTTGATGGGCCTCGCCGGACCGCTCGCCGCCCGCTTACCGCTGCTGGCCGCCGACGAAGCGATCATCCAGACCGCTGCCGGCGGTAGCGTGGTGCAGGTGGTGACGGGGACACTAGCCCGGCTGTAGATCAGCGAACGGCGTTCTACCCGCCCGCGTTACGCAATGCTCCTGTCCCTTCCACCCGGCACAGAACCCCGCTCCCCTAAGCCATAACCCGATTATAACCTAGCCTTAAGCCTTTCGTTTGATCTCTTGACAACTGACCTTTAGTCATTTATAATTGACCCGTGGTCAGTGAGGAAGGGCGGACAATGAGTGAATCTCAGCGGCGAGCGATGAGCAGCCGGCAAAAAGCACAGCGGCGGCAGGCGATCCTGGATGTGGCTTGGGTAGAGTTCGCGACCCGGCCGTATGCGGCCATCAGGATGGCCGAAGTAGCAGCGGCGGCGGGGCTGGCGAAAGGCACGTTGTATCTCTACTTCCCAACCAAAGAGGCGTTGTTCTTGGCGGTGTTGGAAGCGCAGTTGACGGACTGGTTTGCCGCAGTGGATGCGGGCCTGGGCGCGCCGGCAGCAACTGGGCCGACCGAGGTGGCAGGGTTGCTGGGTGCGACACTGGCGGTGCGACCCGCGTTGGCGCGCTTGCTAGCGCTGCTGCATGGGGTACTCGAAGCCAATGTGGATTATGACACCGCGCTGGACTTCAAGCGGTTTTTGCTCGTTCATGTGACAGAGAGCGGCACATTGTTGGAACAGGCGCTGCCGGGTCTTGCGCCGGGCCAGGGGGCGCAGGCATTGCTCTGGACACACGCACTGGTGATCGGTCTCGGTAGTATGACGGATCCCCCACCGCTGATCCGCACGGTGCAATCGCTGCCGGAGTTAGCCTTGTTTGATTTTGCGTTCGACGACGCGCTGCACACAACGCTGACGCTGTTGCTGCGGGGCATGGCGGGGGAGCGTAAAACGTAAAACGTGATTAGCTGAGTTGATTGTGGAAAGTAGCTGCGTGAAGGAGACGGTTGAGATGAGTAAACGGGGTGAGGGTCGGACGGCCTTGATTACGGGCGCATCAAGTGGGTTTGGTGTAGAGTTTGCCAAGTTGTTTGCGCGCGACGGCTATGACCTGGTGCTGGTGGCGCGCAGTGAGGACAAGCTGAACGCGCTGGCCGCCGGGTTGCGGCAGCGGCACGAGATCACAGTGACGGTGCTGGCACGCGATCTGACCGACCCGACGGCACCGGGGGTGATCCGGGCGGCACTGGATGCAGCGGGCATTCAAGTAGATGCGCTGGTGAACAATGCGGGTTTTGCGACCTATGGCCCGTTTGCCGAGATCAGTGCAGATGCCGATCTGGATTTGCTGAAGGTCAATGTGGTCGCGCTGACCGCGTTAACCAAGGCGTTTTTGCCGGGGATGCTGGTGCGGCGGCGGGGCGGCATTCTCAATGTGGCCTCAACAGCGGCCTTTCAGCCGGGGCCGCTGATGGCTGCCTATTATGCCAGCAAAGCCTATGTGCTGTTTCTATCGGACGCGATTGGCGAAGAGGTACGCGGCTCCGGCGTGACGGTAACGGCGCTCTGCCCCGGCCCCAGCCGAACCGGTTTCCAGCAGCGCGCCGCGATGGAGGAGTCCAAGCTGGTCAGCGGGCGGCAGATCATGGACGCGGCCACGGTGGCGCGTGTCGGCTACCGGGCGTTCCAGGCTGGGCAGGCGGTGGTTATCCCCGGTCTACAAAACCGCATCATGGCGTTAGCTCCGCGCTTCACGCCGCGTGCGCTCACGGCGCGCCTCGTCAAAGGGATGCAGGAGCGCGTGGGCCATTAGGCAGCCCTTGACTATCCCGGCGCCGGTGCTATAATCAGGGTCAGATCCTAGCCACAGTCCTGACCCATGAGGAGACCGCCATGAGCCGCCGATCTGCACCCAAGCAAGCCACCCAGAGCCGCCCCGTCCCAGCCGTTGCGCCGCCGGCTGCACCGGTGGTTCCCATAGACGCGCCGGTTGCGCCACGCCGTCCCTGGCCGGGACGCCTGCTGCGGATCGGGCTGGGGCTACTGGCTTTGCTGATCGTGGGCGGGGTGGGCGCGGCGATTTGGGCGGTACGCCGCCCGCTGCCGACGACGAGCGGCACGCTGCACATGGCGGGGCTGTCGGCCCCGGTGACGGTGGTGCGCGACGGGGCGGGGATGCCGCATCTGACGGCGGCTAATAGCATAGATTTATTCCGCGCCCAAGGTTACGTGGTGGCGCAGGACCGGCTATGGCAGATGGATTTCTATCGCCGGGTCGGGGCAGGTCGCCTATCCGAAGTATTGGGGCCGACCCCGTTGGACACAGACCGCTTTGTGCGTACCGTAGGCTGGCGGCGCGCGGCACAACGGGAATTAGACGCACTACCCGCCGAATACAAGCTGATCCTGCAAGCCTATAGCGACGGCGTGAATGCGTTTCTTGATACGCACGGTGACACCCTGCCGTTGGAGTTCACCATCCTGGGCTATAAGCCCGACCATTGGACGCCGCTCGATACCGTGACCTTCGGCAAAGTCATGGCGTGGGATCTGAGCGAAAACATGAACGTCGAGATGACGATGGCCGACTTACAGGCGAAGTTGGGCGTGGATAAGGCAGCCCAGTACCTGCCCGCCTACAGCGACAGTGGCACCACCATTGTGCCCCAGTCGGCTCTACCGGGCCGGCCGCAAGGCGGCAGCGCAGTGAGCCGGCGCCTGAGCGGCGTGTTCGGCGTAGGCGCAGATAGCGCCATCGGCAGCAACAACTGGGTGATTGCCGGCAGCCACACCAGCGACGGCAAGCCCCTGCTCGCCAACGACCCGCACCTGCGGGTGCAAAACCCGTCGATCTGGTATGCCATGCAATTGCGGGCGACCGACGGCAGCCTGGATGTGGAAGGTGTCACGTTTGCCGGCGCGCCCGGCATCGTGGTCGGCCACAACGCGACGCTTGCCTGGGGCGTGACCAACCTCGGCCCCGACACCCAAGACCTGTTTGTGGAGAAGCTCGACCCGACGGGCCGGCCCGGCCAGTATCAATACAAAGGGGCCTGGCGACCACTAGATGTAATCACCGAAACAATCGCCGTGAAAGGCGATGTCAGTCAGACCCTGACCATCAGCAGCACTGTGCATGGACCGCTGCTCAACGGGGTGATCAGCCAATTGACTGCGCCTAGCGCGCTGAGTTGGACGGCGCTACAGCCGGGCCGCCTGCTGTCGGCGGTGATCAGCGTGGACCGCGCGAAGGATTGGGCCGGCTTCCATGCGGCGCTGGCCGACTGGTCGGTGCCGGGCCAGAACTTTGTCTACGCCGATACGGCGGGCAATATCGGCTATCAGGCCACCGGTAACTGGCCGGTGCGGGCCAAGGGCAACGGTCTCGTGCCCGTGGACGGATCGAGCGGCGATTATGATTGGGTCGGCACGGTGCCCTATGACCAGATGCCCTCGGTGCTGAACCCGGCACAGGGCTATGTGGTCACAGCCAACAACCGCGTGGTCGGACCGAATTACCCCCATCTAATCACCGGCTGGTGGTTCCCCCCCTTCCGCGCCGAGCGCATCACAGCGATGATTGCGGCTACGCCCAAAGTTAGCGTGGACGACGTGAAGCGGATGCAGTATGACCAGCACAGCGTCTTAGCGGCGGCGGTGGGGCAAAAGCTGGCCGCCCTCACCGGCGACGGCGGCGTGACCGAGGCGGCGGCCCGTTTCAAGGGCTGGGACGGCAATCTGAGCGCCGATAGCGCGACAGCGGCGCTCTATGAACTGACCTACAACCAGATCCTGACGCGCACCTTGTCCGACGAACTCGGCGGGGCGCTGGCCGGCGAGTACCTCGATAACCTGAACCCTGCTGCGAATATGCTGCTACGCAACCTACTCGACACGCCGCAAGCCGCGCTGTGGGACGACACCACGACTCCCGCGCACGAGACGCGCGACGACATTTTGCGGGCCGCCTTGGCCGCTGCGGTCGCCACACTGCGGACGACACAGGGCACCGATACGAACGCTTGGTCGTGGGGCGCGATGCACAGCATCACCTTCGCCCACACACTGGGCGCGGTGCCGCCGCTGGATCGTCTATTCAACCTCGGTCCGTTCCCCACCGGCGGCGATAACACGACCGTTAATGTAGGATCTGCGATCGAGACCACGCCCGGCTCCAATCAGTATATCCAGAACGGCCATCCATCCATGCGCCTGATCCAAACCCCCGGCGATTGGACGCAGACGCAGTTAGTGTTCGCGCCGGGTGAGTCCGGCCAGCCCGGCTCGGCCCATTGGGGCGACCAGGTAGACGGCTGGCTGCACAGCACCTACCGCACGCTACCCTGGTCTGCCGACGGCATTCAGCGCGCCGGGGAGGGAACACTGACGCTGGAGCCGTAAAGGCACCAGACGCCGCGTAGCACACCATATCACGGATTTTGCGCCCGCTGCCAGGGACGCCGGAGAGCGAGGCTGACGATAGCCGCGAAGAGGGTGGTGAGCAGCCAGGGCACCCAGGCGGCAGAGCCTAGCCAGCCGTGCAGAAAGAGGTCGCCTGCGACCATTTCGCCGGCCAGGATCAGTAGGATGCCGGCGCCGACATAGACCAACCAGGGCAGGCGGCGCATCAGCGCCGCGACAACGCGCCCGCCCGCCATGATGATCGCCAGGCTTAAGCCGAGGCCAAACAGCAGCAGCGTCAGATCGCCCTTCGCGGCGGCCCCGACAGCCAGCACATTATCCAGGCTCATTGAGAGATCAGCCAAAATGACGGTGCGAACGGCAGCGGCCAGCGAACCGTGCGGCAGCCCAAGCGCTGCGTCGTTTTCGCTGGGTGTGAGCAACTGGTAAGTGATCCAAACCAGCAGCACGCCGCCGGCCGCCTTTAGCAGCGGCACCGCGAGCAACATGGCCGCTAATGCCGTCAGCACAATCCGCAAGACCACCGCCCCCAGCGTGCCGGCCAGCAGTGCGCGGTTTTGCTGATGAGCGGGCAGGTTCCGTACCGCCAAACCAATGACAATCGCGTTATCGCCACTCAGGAGCAGGTTGATCAGCGCGATATTGAGTACGTCAAGGATAAACGTGTCCATGCCGCTCCGTCGCGCAAGAACTGTACCAGGCTACGGGGGGTTAGTCGCCGCGCGTGATGTCGCCGATATACGCTTCCAACTGCGCGGCGCGCGCGGCATACGTATGGTCGCGGAGGGCGCGGGAGCGCGCGGCGGCACCCACAGCCGCACGCTCCTCAGCCGACCGATCCAGATAGGCCAGTACCTCGCCGGTGGTAGCGGCCGGCCAGATTTCGCTGCCCGGCGTGAGCAGCGTGTCGAGGCCAGGCCACCAATCGGTGACAATACACGCGCCGCAGCCTGCCGCCTCGAACAGGCGCACCGACGGGCAGTAGCCGGTGCGAACCATCGGTTCGCGTGTGGCATTGAGCGTCAGGCCGTTGCTGCTATAAAACGCCGCATGATCATGGGGATAGAGATGCGGAATATGGCTGACGTTGGCCGGCCACGCTGTGGGATCGGGATATTGCGGTCCGGCGATCAGGAAGCGTAAGTCGGGCCGTGCGGCGGCAGGAGCCAGCAACAGCGCATCTACCGTAGCTTGGCGGTCGGCCGAGTAGGTGCCCATATAGCCCAGCGCGCACGTGTAGCGATCATCCAGCGGCGCAGGGTGATGAACGGCGGGGTCGAAACCGCAGTAGAGCGCGTCAACGTGCCCTGCGCCCCAGCGGTCACGCAATTCTGTCAGCGCCGCGCCGCCGGTGAACGACAGCACACCATCGAAGCCGGCTAACTGATCGCCGGCCAGGTAATGCGTGGCCCCAGCGCAGCGCAAAGCATCAAGCGTCACCGGCGTATCAATATCGTAATAGAGTTGGCACAGCCCACTATGGCGCCGACCGAAAGCCCAGTCAATGATGGCCGCCCCGGCAAAGCAGTAGGAGCCGATGATCAGCACATCGGCCGCGCCTACCAGATCGGCGGCGGCTTCGCGCGTCTGCGGGTCGTCCCAATCGGTATAAAGGCAGACGTTAGCATAGTCGGCCTGCGCCGGATCGAGATCGCGGTTGGCGGCGTAATAGTCGGTCCACTGCTCGAGGAACGTGCAGTGATGGCCGCGTGCCGCCAACGCCCGCAACAGACCACGATAGGTCGTGGCGTGGCCGTTGCCCCACGACGAGGTAATCGAGAGACCGAAAAAGACGATGTTCAGCGGCCGCAGACTGGGTGTTGGCAATTGCGGGCCGGCGGTAGGGTTGGGCATCAGATCGCTTCCTTGAGCAGGCGGTCTACAGCGGCGGCCCGCTGAGTATATGTATGGTCGCGGAGGGCGCGGGCATGAGCGCGCGCCCCAATAGCACGGGCAGCAGGCCAGGAGATGTCCCGCAGATAGCCCGCAATGGCGGCGGCATCATCGGCAACCAGGATTTCCCGCTCCGGCGCGAAGAATGTCTCAATGCCCGGCCAGCGGTCGGTAATCAGGCAGGCGGCGTTGCCGGCCGCCTCGAAGATGCGCGTGGGTGGCGAGTAGCCGTAGTCGGCCATTGCCGCGCGGTTGACGTTAAGCACCATGTGGGCCGAGCAGTTGCGCCGGGCGTGATCACCGGTCGGCACATGACCCAGCACGCGCACATTGGATGGGAATAGCGCGCCCGCCCAGCCGGAGCCGCCGATGTGGAACTGCGCGGCGGGCAGCAGCGTCGCCGCGCCGGCAAACAGATCCCAGATGCGCGCCTCACGGTCGGGCATTCGGTTCGCCATCAGCAGCAAATCGCAGGCATATTCGGGCGAGGGGTCGGGCGGCACGGGCGTATAGCTGTCGGGGTCCACCGCATTGTAGATAGGGTGGCAGGCCCGCGCACCCAGCGCCTGGTACTCCGCCACCACGCGCGGCCCGCCGCCGTAGGTGAAGATCGCGTCCCACGCGGGAATACGGCGGGTGAATGGACTATCGGGATCGGCGTGCGCCGCGGTCAGGTTGAAGGGGGCGTCCACATCCCAAAACGCGACGCGCGCCTGCCCTGCGCTGCGTCCCGCCAGCGCTTGCGCCTGGATGTAATCGTCATTTGCGCCAATGCCGCTGCACACCAGCACCCAGTCACCGACGCGAGCGGCATTCAGCGCAGCATCCAGCGGCCCTAGTCCCGCCGACACATCCAGCACCTGCACCTCGGCATAGGGCGGATCGCCGGCCAGGTCGCGGTGGGCCTGCCGCTCGTAGATGTCCTGCTCGACAAACACGATCTGATGCCCCAGCGCGTGCAGCGCCTTGCAGATACCGCGATAATAGGTCGCCGCGCCGTTCCAGTAGGCCGAAACGAGACTAGAGCCGAAAAAGGTGAGCTTCATTATGCCCGCGCCTCCGACCCCACTCCTACCGAGGGAAGGGAGCCAAAAGGAGGCGCGGTAAAGTCCCCTTCCTCGGTAGGAGCGGCGGCGGGGTCAAGCTGGGCCACGCCCCGTAGCGTCGCCACAATGCTGAGGATCTGCTCGGTGCGGTGACGGCAGGTGTGGCGCGCCAGGATCGTCGCTCGCGCCTGCGCGCCAAGCTGTGCCCGTTCCGTGCTGTCGGCGGCCAGGCGGCAGATAGCAGCGATCATCGCCGCCTGGTCGGCGACGACCAGATAATCTTGTCCGGCGGTGAATAGGCCATCGGTGTCGGCCCAAGGCAAGCTGATCAGGGGCAGGCCGCAGGCCAGCACCTCGAACACACGGATCGTCGGCGTGCCGTACAGTGCTGTGGTGTATTGCCCTCTAGGGATATGTAGACTCATTTTGCTGGCGGCATAGATTTCGGGTGCGGTGTAATTAGCCGCCCAGCCACGATAATCTATGCGATAGTAGTCACGCATCGCCTGCTGAGTGGCTGCATCGTAACGCACGCCGTAGAGCGCGAAGCGCAAATCGGGTAACGCCGCGCTCGGCTCGAAGACATATTCGCGCATCGCCTCATTACGATCCTGGTCGCCCCAATTGCCGACAAACACCACATCTTGCTGTTTGGGCCGATCCAGGGGGCGAAATAGGTCGGGGTCAGCGGCTTCGTGGACCGTGTAGACATGGGGCAGGTCGAAGTCGCGCCGGTAAATCTCGGTGATCGACGGGCTGAAAGCCAGTACCGCGTCATAGCGTTCCAAATCGAGTGCGCGCATCATCGCCGGTTCACTGTAGGCGCGATAGTGCGTATCGTGGAACAGCGTGATCACTTGCGGGTAGTCACTGCCCAACCGCCCGACGGCGCGGATCAGTTCCGGCTCGTTCCATTCATGCACCAGTACCACGTCGCTCGTGGCAAGAATGCCGCGCAACCACTCGTCCAGCGCGGCCCCGCTGCGGGGCGGATACAGCACGGGACGCATATCGGGAAAAGCCGCTTCAAACGCCGCCGGCGCGCCCGGCCCCTGCTCGGCGATCAGTTGGGTCAGCGACCAATTGCCCATTTGCTCATAAAACGTAACCGCGTGACCCAGCTGCCCCAGCGCGCGGATCAAACCGCGCAAGAAGTGCGCGTTGCCGTGGTTCCAATCCGAGATCAGCGACTGACCGAAAATCACTACCCGCTGCGGCGCATACGGAGTGCGAACTGCGGAGTGCGGATGAGCTATTGTAATAGCACTGCTTGCTGCGCCGGATGTAAAGGCACTGCTTGCTGCGCCGGCGGGAAACTTCGTCATGTGGCGGTGAACATCCCTTCGACAAAAGTGGGCGCCGGCAGATCCAGCGGCGACTCGCGCAACGCGGCGAGTACCGGCCGGCACATCCCGGCCCCGTGCTCCGACAGTCGGCCATAGAGCCGCAGATAGGCGGCGATCATGCGCGCCACACTGTAGCGTGCGGCACGTACCTGAGCAGAGCGCAGGCGTACCGACCCGGCTGCCACAGCTAGCAGCGTCGCCCGCACATCGGCTGCCGAGCGGCAGTAAATCGCATCGGCGCCCCAGAGTTCGCGGAAGGTTGGAATGTCACGCAACAGCAACGCGCAGCCCTGAGTGGCGGCCTCAAGCGGCGCGAGACCGAACGGCTCATAGCGGGACAAGCCCACATATAGATCGGCACCGGCCATGGTGGTCAGCAAGTCAGCGTGGTCTAGCGCCCCCAGCGTGCGGATACCCGCCCGTACCGCCGGCGCTGCGCCGTTCGGCCCCACCAGATCCCCGGCCACAGCCACATCTAGGCCGGGCAACCCATCGCCGACCGCCTCGGCCAGCCAGTCCAGCCCTTTCGCCCGATCCCACAGCCGCCCCACGCTGAGCACACGCAGGCAGTGGGGAGTGCGGATTGCGGATTGCGGATTGGTACGCGCCGAACACACCCCATTATAGATCACTGTGGCGCGGGCACCGCCGGTGTAGTGCATTGCCAACGCCGCCGCCATGGCGTGCGAGGGACAGACCACCGCCGCCGCCCCGACCAGCCCCGCCTCGACCACTGTGCGGTAACGAGTTAGGTGATCGCGCCAAGCGGGATCAGTTGCGGCGGTCAGGGGATCGCAGGCGGCGTGCCAGCTAAACAGGTCACTATGGGCCGCCACAAGGACCGGAATGCCGACACGCAGCGCACCATAAGCGAATTGATTGCTGTGGATTAGATCTACACGCAAGCGCTGGGCCAGAGCGCCCAGCCAGTCGGCCGACTCCGTCAGGTCAGCCGGGCTGCCGGGCTGCCATTCCAGGCGACCGGGGTAGACCTGACAGTCCAAGCCGGGCACCGCAAGGACCGCCGCCAACTGGGCGGCTGAGGGCGGCGGGCCGACCACGGCCAGAGTTACAGCCACCTCGTGCCGGCACAAAGCCGCCGCCAGGGTCAGGCTATATTGCCAGACCCCGCCGACCGTATCGGTTGTGAGTAAGATGTGCATAAGCAGTAGCTTTATTGATGCAGAAGATGAAACCGATAATGCGCCCTGTCTGTTATGGGGATAAGCGTGCTAATCGAGGCGCGAGATTTGCTATGATCCTGCTGGGTATGGCGTACCACATATGGCGTGACGATCACACAAGGTGCTACGAGGTGAAGGTAGGCGAGATTTTATGGATGGAAAGCCGGCCGAGCCGCAAGATTTAGCGGCAGGTAGGGATGGAGAGCAGGCGGAACCGCAAGATTTGTTAGTGGACGGGAGGCCGTCGGCCACATTGACGGGAGTAGATACGCCGGACGGGATCTCCGACCCGGCACTGGCTACGCCACTCATGCAAAACCCACGTAAGCGCGTCAAGGTGATCGTCAACCCGACAGCGGGCAAAAAGGGCGGCATCACGACCAATGCCGCCGGGCCGGATGAGGTGGTGGCGGCCTTGAATCGGGCCGGTATTCAAGCCGACGTGTTCGAGACGCGCGGCCCCGAAGACGGCACCGTACTGGCGATGGAAGCCTCCGACGAAGGCTACGATATGGTGGTCTCCTGCGGCGGCGACGGCACAACCGATGACGTGTCGGCGGGGCTGATCGGTAGCTCAATGGTGCTAGGTATTGTGCCGCTGGGCAGCGCCAACAACGTGGCGCGGATGCTCCATGTGCCGGACGACGTGGAGGGCGCGGTACGGCTGTTGCAAGAAGGCGAGGTGCGCTGCATTGACGTTGGGCGCATCGGGGGAGCGAAAGGTCGCGTTTTCCTCGAAACAGCCGGCATCGGTATGGATGCCGAACTGTTCCCGCTGCTCAATCAGCTAGATCGCGGCGCGTATATGACGCTGTTCGAGGTGTTGCGAACGTTCCTGCGCGCCCGCCCGCATCGCATGACGCTGTACCTGGATCGCCGGCGGGTGCGCGTGCGGGCGCTGATGGTACTGGTGGCAAACGGCCCCTACTGGGGCTATTCGATCCCACTGGCCCCTGATGCCAAAGTCAACGATCACCGCTTGGATGTGGTCATCTTCGAGAACTTCAGCAAATGGGAGTTCTTGCGCCACATCATCACGGCGTTTTTCGGGCGCGGCAAACAGGGCACTGCCCAAACTAGGGGCACCCGTAACCGACGCAATTATCACCCCAAACAACGCTACTACCGCGCCAATAAAGTTCGCATCGTGAGCCGTCGCCCCATCCCGGTGCACGGCGATGCACGCCTCGTAGCTCATACCCCCGTCACGATCCAAATCCAGAGCAATGCGCTCAATGTCGTCGTCGGGCGCGGGGAACACGTCAGCACGGACGGCGATTAGGTGGCGCCGGGCCGACCGGGTGGTGTTCTGTGGCGGACGATAATAACGGCGGGAGAGCGCTTTATTGGTCAGCTAAGAGTTGCGGAGCGTATCCGTCCCCAACGCGCAAGCAGGATCGTAGTTCAACTGCGACGGGGTCGCGCCGTATAGGCGGCATCCATTAGCTCCAGCATCTGCGCGGCGATGCTGTCCCATTCGTACTGAGCCAGCACGGCGGTTTCGGCGCTATAGCGTGTAGTGCGCTCGACCGCCGACTCGGCGAGAGCCGCGTCTACAGCCGCTACAAAGGCTTCCGGTGTATCCGCGATACGGACGATATGCGAATAGGGGCCGACCACATCCCGGATGGGGGTCGAGACGGTCGGCTTATGCGCGGCCATATATTCCAGGGTCTTGGTTGGGCTGATGAAGCGGGTACTTTCGTTTAACGCGAACGGCATCATGCACACATCGAAGCCTTTGAGGAAACTGGGCAGATCGGCGTAGTCCTGTTTACCGGGATAATGAATATTCGGCGCGTGCGGCAGGTCTGCGGGGTCCAACTTGGCAGGCGGACCGACCAGGATCCACTGGTACGCCGGACGCAACGCAGCAACCCGGCGCAACAGGTCAAGATCCATCCGCTCGTCAATCACGCCATAGAAGCCGATGCGCGGGTGCGGCAAGTCGGCGATAACGGCCGGCAGCGGCGTAGCGGGGTTCAGCGCCTGGGCAAAGTGGGCCTGTTCCACCCCGCTGGGGAAGCAATAGACGTGAGGGTTGCGACCCAGTCGTGCCTCGTAGAGGCTTTGTCCACCGGTGAACACCAGATTGGCGCGGTGCATTACTGCTTCCTCGCGTGTTTTCAACTCAGGCGGGGCGAAGCGGAACGCCGATAGCTCATCCATCGCATCGAATATCACTAGCGCATCATCATGCCCGGTCAGCACCGGCTCGGCCAATGGTGTATAGAGCCAGTAGGCCGGGTCGCCCATCTTTTCGCCTCGAATGCGGTCGCTGATCATCTTGCCGACCAACTGGTACACACCGCCCGCTGCATCGGCCTGCTCCTGGGAAAAGACAGGCCAAGCCAGCGTGACATTGTCCGCACGCGGCTCGATGTTGAGGAGCGGCGGATGGTCTACCGGATGGATCCACGGCTCCATGACACACAACACAGGGTGGCGCCGGGCAATGCGCGTCAGCAAATGTTGCGGGCGCTGCCACACCCAGTCCCAACCCAGGTGCAGAAGGACGATCAGAGGGTAAGCCGGCGCGGCGCTTGCGGACTCGGGGATCGGCAGAGTCATAGATTCACGGGTGGTCACGGATTGCTCCTTCGAGTAGTATCTAAGCGAATAGGCGCGATTGCTTATAGCAAAAGCTATGCCCGGCGCGGAGCGTGTAGCCGCCCGCCCCACGCGGCAGAGAGCCGCCGGTCGTGTGACCGCAGCACGCCGCGCGTAGATATGGTACAATGGGGCCGACATCGGACCGGCACAGACTGGTCCCTAGAGAAGTGAGGAACTTGGCAATGCCGATTTATGAATATCGCTGTCCCGACTGCGGGCGACGAGTCAGCCTTTTTTATCACAGTGTCAGCGCAGCGCAGGCGCAGACCGGCACGGCAGCGTGCCCCCATTGTGGCAAGATCAACCTGCAACGCCTAGTCTCGCGGGTCAGCTTTATCCGCGCCGGGCGCATGGGCGACAACCCGAATGTCGGCGGCGCGACTACGGCGGAAGACTTGGAAGACGAGAACGCCTACGGCGGCTACGGTGACGATCCCGAAGGCTTCGGTGAGATGCTGAAAGGGGTAGACGAGGAAGACCCGCGTAGCGTAGCCCGCTGGGCGCGCACCATGCAGCAGCAGAGCGGCGAAGACCTGGGGCCGGATTTCGACAGCGCGCTCACACGCATTGAAGCCGGCGAAGACCCCGACCGCGTTATGGACGATATCGAGCCGTCGTTCGGCGCCGCAGACGATGGGGCGGACCTGGGGGACGAGTAGTGTGTGCTGTGTAAATAGTAACACAAATGCGGGGTCACCCACACCAAGCGGGCGACTCCGCACTTTTCACTTGCCGGTTTTATCCGAGCTTATTGCTCCAACAATTCAAAGCGCACACGCTCACGGTCGCCGAGCAGACGTACCCAGAGATCGTGGACGGCACCGGCGGTCTGCTGCCCCATTTGCAGCATCAACAGCGCACCGACGAGAAAACCGGCCACAGTGCCCAAGGCCAGACCGATCATCAAGTAGTTAGGTTGTGTCCCTGTACCAGCCATACTCACCATTGAGCAGCCTCCCTAACGGTCGTCGGGTGACACACCGACTACTGTACCACCAACACGCGCGGCGCTTCGGCCCACAGCTTTTCCAAGCGGTAATAATCGCGCGTCGCCGGATCGAAGATATGGATGATAACCGCCCCGTAGTCTAGTAATATCCAATTCGCTGCGTCCACGCCTTCGATATGAAGCGGGCGTGCCCCGCGCAGGCGCAATTGCTCTTGAATGTCCTTCGCCACCGCACGCACCTGGCGGTCGCTGGTGCCGGTGCAGATGACAAAATAATCGGCGATGACCGACAGGTTGTGGATGTCCATCATCAAAATATCTTCGGCCTTTTTGTCCGAGGCCACTTGCACCGCCAAGCGAGCGAGACTGTTAGGGTCCAGGGTTGATTCCGGCGCCTCTACGGCCGGGGGCAGAACGCGCGATTCCAGCAATGCGTTTTCTCCTCTGTATAACCGAGCGCTGGGTGCACCGTAATAGAGGCACGCCGTCGTCAGTCAAACGATTACTCAATAAGATAGTATCTGTATTATACTACAATAAACGGAAAAACCGCTGCATCCGTTTTATGGCACCGGCTCAGGGATTCGCAGCCGGGGGAGCCGATGCGGGCAGTATCTCGTCGATCAGCCATTTGCCGCCGGCATCGTGCCTCAGATGCACTAGATAGCGCAACAGCGGCTTGCCCGGCGGCTGGATCGTTATATAGGACTCCGCTTGACTACCGGCTTTGCTCGTATCAGGCGATACTGCCAGCGGGGCGGGCGGTTGCAGCGCCGTATCGGGCACCCCAGCCAGGGCGGCGGTCAAGTTCAGATCGGGCAGGTCTTTAGCCGGCATATAGGCGGTTTGCAGCGTCGAGGCCAGCAACAGATCGGCGGCCGGATAATTCTTTTGCAAATGGGCCTTGAAAAACTGCTGCGCCGCATCGTCAGGGCCGGCGGTTTTGAGCAGACCGCTCAAGGCCAACAGCAAGCCGGCCAGCAGCAGCAGCCCGCCCAGCAATAACGGCATGAGGCTGCTGCGCCCTCCCACCGGACTAATAGCATCGCCATAAGACGCAGGCATGGGCGCCGGCTCCGCCGGCAGGGTACGGGTGCCGCCCACCGCTGGGGCGACCGCGCGAGCCGTTGCGCCGTCCGGTGTGTAGACCACGCCCCGCAAGGAGGGATCGAGTCCGCCATCGGTGCTAGGATATGCTCCGCTGTCGAGACTGCTCAGGCTATCCAGACCGGATAGGTCAGCCCCGCTGTCGTCCCAATTCACGCCGGAGCCTTGCACCGTGAGGTCGCCGGCCGCCCGCCAAGCATCCGGCCCAACCGCAGGAGCCACTAGGGGTGGAGCAGGTGCGGCATCCGGCGGCGCGGGCGCGGCGGCCGGCGCGAGTACCGGCGCGTCTGGAACGGAGACGGACGCGCTAGGCGGCACTGTCGCGGCAGGTGCAAACACGGTCGCCGCGTCGCCGACCCGGCCGGCAACTACAGCCGGCGGCGTGGCGGGTCCCGGCGCGGCATCCGGCGCGGGCACAACGGCTGGAGCCGCCGGCGGCGTTGCCAGCCGCGCACTCGCCCAACGCCGCCCGACCTGCGCCTGCTCGCTGGTCGGGTTGATCGCCAGCACGCGATTAAAGGCATCTAACGACTCCTGCGGCGTGGGAGCCACCGCCGCCAGCCAGAGCCAGCCCTGCTCGCTGGTCGGATCGCGGCGCACGACTTGGCTCAACAACTGGTAGGCTTCGGTTTTGTGCTTGGCCTGCGCGGCTTTGATGCCCAAGTTCAGCATATCGCGCAGGTTCGCGTCGGCATGATCCATCGCATGGTCTCCTGGGCGGCCCCAGCCTGCGGCCGGCACCGGCAGCGGGGCACCCCGCCTGAGATCGGGTAAACATAACTACTTAGGGTCCATTATAGCACGTCTGCGCGACATTGCAAGCATAGGCGTGGGGTGTAGGCGGGCTACGGGCCGCAGGCGGGGGCCGCGCAACTAGCGCCGGTTTGACAATGCACCGTCCACTGGGCTATAGTTTCACCACAAGGAGACCCGTCCATGCTACAGGCATCTACCCTCTACTCAGCCCGCACCACAAGTAGAATAACCGCCCACGGTCCACGGATCACCGTCCATGACTGAGCGGATCGGCATCGGCTACGACGTACACCGCCTGGTGGCCGGGCGCGAGCTGCGGTTGGGCGGAGTGATTGTACCGTTTGAATGGGGACTAGCCGGCCATTCGGATGCCGATGTGCTGCTGCACGCGATCACCGATGCGCTGCTGGGCGCGGCGGCGCTGGGCGACATTGGCACGCACTTTCCGCCGAGCGACGAGCAGTGGCGTGGAGCCGACAGCCGCGTCTTATTGGCCGGTGCGGCGCGGGCGTTAGCGGCAGCAGGCTGGCAGATCGGCAATATAGACAGCACAATCGTCGCCGAACGGCCGCGATTGGGACCGTACATCCCGGCCATGCGCGCCGAAATCGCGCGAGTGCTGGATCTGCCGATGGATGTGGTAAGTGTGAAGGCTAAAACGACCGAAGGGCTAGGCTTCACCGGCACCGGCGAAGGCATGGCCGCCTACGCCGTCGCGCGCATCACCGACCGATGAGAGCGGTGCTGCAACGGGTGCGCGAGGCCTCCGTCACCGTCGCCGAGATGGAGGTCGGCCGCGTGGGGCGGGGACTATTGGTGTTGCTCGGAGTGGGGCAGAGTGACGGCGCTGACGACATCGCCTACCTGGCCCCCAAGATCGCCCACTTGCGAATCTTCCCTGACGGCGAGGGCAAGATGAACCACTCGGTGCTGGAAATAGGCGGCGGCATCCTGCTGGTCTCGCAGTTCATGCTGTACGCCGACACGCGCAAGGGCCGCCGCCCCGCGTTCACCGGCGCAATGGCACCCGATGCCGCCCGCGCCCTAGTAGATGCCTGCATCGCCGGCCTGCGTGACCTAGGGCTGCCTGTCGCCTGTGGTGTGTTTGGGGCGGATATGCAAGTCGCGTTGGTTAACGACGGCCCAGTGACGATCCTAATTGACAGCGCGGATCGCCTGCTGCCGCGTAGTTGATGAGCACTACAAAGGCGCAAAGAACGCAAAAGTGGCAGCGAAAGTTGGGATAAGGAGCGGATACGCACTGTTAAATCGAGTTTCCTGAAACCCGCGTGGTCTCCATAGCTTTGCGGTGAGAAAGACGAGTACGAACAGCCGGTAGGTGTAATGCTTGACGGACGCGGCGGCCTGTACTATAATGGCGCTATTCCCACCGGCGGCCGGCTGCCGGGACGCGGTGACGCGCGTCTGTAGCTGTGCTAGAGGGTCATCATGCCTGTACCCAGCGCCGATCCCCGCGAACCCAGCCCTATCACGCTCACCGGCGGCCCTACAGTGCCGGATCGCAGCGATCCTTTGTATTGGCTGGATCGCGCCGGCCTGCGCAGTCTGGCTGCCCCATTAGGCGAAGCGTTGCGGCCGTTTGCTTGGCTCGGCGCGCAAGCCTTATTGGTGCTGCAGCCGGGCTTTAGCCTATTGGGCGCGGGCAGCACTGTGGCGCGGCTGGCCGAGCAATGGGCCGCGCTTGATGCACCTACGGCCCCTAATGTCCCTGTCACCGAGGAGGAGCCATGTCGCTGATCGGCGGATTGCTGGCGGGGCTGATCCTGTTCCTGTTTATCGCCTTGATCCTACTGCTCACGCCGCAGATACGGCGCGGCGGGGCGCGGCGGTTGCGCCCACTGGCCGGCTATGCGGCGGCGCGCGAAGCCATTGCGCGGGCGGCGGAGCAGGGCCGCACCACCCACCTCTCAGCCGGCCCCGGCGGGATCGGCGATACCCGTAGCGGCACGGCGGAAACGCTGGCCGGCGTGTATCTGATGGGCCGCGCCGCGCAACGTTGCGCGGCCGGCGGCACCCCGGTGCTGGGGACGACCGGTGACGCACTGACCTTCCCGCTGGCCGAAAACGTGGTACGCGCGGGCTTCGCCGAAGTGGGCCGCACCGACGAGGTGCCGGTAGTGGGGGCCGCTTCGACCGCCGCCTTGCCGGTCACGCTGGAAGGCGCGGCGCAAGGGGTGCGAATGTTAGCCCACCGCGATCCATTGGCCTATGCCGCCGCTGCCGCCGATCTGACCGAGCGCGAAGGGGTGAGCAACGCGCTGCTAGTGGGCAATTGGGGTGCGGAATATCTCCTAGTCGGGGAGGCGCAGCGCCGAGCAGGCGTGCCGGCTGTCGCCGGCGCTACCGCCGGCGACGCACTGGCGACGATGCTGCTCGGCGCGGAACATACCCTGATCGGCGAAGAAATCTACACAGCAGGCGCGTATCTTGACGCGAATCCGGCGCATCAGGCGAGCATCCAGGCCCAAGACCTGGTGCGCGGGCTGCTCATCGTGCTGATTTTGCTGGGCGCGCTGCTGGCGACCAGTGGCCTGTTCCCGCTCGATACGCTGCTGGGGGCCGGCCGATGACCCGCCGCCGGCCGACCGGCTCCCCCACCCCACCGGCCGCCCGGCGCGGGCGCAAGCTCGCCCCTACCGGCACAGCTGCCCCCCGCCGGCAGATCCAGCCTTTTATCGTGCTCAACATTGCGATCAGCATGATCGTCGGTGGACTGGTGCTGTTTGGTTTCCTGGTGCCCACTGCGGCGGGGGTGCTGGTGCGCCTGTTCAGCAATTGGACAACAACGATCATCGTGTTTGCCTTGTTGCTGGGGTTCGGCAATGTGTTGCGCGTCCATCTGGGGCGCATCCTAGCCCGGCGCGCCGGCTGGCCCTATAGCGTGGCGCTGATCGCCGGCGCAGTCATCGTGCCCATTGTCGGCTTTAGTGGCAGCGGCGCAGTCGGCGACCCCAGCGTGCAGTGGATCTTCGATTGGATCTACCAGCCTATCGGCAGCAGCCTATTCGCGCTGCTGACTTTTTTCGTGGCGACGGAGGCGTTCCGTGCGCTGCGGGCCGGTCCGAGCGCCGCCTGGATCGTGCTGGCGGTGGCCCTACTGGTGATCGTCGGCAACGCGCCCTGGAGCCGCGAAGGCCCGTTGAGTGTGGTGGCGGGGATCAAAGATTGGGTTGTGGCGTACCCGGCGCTGGCAGGCTTGCGCGGCATCATCATCGGCAGTGCGCTGGGCGCTATCGCCACCAGCCTGCGTGTGTTACTGGGCATTGATCGCCCCTACGTCAGCTAGTGACCAAAGGCAGAGCTTAGAGGACCGAGGCCATGTACTGCGCGCATTGCGGAGAATGGAATAGCGCCGGCAGCCGGACGTGCATCCACTGTGGGCAACCGCTGGCGGCGGCTCCCGGCAAGGACACACCGGGCGGGCGCAAATGTCCCATGTGCGGGACGGTCAACACACCTGCGGCCGACTTTTGCACGGCCTGTGGCGCGCGCGTGGTGCTAATGAGTGGGATTGACGAGGCCGGTCTCGACATTCTACGCCCAGCAGAGGAACCGGCCGTACCCCTGTCGGCGGCGGCGCAGATTGCGCTCAATATGGAACGTCAACGCCAGGTACTCGCCGGCGGCGACGACGGGCTACCCGATCCCACCCTTCAGCGCCTGGCCGGCGATCCACCGGAGCAACGGTCGCGATCGTTGTTTGGCGGCTCTACACCCGCCGCCGGCAACCTAAGCTGGCTCGACTCCCTGCGCGACGACAGCCCGCCGGCGGTAGCAGAGCCGAAGCTTGATATGCGCGTTGATCCCGCACCACTCATGGCAGCCGGCGAGGCGGTCACGCCTGATGAGGGCGGCATACCCGATTGGTTGGCCCAGCTACGTGGTACAAAGGCGACCCCCGCTGCGGACACAGAAGTCTCCACTGATTCTACGTCAGATACAGAAGTCGTCTCCACTTCTACTGCGGCGCCTAATGCGTCACCGCTTGTTGCGGCTGATGCGCTTCCCGCCTGGTTGCGTTTCACCGCCTCCCCCGAAGCTGTCGTGCTGCCGTCTGATCCCGCAGCCTCTTTCCCGCCGGAAGGAGGAGCGCCGGCACCGCCAATGCCGAGCGAACCAAGTGCCCTACCCAGTTGGACAGATAGCACGCCCCCTCCTGCCGACGGCCTGCCGGCCTGGATGTCCGACAACTCCGCCCCAACGCCGGCACCACCGATACCTGCTGTGAGCCAAGCGGCGGATGCGCCCGCACCGCTTACCCTCAGCGCACCAAACGGGCTGCCGAGTTGGATGGATAGCACCCCTACTGCCGATGGTCTACCGGCCTGGATGTCCGGCAGCGCCGCCGCGTCGGTGCCGTCACCGGGGCCGGCCGTAGCACCCACCGGCGAGCCGAACGGGCTGCCAAGTTGGATGGATAACACGCCTGCTGCCGACGGCCGGCCCACTGAGCCGGCCGTGTCGGCCACAGCGCCTGCGCCTAGTGAACCAAGCGGCTTGCCCAGTTGGATGGAGGGTGCTGCGCCTGCTACTGCTAGTGCGACCGAGGGTCTGTGGCTGGATAGCAGCCCCACCACACCGCCTGTAGCGTCCGTACTTACCAGGGCGGTTGCCGCCGACGATTCGCCCGGCCTGCCGAGTTGGATGGATAGCACGCCCACTGCCGACGGTCTACCCAGTTGGATGGCCGGTAGCCCGGCCGCGCCGGCCACGCCACCGCCTGCACCTGCTGACGACAACAGCCTACCAACCTGGATGGACAACACACCACCGACGGCACCCGCCACGGCCAACTCCCAACCCCCGACCTCCACCGCCGACATGGCCGGCTTAGGCGACATCGCATTACCCGCCTGGTTGCAGGCGGCGGGAGCCGGCGCACCACCGGCACCGGCAGCGCCAACCGCTCACAAGCCACTCACCGGCAAATTGTTGCCGCTAGACGAGGACGACGAGACCACGCCGGCCCCGGCGGCGGCGGACGGGGTAGTACCCGCGTGGATGAGCGAGCCTACGCCCGCACCCGGCGCGCCCAACCCGGCCACAGCCGATGCAGGACTGCCCGCCTGGATGAGCGGCCCCGCACCTGTAGCCGCCGCCCCGGCTATATCGCCCCCTGACGCAGGACTGCCCGTCTGGATGAGCGGTCCCTCCGCTGCGTCGGCCACCGCAGCTACGCCGGCCGCCGACGCAGAACTGCCCGCGTGGATGAGCAACCCCCTGCCCGTTCCCACCACGCCGGCAGCGGCTCTCCCGCCCCCCGACGCAGGGCTGCCCACCTGGATGAGCGGCCCCCCACCCATTGTGACCGCCGCAGATGAGCTATCAGCAACCCCCAATCCGCCGGCTGCCGATCCGACAACGCCGCCGGTAGACGGCTTTCCTTCCTGGATGAGTGGCCCACCCAGCGACACCCATACACTGCCGGCAGACGACCTCGCCGGCGGATCCAGTCCGCCGGCCGCCAGTCAAAGCGACGGCGGCTTCCTCAGCGAATCAGACCTGCCCGCCTGGCTACGCGCCGTACAGGCTCACGCCTCAGCTACGCCGGTACCCGAAGCGCCCCCGGCTCCCCAGCCGGTGGAGTCGGGGGCCGACGAGCTACCCGCCTGGTTGCGGGCACTGGGCGGCAGCGACGATGAGATCGATCAGGTAGCGGTCACCCGACCCAGCAGCAGCACTGCCGCCGGCATGGTGCGCGTTATCCGGGCGCGGCCGCCGCGCGCCGGAGCCGTGCAGGTGTTTGAACAGCTGTTGGCCGCGCCCACTGAACCTACGGCAGACAAGGCGCCGGCCCGCAATGCCATGTTGGCCGCGATCACGGTAGAGCGGATCTTCGCGCTGGTGCTGCTGGCGGTCGTCGGGCTATTTGTGGGCTTCCCGCCGCTGAGCGCCGACACGGTCAACGCACCGGTCACGACCGCAGGTCCCGCTTTCTATAACACTCTGAAAGCCGTTCCCCCAGCCAAGCCGGTGCTGCTGGTCTACGATTGGGACGCCGGCCGCTACGGCGAAATGTACCCACTCAGTCGCGCCGTGACCGCTGCCGTAGTTGGTACCAACCATCACTTTGTCACGATCAGCACCGTGCCGGAAGGCACCGGCTTCGCGCTCGGCGTAACCGCCGGCGCGATCGCAGCGACCGACAGGGGGATCAACTGTAGTGTGCCACTGGGTAGCGGAGCCTATGGCACCCGCTATTTGCATTTAGGCTATCGGCCCGGCAGTGAAGCCGGCCTGGCTGAACTGGCGAACAGCAGCATCCGCGACGTACAGCATTATGACGTAGTGTGTTACCATGATGTAAGTAACACGCCGATCCTGGCAGGCACCAACAGCCTGAGTGACTTCGGCGCGGTGGTGTTGCTAGCGGGCGACGAGCGCGCGTTGCGGATGTGGATCGAGCAGGTAGGCTCCCGCTTGGCAGGAGCCCAACCGACCGTGCCGCTGCTGGCGGCCCTGCCCGAAGCCGGCCGCCCTGCCGCATTGCCCTACACCGGGGGCAACGGTGCGTTGTTACGTAGCGCCGTTTACGGTGTAGCGGGAGCCGAGGAAATCGAAAGTCTAAGCAGCGGCGGCAACGCCGCCACTAACCCCGTTTTAGGTCGGCGGATGCACACCGAGTCGGCGGCGCTGCTGACGCTGGCCGGGGCGTTACTGCTGGCCTTTATCAGCGGCACGTATCGCTGGATCAATCGCAGGAGCGGGCCATGAACGGAAACTTGATCGGCTGGGGAGTCGCGGCCTTGCTGACGCTGATGGTGTTCAGCTATTTGCTGGGCAATAACCCGCTCTACCGGCTGGCCCAGCACCTGTTTGTGGGCGTATCTATCGGCTATGTCAGCCTGTTGCTGTTGAGCAACCTGGCGTTTATCCAGGTGCCGGCCCTCGCCGGGCAAGCGGGGTTGGGGGCGTGGCTATATGGCCTACCGCTAATCTTCGGGCTGGTGCTGCTATTGCGCTTGGTGCGGCCGGCGGTGAGTGCCGGCGACGGGCCACTGTTTCGGATGCTGGTGCCCCTCAGCACCATCGTGCTAAATATCGCCGTTAGCACCGCCGCCGCGCTGGCCGTGGGAGGCGCGCTCACCGGCACGCTGGTGCCGCAAGTTGCCGCCAGTATGCACCCGATCAGCGGCGACATCTCCACGCTAACCGGCATTTCCACGCTCATCGGCGGCATTGTGCTGGTACTGGGCGTGGTCGCCGCGCTCTACTATTTCCAATTCACGGTAGGGCCGAGCGGGCGGCGCTCGGCCGGCGGCGCGGCTGTGGCCGGCGTGGGCCGCTGGCTGATCCTGATCGGCCTCGGTGCAACGCTCGGCAGCCTATCCGTGTCGTTCGTCAGTGCCCTGATCAACCGCGTCGAGTTCTTGTTCACCCCGCCGTTCTAATCGGCCCGCAGGGCGAGAAGGCGAACCAACCTGATGGATACACCTGAAGATCAACCGATCCAATCAATCCTGGCCGTAGATTGCGGCACGCTCACCACGCGCGCCCTGCTGATGGATATTGTGGCCGAGGAATACCGCTTTATCGGCAGCGGTAGCGCACCGACCACCACCGAAGCGCCCTACAGCGACCTGACGGTGGGGGTCTATAATGCGATCCTGGACCTCGAAGCCACGACCGGGCGGGCCTTAGTCGAAAGCGGACACGTTGTCACGCCGCAGCACCGCGACGGGCATGGCGTGGATGTATTTGTCGCCACCTGTAGCGCGATGCCGGCCGTGCGCCTGGTGGTAGCCGGCATCACGGGCGAGTTCAGCACACGGGCGGCGCGCCAAGCCGCCGCCGGCACCTATACTCACCTGCTGGGTACGATCAGCGTGGATGAACCGGTGCTGCCGATCCTCACCAATGGCCTAACCGACAAGCCGCGCAGCGGGCAGGGCAGTTGGGCCACTACGCAGATCGACAAGCTGCTGGCCTTATCGCCCGATGTGGTGCTGCTGACGGGCGGCATCGAGGGCGGGCCGATTACGCCGCTGCTGCGACTAGCCGGCGTGGTGGTGCAGGCGGTGCAAGAAACCCGCCGCCGTGAGCAGGAGGCGGCGCTGGTCGGCGGCACGGTCGCCCCACCCCCACTGCTGTTCTTCGCCGGCAATAGCGGCGCGCTGGAACGGGTGCAAGCTGCGCTCGGCGATACGGCTACCCTGGTCGCGCTGCCCAATATCCAGCCGGCCATCGGGCAAAGTGCGCCTGGTCCAACACGCGATGCGCTGGTGGGCCTGGTACGGCAGCGTGGGATGCCGGCCCTGGCCGGCCTGGATACATTGCGGAACTGGACCAAGCGCGAAATCGAGCCGACAGCCCACGCGGTCGAATTGGTCACACGCTACATTAGCCTGCAATACAAGCGCGAAGTGTTGACCGCCGACGTGGGCGCGGCCCACACGGCGATCAGCGTGGCTGGGGGCGGTGGAGGCATGGAGCACGCCACGGCGGTACGCGGCGACTTTGGTCTGGCGCAGGGCTTGAGCAATCTGCTGGGCACGGTCGGCCCCGACGCGGTGCGGCGCTGGCTGCCTTTCGAGGCCACTGCCGCAGAGATCACCGATTGGGCACTCAACCGGGTGCTGCGGCCCTGGACAGTGGCCCAGACGACGCGCGATTTGGCAATAGAGCAGGCATTTGCGCGCGAAGCGCTGCGCCATACCGTGAGTGAGTTGCGCAGTAGCGACCGGCCCAGCACCACAGCCGATCTGCTGATCGGCACCGGCGGCGTACTGGCCCACGCCCCGCGTGTCGGGCAGGCGGCGGCGATCCTGCTGGACGCGCTAGAACCGACCGGCGAAGGGGTCGGCTCGCTGGAAATCGCACTCGATAGCACACTGATGCTGCCCGCGCTGGGCGCGTTAGCGCCGGTCCATCCGGCGGCGGCGGCCTACCTGTTCGACCGCGACTGCCTGGTGCTGCTCGGCACCTGTGTGGTGCCACTCGGCCCCGCCCCCGACGGCAACCCCATTGCCGTTGAAGTAACAGTAGAGTACGCCGAGGCCGGCGCGATTACGATTGAGGTGCCTTACGGCAACATCGAAGTGATCCCCTTGCGCCCCGAACAGCGAGCGTCGCTGCGCGTCAAGCCCGGCCCTAACTTCCATATCGGCACCGATGAACCGGGCAAGCCGGTGCAAACGAAGCCCGGCGAAGAGATCAAAGGTGGGCTGATCGGGCTGATTATTGATGCGCGCGGGCGTCCGCTGGTTTTGCCTGACGACCCGGCCACCCGTGCGGCCTGCTTGCTGACCTGGGGCCAGGCGTTACGCGCCTACAACGCACAAGAAACCTTCAGCCTAACCGCCGAACCCACTACACCGCCACCCGGTCCGGTGCCGGTCGCGCCGGTCGCGCCGGCGGCTACAACGGGGGAGCCGGGCAGCTTCCAAACGCGCTTCGGGCGCAGCAGCACCGGGCGCTTCACCACCGGCGCGCTAGATGAACTGCCCACGCCGACTACAGCACCAACCGCACTCCCATTAGGCGAGGGAAATGCTGCCGCGCTGCCTGCGGCCGCCCCTGCCGCTTTAGGCAGGGGGAGTACAGGGTCCAGTGTCGCCGCTCTGCCCGGCCCAGTGCCCGACCCCGGTTTGCTGCCGCCGATTCTCAGCGAAAGCGGCACGGGATCGCCTGCCCCGCCGGCAGCATTGCCGCTCCGCCGCACCGGCAACACCGGCAAGCTAAAGCTGCCCAGCAAAGGCACCGCACCGCTCGAATTGCCGAATCGGGAGGATAAATCGTGAGCCTCTATTACCCCACGCCGCAGCCGGCCATCGCACCGAATATCATGATTCGCAAAACGCGCCGCCTGCCGGTCGCCGGCGACGTGATAGTACGGATCGGCGCGCGCGTGGCTGCCGACGACATCGTGGCCCGTGCGACAATGCCCGGCGCGCCACAACAGGTGCCGGTGGCCGGGCCGTTAGGCGTGAAGCCGAAGGCGGGGGTGCGCTTCTTGACCGTCCCGGTCGGCGCGGCGGTGCAGGAAGGTGATCCGCTGGCCCAACGCCGGCAAGGCTTGAACAAAAGGCTGATTGTGCGCAGCCCAACTACCGGCACGCTCACCGCCTACGACCCGATGAGCGGCACGGCGACCGTTACGCCGACCGGCACCCAATTTGAACTGACCGCCAACATTGACGGCGTGGTGACGGAACACATCCCCTATCGCGGGGTGGTGATTGACACACCCGCCGCCCTCGTGCGGGGCATCGTCGGCGTGGGCGGTGAACAACACGGCGTGCTGCAAGTAGCCGTCACCGGCCCCGACGAAGAATTGACGGCAGAGGGCATCACGGCCCGGCTGGCCTATGCTATCGTGCTGGGCGGTGGCAGCATCACAGCGGCGGCGTTGCAGCGCGCCGTTGAGCATAATGTGCGGGCTGTCATTGTCGGCAGCATCCCAGAGGCCGAACTACGGGCGTTCCTCGGCTATACGGAAGGCGTGCGCGCCTGGGGGCTAGGGCGGCGCGGCTGGGACTTTCCACCGCCGGTCATTAATGCGCGGCCGGGCGCCATGCCGCCGCTGACGCTGATTATCGTGGAGGGCTTTGGCCGCGTGCCGATGACCGGCAAAGCCTGGGAGTTGTTGGCCTCGTTTGACGGCCAAGAAGTGTCGGTGGACGGCACCACGCGGCTCCGCAACGGGCTACGCCGGCCGGAGATTATCGTGCCGCTGGCGCGCGCGGCGGGCACCGCACCTTACGAGACGACCGCGCCTGCGCCTGCTGTGCGTTCGCTAGTGCGCTTGATCGCGCCGCCCTATTTGGGACAGACCGGGCGCATCATCAACTTGGCGAACGGCAAACAGCCGTTGCCGTCGGGCCTCAGCGCCGCCGCCGCCGAAGTGCAACTGGCCGGCGGGAGCGGCGCAGTCTGGGTGCCGCTCGCCAACCTGGAGGTGCTTGAGTAAAATGCGCGTCTCCACGACTCAACTCGCCACGATGAAACGCAAAGGTCGGCGCATCGTCATGCTAACGGCCTACGATTACAGCACGGCGCGGCTGGCCGAAGAGGCCGAGATCCCCGTGATCCTGGTCGGCGACTCGCTGGGCATGGTCATGCTCGGTTTTGAGAGTACCATCCCGGTTACGTTGGACATGGTCCTGCACCACACCGCCGCTGTGGTACGCGGCAATCGCACGTCGCTGATCGTCGGGGATATGCCGTTTCTCACCTATCGTGGCAACCCCGACGAGGCGCTGCGTAATGCCGGGCGCTTGCTACAAGAGGCAGGCGCGGGCGCGGTCAAAGTCGAGGGAGCCGATACCGCAGCGACGATCCGGCGCATGGTGGATTCGGGCATCCCGGTCATGGGCCATCTGGGGCTAACCCCGCAATCGGTCAACCAGTTGGGCGGCTGGAAGGCACAAGGCAAAACACCCGCCGCCGCCGCGCAGATGCTGGACGACGCGCTAACGCTGCAAGACGCGGGCTGCTTCGCACTGGTCCTCGAAACCGTGCCCGCCACGCTGGCCGGCATCATCAGCCGCCGCCTGACCATCCCGACCATCGGCATTGGAGCCGGCCCGGCCTGCGACGGCCAAGTGCAAGTGCTGCACGACCTGCTCGGCTGGTATCCCGACCGCACGCCCAAACACGCCCGCGTCTACGCGCCGCTCGGTGACATCATCCGTGATGCCTTCCGTGCCTATGCCGCCGACGTGCAGGCCGGCACCTTCCCCGCCGCCGCCCAAACGATTGATGTGGACCCGGCGCTGTTCGCGGGCCTGGAGCCGGGAGGCAGTCGGCAGTCGCTTGCTGAAGGGACAGTGCCGGTGATCATACCGAGCGTAGAAGCCGGCGGCGACACACTTGATGCGGAGCTACGCTATGGCGGAGGCCGTCAGCCGTGAGCCGGTAGACAACTGACGGCCGCAGATTAACCACGGCCCACGGACAACTATGCAGATCTACCGCACCATCCCCGACCTGCGCGCTGCGCGCGCCGCCTTGCCGCCGGGTACCCGGCTTGGCTTCGTGCCGACAATGGGCTATTTGCATGAGGGCCACCTCGCGCTTATGGCGCAAGCCCGCGCCGCCACCGACTGCGTCGCAGTCAGCATCTTCGTCAACCCAACGCAGTTTGCGCCGACCGACGACCTCAGCCGCTATCCCCGTGACGAGGCGCACGACCTGGCGCTGCTGGACGCGGCGGGGATAGATTGGGTGTTCCTGCCCGCTGTCGAAGCAATGTACCCGCGCGGCTTCCAGACTGCAGTCGAGGTGCGCGACGTAACCCGGCCGCTAGAAGGCGCGGCCCGACCCGGCCATTTCAGCGGGGTTGCCACTGTGGTCACCAAGCTATTCAACTTGGTGCAGCCGCACGTCGCCGTCTTCGGCCAGAAGGATGCGCAGCAGGTAGCCGTCATCCGCCAAATGGTACGCGACCTCGACTTTCCGGTGGAGATCCAGGTGGGGGCGATAGTACGCGAACCCGACGGCCTGGCCCGCAGTTCGCGCAATGTCTATTTGGACTCTGCCGAGCGGCAGGCGGCCCTGGTGCTGTCGCGTGCGCTGGCCGCCGCACAGCGGGCCTGGGCCGCCGGGGAGCGCGACGGCTCCCCCCTACGCACCGCCATGCAAGCCGTCCTCGCCGGCGAACCGCTGGCCCAACCCGATTATGTCAGCGTGGCCGACCCGCAGACGCTGGCGGAATGGGACGCTATCCCGCCCAGCGCGGATGCGCTCGTCTCGCTCGCCGTTCGCATCGGGCGCGGCACGCGGCTGATTGACAACGTGATACTGAGAACTGAGGGCTGAGGGCAGCTATGTTATTAGCCATTGATGTGGGCAATACACACACGGTCTTCGTACTCTACGATGGGTCGGGGATGGGGCCGTCTTGGCGCGTGCGCTCAGACCCAGCGCGGACAGCCGACGAGTGGATGGCGCTGCTCTATAGCTCAATGACCATCATTGAGTATAGCCTTCACAATATTGAAACTTGTGTTATGTCAAGTGTAGTGCCTACAATCACGACGGCGTTGATCGAGATGAGCCGTGGGTTTGTCCAGCGGCCGCCCCTCGTCGTGACTGCTGATCTGGACCTGGGTATCCGCCTGGCGGTGGAGAATCCGCAGACGGTGGGCACCGATCGGCTGGTCAACGCCGCCGCCGCCTACGCACGCTGGGGTGGGCCGTGCATCGTGGTGGACCTCGGTACGGCCACGACCTTTGACGTGGTGGATGCCGGCGGCGCGTTCCTCGGCGGCGCAATCACGCCCGGCCTTCAGACGATGGCGGCGGCCCTCATCCGGGGCACCGCGCAACTGCCGACCGTGCCGTTGGTACCGCCGCCTGCCGCCATCGGCCGCAATACCGTCACGGCTATTCAGTCAGGTGTGGTGCTAGGTTATGTTGCGTTGGTCGAAGGGCTAGTCGCCCGGTTGCGTGCCGAAGTCGGCCCGACTCCCGCCCCGATTCCGATCATCGCCACCGGCGGGTTAGCGCATATCCTCGCTGCCGCCACTCACGTATTTACGCATATCGAACCCAACCTGACACTGGATGGGCTACAGATCATTTACGAGCGAAACGTGCGGCGTCAAACGTGAAACGTGCGGCGTAATCAGAATTATTCGAGAGTCTGTGTTCTGCATTTAGCCGCTAACGTATAAGATACGCATTACGTCTCACACTTCACGTTTTACGCGAAAGGCACCTATGACCAACTTGGAAGGCACAGCCGTCATCCTCGGCGTGTGCGGCGGCATCGCGGCGTATAAAGTGGCCGACTTGGCAAGCAAGTTGACGCAGGCGGGTGCGCTAGTGGATGTGGTGATGACGGCGGGGGCGCAACGCTTTGTCACGCCACTGACATTCAACGCGCTGACTCACCGCCCGGTGCGAACCGACCTGTATGGGGACTGGCTGGGCGACGACACCGGTCATGTCGCGCTGGCCCACACGGCGGCAGCGTTGCTAATCGCGCCGGCGACCGCCAACACCATCGCGCGCCTCGCGCTCGGCCTGAGCGACGATCTGCTGGGGGCGATTGCCCTGTCTACCCGCGCGCCGCTGCTGATCGCGCCCGCCATGGAGCCGGGGATGTACGCCCACCCGGCCACACAAGGCCACCTTGCTGCCCTGCGGGCACGCGGCGCAGCGATCATGGAGCCGGGCGCGGGGCGTATGGCCTCCGGCCTCAGCGGCGTAGGTCGCTTGCCCGACACAGCGGACATCCTGGGTGCGTTGCGGAAGCTGCTGGGGCAGAGCGGACCGTTGGCCGGGCGGTCTGTAGTTATCACCGCCGGCGGGACGCAGGAACCGCTGGACCCGGTGCGCTATGTCGGCAACCGCTCGTCGGGCCGGATGGGCTGGGCGTTGGCCGAAGCCGCACGCGACCTGGGCGCCGACGTCACGCTGATCCACGGCCCCGTCGCGCTAGCCCCACCTTACGGAGTGACGGCCCTGCCCGTCGGTACCACTGACGAACTGGAGACGGCGGTGCGGGCGGCGGTAGTCGGAGCCTCGGCGCTGATTATGGCTGCCGCGCCCGCCGACTACCGCGCCGCCCAGATTGCCACGCAAAAGATCAAGAAACAACCCGGCGAGGATACCTTTAGCCTGGCAATGACGAAAAATCCCGACATCCTGGCAGGGTTGCGTGATCTGCCGGGCACCGAGCGCTTAGTCCGCGTCGGCTTTGCCGCCGAAACCGAGGCATTGCACGACAATGCCAAGCACAAATTAGCCGCCAAAGGGCTGCATCTGATCGTCGCCAATGAGGCCACGACCAGTATCGGGGCAGCAGACAGCACCTTGCTGCTGATTGATGCGGCAGGCGTAGAGGCGTTGCCGCAGCAACCCAAAGCTGCCGGCGCCGCCGCCATTCTAACGCGGGTGGTAACATTGATCCGTCGTAACGACGGTCTTTAGGAGTGCGTTATAGACCATGCATGGAATGCACAATGAACAGCGGCGGATCAGCCGCCCCCACAGCCGGGGGCAGGGAGTTGCGAATGCGGACGGAAGACTTGCTGGCCGTATGCCTGGAGGCCCGCGCACAGGGGCAGTCGGCGGCGGCGATTCTCGCTGCACAGGCAACCGCCGAGCAGCGCCGCGAACTCGAAGCGCTACTAGCCCTGGTTGCCCGGCTGGAAGAAGTTGCGGTCCCTCGCCGCTCCACCGCCTACCCTCCACCCACTTATTCCGCCTGGCCCGGCAACGAAGCGCGCATCAAGGTCACGTCCTGAGTCGGCGGGGGCCGGGCGCCCCATGACGATCACCCTCAACATGGCCGATGCCGGCCACTGGTTGGTCTTAGTGCTGATCGCCGCATTGGCCGGACTGCTCGTCGAACTGCTGCGCGGCGGCCAAATCCCTCTGCGCTTCGTCGGTGAATTGGTGTTTGCCGGCATCGGGGCGTGGATCGGCAGTGACCTGCTGGCAGCCCGCCTGAATATACTGCTGCAACCCACCTTCGAGGGCGTGGCGCTGGTGCCCGCCGCCGGCGGCGCACTACTCATTGGGTTGCTCTGGGGTTTGCTGGGTGGACGCGGCAACCGGCGCTCCTACTGAGGCCGGCGGGCCCACTCCAGCGACGGAAAAGCGGCAATACCATTGGTCGAAATCTTGACAACGCCTGAACCCTGTGCTATGATCCGAGCGAATGGTAAGGGTGGTAAGGAAACCCGCGCACAACTCCAATCCCTACCGCTGTCCTATGTTTGTATGCTGTTTGAGGATAACCATGTCAGACATTATGCCGGAGAACTTGTCGGGTACCGCCCCGGCGCACGCCACCGACAGTGCAGCAGGCGGGGATCTATTGGGCGACCCGGCGGTAGGGATCGTCACGAGCTTGCGCTTGGCGGGGCGAAGTCGCGCCGCCGATAACCGCCCGCTGCCACGCCCCGGCCTTAGCCCGATCAATGCCGACCGCCCGGTGTTCACCCTCAGCGTCGCGGCCGATCTCCTCGGAATGCACCCACGCACACTCCGTATCTACGAGGAAGAAGGGCTAGTCGTACCGGCGCGCACCGAAACCAAACGCCGCCGCTATTCGCAAAACGACATCAAACGCTTTCAGTTTATTCAGCACCTGACACAGGGGCTGCGCGTCAATTTGGCCGGTGTGCGGATCATCCTCGAAATGATGACCGCGCTTGATAGCTGTGGCGTTGACTTCACCGCACGCCTCTATGAGATGGGCGATCAAGCCGCCGGCATCACTAAGACCGATAACTAATCTCATCACACGTTCCACGGTCCAATCCCCTACGATCCACTCTCTGGCCCGCTGCAACGCGGGCCTTGTTTGTAGCCGGCACAGGAGTCGGCATAATGCGGGCCTACTTTTTGCTCTACACCTCCACTGATCGCTTTTGCGTAACCACTAATAACCGACAAGCTGACGACTGACGACTACGGGAGTTGCCGCTATGCTACCAATGAAAAACCTCTTCAACGTGTTTAAACGCGCCGGCATGGAGTTCGGCAAGGACGACATCGGCAACATGGCGGCAGCGCTGGCGTTTGCCACCTTCTTTAGCATCTTCCCGCTGATCCTGTTCATTATCTCGCTGCTCACATTTTTCCTTAACTCAAAAGATGCCGCCCAATTCGTTCTCACGCGGCTGCCCAATATCGGCGGTAGTGATGCTGAGGTACTACGGAAGACGATCACGGATATTGTCGATTCCAAAGGCGCGGGCACCGGTTTTGCAGCAGTCGTTGGGTTGGTCAGTCTGCTGTTCAGCGCATCGGGCGTGTTCGGCACGCTACAAACAGCCGTCAACCGTGCCTTCGACTGTACGAAAGCCGGTAGTCTGGTCAAAGACAAAGTGATCGCCTTCCTGTTGGTACTTGGCGTGGCTGTCGTAATGTTGATCTCCACCGCTATTTCGACTGTCTTGAACGGCATTCAGCAAGGAACGGCCGGGATCATCGGCCAATTCCCCCTACTCTGGCAAATCATTGGTCTCATTGTGTCGCTGGCGTTGATGACCGGCATTTTGACTGTGTTGTTCCACACCTTGCCGCGTTGCAGTGTAGACTGGCAGGATATGTGGCCTGCGGCGCTGCTAACCGCCGTCGCCTGGGAGATTTTCCGCCAGGCATTTGCGTTCTATCTCGGCCACTTCGCTAACTACCAGGCCGTCTACGGCACGCTAGGCAGCATCATCGCGATCCAGACCTGGATTTTGCTTTCCTCAATGATCCTGCTGTATGGAGCGGAGTTCGCGTCGGAATATGCGAGCGAGCGGCAAGATCTGGCCGGCGCGAAGAGTCGTACCGCCGCCGAAGAAGCCGCCCGCCGGCGCCGCGCTGCTGCTGCACAAAAAGTCGAAGAGCAGCGCGTACAGGCCGGCCATCTCGCCCGCCGAGCAGACGAGCGGCGGACCCAAGTAACAGGACTGGCCGGGGTGCCGCCGCAAGAACACGGCATGGTCTTTGCAGTAGCGGCAGGAGTCGCCGGTCTATTAGGCGTGCTAGGTAAGCTCATCAGTGGGCGCGGCCGCGCATAAGGGCAGCGGACTTGTAGTAGCGCACAGGGGTGCGCCCGGAGGAAGCAGGTATGGCAAAACGGGACGCGAACTGGCAGCCCGATATTTACGATATGGCGGCACGAAGGGCGGCGGATCGCTCACCGCGCCGGGCCGAGCCCGGGGGG
>JBBRPH010000045.1:0-47148 GCA_038228295.1 Chloroflexia bacterium | reverse complement strand
TTGCTGGTCACGGCTACCCCTCCCTGGCTGCTGGTGTTAAGCGGCCTCGGCCTGCCGTTGCTGATTGGCGTGGGTGAGTTGGTCCTCTACCTGGCCGGCGCGGCTCTTGTGTTTCATGTAGACTGGGGGCGGGCCGAGTGGGGCGTGGTGGTGCTGCTGCTGGTGCTGGCCCTGGCCCACACCGCCACGCTGGGGCTGGTGGTGGCGGCGGCGATCATCGTGGTCAAACGCGGCGACGCGTTGGTCACGGTACTGACCGGTGTATTGGCCTTGCTGACCGGCATCTTCTACCCCATCGAAGTGCTACCCCCCCTGTTGCAATGGCCGGCCCGTGCCCTACCACTGACCCACGCCCTGCGCGCCTTGCGCCAAGCCTTGTTTCATGCCGGGGCGCCGGGCGAGATCGCCGGCGCGCTGCTAGTCCTGACCGGTTCCACCGTGGTCCTGGCCCCGTTCGCTGCATGGCTGCTTAATCGAGCGCTCGCCTACGCCCGCCGCGAGGGTAGCTTAGCCGGATTTTAGGTTTTGTGACGATCCTGTTATCAAGCACAAGCTAGATCGAGTCGTACTCTACTTGCGTCCGTCTGCATTACTATGGTATATTGTTATTGCCGCCAAGTGCAATGTCGAAGCCCTATCAGGAGTCCCTAATGCAACATGGTTTCGCCATGCCCCCCACGCCACCCGCCCATACAGTGCTGCGACTCAATCCGGATGTGGTTGCCCAACGCATGGAGGAGGCGGTGGTACTGGTTCATTTGAAAACCAACCGCATTTATGAACTCAACCGCACTGGAGCCGTGTTCTGGGAATTACTGGCGGCAGGCTACGACCGCGCGGCCGTTCAAGCGCAAATGGGGCGCCGCTTTGCCGTCAACGCCACCATGCTGGAAGGCGAGATCGACCGCTTGGTGGTGCATCTATTGACCGAAGGGCTAATTTATAGCGAGACCACCGCGTGACGACTGAGGTAGTAGACCCGCCGACAAGACGGGCGCAAACCTCAGCCGACGGCGTGGATTGGGTGGCCGCCTGGCAGCCGGCCGCCGCCCGCCTACACCTCGTGCGCGCTACCGGCAACGTACCCCAACGGACAGGGGGCGCAGATGGTCTGCTGGTGCTGTTCGACGGCCTACTATACAATCAGGCCGCGCTGGCCGCCCAGCTACCGGCGGCCGCCGACATGGACCCTGTGACCCTATTAGCGCACGCTTATCGGCGCTGGGGTAGCGACCTGCCCGGCCGGCTACGCGGCGTGTTCGCGTTGTTGATCGCTGATTGCGCGCACGGCCGGCTACTGGCGGTGCGCGATCCGTTGGGCATCTACCCACTGTTTTATGCGGAGGCCGGCACCGATCTCCTGTTCAGCACCAGCCTCGATGCATTATTGAATCAACCGGGTGTGGCACGCACACCCAACCTACCGGGGCTGGCCGAACACCTGTTGCACCAGTGGACCGCCCCCGCCGAGACCTATTACGCCACGGTGCGCCGGGTATTGCCCGGCCACTGGCTGCGCATCGAGGCCGGCACGCAGCAGACCCGCCGTTACTGGCGACCGTTGGCCGCAGGGCCGATCGCCTGGGCGACGGAAGACGAAGTGGGCGGCTTTGCCGGGCTGATGGAACAGGCGGTAGCCCGTTGTGTGGCGCAGGGCCGCCCCGCCATTTGGTTAAGCGGCGGCATCGATTCGGCCACTGTGGCGCTACACGCCGGCGATTTAGCGCAGCGCGCCGGCGAACCGCCGCCCTGGGCGCTGTGCGTGGATTTTCCCGACCTGACGCTGAACGAAGAGACGGTACAGCGCCGGGTGGCCGAGTGCCTGGGGCTACCCCGCGCATTAGTGCCGTTTGAGCAAGCGACAGGCGCGGGCGGCTTGCTGTGGGAATCGCTACAATTGACAGCGACCTGGCCGGCCCCCCTCTGGGGGATGTTCACGCCAACCTATTATCACCTGTCCGAGGTGGGCAAGGGGCACGGCTGCACCGTGATCCTGACCGGCAGCGGCGGCGACGAAGCCCTGAGTGTTGGCCCCCATTATGCGGCCCATTTGATCGCGGCGGGCGACTGGGCACGGCTGGCGAATTTTTTCAGTGTCTTTCATCGCTCATATAAAGCGCCAATACGTTATAATGCATATAACCTGTTGTGGGTCTACGGATTACGGGCGTTGGCGGGCAATAGAGCGGCCCGTTTATTGCGAAACACGTTGCCGAATGTCTACACCGCGAACCGGCGCAACCGCGCGGTCCGCCTGACTGCGGATTGGCTAGCGCCGGATCCGACCCTGCGTCAGACGGTCGCCGACCGATTGACGGCGCGGATGCCGCAAGCGGTACGGGGCTCACTTTATCTCCAACAGGTCCGGCACGAACTAGAGGCGCCGCTGGTGGCGATGGAGTTTGAGGAGGCGTTCGAGTTAGGGCGGCGGCTGGGGATGCGCCTACTACAACCGTTTTGGGATGCGGATCTGCTGAATTTGCTCTATCGCACGCGGCCGGAGCGCCTGCAACAAGGCGGTTGGACTAAAGCGCCGGCCCGCGAAGCGCTGATCCAGCGTTGTCCCACGGCCGGCTTTGCCACGCAGACGAAAGTGGGCGCCTTGCATTTCTTTCAGCGCACGATTGTGCGCGACGCAGTCGCTTGTTGGCAACGGTTGGGCGGGATCCCAGCACTAGCCCGGCTGGGTGTAGTAGATGCGCCCGCGCTGATTGCGCGCTTGGCGCCAACGCTGGCGGGCACCGCCCCGCGTGGGGCATACCAGTTATGGAACGTTCTACGCCTAGAAGCTTGGGCGCAAACGCACTTTTAATCATTTTATCTGCCGGCTAAGAGCGTTTATTTTTACCCCGGCTTTAATTTTCATTATACTGGGAGGGAGTAGCATGGAGAAGGACGAGCAAAAGCAGGCAGAGGTGCCGACGGACGAACAACCGCCGGCGGCGTGGGAGCCGATGCAACTCACGTATGTGGCCGATGTGCGCGACATCACGATGCCGGGCATTCTTAAAGGTGGTACGCGGCCGGAAGGCAGCGGAGGTTTTAAAATCGCGGGTCAGACCTTCTAAAGCAGCCTGATTTAGGTAACGCTATGATCCCGCCGCTCCTGATAGATTCCAGCGCTACCCCGCCCGCAGCGAGCATGGTGGAGGTTTGGCATAACCCTGCTACGCAGCTCCGGCTCGACGTGTATCAAGCCGAAGGTCGTCACTGGATCCGCTTACCGGATGTGGCGATCTTCGGCTTTGCTATGACCGGCGCCGTAACCGCCATGCCCCTGCCGGCGGCTACTAGAGCCGGCATTCGGGCTGCCTACACCTATCTGATCTTGCCGTTGGTCCTGCAAACACGCGGGGTCGAGGTGTTGCACGCCGGCGCGGTGCAGTTGGCGCAAGGTGTGTTGGCGCTGTGTGCTGATTCCGAGACCGGTAAGTCCACGCTGGCCTACGCCCTCCACCGCCGTGGCTATCCGCAATGGGCCGACGACACCGTGGCGTGGCGGGCAGAGCCGCACGGGATTGCGGCCCTGCCACTGCCGTTTCGCAGCAGTTTGCGCCCCCCGGCCCGCGCCTACTTTGCCGCCGCGCCGGCGTTACCGACAGGCGCCGCAAACGAGGCCGCACGGCAGCGGTTACGGCGGCCCGCCCGCAGCACCGTGCCGCTCGCCGGGGTCTGTGTGCTGGCGCGCCTGCCGGTGGACAGCCGCTTACCGTTCGCTATTGAACGCCTAGCCGGCTCCGCCGCTTTCCGAGCGGTGTTGGCGCAGGGCCAGGCGTTCAATTTGAGTAATCCGGCCCATGAGCGGGCGCTGCTCGAACATTACCTCGATCTCGCCGCCCATGTGCCGGTGTGGGATGTGCGCTTCCGCGCCGGCTGGGACGATCTGCCCGCGCTGCTTGATGCCCTGCTGGCGGCGGTATGCGCCTGAGTGCCGTGCGGCAGGTGCTGGGCATGACCGGCTGGGCGGTTGCCTTGCCGCTGCTCAAACGGGCGCTACCGCTGCGCCGCCTAGTAACCTTGCTGGCCGCGCCCCCGCCCGACCACCCCCGCGACCCTGCCGCCGAAGCCGCCGTCCTGCGCGTTGTACGCCGGCTCTACCACCCCACGCGCCCTCACCCCTCGACCAACTGCCTGGAACGCAGCCTTGTGCTCTATCGTTACCTGGCTGCCGCCGGCGCGACTCCCCATCTGGTGATTGGCGTGGCGCCGCCGGGCGGCGTGTTTCGCGGCCACGCCTGGGTTGAAGTCGCCGGCACGCCGGTCGGGGAAACGCTCGCCGATCTGGCTCCCTATCAGCCGGTGGTCGTCTTCGGACCACAAGGCGAGATTGTGAAGCGGCAAGTAGCAAGTAGCAAGTGAAAAGTGGAAGTTGAAACGGGTGGTTTGATCGCCGCGCTAGGACATTTATCCGTTTTTCACTTGTTGCTCGACGCGGACGATGGTCCGCGCCCCGGCAACAGCCGCCGCAAGCGCCCCAGATGGCGAAGGCGGGCGGGCCACAGCGGGGCGGCGGCCGGCAGCAAGTAGCGCAAGCGCAGCCAGGTCGCCGGCGGCCACAACAGCAGAGTCAGCGCCTGGATCAAGGCACGCGGGCCGGGCAGCAGCACCAACTGCTCCCACGGCACGCGCAGCTCGAACTCAGCGTCGGCGGACAGCGACCGTTCGGCCGGGTAGCCGGGCAAGCGACGACGCACCAGCCGGCGGTGCAAGCGACCGGGTGGGCGGCGCAGGTGCGCCACGGTGCAACGGCCCAGTCCATCATCCAGCAGATCAAGCGCCCGCCAGACGATCACTCCGGTGCCGGATACGGCGATCAAGGCATCTAACCGTGTCCAGTCTACCGCACCGCTGTCGAGTACCGCCGCCAAGTCTACCAGCCAGCGCAAGCCCTCGTAGCGATGTCCCAGCCCTGCGTGCAAACAGAGATAATAGAGCGTCTCAGTCGGGGCGAGGGTGGCATACAGCCGTCCGCCAATCGTCACCGGCTGCACCGCCGCGAACAGCGCCGCTTCGGGAAGCGGTAACACGGCCCGCAGCCACCACGGCGCGCTGGGGTGCCAATGCAAATCTACCATCAGGAACGGCGGGGGGTCGCCGGGCGGCTGGAAGAGGACTTCTTTGCCGAAAGTCTGCAGAAAGCGGGAGGGCCGACTGTCCCACTGCGGCATCACCAAGTCGAGATTGTGCAGCAGGGCCAGCGCACGCGGCAGATCGGCAGGCGCCACCCACAGATCAATGTCGCCGACATGGCGGGCAGTCGGCTCCGGGTAGACCGTGTGGGACAAGGCCGGCCCTTTAAGCAGGCGCAGCGGCACCCCCGCCGCCGCGAAGGCCGAGCCGATCTGTTCCAATAAATGCCCCTGAGCCGCAAAGGCGACCAATTCGCGTCGCCGCTCGGCGCGCCACGCCGCTTGCACAGCCGGCGGTAGCTCCGCCGGTAGCCCCGTGTGGCGCAGACGGCTCTCAATCGGCGCGGTCAATCCCGTCACCTGCGCCTCCCGCAGTACCGCCGCCCAGCGATCCACATCCCAGCTTGCCGCTCGCGCCGTCAATACGGATCGCGGCCGCACCCCGGCTAATTCGAGCAACGTGTGGGCTAGAGCGGTGGGCGGCGTGGGGGAGGCAGGTGAGATGCGTTTCACGTTTCGCGCAAGATGCTCACCCCTGCGGTCGCATGGCAGACGTACAGCGGAGCGTGTAACCCAGTTTCGGCTTCGTAGGGCGCAACAACGGTCGTGGCAAAGCGATCTAACGCGGCAGTTTCGACGAGATGGACGGTGGAGCCGCCAAACCCCCCGCCGGTCATGCGGGCGCCCCATACACCGGGGCACGCCAGCGCCAATTCGATCAGGCGATCCACAGCAGGCACGGTAATGGCATAATCATCGCGCATACTGGCGTGCGATTCTACCATCAGCCGGCCGAACTGGGCCAAATCGCCGGCGCGCAAGGCCGCCACGCTCGCCGGCACGCGCGCATTTTCGGTCACGACGTGGCGCACGCGAGCCAGGATGACGGGCGGGAGCGCCGCGCCATGCGCGACCAAGTCAGCGGGTGTAATATCGCGCAAGGCGGTAATCGGCCGCTCCGGCAGCAGCGCCTGGAAGCGCCGCACTCCCTCTTCGCATTCCCGCCGCCGTGCATTGTACTCGCTGTCTACCAACCCGCGCTGCACCCCCGACTCGACCACCACCACCGCCAGGCCGTGCGCCGCCGGCAGCAGCGGCACCGGTTGGGCAGTGAGGCTGCGGCAGTCAATGCACAACGCCGTGTCGGCCTGCGCCAGCGCCGAGATATACTGGTCCATGATACCGGTTTGCACGCCCAGAAACCGATTTTCGGCGGCTTGCCCACACAAGGCCAGCGTTATGCGATCGATCGGCGCAGCGCTCAGGGTGACAAAGGCCCAGCCGGCCGCCATTTCAAGCGCCGCTGAAGACGATAGCCCCGCCGCCTGCGGCACATCGCCGCCGATCCACACATCCAGGCCGGTCAGGTGCGCGCCGCGTGCTTCCAATGCCCAGGCCATGCCCTGTACATAGTTGCGCCAGCGCGCTGTGTCCGACGGCGTAGGATTGTCCAAGTCGAATTCATCCACTGCCGCATATTCGTGCGAATAGAGGCGCACCTGCCGGTCGGCGCGTCGGGCAGCTAGGCACAGCACCTGGAAGTCGAGCGCCATCGGCAGCACAAACCCGTCGTTGTAGTCGGTATGTTCCCCGATCAGATTGACGCGCCCCGGAGCGCGCACCACGACATCAGGCGCGCGGCCAAACTGTCGGCCAAAAGCGGCCCGCGCCGCTGCTACATCCTGCATCCGTGTACTCCTTAACGAGGGATTAGTGGTTAGGGGTCAGGAGCCGGCAGGAGAAAGCGCACCGTCCGCGCCGTCTACCTGAACACTCGCCGCTGATTCTTGTAGCGGTAACGCTACACAAAACACGCTACCGGGGCCGTCGGCGGTTGTGTCAAGCCACAGGCGGCCGGCGTGGGCCTCTACAACCGCCTGGCTGATAAACAGGCCCAGGCCAAAGCCACTGATTTGCTGCGTCGCTGCATTGCCCGCGCGCCCGAACTGCTCGAAAATCCGCGCACGATCCGCCTCCGGCACGCCGATGCCGGAGTCTTGCACACACACCACGACTTCCGCAGCGGCGACCCGCACCGTCACCACAATAGGACCGCCGGCCGGGCTATATTTGATGGCGTTGCCGATCAAATTAGTGAAAACCTGCTCCAGGCGGTGAGCATCGCCCAGCAAGTCGAGCGTCAGCGGAGCCTGTACCACGATAGTATGGCGGTCGGTGGTCGTCTGCATTGCTTCGGCCAACTGCCGCAGCAGGGCGGGTAGATTCAAGTGCGCTGGATGCAACTGCAAGCTCCCGTTTTGCAGTTGCTCCACCGCCAGTAAATCACCGACCAGCGCGGTCAGGCGATCTACCTGCCGGTCTACCCGCCCCAGCAGGCTGACGGCATCCGTGTGACCGTCACGGACTAGGCGGCGGGCGGCGAGCTGCAATCCCGCTTTAATTGTCGTGATCGGGGTGCGGAGTTCATGCGAAGCTACGGCCAGAAACTGACGGCGTTGCTGCTCCAAGCGGTAGAGTTCCGTGATGTCGCTGACCACCGAGACCGCGCCGCTGATCGCACCGCTAATATCACGGATGGGACCGTAACTACAGCGTGCGTACATATCCTGGCCGGTATTCGCCCGGCGCATAATGAAGCGGTAGTCGGTCGCAGTCTCGCCACGCAACCCACACGCCAGCGGAAAATCCGCCGGCGGCATGGGCGTGCCGTCAAGATAGCGCAGTTCGTTGGTCTGCTCATAGGCAGCCAGCGGTTGATAGGCTTGCTCCTCGGTGAGACCGACAAGTTCTACGCCACGCCGGTTGATACTAGTCAGCCGGCCGGCGGGGTCGCAAATATAGATCCCGTCCGGGATCGCCTCGATCACGGTATCCAATTCACTCGCCTGACGCAGCGCACGCGCCTGAACCGCGCTCAGATGAGCAGCCACTTGGCGGCGTAGGCGACGCAGTTCGACCGCACGGGCCAGGGCGGCCACCAGGTAGTCGGGGTTTACCGGCTTACTGATAAAGTCGAACGCGCCGCCGCGCAGCGCGGTCATCACCAACTGCTGATCGTCCAACGCCGTCATCAGCACGGTGGGGGTATCAGGGCACGCGATCCGCAAGGCCGCTAACAAGGCCAACCCATCCATCTCCGGCATAGCAATATCACTGAGGATCACGTCATAGTCGGTCTGGGTAGCCTGGACCAGCGCAAGCGGGGCCGCCGCAACGGTATGCACTACGGCGGCCGGCATAAAGTCGGCCAAAAGGTGGGCCAGCAGGGCTAACATGGTTGGATCATCATCCACCACGAGCACCAGGGGTGCAGGGTCCGTGATCATCGAGCCGGCTCCCCGTCTAACGGTAACAAGCGCGGACGACAGGGTAGCCGCACTGTGAACTGCGCGCCGTCACCGGGCGCACTAGTCACCTCAATACTGCCGCCCGCCGCCGTCACGATCTGGCGCACGATGTAGAGGCCCAAACCCAAGCCGCCGTAATTTTCCAGCGGCACCGCACGCGCAAAACGGTTAAAAATACGCTCCAACTGATCGGGCGCAATACCGATGCCCTGATCGCGCACGATGAGTAGCGCCAGCCCGGCTTCCATTGTCAGGCTGATTTCGACCGGGCGGCCACGCCCGTATTTCACCGCGTTACCCACCAAGTTAGTCACTACTTGCACCATGCGTTCCCGGTCGAACCACCCGACCACCGGCCCAGCGGCCGCCATGACGAGCGGGCTGTTATACACCGCTAATTCGGGACTCAGGCCGGCCAGGGTTTCGCGCAACAGGGCGGCGAGATCGAGTTCTTCGGGGTGCAAATCCGGTTGCCCGGATCCGATGCGCGACACATCCAGCAAGCTGTTGATCAGCCGCACCAACTGTTTGATCTGCCGCTCAGCGGTTTGCAACATCGCACCGGTGCGCTCGGCCGGCAAGCTTGCCAAGCGGCCCTGGTCGGCAAACCGTTGCAACAGTTGCACCTGGATCTGCACCCCGGTCAGCGGTGTTTTGAGTTCATGCGAAGCAATCGCCAAGAACTCTTCGCGCAGGCTGACCGCCGCTTGCGACGCGGCATAAAGACGCGCGTTCTCAACCGCCAGCGCCCCCCGCCGCGCCAGCTCTTCGGCTAGTGTCAGGTCGGCGGGGCCGTAAGTGCGGCTCGCTGTGCGCGATAGCAAGGTTATGGTCCCGATCGGTCGCCCAGTCGCCACAAGCGGGACACACATCAGCGATTGCATGGGTAAGTCGCGCAAAATCGCTAAGTGTTCAGCATTTACCGCGCCGGCCGCCAGCATGGCATCAGTGATCAGCGGATAGAGTTCCGGCCGACCACTACGGAGAACCGCCATATTGCCGGAAGTAGCGTGGATGCTCGGTGCATACTCGGCGATCAAGCGGTGCAGCAGCGCCACCCAGGCCGGATCGACCGCCGCCACCGCCGGTGCCTGAAGCCCTCCATCAGGGTCAAGGACCGCGATGATGCAACCGTCAGCCAGATGGGGAACGATAATTTCGGCCAGGGTGTCTAATGTCGTTTGGTAGTCGAGTGATGCGGCGAGCGCGGTGCCGCCCTCGGCCAGAAAGACGAGGCGGGCCCCGGCGGCTTCGGCTTCGGCACGGGCGGCGCGCTCCGCTTCCAGCAACGCGCTCCGCTCCGCCTCCGCGACTTTGCGGGCGTGAACATTGCGGATCGTGCCGACCCATTCACGGATCGTGCCGTCGGCCTGGCGGATCGGCACCCCATGAACCGTAAAGTATTCATAACTGCCGTCGTACTTGCGCACGCGGTACTCGGTGCGATAGGGCGTGCCGGTGGTCAGCGAGACTTGCCAGAGCGCAGCGGTGGGAGCCTGATCTTCCGGGTGAATGGCAGCCAGCCAGCCCCAGCCCGCCACCGCCGCCGCGCTCTGGCCGGTAAACGCCGTCCAGATGACCCCATCAATTTTGGCTGCGCCATCAGGTGTGGTCGCCCACACCATTTCGCCGGTCGCCTGAGCCAACGCCTGATAGCGCGCCTCACTATGGGCGAGCAAAGCGGCCGTGTGGCGGCCCTCGGCAGCGGCCTGCTCCAACGCCGCTAGCCGCGCCCGCAACTGGGTGAGTTCGTCCACCGGCACTAAGGCGGTGTCTGGTGTGTCCACTCGCTGTCCATCTATCGCCGGCCGACACGTAGTGTGCCGGCGGCGAATCTACTTAATGCGCTTGATGACATGCCAGCCGTAAGGGCTGGTGCTGGGATCATGGTCGGCGACTCCCATTTCGCCGGGCTGCAACGTGAAGCCCACGTTGCCGAACGCGCCCACCATCTTGCCCCGCTCATATTCACCCTGACCGGCGCGCACGCCGTGGTTGCTCATGCCGTAGATGCCCGGCGGCGAGTCGTCGGTATGGCGGCGCACCAGATCATCGAAATCGGTGCCTTCTTGCGCTTGCTTAAGCAGATCATAGGCCAGGGTGCGCGCTTCTTCTTTGCTGCGCGTGATTCGTTTGCCGGGCACACTGCCCTGGTAGCCGATCAAAATGTGCTGGACCTGGATGCGGTCCGCTTCTTTGCCTGCCATGTAGCAATCCTCCGCTATGCTAAGTGCTATGTGTTGCGTGCTGGTTCCCGCAGAGTAGTCAACGGCACAGTCAGACATTTATGATGCCCGTTCGCGCCAAGCCGATCACAGCACCACGTGCGTATCCACGGGAATAGCCGGGTTGTCCTAGTATACCACGCTGTGGTAACATAGAGGTAGTGTTGCGCCTGCCACAACAGAGGATACAGCCATGACCTTAGTAGAAACCCACTACAAGCATATTGTGCGGGACGACACCGGCCGCCCACCGATTGCCGACACGACGATGAAGGTGATCGAGCTTGTGGAAGCCCAGTTTGCTTACGGCTGGAGTCCTGAAGAATTGTGCTTTCAGCACCTTTATCGTCTCTTACGCCGGCCTCACTCAGCCCTCGCCTAGTAGCGGTTGCATTTTATATGGATTATTCTATTGACTGAGATTAAGCCGCCCCCCGACTGCTCCATCGTCATCGTCTCCTGGAATGTGCGCGATCTGTTGCGCGCTTGCTTGGCAAGCCTGCCGGCGGCGACGGTCGCGCTCCGCACGGAGGTGATTGTGGTGGACAACGGCTCCACCGACGGCTCGGCGGCGATGGTGCGGGCGCTGTTTCCGGGCGTGCGGCTGCTGGCGGAGACGACGAATCACGGCTTCGCGCACGGCAACAACCTGGGTATCGCGGCCGGGCGGGGTCGGCTGGTGTTGCTGCTCAACCCCGACACGGTGCTGGAGCCGGGATCGCCGGCCGCGCTGGTCGGCTATTTGGATCGCCGGCCGACAATGGGGTTGGTCGGGCCGCGCCTGCTCAACCCCGACGGCTCGCCACAATCGTCGCGCCGTCGCTTCCCCACCCTGGCGACGGCGCTGATCGAAAGCACGCCGCTGCAACCGCTGCTACCCCAGTTGGGCATATTGCGCCGCTATTATGTGCTGGATCGCTCCGACGACGCAGCGCAGGCGGTGGATTGGGTGTCGGGCGCGTGTATGCTGGCCCGGCGGACCGCGCTGGTGCAGGTGCGCGGCTTCGATCCCGGCTACTTTATGTATAGCGAAGAACTCGACCTCTGCCGCCGCCTGCGCGCCGCCGGCTGGGAGATCGGCTACGAGCCGGCGGCGCGGGTGATCCATTACGGCGGGCAGAGCAGCGACCAGAATATCCCGGCGCGCCATATCCGCTTTAACCAGGCCAAACTACGCTATTTCGCGCGCTGGCATGGGCGCGGGGCGGCGGCGGCGCTGCGGCTCTGGTTGTGTGTACTCTATGCCGGGCAAGGCGCGCTGGAAGCCGGCAAATGGCTGCTGGGGCATAAGCGCGCCCTGCGCCGCGAACGGCTGGTCCTGCACGGTCAAGTCCTCCGCGCGCTCTGGCGGCCCCGCCCGTGACCAGCCGGCCCATCGCGTTGATCTCGGCAGAATACCCGCCCCAGCCCGGTGGCGTGGGCGACTACACCGCCTGCTTGGCGGCGGCGCTGGCCCAGGCCGGCCGGCCGGTCGCCGTGATCACCGGCCCCCGCCCGCCCAGCCCGGCAGAGTCGGTGCCGGGGGTGACTGTTCACCACGTGGTGCGTGACTGGGGTTGGGGCTGCTGGGGTGATGTGGCGCGGGCGTTGCGCCGGGTGCGGCCTGCCGTGGCCTGTATCCAGTATCAGACCGGCGCATATCGACTGCACGGTGCGATTAATACCCTGCCCTGGCGATTACGCGGCGCGGGCCCGGCCTGGGTGACGACCATGCACGATCTGCGTGAGCCGTACCTGTTCCCCAAAGCCGGGCCGCTGCGCCGCTGGGCCAACGGCGCCCTAATGGCCGGCAGCCGGGCGGTGATCGTCACCAATCCGCAGGATGAAGCGGCACTGCCGGCGCGGATCCGGGCGCGGGCCGTCGGTATTCCCATCGGCGCGAACATCGCCCCCGCGCCCCCGCCCGACTGGGATCGCGCCGCTACACGGGCCGGCTACGGCGCAGAGCCGGCCACGACGCTGATCGCTTACTTCGGCTTTTTCAACTCCGGCAAAGGGCTGGACACGCTGCTGGCCGCCCTAGTGCAACTGCGCCGAAGCGGGGACTATCGCCTGTTGCTGGTCGGGGGCGGCACAGGATCCGGCGACCCCACTGATGCAGCGACCGGGGCGGCGCTGCAAGCTCAGATAGCGGCACTGGGGTTGGGCCACGCGGTGCAACACAGTGGCTACGGCACGCCGGCCGCAGTATCAGCGGCGCTGTTGAGCGCCGACCTAGCGGCGCTGCCGTTCCGCGACGGGGCGTCGCTGCGGCGGGGCAGCCTGCTGGCGGTGCTGGCGCACGGCTTGCCGCTCGTCACCACGCAGCCTGCGCCCACCCCGCCCGCCGCCGGCCGTTGGCCCGCACTGACAGCGGGGAGAGACACGCTGCTGGTGCCGCCGGACGACCCCGTTGCCCTGGCCGCCGCCCTAGCCCGCCTGGCCGCCGACCCCGCATTGCGCGGACGACTTGCGGCCGGTGCGCGCAGCCTGGCCGCGCAATTCGCCTGGGCCGGCATTGCGCGCCGGCACCTTGCACTCTTCGACCGGATCACGGAGCCGAACGCCGCCACGGCGCCTCGGCGCCACGGAGATTTTTAGAAGTCGCGGTGGCCCTGTTAACACAGAGAGGATTACAAGGAAAATGCGACCAAACTCTAGCGATCTCCGTGTCTCCATGCCGGCGTACTGAGTGGCAGGCGGAGCAAGTGAACCCAACCGGCCGTTTGTGCGTTTAACGAGTGGGGATCAGGAGTATCCCTTTTTCACTTTTCACTTTTCACTTTTCACTTTTCACTTTCGCCGTGCCGTTCGCCTTTGGAGGAACCGTGCAACAGAGCCGCGCACAAGCACCCGCCATAGCCTTCGCCCCTGTCGCCCGGCTGCGCGCCACAGTAGGGGCGGTGCCGATCTGGGCTTGGGTATGGGCGCTGACGGGGCTAGCGGCGGCGCTGCGGATCTACCACCTGGGAGCCGAGAGCTTCTGGTTTGATGAGGCCGACATTTTGAGCCAGGCGCGCGGGCCGCTGACGAACGTGCTGGGTAGCTTCCTGCGCATCGGCGAGAATGGGCCGCTGTATACCCTGTTGCTGTGGGCCTGGGTGCATCTGGTCGGCACGGGCGAGGCGGCAGTGCGCCTGCTGCCGCTGTTGTTCGGGGTCGCCACGATCCCGGTCCTCTACTACACCGGCAAGCGGCTGGTCGGCCGGGAATTGGGCCTGCTAGCGGCAGCGTTGCTGGCGGTGTCACCGTTCCACATCTGGCACTCACAAGACGCCAAGATGTACACACTGGTCGTGCTGGTCACGCTGGGCAGCACCGCGCTCTATCTGCAAGCCCTGGAACGCAACACGCTGCGCTGGTGGGCGGCTTACGTCTTGGCAACCTGGGTGGCGCTGTTCACCCACAGCATGGCCGTGCTGATCCTACTGGCACAACTATTGGCGACCCCGCTGCTCTGGACGCGCTTCGCGGCGGGGACCGGTGCCGGCGGAGCAAACCGCCGGCGGCGCTGGGCCGTAGCGCTAGCCGTGCTGACCGTGCCGTTCCTGCCGATTGCGGCGGGCCGGGCGGCGGCTTTCTTGAACGGCGATCTGACCGCCGGCTGGCACGCCGCCGTCGCGCCGGCGGAGATGCTGCGCGTGCTGTTCATCAAGTTTGCACTTAATGAAGCAGCGCAGCCCTGGCAAGCACTGGGCGCGGCGCTGGCCGGCGGGCTGTTCGTGTTGGGGGCGTGGCCTAGGCGCGGGGGGACCGCGCGGGCCTGGACCGCCGTAGGGCTGCTGTGGGCGGTGCCGATTGCCGGTCTCTATGCCCTCAGCCTCAAAGTGCCGCTGTTCGAGCCGCGCTACCTGATCATCGTGCTGCCGTTCTATCTGCTGTTCGTGGCGGCGGGGCTGCTGCGCCTGGGCCGCCGCGTGCCCCGGCCGGCCGTGGTCGCCGGCGTGGCGTTGCTGGCGTTGCAAGGCGTGGCGCTGGCGACGGTCAACTACAGTGCCGCGCCGCAAAAAGAGGAGTGGCGGCAAGCGCTCGACTATGTGCGCCAACACATCCGTGGGCGCGACGTGATCATCGTCCACCCCGGCTATCTGGCGACGGCGGTCCAACAATACTACGCGCCGGCGGGCGATGTGCCGGTCGTGCCGGTGAAACCCGTGCCCTATCTCGACACCGCCGGCTTCGGCCCGCGCCAACTGAGCGACTGGCTCGACCACGCGATCAGCGACACCGAGCGAGTCTGGATCGTCACCTCGCCTGACCGCACGGTCCACGACGATCCGCAAGGCAAAGTGCTGGGCTTTTTCGAAGGGCAGGATAATCCTTACCCGCGCTACTACCAATTCGATGTGCAGCACTTTATCGGCGTGACTCTCACCGGCTATGCTTTCAACGGCCAGCCGCATAGCTGGTTCCCGCCGCCCGTCTACCCACAACCCGTGACTTATGCCGGCGGGTTCAGCTTCCAGGGATCCATCTATGAGATGCGCGGCGAGAAGGACGATGAGATTCCGGCTGCCACCTGGCTGCCGGTTACGCTCTACTGGCGCTTCGCCCAGCCGCCCACCCCCGCCCAGGACTACATCATCAGCCTGCGCCTGCTCGACAACACGGGCAAGGAATGGGCCGCCTATGATCAGGCGCCGCTCAACGGCCTGCGTCCCACACCGACCTTCCCCGCCGGACAACTGGTGATTGACTACGCCGACCTGTTCGTGCCCGGCAACGCGCCGCCCGGCCGCTACCACCTGACCCTACAAGTCTGGCCGCGCTGCACCGCCGGGATCTGCTGGGATGCCGGCCGACCGCGCCTTCACGCCGGCGCACCCCTCGCCATGCCCAATGCCGCCGACCGCACGCTGCTGACGCTGGTTCACCCGATCACCGTCACCGCGCACTAATCCTGCGGGCCGCGGGTTATGTTTTGCGCGGCGCCTACGAAGCGGAGAGCAGCACCGTATTGCCGTCAGGATCGGTGATCAGCGCGAAGTACATCCCTAGCACGTTCTCAAACGGTGCGCTATGGCTCCGATAGCCGAAACCTAGGAGTTCGGCGTATTTGGCATCTACCTCAGCACGGCTGTCGAGATAGAATTCAAGTACAACCCGATAGCCGTCCGCTCCGGCCACGGGGTCCGCCGGCGCCGGGGTACCGGGTGGGGAATCCCAAACGGCCGGACGGGAGTCCAGGAACAGGGTGAGGCCGCTCTCCATCTTGATACCGACATGGGTTTTAGCTGCACTCCCGTCGGGCACGGCCAGGCCCAGCCGCCGATAGAATTGCAGAGATTTGTCCATATCCTTGACGATCAGGCCGATCATATATAGTTGAAGCGCCATTATGCCCTCCTTTACTCCGGCTCGTTAGCCTCACGTTGCACGTCTAGCGCCCCGCGATGTCCGTACCTTTGCCGTAGCCGGGGCTGCGATCATCGAGTGCCTGGCCGTGGCGGCCGGCGCGGGCGGTGTTGCCGAGCAGGCTTTCCACATCTGGCTGCTGCGGTTGGCGGGTCACAAAGCCGCCCAGGTCAATGCCCTGCTGCAACAGGTTGAGCAAGAAGTTGCTGCTGTTTTGGCCGGCGGGCAGTGGCGGCAGTTTGGCCCCCAGCAGCCCCTTCAGCAGGCCGGTCAGGAACGCCTGCGTGGCCGCCGCGCCGGGATCAGGCTGGCGCGCCTGGCCGGGCTTGAGGTTGGGATTGTGCGCTTGCGGCATATTGACGGTGTTACGCACCCCGGCCATGGCCGCGCCCAAGCAGCCCTGGATCGCTTGCAGATAGGTCAGCTCCTGGCTCACCGCGCCGTTATAGGCCAGCGATGCAGGGATCAGCACATCGAGCAGCGTGCCGTCGCCGGGTTTGGCCTCGCCGCCGGCTTGCGCGCCGGCGGCCAGCGCGGCCAGCACCGGCCCCAGGTCGGCCAAGCTCCAAGTACGGCGCCCCACCAGCAAGCCGCCGGCCTCAAACAGCCCTTGGCCCAAGCAGCGTGCCGCCATGCCGTTGGTGGGGTTGTCTAGTACCTCGCCGGCGAGTTGCAGATCAGCCCCCACATCGCCGGTGCCGCTGCCCTGCGTGGCATACGCTGCGTCCTGGAAAGCGCGCGCCATGCGGTCGCCGTGCGTGCCGTTGCCGCCGAAGCTGGACAGGCCGTTGAGCCGGCCGCGCTCTTGCGCCATCGTCGCGGCCACCACCTCCAGCACATCGCCTACTGTCGTCTGCGGCGGGCCGGCCACGGTGGGTTGGTCCATCACCATTAGGGAGCCTCCTGGGCGGGTGCCGGCTTGGCCGGCTTCTCCCGAATCTGGATATGCAGGTCACGTAACGCCGCATCGGGCACCGCCGAGGGCGCATCGCTCATCAGGTCGGTCGCCGACTGCGTCTTGGGGAAGGCGATCACATCGCGGATGTTGTCGCGCCCGGCCAGCAGCATCACGATGCGGTCAATGCCGGGCGCAATGCCGCCGTGCGGCGGCGCGCCGTATTCAAACGCTTCGAGCAGGTGGCCGAAGCGGGCGTTGGCCTCTTCAAGCGAATAACCCATCAAAGCGAACACTTTAGCCTGCAAGGCGCGGTCATGGATACGGATCGAGCCGGTCGAAAGCTCAAAACCGTTGCACACAATGTCGTAGGCCGTGGCCCGCGTCGCGCCGGGGTCACTATCGAGCAGGTGCAGGTCTTCGGGCATCGGCATGGTGAAAGCGTGATGCACGGCATCCCAGCGATCCTCGTCCGTGTTCCATTCGAGCAGCGGCGGGTCCAGCACCCAGGCAAAGGCCAGCACATCGTCGTCGGTCAGGCCCAGGCGGCGACCAAACTCGGTTCGCAGCTTGCCCAGCACGGCACCGGCCGTCGCGCGCTTATCCGCGACGATCAACAGCAGGTCGCCGGCCTGCGCCTCTAAGCGGGCAGCCAGGGCGGATACTAGTTCGGGGGTCAGGAACTTGGCGGCCGACGAGCGGAATTTCCACACGCCGCCGTCTTGGCTTTCGAGCGCCAGCCAGACCAGACCACGCGCCCCGGACCGCTTCGCCAGTTCGGTCACTTCGTCCAGTTCACGCCGCGTGTAAGCCGCGCAGCCCGGCGCGGCAATCGCGCGCACCACGCCGCCTGCTGTCAGCGCTTCGCGGAAGACGGCGAACTCGCTGGCGCCGACGAGATCGCTCAGGTCGTGGATCTCGACCCCGAAGCGGATGTCCGGCTTGTCGGAGCCGTAGCGGTCCAGCACATCGGCATAGGTCAGGCGGGGGAAAGGCACGGTCATGATGCGGCGCTCGCTCACCGCCGGCACCATCTCGATCAGCATCCCCTCGATCAGTTGCAGGATGTCTTCGCGCTCGACAAAGCTCATCTCCAAGTCCAACTGGGTAAACTCCGGTTGGCGGTCGGCGCGCAGGTCTTCGTCGCGGAAGCAGCGTGCGATCTGATAGTAGCGCCCAATGCCGCCCACCATCAGCAACTGCTTCAACTGCTGCGGCGACTGCGGTAGCGCGTAGAACGTGCCGGGATGGACCCGACTAGGCACCAGATAGTCGCGCGCGCCTTCGGGCGTGCTTTTGAACAGGATCGGCGTTTCGACTTCGACAAAATCGCGTGCGTCCAGATACTGGCGGATGAAGCGCATGACCCCGTGGCGCAAGATCAAATTGCGCTGCATTTCGGGCCGCCGCAGGTCCAGGTAGCGGTATTTGAGCCGCAGCATTTCGTCCGGCTCTGTGCTGCCGGCGATCTCAAACGGCAACGCTTTGGCGGCGTTTAGCACGGCCAACTCGCTAGCCGCCAGTTCGATGTCGCCGGTCGGCAGCTTGGGGTTCCGCATCCCTTCCGGGCGCAGGCGCACCGTGCCGACTACTGTGACGACATACTCACTCCGCACCGTCTCGGCGGTCGCCGCAGCGGCGGGGGCATCGGCGGGGTTGCAGACCACCTGGGTCATGCCCCACCGGTCGCGGATATCCAGAAAGATCAGGCCGCCGTGGTCGCGGCGGCGATGCACCCAGCCGTTAAGCCGTACGGTTTGGCCGGCGGTGTCGGCGCGCAAAGCGCCACAGGTGACGGTACGGGGAGTGTGGTCAGTGTCCATAATGGGCGTGTTGCTCCTGCTTGACGGGCGATAGCTCAACGCCCATTATAGCCGTGCCGCCGGGGGTGCGTCAAGCGCACTTGATTATCGCGCAGTAGGGTGGTAGAATCACTGTTAGATAGAAATTAGGAGGAGGGAGGGACAAATGACGAAAACTCCGCTACCGCAGATCCTGCCGCCCGAAATCGAACAAGAAGTATTGGCATTGTGGCCCAGTTTGCAGCCCAGTGCGCGCACGGTTTGGCTGAAGGTTCTTGATACCTTATTACCGCCCGATGCCGGCTTGTTACAAGTGCTGGATCAGTTGGAGGCTAATCCGCTGCCCGCAAGCGCGGCAAGCGTCAACACGGTCCCTTCCGGCAGTGAGTCGCCTATAGCGCGCTTGGCGATGAGCGGCCCGCCGACCCACCGCGCCAAAGATTGGCGACGTACCGTGGGGATGTTTGCTGATGATCCGGTCATGGAGGGGATTATCGAAGCCGGCAGCCGCATCCGGGAAGCTGAACGCACCGCCGAACATACAGTGGAATGATAATACTGGATACCGATCATCTCAGCCTATTGCAACGCCGCGGCGTCGCTGGAGCAAGACTATTAACGCGCTTGGAGGCCGCTAACCAACCAGTGGCGATCACTATTATTAGTGTTGAGGAAATGATTCGTGGGTGGATGGCCGAGATTAACCGCACTCCCACTGCTGAAGCGCAAACCCTGTACTACGCAAAACTCGCCCAACTACTAGACTATTTTGCCGAATGGGATGTCGTAGCTTTTGACTTGCCGACCGCCCAACAGTTTGAGCAATTACGCCGCTTGCACCTCCGCAGCATTGGTACGCAAGATCTGAAAATCGCCGCCGTGGCACTGCGGCACAAGGCCACCCTGCTTTCGGCTAACCTCCAGCATTTTCGCCTAGTTCCCCACCTCCAAGTCGAAGACTGGCTGCACAATCAATGATAGATTCCAACATAAGAAGTAAGGTGTAACTCTCACGGCCCACAGCCCCACGGCTCACCCGCCCCCCAGCGCCGCCCACCACGCGGCGGCCAACGGTGAGAGCGCGGCACGGCGGTCGCGCACGGCGATGAGGGCGCGGAGCAGCGGCCGGCCGGCGAAGCGGCAGAGGCCGGCCGGGCCGCTATAGGTCGCGAGAGCCGTTAGCGGCAGCAGGCCCACCCCCGCGCCGGCCTCGACCGCCGCCACGATCTCGGCGGAACTGCCCACTTCCAGCGTCGGGCGGAGCGCGGTCCAGGGCAGGCCCAGCGCATCAAACAGGTCGCGCAGTTCGCGGCGGGCAGCTTGACCCAGCACGGAGTCGGCACTTTCTAGCACTAACGCCTCGGCGCGCAAGGCCGCAGGATCAGGCAGATCGTGCGGCACAACGGGCGCGGCCGCGGGGGTTAGCGCAGGGCGACCCCGCTTGCGCTTGAGCGGCGGCGCAAGTGGGCCGTCAGGTGGCGCGGTCCAGACATGACCGGGCGGGGCCAGCAGCACCCACTCGTCGGTCGCCGCCGCCAGCGTTAGCAGGCGCTCATGGGTGGGCGGCGCGGCCAGAAAGCCGGCATCAAACTCACCACCCAACACGCCGTCCAGCACCGCCGCCGCATCGCGCGCCACTAATTGCGCCGTCGCCGCCGGGTGGGTGTGCAGAAACGTGCCCAGCCGGCCCGCCAGCACCGCTGCCCCAGCCGAGGTCGCGGTTGCCAGACGCAGCCGACCGGCCACAACCCCGCGCCCATGTAATAGCGTCTGCTCAGTCTCTTCGGCCAGCGTCAACAGCCGGCGGGCAGTGGGGATCAACGCGGTACCCTCCGGCGTGGCGGCGGCGCGCCGACCCCGGCGGTCGAACAGGCGCACCCCCAGCCGACTCTCCAGCGCCCGCACGCCTTCGCTCACGGCAGGTTGGGTGACGTGCAGTTGCTCGGCGGCAGCGGAAAACGAGCCGCTGTCCACCACGGCCAGGAACATCTGCAACTGGTAGAGGTTCAGCACAGGGTCAGAGGTTGAACAGCGCCACGGTATTGGCCGTGGTCGCCGCCGCCAGCGCCGCCGGCGGGATACCCCGGATCGCGGCAATGCGCGCCGCCGTGTGGGCAGTATAGGCCGGCTCATTACGCTTACCCCGGTGCGGCACCGGCGTGAGGTAGGGGCAATCGGTCTCCACTAGCAGGCCGCTGAGCGGCATGGCGGCAGCCACGGCGTGGCGGTCGGCGGCTTTGGGAAAGGTGACCGGCCCGGCCAGCGAGATCAGATAGCCCAGGCGCAGGCATTCTTCGGCCATCGCCACGTCGCCGCTGAAGGCGTGCATAACCCCGCGCGTACCCTGCCCGTCGCTCCGTAAGATCGCCATAATGTCGGCGTGCGCGTCGCGGTCGTGGATGATCACCGGCAGATCCAGTTCGCGGGCCAGATGCAACTGGGCCCGGAAGGCGGCCTGCTGCTGCGCCGGGCCGGCCCACTCGCGGTAGTAGTCCAGGCCGGTCTCGCCCAGGCCCACTACGCGGGGCGCGGTGGGGTCCGTCTGCCGGGCGCGGCAACGGGCGACCAGATCGGCCAGCGTCGCATCGTCGGCCTCCCCGGCGCTGTTGGGATGGATGCCCAGCGCCAGGGCAAGCCCCGCTGCGGGATGCGCCTGCACCACGGCGGTCGCCGTCGCCCAGGTTGCGCGATCATAGCCCACTGTGACAATGCGCGTCACCCCAGCGGCATGGGCACGCGCGATCACCGCCTCACGGTCCTCGGCAAACTCCGGCGCGTCTAGATGCGCGTGTGAATCGATCAGCAAAGGCAGCATGGCCGCAGTCTAGCATAGCACAACGCGGCGCGTCAAGGCCGGAACCCAGCGCCCGCCCAAGAGTTATACTACCGAAGCCGCGCTGATCGGCCCCACCCGACCACAAAAAGTGCGGCAGGGCTTCGGGCAAGGTTGCCGACGATCCCGCCGGTGTGGTATGCTAGGCCCGAACTGGGCCGCCGATACGGCGCACAAACGCACCCGACGGACACGCAGCTAGCACGCATATATCACGCATATAATAAGGAGCATTGTATTGAAAGGCTTGATCCTCAGCGGCGGCAAAGGCACCCGGTTGCGGCCGATTACCTACACCAGCGCCAAGCAATTGGTGCCGGTCGCCAATAAGCCGGTGTTGTTTTACGGCATTGAATATATGGTGGAAGCCGGCATCACCGACATCGGTATCGTCGTCGGCGATACCCGCGAAGAGATCAAAACCGCCGTCGGCAGCGGTGACCGCTGGGGCGCCAAAGTCACCTATATCCCCCAGGAAGCGCCGCTCGGCCTGGCCCACGCCGTCAAGATCGCCGAGCCGTATCTGGGCACCGACCCCTTTGTGATGTACCTGGGCGACAATATGATCGAGGGCGGCTTCGCGCCGTTCGTGCAAGAGTACCAGCGCGGCGGCTACAATTGCGAGGTGCTGCTCAAGCGCGTGCCCAACCCGCAGCAATACGGCGTGGCGGTGGTTGAAGACGGCACCGTGCGGCGGCTGGTCGAAAAGCCGCGCGAGGCGATCAGTAATCTGGCCCTGGTTGGGGTCTATATGTTCGACCAGCATGTATTCGAGGCGGTCAACGCCATCAAGCCCTCGGCGCGCGGCGAACTCGAAATCACCGACGCGATCCAGTATTTGCTTGATCACGGCTACCATATCCACGCGCACGAGCTGGACGGCTGGTGGTTCGACACCGGCAAGATGGAAGATATGCTGGAAGTGAACCGCCTGGTTCTCGATAGCCTGCAACCGGCAGTCGAAGGGTATGTGGACACCGACTCGCAGATCCTCGGCAAAGTCACGCTTGCCAAGACCGCCGAAGTGATCAACTCGGTGATCCGCGGCCCGGTGATCATCGGCGAACACACGCGCATCGTCAACTCGTATATCGGCCCGTTCACGGCCATCCACTACGGCTGTACCATCACCAACAGCGAGATCGAACACTCGATTATCCTCGAAAACTCGCAAATACTCGACCTGCCGGGGCGCCTTGAGAGCAGCCTGATCGGGCGCAACGTCGAAATCGGCCGCTCACCGATCAAGCCCAAAGCCTATAAGATGGTCCTGGGCGATCACAGCAAAGTGGGGGTACTCTAATGCAAAACCTGATGATCACCGGCGGGGCCGGCTTTATCGGCAGCAACTTCGTACGCCTACTGCTGGATCGCTATCCCGACTACCGCCTGACGGTGTACGACAAACTGACCTACGCCGGCAACCTCGACAACCTGCGCGATGTGGCCGACCACCCGCACTATAGTTTTGTCCACGGCGACATCGGCGACGCGGCCCTGGTGGAAGATACGATCCGCAAAGGGCATATTGATACCATCGTCAACTTCGCCGCCGAAACCCATGTAGACCGCTCGATTCAGGAGCCGGGCAGCTTTATCATGACGGATGTCTACGGCACCTATGTGCTGCTCGAAGCCACCCGCAAGCTCGGTCTGGAACGGATGCTCCATGTCTCGACCGACGAAGTGTACGGCGACATCGCTAGCGGATCGTCCACCGAAGGGGACAACTACGCGCCGCGCAGCCCCTATTCGGCCAGCAAAGCCGGCGGCGAACTGATGTGCCACGCCTACTTCGCGACGTTCCAGACCCCGGTCGTCATCACGCGCGGCTCCAATAACTACGGCCCCTGGCAATACCCGGAGAAGCTGATCCCGCTGTTCATCACCAACCTGCTCGACGGCAAAAGCGTGCCGGTCTACGGCGATGGGCAGCAGGTGCGTGACTGGATCTATGTGCTCGATCACTGCACCGGCATTGACACCACACTGCACCACGGCACGTTGGGCGAAGCCTATAACGTCGGCGGCGGCAACGAAAAGCCGAACTTCGAAATCACCAAGCTGCTGCTCGAATTGACCGGGCGCGGCCCCGACCTGATCACCTATGTGGCCGACCGGCCCGGCCACGACCGGCGCTACAGCCTCGACACCAGCAAACTGCGTGCGCTGGGTTGGGCGCCCACCTATCCCTTCGAGCAAGGACTGCACGACACCGTGGCCTGGTATCGCGACAATCGCTGGTGGTGGGAAAAGATCAAGTCGGGCGAATACAGCGCCTACTATCAGAAGCAATACGGCAACCGCGCCGTGGCAGGGAAATAGGCACGAGGCGGCACAGAATCTGCACAGAGGGCCTAGAAGCGCGGGCGGCAGGTCACGCGCGGAGTTGACGCCCGCCCGCGCCCGGTGGTACACTGCGGGGAGCCGCCGTTATTTTAAGCCGACCTCTGGAGGATACGATGGACGAACAGACGACGATTGTGGGCCGCCCCACCTATATGGCGACCTTTGCGGGGCGGCACGACCCCGCGCCGATTGTGGCCGCGCTCACCGCCGGCGGCTATCCCGCCGACGACATCTCGATCCTATTCCGGCCCACGGGGGGCGATGCGGCGATAGACCTGATCAGTGGTGAAAACGCGGCCGGCCAGGATGCCGACGCACAAGCCGAAGCAGGCAAAAAGGGCGCGGGCACCACATTGGTCTTGCTGCATCCCGAAGCGGGGCAACTCGACGCAGTGCGCGCCGCGCTGGCCGGCCTGGGCGGCCGGGAGTTGGACTACGAAGGCCAGAGCGTGGTGCATGGCAACGACCTGACCGCGCTCGGCGAACCGACCCTCAGCGCCGCCAACCTCAAGGATGCCGGCGCCTCGATTGATACGGCGAAAAAGAGCAGCGACGGCAGCAATAAGGCCGGCGCCGGCGGCGCGAGTGCATCCGGCGCGGCCGATACATCCTCAGCGACCATGCCCGCCAGGTTCGGCGCGCCCGACCCCACCGGCGATCCCTTGATGGCCGAAACCGACCCGCCACCCCACCAAATCCTCGCCCATTTCGATGTGCCCACTCATCACGCCGGGGCGACCCACACGCCGGTGCCGCCGCTGCCCGACACCAGCGACCTCAAGGCCAAGATTGAGGAACTAAAAAGCGAAGTGGACAGTGTGAAACACGAACTCGAAACGCGCGACGACCAGAAAGCGTAACTATAGCTAATGGACCTTAACCCCAACCGCCTGATCGGGATCATTATCGGTTTCTTGATCGGCACCACGATCCACGAGTTTATGCACGCCTACACAGCGGTGCGGCTCGGCGACAACTCACCCCTGCGTGCAGGCCGGGTGACGCTAAACCCCATCGCCCACTTTGATGCCTTCGGCGCGATCCTTTTTGTCCTGCTGGCGCTGGGTATTGCCCCCTTCGCCTACGGCAAGCCTGTGATGGTTAACCCAATGGCGTTACGCGGCGGGCGGCGCGGCATGATGCTGGTCGCCGCCGCCGGGCCGCTCAGTAATCTCGTGCTGGGCGCCGTGCTGGCAATCCCCTTCCGCTTCAACACCTATGCCGGCTTGCCGCCGGCGGTCGTGGATGTGTTGGGTTGGATGGTTTATGTCAACTTCTTGCTGTTCGTCTTCAACCTGATCCCGTTGCCGCCGCTCGACGGCTTCACCGTGCTAACCGGTGTGGTATCCAATCAGTGGGCACTGCTGCTGGAACCGATCCGCCGCTACGGCCCGGCCATTTTCATGGCATTAATCTTCCTGCCCTACTATTTGCACATTAACCTGATCGGGCGCATCACCAGCCCGTTTTTTTCGCTGCTCAGTGCGGTGTTCACCGGCGGGCGGCTGACTCTTTAGCCGCGCCCGGCGCATAGCTATGTCGCCTATCACCGTCCTTGTGCGCCGCTTGCCCTACCGGGTACGCCAGTTTGCGCGAGCCTTTGCGCCGGTGGCGGCGGGCGAGGTGACGGCGGCGATCAGAGCCGCCGCCTTACCCCCGGCGGCGGCCCGCCTGTTCCGCGCTATGCCACGCCCCTACCAGCGCCACGCGCTCAATGTCGCGACCCGGCTACAGGGCGCCGGACACAGCGACCCGGTGCTCCTGGCGGCGGCGCTGCTGCACGATAGCGGCAAATGGGACCCGGCGAGCGGGCGGCGCGTGGGCTTGATGCAGCGCGTGGGGGCCACGCTGCTGAAGCAGTGGGGGCTGGGTCGCCGGGTGTCGGCGGCGCTGACGGCCGGGCCGCCGAACCGCCGCAGCCTGCGCTACGGCTGGTATCTACAACAGGCCCACCCCGCCCTGGGGGCCGATCTCGCGGCCGCCGCCGGGTTGCCGCCGCCGGTCGTCACGCTCATCCGCTACCATGCCAATCTTGCCGCCTGCCCGCCCGCGTTACAGCCCACCCTGCGCCTGCTACAATGGGCCGATGACCAAGAGTAGGACGGCCTGCACCCCGGAGACACGGAGCCATGGAGATTGATAGGTTGCTGCACTTCTATCATGGTTCTGTATACACCGTATTCAATAGACCTGATCGCACCCGGTTGAAAAACCTCACTCAGTCGCCGTGGCGCCGTCGCGCCGGGGTGCCGGTATGTTGAATGAGCCGGCCGGCAGCGCGCCGACCGAGCCGTTTGCCGTGCGCCTGCCGGATTTCGCGGGGCCGTTGGATGTGTTGCTGCGCCTGATCGAGCGGCAGGAACTCGAAATCAGTCAGGTGTCGCTGGCGCGGGTCGCCGACGGTTTCCTGGCCTACGCCGCCGCGCTGCGCGAGCCGGAGCCGGGCGTGCTGGCCGGATTCATGGTCATCGCCGCCAAGCTGTTGCTGATCAAGTCACAGAGCCTGCTGCCGCGTCCGGTTCCGCCCGCCCCGGCGCCCGCCGACGAGGAGGAAGATGTGGCCGCCGAACTGGTACGCCGCCTGGAAGCCTATCGCGCCATCCAGCAGACGGCGCGCGAGCTACGGAGCCGCGACGAGACGGGCCTGCACAGCTATGCGCGCCCCACCGCAGTGGCCGGGCGGCGCAAGCCGGTGCCGCGCCCACCGACGCTGGGCCTAGAGGGGGTCACGTTGGAGCGGCTGACGCGACTGGTTAACCGGCGGCTGCAACTGCACCTGCCGCCCGCCGAGCCGCCCGCCGTGATCCCACACGAAATCACCCTGGCCGAGAAAGTGGCCGCATTGGAGGGGCACTTGGCCGCCGCCGGGCCGGACGGCAGCGTAGACCTTTGGCCGTTATTGCTGGCGGCCAGTTCGCGGGCTGAGGTGGTCATCCTGTTCATGGCGGTGCTGGAACTGCTGCGGCGCGGGTTGGCCGTAGCCGAGCAGGCCGATGAGTTCGGCGCAATCGTGCTGCGGCGGACGTGAGGTAAGGAGCGCACACCAATGCCTATTGTGACACTACTGACTGATTTCGGCGAGAGCGACGGCTATGTAGGTGTGCTGAAAGGCGTGATCCTGGGCCTTGCGCCGGGCACGTCGCTGGTCGATCTCAGTCACACCATTGCGCCGCAAGACATCGGCGCGGCGGCCTATGTGCTGGGACGGACCTACCGTTACTTCCCGAACGACACGATCCACCTGGCGGTGGTGGATCCCGGCGTGGGTAGCACCCGCCGCCCGCTGCTACTCGACACCTCGCACGGCCGCTTCGTCGGCCCGGATAACGGCCTGTTCACGCCCATCCTAACCGCTGAGGCGGACGTGAAGGCGTACAGATTAGACCAACCGGCCTACTGGCACGCCGCCGTTAGCACGACATTTCATGGGCGCGACGTATTCGCGCCCGTGGCTGCGCACCTGGCGCGCGGGGTGTTGCCGACGGCAGTGGGTCACCCTATCGCGATCACCGGCTTGGTGCAACTGCCGACAGAGCCGCCTCAGGTTATAGCGGGCGGGGTGTTAGGCCGTATCAGCTACATAGACCGCTTCGGCAACGCCATCACCGATATTACCGCCGCTTTATTGACCACGCTCACTCCCCCCATCCAGGTCACGGTGAACACGCAGCCGCCTATTCCGCTACACGCTACGTATGCGGCGGTCGCGGCCGGCCGGCCGCTGGCGCTGCTGGGCAGCGACGGCACGCTCGAAGTGAGCATCCGCGACGGCCACGCCGCCCAAACGCTGGGCTGCCGCGTCGGCGATCCGATCCGTTGCATGGGCGCATCTAACGAATAATACTCAGCTACGCACGTGTCTGCCCCCTATTGACAACCCGCCGCGATCGGTATATTGTATAAGCACCGTTTCACGTTTCACGTTTCACGCTTCACGCTTCACGGAGGCATCGCGCGATGCAAGGCTCAGGCGATATGGCGCAGGGTATCGCGCTGGCGCAGCAAGGCCGGCGTGAAGCCGCCTATGCACGGCTGCACAAGGCATTGTTCAGCGAGGGCGACGCAGCAGAATTGCGACTCTGGTTGGCCGAGACGGCGCCCACCACCGCCGAGCGCGTACAGCACCTAGAACAGGCCGCCGCCCTGGAACCGGGCCGGCCCCAGGTAATCGAGGCGCTGACCGCCGCCCGCGCGCAATGGGCCGGCGAAGCACGGGCGCCCGTGGCTCCACCCGCCCCGCCGCCCACCGGCGCAGCGCCCTGGCCCCGTCCAGTGCAAGTTACACCCGGCAGCGGATCGCCTGCCCCCTCACCGTTTGCCGGCGGCGCCGCGCCGCTCCCACCGCCCACCGCAGCGCCGGCGGGGGAATTCGATTGGTTTGCTCAAGGGGTCGCCAGCGAGACCCCGCCGGCCGCTCCGCCACCGGCCGGCCCGGTGCGGCCCCATGCGGTGGGCGAGGTGCTACGCGGGCGCTCACCGGCAGTGCGCCGCCCCACCGGGCCGCTGGAGGAGTCCGCCCGCCCTAGCAGCATGATCTACAGCGGGAGCAGCCCAGCCGTAAATTACCCCGAACCCTCACCGTACCCCGCGCCCGCGAGCGCGCCGCCCGAAGCGGCGGCGCCACCGCGCTACACTGCCGCCGGCGCACCAGTAAGTCCGTCGAACCCCGTGGCCTACAACGTAACCACGCGCCCCGCCGCGCTCCCACCGGCCATGCAACCCCGGCGACGGATCATGCCGGCGCTACTAGGTCTGCTAGTCCTGCTACTCTTGCTGGGTGGCGGCGCGTTCGTCTTGCTGCGTCCCAGCGGCCGCAGTAGCACCGGCATCGCGCCGGCCGGCCCGGCCGTTGATGCTGCCGCGCCCGCCACAGCTACCGCTGCGGCCGTTGCGGTCCGGGCGACGGCCGCGGCGCTGCCCACATTGACGGCACAGGCCGTGAACCGCGCCTACAGCGACACGGTGACGGCGCTGATTAGCCAGATCCGTGACAACGACCGTGATGTAGCCGACACGGTACATCAGGCCGGTAGTGGGGTGCTCACCCCCGCCGAGGCCACCACCCGCATCCAGGGCTACGTGCTGGCCGGGCGTAGCTACAAAAGCGCCGTCAGCCGGCTAGTTGCACCGCCCCCTTATATCAGCCGGCGCGGCCTCCTGCTGACCGCGCTCGATGCCCGCGCGCAGGCACTTGACACGGCGACCGCCTATGTAGATAAACTGAGCCAGATCCCCGATGCAACAAAGGCCGATAGCGCCGCCGCTGCCGACTTCCAGGCCGCCCAACAAGCCGCCCAGCGCAACCCCAGCGATCTCAACATCGGCAAATTGATCCAGACCAGGCGCTTGGCGGAAACCGCCCAAGCCGCCCTCAGCCGCCTGCAAACCTACACCGACCAAACCCAGCAGCAATTCGACACCGAATGGAGCGCCTACAACGCCGCCCTGCCGCCCGCGCCATAGTAAAAAGCTTGGAGTAGGGTGCTGAGTTGGCATGATTATCATTAAGGTGAAGCCCGTTGGATTCCATCCAACGGGCTTCACTTATCTCAGGAAATCCATTCAGCACTCAGCACTCCGCATTAGGGCGCGGGTGGCAGGAAGCTGTTGCTGTAGAGTGTGGTCGGGTCAATCGGCTTGGGACTGAGGCCGATTTCGCGCAGGAAGGCTTCAGTGCTTGCCCAGGTGTGGGCATCGCTGCTGCCTGGTATGCGGCCGGTCGGCGGGGTCAGGAACGGCAGAGTGGCGGTCAGCACGGCGCGCTGGATCGGCTGATCAGCCGCCGCCAATTCGGGCGTGCGGATCAAGGTGGCGGCAAAGGCGGCAGCGGGGTCCTTCAGCGTGTCGGTCGTGCCTTTGAGCGTGGCCCGCACAAACGCCCGCACCTGATCGGGCTGGGCCGCGATCTTTTTCGCGCCGGTGGCGATACCGACTGCCGCTAGATCGGCGTAGTCCGACACCTGTAGCAGGCTGACTCCCTTGCCTGCGGTTTGGATCTGCACCGGCTCATTCATCGAGTAGACCATTGCCGTGTCCACCTGCCGATTGATCAGCGCGGAGACCTGGGTGAAGCCGATGGATTGCAGTTTGATGTCCTGCTCGGTTAGCTTGCCGGCTTTGAGCAGTGCTTTGAGGCCGATATAGTTGGAGCCGTAAGGACCGGGCACCCCGACCGTGTGCCCTTTAAGGTCGGCGGGCGCTGCGACAGCGGGACCGCTGCCGGTCAGGGTCGCCAGCGCGACGGGGTAGCGGTAGTAGCTGGTCATGACATAGCGCACCGGGATGCCCTGCGCCACAGCGGGCACCATCTCGTCGCCACTGACGTTGGCGTAGTCCAGGCCGCCGTCGGCCACCACCCGCAGCAGATCGTTGACCTGCCCATACTTGAACTCCACCGTCAGCCCTTCGGCGGCATAATAACCGCGATCCTGGGCCAAATAGTAGGGTGCGAACTGCACGTTGGCGATATAGCCCATCGCCACCGTGATCTTGGTGAGCGGCTGGGTCGGGCTGCTAACACCGACCGGCGTGGCGGTTGCGGCGCTGCCGGTCGGCGTGGCCGGCACAGGTGAGTTGCCGGTGACGGCTGTGGGCGAATCGGTAGTGCCGCAGGCGGCCAGCAATAGGGCAGGCAGCAGCGCGGCGTAGCGTAGTGTGGAGGGCTTGACCATGACTAAACAGGACTCCTTATAACGAGCAGGAACAGCGGCTCCACACGTCGCCGGTTCCGGTTGATCCAATAACGCAGCATCTGGCGGAGGGTCGGCACATACCACCCATCCCAATTCCAGCCCTAACTACCGGTTACTCCCAATCTATGTACCAAGTTTCGCAAAAGCCCACCAGGGCGTAACCGGTGACGGTCACGGCGACCAACACAGTCAGCGCGACGAAAATCAGCGTAGTATCGAAGGCCGAACGGCCGGCGGTCAGCAGGTAGCCTAAGCCGGCATTAGCACTGATAAACTCACCCACCACTGCGCCGGTCATCGCCAGCGTGACGGCGAGTTTGAGGCCGCCCAAAATCGCCCGTGCGGCCAACGGGGCTTCGATGTAGCGCAGGATCTGGCCCCGATTCGCGCCGAAGGTTTGCGCAGCTTCGATCAGGGCACGGTCTACCGAGCGCAAGCCGATGACGGTATTGATCAAGATGGGGAAGAAGCAAATGACGGCGCAGGTGATCACTTTAGGGGCTAAGTCGAGGCCGAACCAGAGGACCAGCAGCGGAGCAATCGCGATCACCGGCACCGCCTGGGTGCCCGCGATATACGGCGCCAGCGCGGCTTCCAACAGGCGCGATTGCGCGACCGGGTAGGCAAGGGTCAGCCCGATAACGGCGGCCAGCGCAAAGCCGAGGCCCGCCTCCGTCAACGTCAGCGCCACGTGGGGCCACAGCACTCCCCGCCCCGCCAAGTCCCACAGGCGGGCGGCCACTGCTTGCGGCACGGGCAGCAACACCGGCGGTCCCTGCAACAGCAGCGCCACTCCCTCCCACGCCGCCAAGCCCAGCAGCAGCGACAGCACACCGACCACGCGGGGCCGCACAATCACCAGGCGACGTGGACGGGCGGGAACCACTGGGCGCGGGATCGCTTCGCGGCGCGCCGATTTGCCGGTGCCCACAATCATAACTGCTCCTACTAGCTCCCGCTGCCGGGCATAGAAATACCCCGGCCGGTGACGGCTCAGGGCGGAGAAAGCGGGTGGAGCAGCGTGCAGATCAGCCCGCCGTAGCCTCACCCGCCGATGGAGCTGCCACACAGACAGCCATTCCACCGGTCGGCTCAGCAGAGCCACGGCGCGCCGAACCCAACACGATCTTCTTCCATCCAGACTGTACGGTCGGCGACGGCTTTGCACCGTCTCGTGCTGCTCACACAGCTCGCGGGCTTGCGGCGTGTGCCGCTTACCGCCGGTCGGGAATCGCACCCTGCCCTGAAGACCTGTCAGCTTCTTAACTAAAGTCCAGTATACGCAGCCTATTCGGCGCTGTCAAGATCGGCGCGCCTTTTGTAAGGCCCGCTACACGTTTAGGCATAGAGAACGCCAAGACTTCGGCAAATCTTGGCGTTCAGGTAGACAGGGTGCGGGCGGGCTATTGCTTGAGGCGCGGATCGAGCGCATCGCGCAAGGCATCGCCCATAAAGTTGATCGAGACGACCGTCAGTAGAATGGCGATACCGGGATAGAAGGCCAGTAACGGGTGGTTCAGGAAGTAATTGTTGACATCGGAGAGCATATTGCCCCAAGTCGGAACCGGCGATTTCACCCCGTACCCCAGGAAGCTGAGGGTGGACTCCAACAGAATAAAGCCGCCCACATCAAGCGTACCGTTAACGATAATCGGGGCCAGCGAATTGGGCAGCATATGACGAAAGATGATGCGGCTGTTGGAGGCACCCAATGCACGGGTGGCTTCGACAAAATCCAGCCCACGCAGCGACAGGATCTGGCCGCGCACCAAGCGGCTGATACCCAGCCAACCGAACACTGTCATGGCGATAATAATTGTCGGGATCGAACCGAGGAGGGGGCCGAGGAGTTGCGATAGCACGAGCAGCAGCGGGAAGAACGGAATGGCTAGCAGCAGATCCACGATCCGCATCAAAACGGTATCTACAATACCGCCGAAGAAGCCGGCCAGGGCACCGACAACCGAGCCGAAGATGGCGACGATCAGTGTACAGATTAAGCCGATCACCAGCGAGATGCGCCCCGCATACATCAACCGGCTTAGGATATCCCGCCCCAGGTCGTCGGTGCCGAGCCAATGCTTGGCCGAGGACGCGGCAAAGATGCCTTCTTTAGTCAGGTCTTGGACCGCCGGATCATACGGCGCGAGCAAGCGCACGTTGATGATCGGGATCTCGGCCAGAAAGCAGATTACCACCAGAGTTAACAGGGTGAATAGGCCGACCAGGGCGAGTTTGTGGCGGCGGAACCGTCGCCAAGTCACAATCAGTTGACTGGGTTCAGCCGTAGCCATTCGCTCCGCGTCAAGTGCGCTTGTTGTCGTAGCCATCGCCTAAAGTTCCTTTCTTGCCGTGTAACACAGCGGTTAAGCGGCTGTCTAGCTGTAGCGAATACGGGGATCGGCCACAGCGTACAGCACATCCGCCAGGATATTGGAGAGGATCGTCAGAGAGGTAACCACCAACAAGTAGGCCATGACCACCGGCCAGTCGTAGGCCCCCACTGCGTCGAGGTAGAGCGATCCTAGGCCGGGATAGGAGAAAATACCTTCGGTGACAATCGCGCCGCCGAATAGACCGGGGATCGCCAGCGTCACCAGCGTCACCATCGGGATCAAGGCGTTGCGGACGGCGTGCTTGAGGATCACCACGCGCTGTTTCAATCCTTTGGCCCAGGCCGTCCGCACGTAATCAAGGCGCAGTACTTCCAGCACGCTGCTACGCAGGAAGCGGCTCCAGCCGGCGACCGAGACCACACTAAGGACTGTTACCGGCAGCACCAAGTGATAGATGCGGTTAGCGATATCGCCTTCTTTGCCCTGTTCATAGGCGGCATCACTGGGGAAGTAGGGTAGTTGCCAACCGAAAGGGTGCCATTGCTTGAAGCCGACGGCAAAGATGATGATCATCATCCAGGCCAGCCAGAACGTCGGCATCGAGATGCCGAAAAAGCTCAATAAGGTGACTGTATAATCGAGTTTGGAGTACTGGCGCACGGCAGAAATGATACCGATAGGAATCGCGAGGAGCAGAGAGATGATCAGCGACGAGCTCATCAGGATCAGCGTGAAGGGGATGCGTTCGCCGATCATAGCGGTAACCGGCCGCTTCGGCTCAACGAGAAGCGAGCGCCCCCAATCGCCGGTCAGCATACCGTCACCGTGGAGCCGCAGCCCGGCGACGGTGAAATCAATACCGCCCGCCTTATTCGGGTCAAACATCCACTTAAAGTAGCGCTCATACCACTCATAATTGTGCCCTTGCCGGTCGTTGATGCCGAGGAGATAGCCGATGCGCTTCACGTCGGCCGCCGTGATGTGATTGCCGCCGCCGGCGCGCAGCCCCGTCAACGGCCCGCCGGGGATCAGCGTCAGGACAAAATAGATGAGCGCCGTCGCGACGATCAGGACGATGAACCCCTGGATGAGTCGGCGGATCAAGAATGCAGTCATGGTACTCTCCTCTGAACAGACAGGCCGGCCGGTGGGTAAGGATAAGTTGCTAAACCGATGATGGGTGCTGATGTGATAAGCAGGATACGCAATTACTTAATCCACAGTGTAGCAGACACACATGGTGCTGTCAAGCTGCCGGTCGTGCGTGCTTATCGAATATACTGTTGCGAAGGCCGGATGGTTCAGTTCAATACGGGGATCGCCGCTTCTCCTGCGGGCGATCAGTGCAGACGGCGTATGGCGGTAGCGAGTGGGGCGGCCAGGTGAGGCACTGGATAATATAGGACTGTGCGCGGTGCATGGGGTTATAGAGATAAAGCAGCTCCCCACCCCTTGCGTGCGGGGTGGGGAGCCGGGTGCGACGTGCTGAAATCAGCGGTCAAGCTCGAACTGAACAATCGTCCAGGGTAGCGAGCTAAAAATGCCGAGGTTGCTGGTGAAGATTTTATCCCCGACAAAAGCGGTGTTAGTCGGCGCGTTCAGCAGGCCGTGTTGCGTAGTGGCCGAGGTACCGAGCGTACGGATTACCGCTCCGGTGCGTGGGTTGAGTTCGGTCAGGTTATCGCCCAAGACACAGGAAGCCCAGAGGTTACCGTTGAGGTCTAGTTCCAGGCCATCGGGACCATTGAGTGCCGTGGTAGCACTGGCCCCGAAATGCGTATCCGGCTCAACCAGGGCATCAAAGCCGGTCGGGTAGGTTTCTAGGTCAGGATTGCGGTGCTGGGCAAAGATACGTCCGTTGCTCACGACCCGGCCCTGTTCGTTCACATTGAAGGCCACGATACGGTCGGCAAAGGTATTGGCAACAAACAGGGTGTGTCCATCTTCGCTGAAGACTAGGCCGTTGGGACTTAGCCCGGCCACCGGAGCACTGAACAAACCGTTATCGCTGATCGGCGCGCCCGAACCGGCGGGACCGATCAACAGTTGCCGCTGGCCCGCCGCCGGGATACGATAGACCACGCCCAGGTTTGAGTCGCTGGCGTAGAGGGCACCGTCGGGGCCAAAGGCGAGATCTTCCGGCCCGCCACCGCTAGGATACTGAGCATAAACGCTGACGCGCGGGGTGCCACTGGCGGCGTTCTGAATACGGAGGATTTGCCCTGTGAAGTTCCCGGCGGCAAACAGGTCGCCGTTGTCGGGGTTCACCGTCAGGCCCAACAACGCGCCGGCACTGATCAACTCCTCACCCGGTTTCCCGCCGAGGGTACGTTCCAGTTTGCCGTTGGCGGCGTTGAAGATGAAGATGCGCGAATCTTGCGGGCTGTTCACATTATAGGTGGCCGTGTACAGTTTGTTGTGCCAAGCGACCAGCCCTTCCGGGAACTGCAACAGCGGCAAGGTCTGCGACGAGGCAAATACACTGCCTGCTTCATTACGATCGGCGCGTGCGGCTGGGGTACCCGCCACCACAGCGGCCACCGCCGCCGCCAAACCCAGGGTTAGGGCGCCACGCAACAGCGTTGTTGCCGTGCGACTTCCGCTCAATAATTGGTTCATCTAATGTGCCTCCATCAGGGGATTCACCCCGGTTAATCAAATTTTCACAACGGGCGGTATATTAAAAGAAAGCAGCGCATCGTGACTACAGCCGGCTAAAGTAGGAATGATCGTGATAAATAAGCGCCTCCTTTGCCTCACGCGGAGCTGAATGGTAAGAATATCGGATCTTTTAAGGGACCGGGACCGTTTCCGGTCGGATCGTGGCGGCAGTGCGTAGTTGGCCGCCATGAATCTCCATAACCGTGACGCTTTTGTTGGGTACATGACCATCAGGAGCCGGTCCATAGGTCATGGTGCCCGTCACACCGGCAAAATCTTTGGTACCCTCCAGGGCTGTCCGAATAGCGGAACTGCTGGTATCGGGTGCGCGACCCAGCGCATCGAACAGCAGCCGGGCACTATCGTAGCCGAGGGCGGCGAAAATACTGTCCGGGTCTTTGCCGTACTTTTTGTTATAGGCTGCCGTAAAATCGTGCAGCGGCGTACCGGCCGACCCCGACAAGGTGCCGTGCGTGGTGAAGTAGACATCGCTGGTCGGCTTACCACCGAGGGTGAGGATCGGGGCGCCGTCAAATCCGTCGCCGCCCAGAATGGGCTGTGTGAAACCGGCCGCACGGAGCGCTGGGATCACGCTAGGTAGCTCATCGGGGTACGCAGCCAGATAAATTACATCAGGCGGCGACGCCAAGGCTTTGAGGCGACCAACCTGGGCACTGAAATCGGTGTCTTTGATCTGATAGGTATCGGACAGCACAATGCCTCCGGGTTCCAGGCGATTCCAGCTTGCGGCGAAATAACCGGCTAGGCCACGGGTGTAATCAGTCCCGTTGTTGGTCAGGATGTAGACGCGGCGCGCGTTGAGGGTGTCATGCAAAAATGTCGCCCCGGCCGCCGCCTGCACATTGTCGCCAAAGGCCGCCAGAAAGGTCAGGTCGCCCACTTGCCGGGGTAAGCGGGGGCTGGTCGCGCCCACCGTCAGGAAGGGAATGCCGGCTTTTTGGGCCAGCGGCGCCGCACTGAGAACTGAGTCGGGATCATCATAGCCGATCAGGGCCACAGCTCCGCTGCTGATCGCCTCGTTCGTAGCCGCCGTGATTTTGGCGGCCTCAGTGGCGGTATCTTTCGCTGTGTATTGAATCGTTCGCCCGTGAATACCGCCCGCCGCATTTTGCTGATCCACCGCCAATTGCACGCCTAACCCGGCCGGTGTGTCATAGATCTGCATATCACCGCTCAGATTAAAAAGACCGGTGACGATCAGGGGCTTAGGGGCCGCAGTGGCATCCGCACAAGCGGTTGCCAGAGGCACCAACAACAAGAGCAAAGCCCAGTGGGTAACCAGGCGGCGGGGGATCAACATCCGACGAAGTCCTTTCATGGCGGTTACTGACGCTGCTCCAATAAACTGGCAAGCTGAAGCAGTTCTTGCGCTTGGTGGGCCACATGTCGACTCGCGTGAGTCACTTGTTGCATGGCGCCGGCAAGCTGGTGGGAGCCTTGTTGCACTTCGGTGCTACGGCTGCGCTGGGCCTCGCTGCGGCGGCGAATCAGTTCGGCATTTTCCGCCAGCCCATCCGCCGACTGGAGCAGTTCGTGCATCATAATACTCAAAATATCGATCTGCTGCGCGCCCTGGTTCGCGGCGTTATTAGCTTGGCGCGTTTCGCTGGCGGTCAGGCGCGTTTGGGTCGTCATCTGTTGCAAGGTGGCCTCGATGCTGCCGGCGGCCCGTGAGGCGGCGGCAGCCAAGTTGCGTACTTCGTCCGCGATCACCTTGAAGCGCGCGCCATGTTGCCCCGCATCCGCCGACTCGATCAGGGCATTGAGACTCAGCAGATGGGTAGTATCGGCCACTTCGTTGGCTTCGTCCACCAGCGTGCCGGCATCTGTGGCGCTTTGCGCCAGCGTATGCGCGCCTTCTTGCAACACTTGCGTAGTCTGCTGTAATTCCGCCAAAGCATGATGCGTAGTGCTGACGGCGGCCTCGCCGGCATGGTGTTGGGCGCGCAACTCCCCCGCTTGGGTGGCGACCTCGGCCGCATGGGCAAAGATCGCGTTAGTCGCCTCATCCAGGGCGGCAAACGCTTCGAGAACCTGGACTAGTACAGCACTAGTGCTGGTCGTGATCTGCTCCTGTTCGGCGGCGGCTCCTGAGAGGCGGGCGGCCGCACCACGCAAGTTAAGAACAGTGGCTTGCTGTTGGACGTAGAGCTGTTCCCGCTGCGCGGTCAAGCGACCCAACTCGTCCAGCATACGCTCAAATGCGCCGGCAACGCGGCCGATTTCGTTGTTACTGGTCGGCAAGCGGCGATGGATACCCAGCAACACGCTAGGGCTTACACCGTGGCGGCGCACCTCTGCAATCACGCTTTCGAGGCGCGCCAGGGGCCGCGTGACAAGACCGCGTACCACCACCAGAGCCATCAGGACAACAACTAGCGCCGTAGCAGTGGTACCGGCGGCTAAGATCCGCAACTGGTCGGCCAACGGGGCGAAAGCAACAGCGCTGGGCGTCACTTGCAGCACGGTCCAATTAAGCCGATTGATCATCCGCAGATCACGCATATCGTCAAGCGCGAAGCCTTCACGCAGTTGCATCGGCGCATAGCCCAGTAGATAACCGGCACGGGTCGTCGCCGCCGGGACAGACGCTTTGCTCAGGATGGTGTACCAATCGGCGGCGATGTGGGAAGCCCCCCACTGCGGCAGGGCATACAAGACCGCGCCGTTCCCATCCACCAGCAACGTGGTGGTGCTGTCGGCGTGAGTGGGATTGAGCAACTCAGCGACCAAGTCGGCGAACTTCAGCCCGACCGCCACCACGCCCACCGGTTGACCGGAGGCATCCACGACCGGGCTGGCAATAAAGATCAAGGTACCCATTTTGTCTACCGCGAGCGGCGGGGAAATGGTCGTGACGCCTGCCCCTTCGCGCGTCGAGTTCGGCCACCAGGGCTGATTACTCACATCCCATATAGCCCATCCGGGCGTGGTGGTACTCACGAGTCCGCCCTGGGTATCGGCCAGCAGCACTACCGCACGGTTGGGATACTGATTACGAAAGACGCGCAGAATACGCCCTGCGGGGCTATCCACATAGTGCTGGCGCAGCGCATCACCGGGCGCCGCCGCCATGTAGGCTTGTTGTCGCGCCTGTCGGTCACCGGGAACAGGGGGCGCAGCACTTTCCGCTAGACCGGGCGCACGGGTCAATGTCGTTACCCGCTCCAACTCACGGAGCAGTGCGTTCGCCAGGGTTAGCTCGATAGTATGCGTCGTTGCTGTCGCGTTGATCTGAATTTTATCTTCAAGTTCGGTGGTAGCGTATTGATAATTGAGCCAGCCCACGCCCAGTAAAACAGGCAGGATGCTAATCAGAAATAGCCCGGCAGCCTGAAAAGTAAGCGCCCGTGGTAGTAAAGTTAACGGACGATGGGTGTTCACAGTAGTAACAGCCCCTTGTAGTGGTGGTGATATTATACTATTTATTTGACAAAATTGGTTGTAGAGTGGGAAGGAACGCCCGGCATCGCCGAGCGTTTTATTCTTAATTATTCTAGTTATAGCTTACTAGCTGGCGTGCCCAACGTCAATGGTACTTTTGGGTTGACTCCGCTATACAGAAATCGTGGAATGGTAAGGTTTTGTCAGGTACAACGTGGTGGGGTTAACTTTCGATTGCCAGGGGACGGCGTAGACGGCTCATAGCGGTGTCGAGCAGTGAGGCGGCGTGCAACATTTCGTGGATCGCGCGGTCAAGCGCCGTGGTATCTTCCGTGGTGTTGCCAGCGGCTTGCGCGATCTGCTGCATGGTATAGGTGACTTGCTGGGTGGCGCTGGTCTGTTGCGTGGTGGCGGTGGCGATCAGGTGCAACAGTTCATTGGTGCGATTGACGGCACCCACCACCTGCTCTTGCGCCGCCCGTACTTCGTCGGCCAGCGCCTCCACCTCATCGGCCACCCGCACGCTGTTTTGCGTCGCGTCGCGCACGGTGCCGCCGGCGGTTTGCAACCCTTCGATCAGGTCGCGAATTTGGTCCACAATGCGATTCGAGCGGGTGGAGAGCGTTTGCACCTCGGCGGCGACCACGCTAAAGCGCCGCCCGAACACCCCTGCCCCGGCGGCTTCAATCGTCGCATTCAAAGCCAGCAGGTGCGTTTCGTCCGACAGATCGCGGATCTCGTTAATGAACCCGGCAATGCCGGCCGTTAGATCGCCCAGCTCTCCCATACGTGCGATTACCACCTGCACCTGACTGCGGTTGCGGCTCACAGCTTCGCGGCTCTGAGCCACCAACTCTTGCGCCCGACCCACGCTGTACAGCGCGGTTTCGGCCGCTTTGCTCACCTCATGCGATACCAGCGCGATCTGCTCGGCGGCGGCGTGCAGTTCGGCTACCGTGCTAACCACTTCGGTGATCGCCTGCGCCTGGGACGACACGCCCGTGACCTGGCGGGCGCTCACGCCGGTGAGTTCGGCGGCCAGGTTGCTGATATCGTGCCCCAGATCGTGTTCGCGTTGGCTTTGTGCGGCCAAGTCGTTATAGGCCGTTTCCAGCTCGGCATTGCGCCGCTGCAAATCTCCGACCGCCTCACCGATGATCCGCCCCGACAGCCAGGATAGGGCACCGGTCGCTGCAAACAGGATGCTCAAGGTTTGGCCCACACTGGGCGGGAGCATTCCATTCAAGATCAGCCCTTGGAGTTGCAACGGCGAGATGCTAGGCGTGTAAAGCCACCAGATAATCGCAATCGCTAGCCCAATCGTCGCGAGTACACTGCGCCAGGACAAGAACACGCCGGCCACGGCAATGGGGACCACTAGTAGGGCCGAGTTGACGACAATATCGGCCACACTGGCGGTGGTGTTACGTAAGATCAACACCATACTTGCCAATAGGATAGCGACCAGGCCCAGCGCTGCAAAGTTGGTCCGCCCGCGCTGGTTCAGCAGAAACAAGCCGCCCATCAACGCGACGGCGCCAATGCTAATACCTGTTTGTGCGCTTAAGCCGTATTGTGGCAAGCCCGCCAGCACGACGAGAGTGGCTAAGATGACAAAGATCCCCAACAAACGGCGCAGCCATTTGGCCTTGCGGCGCTGTTCATCTGCGGAGATAGTGGGAGCTACGAGATATTGAAGCATGGGAATTCCTGATGGTAGCGTGCGCCGGCGTTCAAATATGACCCCGGCACGTACCCCAGTAGGCTGCGTTACCGAACTGAGTAGCATCCAACCTACCAAAGAGTCATGTCCCTGTATTGTAGAGGCTAACCCGGCCGGAGTCAACCATACAAATCACAGGTACTCATAGTACTTTTATGCTACGTGGCTGCCAATGGTCCTACAAAGTTCCCCACTAACCGGTACTTTTGTGCTATTTATCGCTTGAACCAGCTAATTTTGCAACCTTTTACGGATCGATCTAGTAAAATCAGTAGAGTACATTACCGTTCCGTAATGTATTGGGACCATTGTCATGCCTGGGAGGATTACATGTCCGTGCTTCCACAAACTCAGCTGCCGGGGTGGTGGTCGGCGCCACAGCCGACGGTAGAAGAGGTTCCGATGTCGCTGCATTCACAAACCCACACCTTTTTACAGCAATTAGCGGCGCGCGATCGCAACGTCTTCCAGGCCAGCGCCTATGACACCGCCTGGCTGGCCGCACTGCGCGACCGCCCGGATAGCGCTACGGCCCACCCGCTTTTCCCCCAAAGCCTGGAATGGTTGATCACTCACCAACACAGCGACGGTAGTTGGGGATCACCGTGGCCTTACTACCATGATCGCCTATTATCAACGTTGCGGGCGGTGCTGACCATGCATAAGTGGCGCAGGCAGGAAGCCGACACGCGCCGGGTGGAACTGGGCTTGGGCTATATTTGGCGCAATGCCGGGCGACAGCAGAGTGATCCGTGGGAAACCGTCGGTTTTGAGTTAATTTTCCCCACCTTACTGGCACAAGCCGAACAGGAGGGCCTGTCTTTACCCTACCATGCGTTTGCTGATTTGCAGCGCGTGCGACAGGCGAAGCTGGAATTGATCCCACGCCACTTAGCCTATAGCCGGCAGACCTCACTGGCAATGAGCCTGGAGATGCTGGGCGACACTTGTGAGGCCGAGCGACTCAGTGAGGCACAAGAGGCGGGCGGGGGGGTCAGCTTTTCCCCGTCGGCTACGGCCTATGTGTTGCAGCACGCACCCGACAACACGCAGGCTTACCATTATCTGCAGCAGTTGGTGCAAGGCGGGGCAGGTGACGGTAGCGCACCGGCAGCTTACCCACTGGAAACGTTTGATGAGAGCTGGTCACTGCGCCACCTGCAACACGCCCTCCCTCAGCGCGATCCCGACTTGCTGGCGCTGATGAAGCCGTTAGGGCAGCGCCTGTATGCCGAAGGCACTTTAAGTGGCTGGACTTCTAGCGTCGGTATCCCCGCTAAAGAGTCGGACACCACCGGCTTATGCTTTGCCGCGCTCAGCCATTTGGGCTATGAACTTGACCCCGAATTGCTCTACCAATATGAGGAGCCGGAGCATTTCCGCTGCTATCCGTTCGAGCGTAACCCCTCGATCAGCGCTAATGTCCATGTGCTGGATGCGCTACACTACTGCAGCCCCAGCGAAAGCCGGCCCCGCATCGAAAAAATCGTGCGCTTCTTACACGCGACGCGTAGTGCCGGCGGCTACTGGTTCGACAAATGGCAGGTCAGTCCCTATTACACTACCAGCCACACCGTCATGGCTGCACAGGAAGTCGCCCCGAATCTAGTGGAGCCGGCCATCGAATGGATGATCCACACTCAATGGGCGGACGGCGGTTGGGGTTGGTTTGCACCCACCATGGAAGAAACCGCCTATGTGGTGCTGGCAATGTTAGTCCGGCAACGGGGCGGGCGTAGCGTGCCCGCTGCCGTACTGGAGCGTGGCATCGAATACCTGCGGCAACATTTTTCCGCGACCGCAATGGAGTATCCGCCCTTGTGGATCGCCAAAACGCTCTACACACCGGTGCGCGTGGTGCACGGCTTGATTCTCGCTACCTTGTTGGGCTGCGAGGCGGTTGGCTATTAAAGCGCTGGATTAACGGGGCCAGCACGGACCTTCTGCCGTACTGTACGCTGAAAGGGGTGTCATTATGACTAGTTCCCAACCACGGGTGTTGGAATCTGATTTATGGGCCACGTTGCCGATATTTTGGCAGGTAGCGATTAGCGAAGCTTGGACGGCCTACCGTGCGGGGTCACTGCCTATCGGTGCGGTGCTGGTTGGCGCGAATGATACCATTCGCGCTAGCGGCCGTAACCGCCTCACCGACAGCGAACCGGATGGCGACCCTACACAACTGCGCCACCACGTTATGGCTCATGCTGAAACCAATGCGATCTTGTCTTGGGGCCACCAGCAGACCGAACGCCACCCAGCCGATGTCACCCTGTACACAACCCTGGAACCCTGCCCCATGTGCCTGGGTACGGCTGCTATGGTCGGTATCAAAACACTCCACTATCTAGTAGCCGATCCCCTTAACGGGGTCGCAGATCTGGCCGCTGCGCGTCAGATTCGCGGGCGCGGCATAACTCTGATCGGCCCACAGCCGGGGCGTGCGTCCGACGTGATTGTTGCCCTACTAGTCGACTCGCAGCTCCGCACCGGCCTATCGATTCCGCCGCGCATGGAAAGTTTTTTCGCACCCTACATTGCCGGCTTGCAGCTCGGCCGGCAGCTATTTCAATCGGGCGCGTTACAAACTGCCGCCATCCACCAGATGCCCACACCTGATCTGGTAAATTGGTTAGCCCACCAAGCGAAATTAATGTAACCTAACGATTTTCCTGATCCCCTAATGGGTTGTAGATCACGTCAGTGACCCTGGTACGAGGAATACATGAAGGGTACTACCTTTTCTCAAATATGACGGTGGTGAGATCAGGCACAGTACCAAAGCTGGGTAGAGAGGTTCGCCGATCTACTAAATAGGCCGTCATACCTAACCGACGAGCGGCGGCCACGTTGGGCGGCTCATCATCAAACAGCAAGCATTCCTGCGGCGGAACCCCCAAGGCCTGTGTCACACTGAGGAAGGCGGCAGGGTCAGGCTTTCGCAGACCGATAGCAGTGGCCGACACCGCTAGATCTACTAGGTCTGCCAAGCCGAGCCGCTCTAAGGATTGATCTAAGCTCAAAAGCGAGAAATTGGAGAGGACTGCTACCTGGAGGTGGCACTTCCTGGCGGCCAGCAGGGCGGGCCGGCCGTCAGGGTACGCACGAATATAATCCAAATACTGGAAGCTGTAGAGTTTAGCTCTGGTAGCCGAGTCAAGCGCCAGATCATCGGCGAGCCAATCCCAGAAGGCGCGCCAGTACTGATCTTCGACGGCCACCGAGTCGGGCGGGCCGACACGGTTGACCCAACCAATCCAATGCCGGCGCAACTCGTCCAATGATTGCGGCACCAGCGGCAGGATGAAGTCGCCCACGGCACGCATATCAAAATGGGAAAGTACCCCATCCCGGTCGAAAATGACGGCGCGAATCGTCACCGCCTACGCTCCGGCCAGCGCGTCGTCAGGTAGGGCCGGCAGGGGGAAGAAGCGGGGATACCAATAGCCGTCCCGTTTAGTGCCCACGCCCAACACATTCTCAGTCTGCCAGAGCGTCGCATACCTGTGGGCTTGTGCGTAGCGGGCGCTATGATCTGCTTCCCAGGTGCGGCGGCTATAAGCGTAATCGTACAAGATGGCACGTAAAAGTTGCTCACTTAAATCGAATCCCGGTCGTTGGGTCCAGTAGCCGTGTAAGCTTTCCCCGGTCAGCAGAGGCGGGACCATAGTAGTGCCTAACGCCGGCTTGCCGAAGCCGACATATAAGTCGGCAGGTGGGATGTCTGTGCCGTAGAGTGCCAGAATTGCTGCGGCCTGCGTTTGTGCGCCGGATTGCTGGGCCAGTGCCAATACTTCCGACCAGGGATCCGCATTATCGGCAACAAGATACCACCAAACGGTGGGCGCACCCGAATGCTGTGTTTGCTGTTGCAAACGTGCCGCTGTTTCGCAAAGGGATGGTAGAGAAGCCGGGGCCAGCATCCGCGCCTGCCAACCCCGCTTCTGATACTCGGCAACCATTGCCGATCCCGCTAACAGATCAGCAATCCACTGGACAACTCGTTGACCATAGGTACCACCTTCCAGCAAATTGCGTGGCCCGATAGATGGCACGATAAGGTGTTGCACACCCACGCGAAAGAACACCGCGAGGCTTTCGATCAGTTGCGGCCGCACCCATTCAATGTACCCATCATCAATCGCAACCCCGGCAAGGGTCGCGGCCCGCCGCGTGCCTCCTGGCGCGTAGACTGCAGTCTTGGGGGCCACGCGAGCCACCACCTTCGGCGGCGCAGCCAGAAACTCTTCTAGGCTAGGCGGATTATCAACTGACATCACAGAATCCTTTCACAGCAGCAGCACATAGCACATAATATTCATCCCACTTCATCGAGCAGCGCGGTCACGGGCTCCTGCGCGGGCGGCCAATGGACCGCCAGCGCGCGCAAGAGAGCGAAGCAGCCGGTCAGCATCATCGCGCCGTGCGGCACGGCCCAGTGCAGCGGCGCAGGGAGGGACACGGCAGCCAACTTGGCGCGGCGTGGGCCGGTGACGGCGCAAAGCCGGGGCCGCCGCGGCGTGGGGTCCAGCAGCAGTGCGCCGTGGCCTTTATGGTCAAACACCTCACTGTTCGTGAGTGTGCCGGCGGCCAGACGGGTCAGCAACGCGGCCAATTGCGCGTCGGTTAGTTCGCCGGTGTGGTGCTCAAACAGGCCGGTCACGCGGCCGGCGGCGATCAGGAAAGCCAAAGTGTGGAAGTTACCCACGTTGCAGATCAACGCGCCCTCCTCACTAGCCGCAGCGGCGCGCACCGCCGGGTCTTCCAACGCGCCCAAGATCGCGGCAGGGCCGGTATCCATCGCCAGGAGCGGCAAGTCCACCAACTCGGCACCCGGAGCATGGGCGGCAGCGGCCAGGCGCGTCATGTCGGGCGGGATCGCGGCGCGCATAAACGCGAAGGCCGTCAGGTCGGTGCCGCCGCCGGCGGCCAAACGGTCGGCCAGGTACTCAAAACGGAAGCGCCGGTCACTAACCCCCGGCGGTGCATCACCATGGTCGAACACAGCCAAAGCCAGCGCATCCACCGCCGGGTCGCCACCGAAGCCGGCCACCGCTGCCAGGATCGCCGCCGGATCGAAGTCGCGCATGGGGATCGTGATTGCCTCGGCCGGCGCGGTGGTCGGCTCTACAATCTGCACGCCCAACGCCGTCACACGGGCGGGGTCGTCGTCAAACGTCCGCGCCGCATCAGGAGTGGCGTAGACCGGCAGCCCGGCGCGCAGATGGTCCTCAGCAGCCCAGGCACAGGGGCCACCACCCATGATCGTGCCGGTGAGCAGCACGGCTTGCCGCGCCGCTGTCGCCGCCCGAATACGCCCAGCCACCGCCAGCGTGGGCGCGGGCAGGATCAGCTGCGTGGCGTTTTCGAGCGGCGCGCTGCTATCGGCCAGCAAGATGTCTTGCGTGCCGGTGCCGATATCTACCGCCAGGATTCGCATTGCACCCTCTCACCCAGCAAGCAGCCCATCACCGTACCGACGGTTACGGGATCACCGCTGGTATAGTAGCGCACCCGCCCCGGTCCCGGCCCCGGATGCAGCCGCCCAGCCTCGGCCAAGCGCCGCGCCGTCTGGCGAGCCACACCCTGACCCGAATCAACCATCCGCAGGCCGGGATCGGCCACGGCGGCAATTTGTGCCTGCAAAAAGGGATAATGGGTACAGCCCAGCACCACAACATCCACGTCCGCCGCCTGCATAGGGCCAAGTGCGGCACGCAGAATGGCATAGGTGGCGGGAGCATCGCGCGCGTCGGCTTCGACCGCTTCGACGAGGCCTACACCGGGATCACAGACGACCCGCACACCGACCGGAGTGGCCCATTGGGCGATCACATCGCGCAGCAACGCGCCGCGCAAGGTACCAGGAGTCGCCAACACACCGATCACGCCGCTGCGGGTGAGCGCGACTGCCGGCTTGACAGCGGGCACCAGGCCGATCACCGGCACAGCCGGCTCGTGGCGCGCCCGCAACGGGTCCAGTCCCGCCGCTGAGGCGGTGTTACAGGCCACGACGAGAGCTTTCGCGCCCTGCGCCCGCAAGAACGCGCCCGCTTGCTCCGAGAGCGCCTGGATTTCCACTGCCGGGCGCGGGCCGTAGGGGCAATGCCCAGTATCGGCAAAATACACCAGGTCTTCGGCGGGCAATAGGCGGCGCAATTCAATCAGCACCGACAGCCCGCCCACCCCGGAGTCGAACACTCCAATCGGCCGCTGATCCACTCCCGCCTCTGCCGCGCTCATCATGTGCCCAGTATGCCGCGTCCGGCGGGCAGTGTCAAGATCAGCCGGCCTAATGCTTACGTATAACTTACGTCATCAGCTACAAGTTAAGGGCATTGCCGCCTTGTCAAGGGCGCGTTGCGGCCCTTTTTGGTAGAATAGCCCTATGACTACCTCTTCTAACCAGGCCCCGCGGGCCAAGAGCACGGTGCGCCATACCCGCGCCATCCAGCG
>JBBRPH010000044.1:0-47414 GCA_038228295.1 Chloroflexia bacterium | reverse complement strand
GCCTTGTGCGATGTGTTCCACAGCCGCTTTGGCCGCTCCTAATAAGCCGTCTTTTTCACGCTGATAGAGTGCTATTGCCGCGATTTTGTTTTGTTGCTTGAGCAGTTCGCGAACCTGAGTGATCACCGAATCTTCCTTACCGCCTGCCAGGGGCGGCTCTGGGTTCGGTAGATTCAGGGTCTACAACATATAAGCGATAATGCGCTCTACACGGGCAAGGTGCTGTTCTAAGGCCGCCACCGGATCTTCAACCGCCATAACAGATATCCTCCTAGATTGGCCAACTATAAAAGCCGCGCCTATTTCCGCAATCGTGCGTACCGACGTTTATATAAGGTACCGGACCAGTGGCCGGATACGGCCCGCCGTGCCCAGTATGTTGTAGTCCGTCAAATATGGTATCATGCCGCCATGATACACCGTTACACGGCCGAAACGCGGGTCCGCAGCCATGACGTGGATGCTTGGGGCGAGGTGCCCGCGCAGGTGCTGGCCGTCTATATCGAAAACGCCGCCTGGGAAGCCTCCGCCGATGCCGGATTTACCGACACCTGGTATCGCACGTTGGGCGTGGCCTGGGTAATCCACCGCCTGACCCTGGTGCGCCTCGGCCCGATTGGCTACGGCGACCGGCTCACCACCCGCACCTGGATCTCCAGCCTGGGCCGCGTGCGGTCGAGCCGCGACTACGAGATGAGCGGCCCGACCGGCTTGCCGGTGCTGACGGGGCGGGCTGACTGGGTGTTTATTGATCGGGTGCGCGGGGTGCCCAAAGGCATTGACCGCGCCATCGTGGACACCTTCGACTGCGGCGACCCCACGTCCTGGCTCGGCCCGTCGTCCGCCGATCCGCTACCCGCGCCGGGTCGCCCGTTCGTGCTGCCGCACCGCGTCTATCGCTACGACACCGACTCGCTGGGGCATGTCAACAACACCATCTACCTGCGCTGGTTTGATGAAGCCCTGGCCGAAGCCGTCGGTGCGGCCGGGCTGCCGCTGGCCGCACCGGGCGCGGCGGGCTTGCGCCTGAGCGGCACGCGCTACGTGGTAGACTATCTACGCTCGGCTCTGCCCGGCGATGAACTACAAATCACCAGTCGGCTCACCGGCACCCGCGATGACGGCGCGACCCTGCAATGGACGCAAGAGATCCGCTGCGTCGATTCTCCCACCGTGCTGATCCGCGCCGTGTCCCAGCAGCGCCTGGTGGGCCGGGACGCAGCAGGATTGGATGTGGCCGCAGTGATCGCGGCACTGGTAGACGCGGGGGGTAGTAAAACTCAGCCTTAACTATTAACACCCGTGCTGTTTAAGCAGCTAACCCTCAGTAGCTAAGGAGCAAGCGCTCTCTATGCCCACTATCGCCCGTGAAGCCGCCGCCCAGCCCTTCGTCCTCAGCCTCGATATTGGATCGTCGTCGATCCGCGCCATGATCTTTGATGCGCAGGCCCGCGATGTGGCGATGCTGGCGGCGCGGGCGACCTATGTGCTGCGGGCGACGGATGACGGGGGGCAGGAAGCCGACGCAGATGTGATGTTGGCGGCGGCTGCGGCCGCGCTCGATGGGGTACTGGCCGCTGCCGGCCCGGTGGCGCGCCAAGTCGCTGCTGTCGCATCGTGCAGCCTCGTTAGCAACCTGCTCGGCGTGGACGTGACAGGCCGGCCGACTACGCCCGTCTACTTCTGGGGCGATACGCGCCCGGCCGCCGATACCGCCGCCTTGCGCGCCCAGGTAGACGGCGTGGCGTGGCACGAGCGCACCGGCACCGTCCTCCACACCAGCTATCTTGCGCCGCGCTTGCGCTGGCTGGCCCGCACCGCGCCGGATGTGGCAGCCCGCACCGCCTATTGGCTGTCGTTCGGCGAATACCTCTACCTGCGTTTGTTCGGCGTGCGGGCTTGCTCGATCTCTGTCGCGTCGTGGACGGGCCTGCTCAATCGCCATACGCTGACCTGGGATGCCGAGTCGCTGGCCGCCTTACCGATCCGGGCGGATCAACTCTCGCCCTTGGTAGACATCAGCGATACGCTGCGCGGCCTGCGCGGCGACTATGCCGCTCGCTGGCCCGCGCTCTCCACCGTGCCCTGGCTGCCCACTGTGGGCGACGGGGCGACGGCCAACCTGGGCAGCGGCTGCGTGGCGGCCGACACCCTCGCGCTGACCATCGGCACCAGCGCAGCCATGCGTGTCGTCGTACCCGACCCGGTGCCGACCGTGCCGCCGGGCTTGTGGCTCTATCGCGTAGATCGACGGCGGGCGCTGCTGGGTGGGGCGCTGTCTAACGGCGGCAATCTGTATGAGTGGATGCACCACACGCTCAATCTGGCGGGGCTGCCCGACCTAGAAGCCGCCGTCGCCGCTTTGCCGCCCGACAGTCACGGCCTGACTGTGCTGCCGTTCTTGGCCGGCGAACGTAGCCCCGGCTGGGCCGCTGATGCCTGCGCGACTATCGAGGGCTTGCGCTTGGCGACAGGCGCGCCCGAGATCCTGCGCGCCGGCTTGGAAGCGGTCGCCTATCGCTTCGCCCTCATCTTGGCCGGCCTCGCGCCCCAGGTGCCCGCTGCCCGCCACGCCGTCGCCAGCGGCGCGGGGCTGCTCCACTCGCCGGCCTGGTTGCAAATCCACGCCGATGTGCTGGGCCTGCCGGTGGTCGCCTCCGCCGAAGCCGAAGCCAGCAGTCGCGGCAACGCACTGCTGGCCCTTGAAGTCCTCGGCGTGATCCCTGATGCCGCCGCCCTCCCCGCCGCGCTCGCCCTCGTCTACACGCCCAACCCCGCCCATCACGCCGTCTATCAGCAGGCCGTGGCGCGACAGCAGGCGCTGTACGCCAAGTTGGTGCAGCGTTAGCACCTTCCAGGACCGTTGCCGGCCCTGACCGGCTCTTACGTGTGCAGCCGCTTTAGCGGGTTTCGGGTCGGGCCGCGCGGCCCATGTCACCGCGCCTACGGCGCGTCTTGCACAGGCAGGGTATAATATGTGCTGTTACAACCCTATAGGCTGTATATTCACCGCTACGATGAACTACAGCAAGGCAATGACGACTTAGGCAAGCATAACACACAGACAGATTACCGAGCTTTGCCGCGATTCTGTCTACACCAGGAGGTTAGGCGCGATGGCTGATACGGAACAATGGCGTGAATTAGGGCAACAACTGCGCGTGGACAGCATCCGGTCGAGTACCGCCGCCGGGTCGGGCCACCCCACATCGTCTATGTCCGCCGCCGATCTGATGGCAGTGCTGATGAGCAAATATCTGCATTACGACTTCGATAATCCTCAGAACTCGGCCGGTGATCACCTGATCTTCTCCAAAGGGCACGCTTCGCCGTTGCTCTATGCGGTGTACAAAGCGGCCGGCGCGATCACCGACGCGGAGATGCTGACCTTCCGCAAGTTCGGCAGCCGCATGGAAGGCCACCCCACGCCCGAACTGCCCTGGGTAGACGTGGCGACCGGCTCGCTTGGTCAGGGCTTGCCCATCGCGGTCGGCGTAGCGCTGGCGGGTAAACGGCTGGACAAACTGCCCTACCATGTCTGGGTGTTGCTGGGCGACAGCGAAATGGCCGAAGGCTCGATCTGGGAAGCATTCGATCATGCGAGCTATAACAAGTTGGACAACTTAATCGGCATCCTCGACATGAACCGCCTCGGTCAGCGCGGCGAGACCGACCTGGGGTGGAACAGCGCGGCCTATGCAGCGCGCGCGCGCGCTTTCGGCTGGCACGCTATCGAAATTGACGGTCATGATCCCGGCGCTATTGACAAGGCGTATGCCGAAGCCCTCCAGCAAAACGGGCAACCCACCCTGATCGTCGCCAAGACCGAGAAGGGCCACGGCGTATCGTTCCTCGCCAACAAAGACGGCTGGCACGGTAAGACACTGGATGCGACGCAAGCCGAACAAGCGATTAAGGAACTGGGCGGCGAGCGCCACATCACGGTTCAGGTGCCGAAGCCGGCGAGCAACGTGCCGGTGCCGGAGTCGGGCAAGGGCACTGTGCTGAAACTGCCGACTTACGCCCTCGGTGGCGACAAGGTGCCGACGCGCAAAGCCTATGGCGATGCGCTGGTGGCGCTGGCGGCGCGCCCTGACGTGGTGGTGCTGGATGCCGAAGTCAGCAATTCGACCCATGCCGACGAGTTTAAGAAGGTCGCGCCCGACCGCTTCTTCGAGATGTTTATCGCCGAACAGCAGATGGTGGCCGCCGCCGTCGGTATGAGCGTGCGCCACCGCGTCGCGTTCGCCTCTACCTTCGCCGCCTTCCTGACTCGCGCCGCCGACTTCATCCGCATGGCCGCTATTTCGCGGGCCAATCTGCGGCTCTGTGGCTCGCACGCCGGCGTATCCATTGGCGAAGACGGTCCCTCGCAGATGGCGCTCGAAGATCTATCTATGATGCGCTCGATCCACGGCAGCACGGTCCTTTATCCGAGCGACCCCAACCAGACCGCGCACTTGGTCGCGGCGATGGCCGACTTGCCGGGCATTAGCTTCCTGCGCTCCACCCGCGCCGCTCTGCCGACGCTCTACGGGCCGGAGGAGACTTTTACCGTCGGCGGCAGCAAAACACTGCGCCAGTCCGATAATGACCAGGTGACGGTCATCGGCGCGGGTATCACGCTGCACGAGGCGCTTAAAGCCGCCGACACGCTGAAGGCCGCCGGCATCGCTGTGCGGGTGATTGACCTCTACTCGGTCAAGCCGGTGGACCGCCAAGCGCTCTATGCCGCCGCGCAGGCCACAGCCGGCCGCGTCGTGGTCGTTGAAGATCACTGGGCCGAGGGCGGGCTGGGCAGCGCAGTGCTGGAAGCCTTCACCGTCAGCCCCGACGGCGGCACTCCGCCGCCACTGCACCTGCTGCACCTAGCCGTACAGGGAATGCCGACTTCCGGCAAGCCCGATCAACTGATCGAAGCCGCCGGCATCAGTGCCTCGCACATCGCTGATGCCGTCCGCAGCCTAGTTAAGTAGCTGCCCTGAACGGCACCGCGAAGACGCGAAGAACGCGAAGATTTTGTTTTACCGAACGATTCTTTGCGATCTTTGCGTCTTCGTGGTGAGAATGAACGTTGTGGCACGTACCCTGCTGAACTGACGACTGACAAGCTGAAGACCGATGACCACGAGGAGAGTGACGACATGGCAGAAACGCCTTGTAAACGCCTGTACGAGGAGCAGGGCCAAGCGCCCTGGCTCGACAATATTAGCCGGGGGCTGATTAGCTCCGGCGAGTTGCAGAAGATGATTGACCACGACGGCATTGTCGGCGTGACCAGCAATCCCACCATTTTTGAGAAAGCTATCGGCACCGGCACCGACTACGACGCGCAGATGCGTGAGATCTACGGGCAGGGCAAGGACGCACAGGCGGTCTTTCTCGAACTGATGATCCGCGACATCCAGGATGCCGCCGACATCTTCCGACCCGTCTATGATCGCACCGACCGGCTGGACGGCTATATCAGCATTGAAGTCACGCCTGACCTGGCCCTCAACACCGAGGGCACTCTAGCGCAGGCGCGTATTTTTCACCAGCGCCTGGGCCGACCTAATATTCTGGTCAAAATCCCCGCTACCAAAGAAGGCATCCCCGCTATTGAGCAGGCCATTTACGAAGGCATCAGCATCAATGTCACCCTGATCTTCGCTATTGACCGCTATCAGGCTGTGATGGAAGCCTACTTGCGTGGTTTGGAACGCCGCCACGCCGAAGGCAAAGCGCTCGACATCGCTTCGGTCGCCTCTTTCTTCGTCAGCCGCGTAGACAGCAATGTGGATAAGAAACTGGATGCGCTGATTGCCAAGGCCGGCTCCGATGCGGAAAAGAAGCACTTGGAGTCGCTCAAAGGCAAAGCGGCCGTCGCTAACGCCAAGATCGCTTACGAAGTGTTCGGCCAAGTGTTTAGCGGCCCCCGCTGGGCGACCTTGCAGGCCGCCGGTGCACGGGTGCAACGCCCGCTCTGGGCTTCCACCAGCACCAAAAACCCTAGCTACCGCGACGTGATGTATGTGGAGCATCTGATCGGCCCCCACACTGTGGACACGATGCCGCCCGCCACTATTATCGCCTTCAACGACCACGGCGAAGTCAAGCGGACGATTGATACCGACATGGCCGCCGAACACAAAGTCATCGCCGATCTGGCCGCCGCCGGCATCCACATGGACGCGGTGACGAAAGAGCTGGAAGACGAAGGCGTGGCGAGTTTCGCCAAGTCGTTCGAGACGCTCAACGGTGTGATCGCCGGCAAGCGCGCGGCACTGGCTGCCGGTCAACCGCAAAACGAGCAGACGGATCTCGGGTCTTTTAATTCGCAGGTCGAGCAAACCTTGCACGAATTGGCGGATGCCGCCGGCCACATCTGGCAACATGATGCGGCCTGGTGGTCGGCCGACTCGGTGGTGCAAGGCAAGATCGGCGACCGCCTCGGCTGGCTCGGCGTGGTGGAACGCATGATTGGCGAAGCTGACGACCTGCGAAACTTTGCGGAGAGCATTTGCAAAGGCGGCTTTAAGAACGTGTTGCTGATGGGCATGGGCGGCAGCAGTTTGGCTCCCGACCTGTTTAGCATGGAGTTTGAGACCGCCGACGGGTTCCCCGAACTCTACGTCCTCGACAGCACCGACCCGGCTATGGTCGCTGTGTGTCGGGAAGGCTTGGAACCGGCGGATACGCTCTACATCGTCTCAAGCAAATCGGGCACGACGACAGAGCCGACCGCCTTCATGAACTACTTTTACGAGCGCGTGAAAGCGGTGAAGGGCGACAAGGCGGGCGAGAACTTTCTTGCCATCACCGATCCCGGCTCCCCGCTGATCACCGAAGCACAGCAGCGCGGCTTCCGGCGGGTGTTCCAGAATCCGCCCGATATCGGCGGGCGCTACTCGGCGTTGTCCTACTTCGGCCTCGTGCCGGCAGCGCTGATGGGCGTGGATGTTCGCAAATTGCTAGACCGCGCGCACCAAATGACCGAACGCTGCGGCGCGGGCGTGGCGGCGGCGGAAAACCCCGGCGTGTGGTTGGGCGCGGTACTGGGCACGCTGGGCAAGGCCGGCCGCGACAAAGTGACCTTTATCACCACGCCCGGCACAGCCAGCTTCGCTGACTGGGCCGAACAGTTGATCGCCGAAAGCACCGGCAAACAGGGCTGCGGCTTGGTGCCGGTGGCCGGCGAAGAAACCGGCCCGCCCGACATCTATGGCGACGATCGCGTGTTTGTCTATATGCCCAAGGAAAGCGACGACCACGAAGCTCTCGATGAGATGGTCGAGAAACTGATGGATGCCGACCAGCCGGTGATCACGTTGCCGATGGCCGACGAGTACGATCTGGGCGGCGAGTTCTTCCGCTGGCAAGTGGCGACAGCGGTCGCGGGCAAGGTGCTGGGCATCAATCCCTTCGATGAGCCGAACGTGACCGAGAGCAAAGACAACACCAAACGCTTGCTCGCCGATTACGCTAAGACTCACCGCCTGCCTGATCCCACCCCGGTCGCCGCCGCCGGCAACCTGGAACTGTTTGCCTATAACTTGCCTGATTTGGCGGGCGGTCCCGACAGCAGCGGCAAGAACGGCAGCGATTCTAGCGATCTCGATCCCGCCGAGGTATTGGAGACACTGTTCGAGAGTGTGGAGGTGCATGACTACTTTGCTATCCTAGCTTATCTCGAAACGTCCGACGACAACATGGACCAACTAGAGGCGATCCGCACGCTGGCGCTGGACGAATTACAGGTCGCCACCACGCTGGGCTTCGGGCCACGCTTCCTGCACTCGACCGGCCAACTGCACAAGGGCGGCGCGAACAATGGGGTCTTCCTCGTCTTTACCAGCGACGAAGCGGGCGACGTGAAAATCCCTAATATGGACTTTAGCTTCGGTACCCTGATCCGCGCCCAGGCGCTAGGCGACATTGAGGCACTGGTCGCTAAAGGGCGGCGGGTGGTGCGCATTCACCTGGTCAACGCCGAAGACGGCCTACGCGAAGCAGGCGATCTAATTGACGAAGTGCTGGTCGGAGCCGGCGTGGAAAGCTGACGTAATTCTGCGCGCTGAGTTATTACCGTTAGTACGCAGATAACTTTTTGTGTAATTCAGCGCGCAGAATTCGGAATTCAGAACTCAAAACAGGAGGCAGGCATGGACATCGGATTTATGGGCTTGGGACGCATGGGCGAGAACATGGTGCGGCGCTTGGCGCGCGGCGGGCATCGCGTGGTGGCCTGGAACCGCAGCAAGGGCAAGATTGATGAAGTGGCGCAGGAAGGGGCCGTCGCGGCCTACACGCCGACCGATCTGGTGAAAGAACTGACCGGGCGGCGCGTGATCTGGCTGATGGTGCCCGCCGGTCAGCCGGTAGACGATCTGATCGCCGAACTGCTGCCGATGCTGAGTCCGGGCGATATCCTGATTGACGGCGGCAACTCCAACTTCCGTGACTCGATTCGGCGCGCCGCCGACCTTAAAAGCAAAGGCTTCGACTTTCTGGACATCGGCACGTCGGGCGGCATCTGGGGGCTGCAAGTCGGCTATTGCATGATGATCGGCGGTAACGAAGATGCGTTTAAGTATGTCGAACCGCTGCTCAAAACGCTGGCCCCCGAAAACGGCTATATGCACTGTGGCGCGAGCGGCGCGGGCCATTTCACTAAGATGGTCCACAACGGCATCGAATACGGAATGCTTCAGGCTTACGGTGAAGGTTTCGAGATCATCCAGAAGTCGCAGTACGGCAACATTGATATGGCGGCGCTATCAAAGGTCTGGCAAAACGGCAGTGTCATTCGCTCCTGGCTGCTCGATTTGGCCGTGCGCGCCTTCGAGAAAGAGCCCGATCTCAAGTCGATCCGCGGCTATGTCGAAGATTCGGGCGAAGGACGCTGGACCGTGATCGAGGCGATCAACGAAAACGTGCCCGCGCCGGTGATCACCGCTTCGCTGCTAGCGCGCTTCAATTCGCGCCTCCCCGAAGCGTTCAGCGCCAAAGTCATCGCTGCACTGCGCAACGAATTCGGCGGCCATGCCGTGCAGCTCGAAGGCGGCGGCAGCAGCGGCGTCAGCTTCAAGCCGGGCGAAGTGGGCGGCGGAGCCGCCGGCACACCGGGCAAAGTGGGCGGCTCAGGCAAATAGCGGCTAGGCACTAGGTATCAGGTATCAGGAGACGCTAAACTGGGTCGCCTACCTGCCACTCATTGATATATCGCTTGTATCGAATAGTCGGCGGCACCTGACACCTGATACCTGACACCTTGAGGAGAGTTATGCAAGCAACGACGACCGTGAACCCGCTACGGGCGGGCCTGCGGCAACAACTGACCCCCCAGCCGTGTACCATCGTGCTGTTCGGGGCCACCGGCGACTTGACCCAGCGCAAACTATTGCCGGCCGTCTATAATCTGGCCCTCGACGGCCTGCTGCCGCACGGGTTCAACATCGTCGGCGTGGCGCGCAAACCCAAAAGTGACGACGATTTCCGTGCGGAGATGTTGAAGGCGGTCAACCAGTTCTCGCGCAACCGTCCCGTGCAGCAACAGGTCTGGGATACGCTCGTGCAAGGGGTCTATTATGTGCAGAGTGAGTTCCACGACGAAGCGGGTTTCCAACGGCTAAAGACCAAACTGACCGAAATTGATCAGGCCCAGGGTCGGCACGGCAATTATCTATTCTATCTCGCCACCCCGCCCGATGTCTATCCGATCATCGGCACCAACCTGGGCAAGGTCGGCCTCGTCTCGCGCGAGTCCACCCGCGACCCGGAGCATGAAATGGGTTGGAGCCGCATCGTGGTCGAAAAGCCGTTTGGCCGTGACCTCAAAAGCGCACGCGACCTCAACCGCAGCTTGCACGCCGTCTTTAGCGAGCGCCAGATTTACCGCATTGACCATTACCTGGGCAAAGAGACGGTGCAAAACCTGCTCGTCTTCCGCTTCGGTAACGTTATCTTTGAGCCGATCTGGAACCACCAGTATATAGACAATGTGCAGATCACGGTAGCCGAAAACATCGGCATCGAAGGCCGAGCCTCCTATTACGACAACGCCGGCGCGATCCGCGACATGATCCAGAACCACATGATGCAGTTGTTGTGCCTGATGTGCATGGAGCCCCCGGTCGCTTTCGATGCCGACTCGGTGCGCGACGAAAAGGTGAAGGTGCTACGGGCGATCCACCCCATGACTCGTGAACAGGTCCGCCTGGACACCGTGCGCGCTCAATATGGCCCCGGCTCGGTCAACGGCCAACAGGCTGCCGGCTATTGCAGCGAAGCAGGGGTGAACCCCGACTCGATCACCGAGACGTATGTGGCGATCAAGCTGTTTGTAGACAACTGGCGTTGGGCCGGCGTGCCGTTTTACCTACGAACCGGCAAGCGGCTACCCAAGCGCACCACTGAGATCGCGCTGCAATTCAAGCAAGCGCCGCACCTGTTGTTCCGCCGCAGTATGGACGGTCTGGACCCCAATTCGCTGGTGGTCCATATCCAGCCGGACGAAGGGACGACGATCAAAGTCGCCTCGAAAATCCCCGGCCCGTTGATGCGCGTGCGCCCGGTCAACATGGACTTCCGCTACGGTACGTCATTCGGCATCGAACCCGCCGATGCCTATGAGCGGCTGTTGCTTGACGCGATGCTGGGCGACTCAACACTGTTCACCCGGCGTGACGAAGTGGAACAAGCCTGGGAGTTTGTGAGTTCGATTATGGACGGCTGGAACGAGCAGGCCGCCGCCGACATCCCGAAGTATGAGGCGGGCAGTTGGGGGCCGGAACAAGCCGACCGCCTGATCGCTCGCGACGGCCGTACCTGGCGCAGAATCTAGAGAGGCACCCCTATGGCTGACAAGAAACCTGATGCCGACCCACAGCCGGCTGCATCTGCCGATTCGCCCGCGCGGGCGATGCCGCTCCCCGGCGACACTCTGCCGACGCGGCCAAGCGCCGATCACAATACCCACCAGGGGCTGCCGCCGCCGCCCGATCCGCAGGCCGGGGGCACTATGCCGCCGACACCGTCAACGACGCAGAAGCCCGGCCCGCAAGCCGCACCCCCTGACGAGCAGCCGGGGCTGACCCGTGCGCTGGAGAACAGCAACCTGGATGCCGTGGCCCAGGCCGACCCCGGCACGCTGCCCGACCCCTATAGCGCCGAAGCATTGCGCGACATTGTGCATGGCGGTATGATCCCGGTGCCGGTGGACAATATTGATCGCGAACTGATCCAGGTGTGGAAATCTACCACCAGTGGCGGCGACAACGAAGGCAAAGTCGCCGTCACGTTGATGCTTGCCATGAACCTCGTAGTCTACACTGAAGATGATGCGCGGGCGACCGCCGTCAACGAGGTGATCGACCGCATCGTGCGCCGCCATCCCTGCCGCACGATTATGGTGGTCAACCGCAGCGGCTCCTCCGACGGAGCCGCCTCCGGCGAGGCCACCGCAGTGGCCGAGCATGACCTCGAAGCCAATCTGTCGGCGCACTGCCACGCCGCCGACGCGAGCGGCAAGCAAGTCTGCTGCGAACAGGTGTGGGTCTACGCAAACAGTCCAGCCGCGTTGAGTCGCGTTTCCAATCTGGCGCTTAACTTGCTGATCACCGACTTGCCCGTTTTCCTCTGGTGCGCCGACGGTGCGATGTACAACAACAATATTGTCCTCACCCATCTGGAGGATAGTATTGACCGCCTGATCCTCGACTCGGCCACCTTCCGCGACCCGGCGGCCGGGCTGCTGGGCATGGCGCGCAGCGTGGACCCGGCGTTCCGCAACCCCGATGCGGGCCGCTATGCGCCCGGCGACCTCAATTGGGGCCGTCTGACCAGCGTGCGCGAGGCGACGGCCGGCCTGTTCGATGATCCCATCTTGCTGCCCAGCCTGTGGCGCATCGGCAGCATCGAGATCCAATACGCCGCGCCCGCCGACGGCCAAGCCGCGAACCCGATCCAGGCGTTTCTCTATGCCGCGTGGCTGGCTAGTCGCCTCAAATGGGAGTTCCACTCCGGCTCAGTGGGGCGCGGCGGCACGGGCGATCTGGTGCTGACCATGCGCCAGGGGGTGCGCTCGATCCCGATTGTGTTGCGCGCGACCACCGGTAGCGCCGCCTGCCCCGGCGAAGTGCGGGCCGCCCGGCTGACGACCAACGATCCCAGCCCGGTGACGATCCTGTTCGACCTGACCGCCGATGCGATGTACCTGGACTGCCGGGTGGAACGCGACGGCCAGGAGCAGATCAATCGCAAGGTGCGCTACACGTCGCCCGATGATGTGGTGCTCCTTGACAGCGAGCTAGAGCAATTCGGGCACGATGAAATCTACGAGCAAAGCCTGATCATGGCCGGCCTGATGGCCTGGGGCAGCCTGTCCAGTGGTCGCCGCAGCGAAATCAGCGCCCAACTGGGCACCGAAAGCCGCCAAAGCAGCTTCGATCCGCGCTTCTGAGACGTGAAGCGTGAAGCGTGAAACGTGATGATCGGGCTGTGGGGGCGGCGTTGTTTGTGGGCGCGGGCTGCGCTCCGCGACGTTTGCCCTGTGCTGTAGATGGGGATCACCGCAGCTACCTACCGGCAAGATCGAGGTAGGGCGGTCGCGGGGCGGAGCCCCCACCCACAGTCCGGTTCCCTGCTCCGGCAGTACGCCAATCGTTGAACTCGGTAGATAAAGGAACTGCTCATGGACCATACCCATTCGACCCACGACCCGCTCGGCGCGCCGCCGGCGGCTGATGCCGCTGCGCTGGCCCGCCAAGCGGCTGATCTGTTCACCACCCTGGCAACCGAGGCCGCGCAGGAATATCGCAGCCTGAGCGTGGCGCTAGGCGGCGGCTCCACGCCGAAGGCGATGTATGAACTGCTGGCTTCGGTTGCCTATCGGGAGCGCATCCAGTGGCCGCTGATCCACTTCTTCTGGGGTGATGAGCGCTATGTGCCCGCCGATCACCCCGACAGCAACTACCACATGGCCTATGACGCGCTGCTGTCCAAAGTGCCGGTGCCCGCCGCCAACATCCACCGCATGGCGACCGAGAACCCCGACGAGGAAGCCGCCGCCCGCGCCGCCGAAGCCGATTTGCGCGCGCATTTCAAGCTGGAGGCGGAGGGGCTGCCGCGCTTTGACTTGATCCTGCTGGGCCTGGGCGATGATGGGCATACCGCCTCGCTGTTTCCCGGCAAAGCGGCGCTGGCGGTGACGGATCGGCTGGTCGTGGCGACCCCGCCCGGTCGCCTGCCGCCGCCGGTGGATCGCCTGACGTTGACGCTGCCGGTGATCAACGCCGCTGCCCAGGTCGTGTTTCTGGTGGCGGGCGCGGGCAAAGCGGCGGCGCTCAAAGGGGTGCTGCACCCCGTGGCGGGCGAAGACCTGCCGGCGGCGCGCGTGCGCCCGACCGACGGCACGCTGCTTTGGCTGACCGACCGGGCGGCAGCGGCCCAGGCCGCGCCATGATCGACCCAGCCACGGTCGAAATCTGCCCCTCCATCCTCTCAGCCGACTTCACGCGGCTAGGCGAGCAGGTGCGCGAGGTGGCAGCGGCGGGCGCGCGGCGGCTGCAAATAGACGTGATGGACGGCACTTTCGTGCCCAATATCACCATGGGCGCAGGCATCGCGGAGGCCGTCCGCCGCGTCACGCCGCTGCTGATCGAAGCCCACCTGATGATCGTGCGCCCTGAACTGCACATTCCCGACTTCGCCAAAGCGGGGGCCGATCTGATCATCGTGCATCAAGAGGCCACGCTGCATCTGCACCGCACGGTGGAGCAGATCAAGGGGCTAGGCAAGCAGGCCGGGGTCGCGCTCAACCCGGCAACCTCGCTGAGTACGCTAGAGGAAATCCTGGAGTACGTAGACCTGGTGTTGATCATGACGGTCAATCCCGGCTTCGGCGGGCAAGCCTTCATCGCCAGTATGCTGCCCAAACTGCGCCGCCTGCGCGCCATGCTAGATGCGCGCGGCCTGACTCCCCTGATCGAGGTAGACGGCGGCATCAGCCCGCAAACCGCACCGCTGGTGGTGGCGGCCGGCGCGCGCGTGCTAGTCGCCGGCTCGGCCGTCTACACGCCCAAGCAGCCTGTCGCGGCGGCCATGGCGGCCCTGCGCGCCAGTTACGATGGGGTGGCGACCGTCTAGTTGTAACTACGCAGTTCCGCAGCCACAAAGGGGTCTCTGTACTGCGTTCAGCATGACAAGATCACAGACTGAACCATTACACAAAGGTTGTGTGTAGGAGGACTGCACAGTGTCCGATTCCCTAGCCGATCCCACCCCCTACCCTGCAGTGAACGCCATCTTGCAGCAGCTCCTGCCGCAGGTGCAGGCCATTTTGGGGCCGCAGTTTCTCGCGATGTACCTGTACGGCTCGTTGGCTTTGGGCGATTTTACGCTCACGCGCAGCGATATTGATTTTGTCGTCGTCACGGCCACGAATCTGCCGCCCGACCTGATCGCGGCGCTGCACGCGCTGCACGTCGATCTAGCGGCGCGCGAGATACCGTGGGGCGGCGAGTTAGAGGGGTCGTACATCCCCCAGCAGACCCTGCGCCGTCCCGATCCCAGCGCGCCGCGCTACCCGACGATTGAGCGCGGCGAGACTCTGCGCCTGAATCCGCGCACGACCGGCGGGCTAATTCAACGCACGATCCTCCTAGAACACGGCATCACCCTGGCCGGACCGCCGCCCACGCACTGGATCGATCCGATTGCGCCCGCTGATCTGCGGCGCGAGGTCTTGGCAATCGCCCAGGAGTGGCTGGTGCCGCTGGCCGCCAACCCCGTCTCGTTACGCAATATCGGCTATCAAAGCTACACCACCCTGACGATTTGCCGGATGCTGTATACGCTGCAATTGGGCACCATCGGGTCGAAGCCCACCGCCGCTCGTTGGGCACAAGAGGCACTCGATCCCCGCTGGGCACCCCTGATTGCCTGGGCGCTGACCGACGATCTGGAGGAAACGCGCGCCTTCATCGCCTACGCGCTGGACCGGGTTCACGCTTACGAGCCGCTCTAGACGCTGATTGTGGGCAGGGTGTGGTAGGCGGCGGTGGCAGTTGCCCTACTCGTACCCCGTGCCGGCTAGCGAACTGCAACGTGGGAGATCATACCGATGAGCCGCAGCACAACCGCCCTGACGCTAGGTAGGCGCTGGACGCTCCTAATCTTCAGCTCTGTAGCCCTATGCGCGTTAGCCGCCTGCGGTACTAACACGATCCCCGGCACTGCTACGCCTATCGCCCCTGCTAACCCAACGGTAACAGAACTGCCGCCCGCCAAGCCGACCGTACCCTTGTCGCCTACAGCGACGCTCCAATTAGATGCCGCAGTGCGAACTGTCACACCCAGGGTTAGCCCGGTGTTGCCGCCGGTCTCCGTCACGGCGACCCCGCAATTGGGCGTGGGCACGTGTGACGGCGTAGCCCGACCAGCGGACCCTGCGCCGGAGAACTGCTGGCGCGGCTACATCAACGGGCAGTTGGTTCTGATGAAAGCAGGTACGCCGCCCGTCAGTGTGGAGCAAGGCATCGTTTGGATCGTGGGCGCGGGGCAGGATGACCATGCGGTGCCCTGGTATCCCGCCCCGCTGCGCTATGCAACCACCGCAGGCTATTGTATACCCAGTTGTAATCCTTAATCCTACTGACTGTCTGGTAAATCTTAGGACCGAATGTGGCAAGGAGGAATCTGAGAATGATCAACACCACGCGGATTGCGGTCGTGCTGAGTAATCCCAGTTATGCTGCTGGGCACCTACAAAGTTGGGTGCTTCGTAGCATTGGGCTACTTGCAATCAGCTTGCTGACGGCGTGTGGCACGCCAGCCGGACCCGCCACCACTCCGCCGCCTACTGCGCTGATTGCAAGCCCGACAGGTGTTGCGTCTAGCCCAACACCCGTCGCTTTTCCGCCGACATACGATGCCGTAGCCTTCGCGGTTACAGTGGGGGTTGTCGAGCAGACAATGATCACGGCCACACCTATTCATGGGTTGTCGCCGGAGAAGGCGGCGAGAGAGCAGCAGCGGGATACGGATCGGCGGGCCGAAGCTACTACCGTAGTACTACTTCATATCACTCCGGTATTACAATATCCCGAACCGACCCTGCCGCCCCGCACGCCCTTACCCGGCCCGCCAAAACGTGCGGCCGGCGCGGGACTAATCGTTGAAGATAATCGCTGCGGCTTAGATAAGCATCAGCTTGGTTCCAAAAACCATTGGCGTGAGACAAATGGACCGTTAATGACCGCAGTATGTGCGGGTACCACCTATTTTATGCCCTACAAAGCACAACTCCTAGTCGAAGTAGATAATCTAGACACCCGTAGGATAGCCGAGGGTCCAGATATGTACGATGTGCCCGCGCCGGTGCTGTGGGTGAGGGTCATTGATGCCGTGGGTGAGCGGCTCATCCTCCAGGCGGACACGGGGGCGCAGTTCGCCTTCGATGTACCCACTCGCCAATGGGTCACCCTGGACGGCACGCCGCTACCCACGCTCTCACCCTCACCCGACCAGTCACCTTTGCCGCTGCCGTCGCCGTCGGCGGGGCCGCCGGGTACGCCGTGACCCTGGCCCGTGGGGTAGGGTCGGCTGGCGGTGGTGAGGGTCGCTGAAAGGCAGGATCTAATGGATACAATTGCTAAAGGCCGATCAGCAACGGGTATGCTCTGCTATGTTTGCACCTGCGTGCTGCCGCTCATAATTCTTACCAGTTGTGGTGCAGCAACGACCGCTACAGTGCCAACAGTGACCGTCATTCCCAGCCCCGCGCCGGTAACAGTGACTGCTATACCGACAACCCTATTGACGTATACAGTGCCGGCAATAACCAGCACTTCTAGCTCTGTCCCGGCAACAGCCGCTTCGACACAGACCCCCACGTTAACAGGAGCATCTCTCGATGCGACCAAAATCGCAGAGGTTGAGCAACCTAGGGACAATTATCTGACTGCCGTAGCTCAAGGAACACCTTTTATTCATCCATATCTAACAAGTGTGCCGGATCGCATCCTACCACCGCCGCAATTAGGCATCCAGGGCTGTGGGCCGATGGGGCGTACATTTACCCCCGGCGGTTGTTGGCAAGGATTACTCAACAATGGCTACGTGTTAGCCGTTTCCGGGGCCAGCTCGATTTATCCTAATCAAGGACTACACTCGATCCTCCGCATGGATCTCAACCAGCGGCTTACCGGACCCAGTGAACTGTATCAAGCACCGCAGCAGGTGGGGTTGCTCTACATCGCACAGGTGGATGGGCCACGTATTACCTTGCTGGCTGTACATAATAGTGGGCCAACGACGGTGTTCGTTTTCAACTTGCTCACGCGCAGTTGGGAAACCCCCGGCCCGTGCCGGCTTTATCCCCTTGCCTTGAACACTGCCGTCGTACAAGGCTTGCAAGCCCACTTTGGGGTACGCGCGGCTACGTATGGGACGGGTGCAGGAACCTTCGGCTGGCTGACGTGGGCCGGTGATCTTGGTGATGGGGCGTTGGCTCACAGCCTGCTGCCGCCGGGCGATAGCGAAACCTACATAAACCCGCTAAATCCGGCTGACCACACGGTTTCGGTCGGTGACTGGGTACGCGGGCGCGCTGCCGGCGCGAATATCCCACCGGTGACGGAAGCATTGCTGCAACTCAAAACGGGGAATACACTCTTTGTGGTGCCGGTTTGGGATCAAAGCAGTGGGGCGGGAAACACTGCTCAGTACCGGGTGTCTAGTTACGCCTGGGTGGGACTTGCGGATTATAGCGTCGCCAACCCCAACCGGGTCTCTATCCGCTACTGGGGCGCGGCAAGCTGCCCTGGCGCGCCCTAACATCAACTGATTTTCCAAAGTCGTCGGTAGAGCCACTACCCGACTAGTCGCCGTTGCCCAACTCGGCACCGGTTGCTCTCGCCCCCCGTGAAATCGCCCGGCTTGATTGACACCGCCGCGCCTGCGGGGTATACTCCCAATGAGGCGTACCCTGCGCGTGTGTCGGTTGCGCCTGCCCGGATGGATGGTGTTGAGCGCAAGGAGAGTGACCCGGTGAGTCCCCTAATCCATCGTCTGCAACATGGCGGCAACCCCTCTGACGGCGGTGCCGCAGAAACCGTAGATCTGAATATGAGCGGGCTAGAGGCGCCGGTGCCCACGCCGCCGGCCGCTATGCCGATGGTGCCGATTGCGGCTGCGCCGCCCCGGTCGCAAGCTCCGGCCGCCCAGGCACCCAGCCAAGCGCTACCGCCCATAGGCAACTATTTGCCGGAGCCGAAGACGCTGGAAGCGACCGGTCTTAACCTGGCCCTGCTGACCGACTTGGTGCTGAAAACCCTCTATTACACCAGCTATCTGACCGGCCATCAGGTGAGCCAGGAGCTACGTCTGCCGTTCTACGGGGTGGTGGAACAGGCGCTGACCGGCCTCAAACGCGAAGAACTGGCCGAGGTGACGGGCACCAGCGGTCTGGGCGAGGCCGGCTACCAGTGGGTGCTGACGCGCAAAGGCATGGACCGCGCCGATGCCGCGATCCGCCGCTCGGCCTATGTCGGGCCGGCCCCGGTGCCGCTGAACAAATATATCGAAATGGTGCTGATCCAGGCGGCGCGTAAGCCGCGCATTGACCGCCCCGTGGTGCAAAACGCGCTCACCGGCATGATTCTCACGCAGGATATGACCGACAAAGTGGGCGCGGCCATCAACGCCGGCAAGTCGTTGTTTCTATTCGGCGCGCCCGGCAACGGCAAAAGTATGCTGGCCGAGCGCATCGGGCGCATGATGGGCGGCAATATCTGCGTGCCTTATGCGATTGAAGCCGACGGCCAAATCATCCAATTCTTCGACCTCAACCTGCACCATCCGGTGCCTTTCCAGACCCCCAACGGCGGCGATCAAGCCGCTATCGGCGGGATGCCCGACCCACGCTTGGCCGAGTACTCCGACCGGCGCTGGGTGCAAGTCCAACGCCCGGTCGTCATTGTCGGCGGCGAATTGACGATGCCTGCCCTGGATCTGATCTTCCACAACGATGCCGGCTTCTACGAAGCGCCGTTCCAACTCAAAGCCAATAATGGGGTCTTCCTCATTGACGACTTCGGCCGCCAAACTATGTCTCCGCAAACGCTGCTCAACCGTTGGATTGTGCCGCTGGAAAAAGCACAGGATTTCCTGACTATGCACACCGGCAAAAAGCTGCTGGTGCCGTTTGAGTTGTTCCTGGTCCTTTCCACCAACCTCGATCCTTCCGAGTTGATTGACGAAGCATTCCTGCGCCGCATTCAGAACAAACTGGCGATGCCCGATCCCACACCCGAACAGTTTCTCCATATCTTTAAGGCCGAGTGCCAGCGGCAGGGGGTGCCGTTCGATGATGCCGGTTTGGCCTATATGATGCGGGAACATTATATCCGCACCGGCCGCCCACTGCGGGCCGTCCACCCGCGTGATCTGTTGCGCCAATTAGTCGGCCTAGCCCGCTACCAAACGATGCCGCCCAACCTGATCCCCCACCTGATCGATCAGTCGGCCAACACCTACTTCATCACGGTGCCCAAGAAGGACTAACAGATTGCGTGGAGCAAACGAACTCTGGCACAGAACTTGCTTAAACGTTGCAAAGAGAGATCGGGCTACGCTCCTTGTCGTGTTCAGTTGACGCAGGCTGGCTGGACACAAGAGGATTAGCGTCGCCTGATTACATGATTAACAGCCTGTGACCGCAAAGGAGCAGACACCATGGCGAATAATCTGGAACACGATGCAAGCCACACCGCGCATAATGCCGAGCACGCTGCACACGATGCCGCCCACAATGTGGAGCACGCTGCACATACTGCTGAGCATGATGTGCACAATGCCACCCACGGGGCCGCGCACAATACCGAGAGCGCTGCGGACCGTCTGAAGGAAGGCGCGGAACACGCCGCCGATAGCGTCAAAGAAGGCGCGCATAAGCTCGGCGACCACGTCAAAGAAGGCGTAGATAACATCAAACGCTAGTCGGCGGCAACGTGGCCTAGCATTTGCAGAGCAGTGGCTGGATCATATGATTCAGCCACTGTTTTTGCGTATTAGGAGGCAGCCCATTGGACCAAACAATCCCCCCACCTTCTGCGACCACCGATAACGAGGCGCGCGAAGGTGATGCTGTGCGCGAGACCGCCGATTACGTGCAAGATGACGAGCAGTCCCAATTGCGTCCGTTGCCGCCCGCCCCGCCGCTGAACCGTGTGGAAAACGCCGACAGCTAGGCTCTCGGCATCCGCACCTACCGGCACTACTTATGCTATAATCGCGCTATGATCAGGATGTTGCGCCACTTGAAAATTTGCGCCGGCCAGAACTAGACGGACTCACCGCAGCGTCCTCAGGTGATGCCACCTGTCTAACTCTTGCCGGCTCATTCACGCTGCTGGTGTCAAACCCTGTTTATCCTTCAAGTTTAGCACAAACGGGAGTCTACATCTAGATAGCAAAGCGCGGAATGGAGTGAACTCCTGATGATGGATGCGATAGATCACTTAAAAGCGGAGGCCGCTGCCGTTGCCGTGGATTATGTGACCGACGGTATGGTGGTCGGTCTGGGCACCGGCAGTACCGCCGACTTTTTCTTGCGGGCGTTGGGTGCGCGGGTGGGGGCGGGGCTGCGCGTGGTGGGCGTGCCCACGTCGTTGCGCTCTGAAGCCCGCGCCCGTGAACTTGGTATTCCGCTTACCACGCTCGATTCACACCCCCAGATTGATCTGACGGTGGACGGGGCCGACGAGGTGGAACTGGCCGGTTTTAGCTTGGTCAAGGGTCGGGGTGGCGCACTGTTACGCGAAAAGCTGGTGGCTACCGCCAGCACACTCGAAGTGATCGTGGTGGATGCGGGCAAGGTGGTGCCGGCGTTGGGGCGTGTCCTCGTGCCGGTGGAGGTGATCCCCTTCGGCTGGACCGGCACGGCCACCCGCCTGAGCGCGCTGGGGGCCGTCACCCATCTGCGAAGTGCCGCACCCGCCGGCGATCAGCTCACCAACCCCGCCGAACACGCCTATGTCACCGACAGCGGCAATTTCATCCTCGATTGTCAATGGCCGACCATCGCCGACCCACCTGTGTTGGCGGCCGCCGTCAAGGCGCTGACCGGCGTGGTGGAGCATGGCCTATTTATCGGCCTCGCGGGGCGCGTGATCGTCGCCGCCGCCGGCGGAGTCCAAGTTTATGACCGCCCCTCCCCCTGAACAAGCGTCTGCCGCCGGCACGCTGGTGTTTTTCTACGATGTAGACAACACGCTGCTGGACAACGACCGGCTGAAAGCGGATATAGACGTGCAACTGGACACTTTGCTGGGCATCGCCTGGAGCGATACGTTCTGGCGGCTGTATGAGGAAGTGCGTCAGGAGCAGGATGTGGTGGACATTCCCGAAACCCTGCGCCGCTTTGCCGTACTCTGCCCGGACGGCACGATTTGCTCGCAGGCGCACGCCGTTTTCGACCGGGTGGACTTTACCGCGTATCTATACCCTGGTGCGCTGGCGGCGCTGGCCCATACCGCGCAGTTCGCCACGAATGTGATTCTGTCGGACGGCGACTTGGTGTTTCAGCGCGCCAAAATCGAAAAGAGCGGCATTGCGGAAGCGGCCGATTGCCATGTGCGGATCTACACGCACAAAGAACAGCATCTGACGGAGTTGCTGACCGACTTTCCGGCGGCGCAATATCTGATGGTGGACGACAAGCCGCGCATCGGCAAAGCCATGAAGCCACTGCTAGGCAACCGACTCCATATTGTGTTTGTTTGCCAGGGCAAATATGCCTATGACGCGGCGGGCCGCGCCGACTTCCAGCCCGACCTGACGCTGGCGGGCATCGCCGACATCTGTGACTATGCGGCAGACGAGTTCCGCAGCGGCCGGTTCCACCGCCAGGGCGTGTGCAACCCCCTTCCTGCTGGAGCATGAGCGATCTCATGCTGCGGTTGCTCGCGCCTTAACTGCCCGGCTCTTGCGCTGACTGCCCCAAAATGTCGGCTGCGCCCTGGCCCACGGTGGGTACGGTGTTGAGGCTCTGGACCACTCGCCAGCCATTGCTGGTACTGCGCCAGATCATGGCAAAGCGCACTAATGTGATCCGGCTCTGATCGGCAGTCCGCGTCGTGAAGGGGATGTCGAAAAAGGTGGTGGCTATCTCGCCGGCCCGATAGCTGAAAAAGTGGTGAAACTCACCCCACTCTGCCCGATCCCACAGTTGGAAGTCTAGCTCCAATAACCGCTGCACACTTTGCGGCGAAGTACACACCTCGCTTGCGTCGGTGCCCATCACCAGGATCGTTTCTGGGTCACACAGCGCCAGCACCCCAGCTACATCTTTACGCCGATACGTGTCCAAGAAGGACACTATTTGCTGTTGTAGTTCGTCCATCGCTGCGCTTTCTCCTCACTTACCTGGCTTTACGTTAATCCTGCGTTGCCTGTTTCACGGCTGCCGGCTTTAGCGTCACCAGCGCGACGGCGACCAGGATTACGGCCATCGCCAGCAGGGTCAGCGGCGTGACCGCCTCGCCGGCCAGCGCCGCGCCGAGGGCCACGGCAACGACCGGGTTGGCGTAGGCATAGCTGGTGGCGACAGTGGGGCGGGCGTGGCGCAATAGGTAGCCGTAGGCGCTGAAGGCAATGATCGAGCCGAAGACGACCAAGTAGATCAATGCACCCAGCGGGCGGATACCGGGCAGCGTGGCCGGTAGATGTTCGCCCACAAGCCCTGCGATGCCTAGCAGAACCGCGCCGCCGACTACCATTTCGGCGGCGCTAGACATCGGGCCGGGCGGCAGGGTTAGGCGGTGGCTCCAGACCGACCCCAGCGCCCAGCACATCGGCGCGCCGAGCAAAAAGATCGCGCCCCAGACATTGCCGTGCAGGTCGGCGTTCAGGTTCAGCAGCAGCACACCGACTAGCCCCAGCGCAATGCCGCCCCACTCGCGGCGGTTGGGCCACTGGCCCCACAATCCGGCAAACAATGCAGCCCACAGTGGCATCATCGCCACGCCTAGCGCGGCCAAGCCGGAGGCCACCCACTGCTCGGCGAAGACCACGCCGCCGTTGCCTCCTACCAGCAAAAGAGTGCCGGCCAGCGCCGCGCCGCGCCACTGCGCGGCGCTGGGATTGGGCGCGCCGCGCAGGCGCAGAAAGACATACATCGCACGCCCGCCAGCAAGAAGCGTAGCCCGGCCATCAGGAACGGCGAGAAGCCTTCCAGCGTGTAGCGGATCGCCAGATAGGTCGATCCCCAGATAATGTAGAGCGCCAACAGGCTGCCCACCAGCGCGAGCGTGTTGTTGCGCGACGGCGTTGTCGCCCTTGCCGGGATAGTCCCGACTGCTTCCGCTTTCATGTGTCCTCCCCTGGCGGCGCGACTGCTGCGCCGGTTGCTTCGGCGGCGAGTAGCGCGGCTTTGCGCTCCACGCCCCAACGATAGCCGGTCAAGTTGCCGCTGCTACCCACTGCACGGTGGCAGGGCACGACCAGTGAGACCCGGTTCGTGGCGCAGGCGCGGCCCACCGCTCGGCTCGCGTTCGGCGTGCCCAGCGCGGCGGCGATGGCCCCGTAGGTGCGCGTCTCGCCGTAAGGAATGGCCCGCAATGCTTCCCACACGCGGCGCTGAAACGCGGTGGCGCGCACATCGAGCGGCAAATCCAGCGCCGGTTGTTCACCGCGCAGGTGGCGCAAGATGGCGCTCACAGCATGGTCCAGATCGGAGCCGGCGGCTGCACGCACCACGTCGGCCGCCGGGTAGTCGGCGCGCAGGGCAGCTTCCAGCGGCGCGTCACTGTCGCCCAGGCTGATCATGCACAGCCCGCGCTCCGTAGCTGCCACCAGCAGGCGCCCCAGCGGGCAGGCGGCGGTGGTGTAGTGGATCTGCCGGCCGGCCCCGCCGCGCCGGTACTCTGCCGGCGTCATACCTAGTTCGCCGGGTGCGGCTTCGTAGAGCCGGCTGCTCGATCCGTAGCCCGCCGCGTAGCCTGCCGCACCCACCGAGTCACCGGCCCGCACGCCGGCCTTGAACCGTTCAGCACGGCGAGCGGCCGCATAGGCGCGCGGTGTGACCCCCATGGTCCGCTTAAATACGCGCTGTAGGTGTGCCGGGCTGAGGCCCACCCGCTGCCCCAGCGCGTCCAGGGTGAGCAGCGAGTCGCTCTCCCCATCCAGCAAGCGGCACACCTCGGCCACCGCACTTGCGGCCGCCGATTGCGCCGCCGGCGATCCACAGCGGCGGCAGGCGCGGAAGCCGGCTGCTTCCGCTGCCGCCGGCTCCGCGTAAAAGGCTACCTGCTCGCGCCCCGGTCGCCGCGACGGGCACGAGGGGCGGCAATAGATGCCCGTCGAACGCACCGCGTAGACGAACCGCCCGTCGGCCTGCCGATCACGATCTACCACCGCCTGCCAATATTGTGTCTCTTGCATGGTCGTCTCCCTCTCGCGCACGTTGCTCATCTCCTGTTGCCGCGCCGGAGCGTGACCCCTCTATCATAGCGCAGGCGTGCGGATGGATCTATCCGATTCTTGCGCGCTAAACTGCCGCTATCCCAGTGCCGTCAACTGTGCGGCCAAGCGGGTCCGCAGGGCGGCCAGCGCTTCGCGGCGCACATAATAGTAGGCCCAGAGGCCGTGCTTGTCATAGTCAATCAGCCCAGCCTCACGCAACAGGCGCAGGTGGTGCGAGACGGTCGGTTGTTTGACCGGCAATTCGGCTTCGAGATCGCAGACGCAGACCGGCTCGGCGCTCGTCCCCAGCATTGCTAAGATCTGCAAGCGAATGGGGTGCGCTAAGATCGCCAGATCTGCACTCACCGCCTCGGCCGCCGCCGTCGTGAGCGGGCTGACCAATGCGTCGCAGCAGCGGTCGCCCCGTTTGCGCTCGGTCAGGGGAATCAGGTCTTTCATACAGGTGCCTCCGTTTACCATCCAGTATAGCAGGTTAGATTGATGATTGCCAATAGAATAGTAATCCTGCCCCGTTGACGGCGCAAAAAGCCCATGCTATAGTACAGCACCACCAGTGAAGGAGGGACCGCGCCATGACGTGGGATGCGATCAAAGCCTACCTCGGTCCGCCGTTTTACGAAACACCGGCGCTACTGCTGTATAACACCGACTGCTTGGCGGCGCTGCGGCGCTTGCCGGCGGCGACTGTCGCGCTCACCGTGACCAGCCCGCCTTATAACATCGGTAAAGCCTACGAAACTCCCCTGCCTCTGGAACAGTATCTGACCTGGTGTGGCGCGTGGATGGCCGAGATCCATCGCTTGACACAGCCGGACGGCGCATTCTGGCTCAACTTGGGCTATCTGGAAGTGGCCGGCAAAGGGAAAGCCGTGCCGTTATCCTATCTGCTCTGGGATCGCTCGCCATTTTACCTGCTGCAAGAGGTGATCTGGAACTACGCCGCCGGAGTGCATACGAAGTTGTTGTTTTCGCCGCGCAACGAAAAGTTCCTCTGGTACGTCAAATCGCCCGATCACTACACGTTCAACCTCGACGCGGTGCGCGACCCTGATGTGAAATATCCCAACCAAAAAAAGAACGGCAAGCTCAAATGCAACCCGTTGGGCAAAAATCCGGGCGATGTATGGCAGATCGCTAAAGTGACCTCCGGTCGGCAGCGCAGTGCCAAAGAGCGCACGCCCCACCCAGCCCAGTTCCCGCTGGCGGTCGTCACGCGCATCCTCAAGGCCTGCAGCAACCCAGGCGACTTGGTGCTGGATCCATTCTTGGGGTCCGGCACTACTGCCGTGGCCGCGCTGGCGAACGGGCGGCGGGTACTGGGCTTTGAGCTTTCCTCAGAGTACTGCGAAATGGCGGTTCAACGTCTGTCTGTCCCGTCGCCCACCTAAGTGTGTCCCGCATTGCCGCTGTCAAGGCTGCGTGGTATAATAGGGACGCGCCACCGGCCGGCAGTCAGAAACCGGGGCGTGACGGCAGGAGGCCACCCGGTTGCTCGATTTTTTGCGCCATAGCCCGAAACAGTTTACGTTGTCCGAAGACGATAAGGCCCGCCAGCGCGAGGTGCCGGACAACCTGTGGGTCAAATGTGCGCGCTGCAAAGAACTGATCTACGTCAAAGAGTTTGAGAACGCGCTCCAAGTGTGCCAGAAATGCGGCTACCACGCGCGGCTGTCGGCGGCGGAGCGCCTTCGCCAACTGCTCGACGAAGACAGCTTTGTGGAGGTCGCCGCCGGCATCGGCCCCGCCGACCCATTGGCCTTTGTCTCCGAAGGCCAGGCCTATCCGCTGAAGTTACAGGAGACGCAAGACAAAACAGCCATGCCCGAAGGTGTAGTGGTGGGCACCGGAACCCTCGAAGAGCTGCCCCTAACCGTGGCCGTGGTGGATTTCGCCTTTATGGGCGGCAGCATGGGTGCGGTCTATGGCGAGAAAATCTGCCGCGCCGTCGAAACTGCTATTGCCACGCACACGCCACTGCTCACCGTGTCGGCTTCGGGTGGGGCGCGGATGCAAGAGGGAATGTATTCGCTGATGCAGATGGCGAAAACCACGGCGGCACTGGTGGAATTAGCGGAAGTTAAGTTACCCTACCTGTCGCTGCTCACCGACCCCTGCTTCGGTGGCGTGACCGCCTCGTATGCAGTGCTGGCCGACGTGACGATGGCCGAGCCGGGCGCGTTGATCGGCTTTGCCGGCCCACGGGTGATCGAGCAAACGATCCGCCAGAAGCTGCCCGCCGGCTTCCAGACCGCCGAGTTTCTGCTGGCGCATGGTATGATCGATCTGGTGGTGCCGCGCCGCGAGTTGCGGACGACCCTGGCCCGCCTGTTGCGTCTCTACACGCCGGGTGCGAGCGCGGCGCAGTGACCGAAAAGCCCGCCGCCAAAGCGAAAGCCGACCCCAAGAAGGCGCTGGACCCGCATACCGAGGCCATTTGGAGTCGGGTGCAACTGGCCCGCCATCCCGAACGGCCTCATACGCTGGATTATATCCGTGGCATCTTCACTGATTTTGTGGAGTTGCACGGCGACCGCGCGTTTGGCGATGATGCCGCCCTGATCGGGGGGTTGGCCCGCCTGGATGCGCGGACGGTGGTGGTGCTGGGCCACCAAAAAGGGGCCAACACCAAAGAGAATGTGGCGCGCAGCTTCGGGATGCCCCAACCCGAAGGCTACCGCAAAGCGCTGCGCCTGATGCGCCACGCCGAAAAATTCGGCTTCCCCGTCGTCACGTTTATTGACACGCCGGGTGCCAGTCCTGGGCTGCAATCGGAAGAGCGTGGCATGGCGCTGGCGATTGCCGACGACTTGCTGGCGATGCTCACCCTGCGCGTGCCGGTAGTGGCCGTGGTGATTGGCGAGGGCGGCAGCGGCGGTGCGTTGGCGATTGGGCTGGCCGACCGCATCCTGATGCTGGAAAACGCGATCTACTCGGTCGCCAGCCCTGAAGCCGCCGCCACGATCCTATGGCGCAGCGCCGCGCAAGCGCCGCAGGCCGCCGCCGCTATGCGGATCAGCGCTGCTGATCTGCACGAGTTCGGTATCGCCGATGGTATTATCGCTGAACCGCCCGGCGGCGCGCAAACCGATACGCCGGCGATAATGGAGACAGTGGGCACGGCCATTCGGGAGGCGTTGGACGCTCTCGACGGCGAACTGAGCAAGCGGCGGGGCGGGATCACGACACTGTTAAAAGCCCGGCGTGCTAAGTATATGGAAATTGGGGTCTACACCGAGCGTGGCACGCCTGCGCGCCCGGCGACCAAGCGGGCGGGCAAAAACAATGGTCGGGAAAGCGGTACTCCGCTCCCCGACCATACTGCCGAGACAATCCAAGCCCCGTAAGGGTGCCGAAGGTGGGACTCGAACCCACATGAGTCTCCCCACCCGCTTTTGAGGCGGGCGCGTCTGCCGTTCCGCCACTTCGGCCTGCTCATAGTATACGGGAAGCGGGCATAATCGTCAAGCTATGGATGAACCACAGCAAATTGAAGCCGCGCAACGAGGCAACCTGGGCGCGTTTAACGATCTGGTCGGCACCTATGAGGCGCGGGTCTATAACCTGTGCTATCGGATGCTGGGCCAGGCCGACGCTGCGGCCGATGCCACGCAAGAGACCTTCCTCTCGGCTTACCAAGCGATAGGCCGTTTCCGAGGCGGCTCGTTCAAAGCCTGGCTGCTACGAATCGCCACGAACGCTTGCTACGATCAGTTACGGCGGCAGCAGCGCCGCCCCACGCAGTCGTTGGACGCACTGCTTGACGATCCCGACCATCCGCTCGACTTCCCCAGCACCGACCGCCAGGGCGATCCTGAAGACCGCGCGCTGACCAACGAACTGAGCCGCGAGATTCAGCGCGCCCTAGCCGGCTTGCCCGACGATCAACGCTTGGCGCTGATCCTCGCGGACATCCAGGGGTTGAGTTACGATGAAATCGCGGCGGTCACGCATACCTCGTTGGGCACCGTGAAGTCGCGTATCAGCCGGGCGCGCTTCAAGATGCGCGACGCGCTGCTCGGTCGGGGGGAACTTTTCCGTTCGCGGGCGCGTCCTAGTACATAGAGGCGTGAGACACCCAACATCGCCCCTGCTGCGTACTATGAGTACATAGTGCCTACTGTTCGATACCTGACGGGTCTGAAACGATGCTGCTAAACACACCAATTAAATTGGGCAAACCGGGGCCGGGCGACCATGTGCTGGACCAGTTAGCCGCCTATCTCGACTACGAATTGCCGGAGCCGGCGCGTGCGGCAGTGCGCGAGCATTTGCGGCGCTGTCCGCAGTGTGAAAATGAACTGGCGACTCTGCGAGCCGCCAAGCAACTGCTGCGCGATCTGCCGGCCGTCGTGCCGACCCGCTCCTTTAAGCTAAACCCTGACCAGGTGGCGGCGCTGAATGCGCGGCCGATGTCGCCGGTACGCGCCTTCGGCCTACCGCGCCTAGCGCTGGCCCTACGCTTAGCCTCGGCCGCCTGCTGCCTGCTGCTGCTGACGCTGATCGGTACTAGCTCACTGGCCGAGTCCACTTATAGGGCCGGCGCGCCGCTGATGACGCAAAACCGGGCGCCGGCGGAGGCGGTTATCCCCACCTTTCTGGCGCCTACCGCCGAGGCCGGCGCTGCTACCCCGACCGCCGCTATGGCTGCTGCTATGGGCGGTACCAATCCTGTTTATGCGGCCGCGACCGCGACCGCCGCCCCGGCGGCGCTAGCCGGGAGTAGCGCCTACGCGACGGCGGTACCGGCTGCCGGCGCCGCAAGTGCCGCTCCGCCTAGTAGCCCGGTTCCCGCTGCGGATGCGTCCGCCCAAATTGCGTCATCCGCGCCCAACGCGACCGAGAGCGCCGCGCAAAACGGCGCGGCGTTCAACGGCAGTCGGATACAAGGATCAACCCCGACAACGCCCGTAGACGCACTAGTTCCGATCCCGAAGATGCCCGCGCTTGCTACGATCACGGGCGACCAAGCCCGTGGGGCTACCATACCCCCCCCCGTGCCGGGGGCCGCCCGTACACAGCAACTCGCACCGCCGGCCCCGGCGGAGCCGCCTTCACTGCTGCCGTGGGAAATCGGGTTGGCGGCGGCGGCTCTCGTCTTGGCCCTCATTAGCATCCCTTTCGCCCGGCGTGCGCCGTGAGGCTGCGCTGATGCCCACGCGCATCGTCACCGTCGCCGCCGCCGTTATCCGGCGGGCCGGGTGTATCCTGTTGGTGCAGCGGCCTGATGGGGCGGAGATGGGCGGGCTATGGGAGTTTCCCGGCGGCAAGCTGGAGCCGGGCGAGACGGGGATAGCGGCGTTGCTGCGCGAGTTGCGCGAGGAGCTGGACATCGTGGTGACGGTCGGCAACCTGTACCACACAACCGAGTACCTGTACCCCAGCGGACTGTGCGTGCGGCTCTATTTTTACGAGTGCGTCTGGCCGGCCGGTGAACCGCGCTTGCTGTGGGGGCAGGCGTATCGCTGGGTGGCGCCCGCCGATCTGCCGACCTATCCTGTGCCCGCCGCCGATGCCGAAGTGGTAGCGCGGCTGGCGGCAGTTGGCCGGCCCATTGACGCGCAGCTTGCATCCCTGTTATAATTATGCAGTAATCCGACTATACTCACATTTCACGCTTCACTTTACACACTCATGACTGACTGGCTACAATCACCATACCTGATCCTGTTTGCTCGGCTCACGCTGGGCGGCGTTTTCCTGTTCGGTGCGGTCGGCAAATGGCTGGATCCGGCCGGATCACAAGCCGCCCTGGCGCAGCGGAGCTGGGTGCCTGCGCCACTGGCCCGCCTGGGCGGGCGGCTATTGCCGTTTGCCGAAGCAGGTGTGGGAGGGTTGCTCCTCTTGGGGCTGGGCTTGGGCTGGGCCGCGCTCGCGGCATTGGCCCTATTGGCCGTTTTCACCGTGACGGTACTGACCGATCTGGCCGGTGGGCAAGCTATGCCATGTCACTGCTTCGGGCGGTTCTCGCGCGAAGCCGTCAGCCCCTGGACCGTGCTACGCAATGCGGTGTTAGGGTTACTCGCGGCTTTGCTCGCTTGGCACCCCCTACCCTACCTGGCGCTTGACGGCTTGTTCGGCACAAACGCCGGTGCGACCTTGCCGCCGGCGGTCAATGCAGTGCCGGTAGTGTTTCTGGCGTTGATCACGGTGGTTGCGGTAGTGCTGGGCAGTATACTGTTGACGACCGTGCGCGACTTTTTGCGCGCCTTCTAAAGCGTTTAGCCAGGTAGGGAGAATAAATCATCCGTGGATGGTATTTGGCTCATTAGCTTTATTGTGTTGTGGATTATCGTCTTGGTGCAGGGCGTGCTGATCGTGTTGCTCTACCGGCAACTGGGTATCCTGTATCTGGGTAGCGCGTCGGGTGTCTCGCGCGACGGCTTGGCCGTCGGCACCCGCGCGCCCGATTTCCAGCTGGCGGATGCGAACGGCACGATGCACAGTCTGGCGACTTATCGTGGGCGGCCGGTGCTGCTGCTATTCGGCTCGGCCCATTGTGACCCCTGCCGGCGGCTGTTGCCGGGCCTGGAGGAGTTTGCTGCCGGGCTTGGGCGCGAGTTCAGCGTGTTGTGGCTCAACCAGGCCGGCGAAGAAGAAACACGCCAGTTTCAAGCGGAGACCGGCGCAAGTATGCCCATGCTATCCTATCGCGACGGCGTAAACGACGCCTATAAGGTGCGCGTCACCCCGTTCCTCTTTATGATCGACCCCGCTGGTGTGATCCGCGCCAAAGGCTTGGTTAATACCAAGCAGCAACTCGAATGGTATCGTGACACTTTCAACGGCAAAACAACGCAACCGGCCCCCGCGCCGGCGCGCTAAGCTATTTCGACACAGTAGGCAGAGCAGTAGGTAGAAAGGATTCCTTCATGATCGATCCGCAATCCGAGAGCTCCCCCCCGGCTACCATGTCGGCGCTGGATAAGGCGACGCGCTTTGCCAGCGAGGGTTTGGCCCGCAGCCTCGACCGCCGCAGCTTCCTGAAGCGGGCAGGCACCAGCGCCTTTCTGATGCTGGCCGGTATCGCCAGCGGCCAGATGCTCACGAGCCGTGCGGTGCGTGCGCAGGCGACCCCGCCCACCGACCCGACGCGCCCGGCCCCGATCTTGTCGCCCAACTCGCCGAATATTAGTTGCTCACCGCCGGGGCCGTATTGCAACATCGGCGGTGGCGATACCAGCGGCTGTCAGGGTGGGAACTGCTATCAGCACCTCTATAACGGCACGGTTGTCTCCTGCTCGCTCTACTACCAGTATTACGCGGCAGGCTGCTGGACGACCAGCGCGGGCGGCGGCTACTGGACCTGCTGCGACTGCGAATGCTTTAACAGCAGCGGTACGCGCGTCGCGACCTGCGGTTGCGCGCAATTCTCCGGCACGCCCTGGCGTGGCACCGACTGATCATGCCGGGCACTGCCGAGGGGTTGGTCATCGCCGGGTTTATCCTGGCGATCCTGACCGGTCTCTCCATGACATCCTCTGCCTGAGGGGTCAACATGATCTCTGTGATCATGCCTCTCGGGCAGAGGCAGCGCTCTTTGGCTTTTTGGCTCCTCCGTGGACTGCTCTATATTGCTGCTAGTGTGCTAGGCGGGACGCTGGTGGGTGTGTCGGTGAGCCTGCTCGGTGGTTTAATCCGCCCGTGGCTACCTGGACCGCTGGTGATCCTCGCTTTGGCGCTCTTAGCGGCGGCTTATGGGCTGCATGAACTGGGTCGCTGGCACTTGCCGCATCCCGAACGCGCCTGGCAGGTGCCTAACGAGTGGATTGTGCAACGTCCCCTATTCGGTGCGATCGCTTTCGGCCTGATCCTCGGCACCGGGCTGTTCACTTTTATCCCCTTTACCTCGTTTTACCTCTTGCTGGCTTGGCAAGCGCTGCTGGCACCCCCGGCGCTCGGCGCGGCGCTCGGTGCGGCGTATGGCCTGGCCCGTGCCTTGCCGGTGCTGGTCGGCGGCTGGATCACCTGGCGCGGGCGCCCGGTTGTGACCGTACACACGCGGCTGATGGATGCGATGCCTGACTTACACCGAGCCACCGGTGGTCTGTTGCTGCTGGCTGCCGTGGTGCTGCCGGCGTTGGGGCTTTTGGCGCGCTAACGCGGCCCCGGCACAGAAATTGCCTCGCTAGGGATTAACCCGACCTGTTCGGTACGGCCCCAAGGAGGCGTTGGTATGTTTAAGCTGCGTCCGTTCCTCGCGATCCTGTTACTCACCCTGCCGCTGACGGCCGGCTGCGACAGCGGCACCCCGGCGACCCCCATTGCTACGGCTATCTCCACAAGTGTCGTCCCAATGCCGACCGCAACCGCCGATACCCTGCCCACCCCGCTTAGCGCTGCGGCTACCGCCGTCGCCACGCCCGGCGATAGTGCGGTAATTGCCGCCGGCACCGTCCTCACCGGCGCGGCTACTGCCGTCACCGGCGTGCTCAGCGGCACGCTGAGCGCGAGCGATCAAGCTTATTTGCAACAGGTGTCTAGCATCGCTACGGGAGTGGTCAATGCCCCTGCAATGACGGCGGCGGCGAACGAGTTGGCGACGGCTGCCGGCAACGGCGCACTCGGCGGCAATGTTGACATGGTCGCGCTGAACACCAAACTCACCAAAGCCGGGGCGGTGCTAGACACCGCCGCTACTCAAGCCGGCGCCTTGCATCCCAGCACAAATATGCAAAGCATCCAAACCGAGTTGCTGAAAGCGCTCAGCGACTGGCAAGGCTCGCTCAAAGCCGCCCAAACCGCCGCCGGCTCACAAAACTGGACTGACGCGGTGGCAGCCATCGGCCGGCTGGGCAGCGCCGGCAGCGAAATGAGTACCCTGCTGTCCGACTTAGCCGCACGCGGGATGAAGTGATGCGTACTGCCTAAGACGCAAGGCAGTAGTTTCCTACGCATTACGGATTACGCATTAGTTTGTGTATAATAAGCCTATGCGCGTTCACAGTCACGAGGTTATGTATATACCCGATGCGCCGGCGGAAGGCCAATCTTCGCCGGTGGCGGACAGTCCGCAGGCGAAGATTGCGCCCATCCAGGCGGCTTTGCTGGCCGCTTACGGCCAGCCGACGTGGCGACCTCATCATCCCCCCCTCGACGAATTGATCCTCACCATCCTATCGCAGCATACCTCTGACCTCAACAGCGGGCGGGCTTTTGCCCAGCTGCGCGCCGCCTTCCCTACCTGGGAGGCGGTGTGTGATGCGCCGACAGCGGCGGTGGCCGCTGCAATCCGCAGCGGCGGGCTGGCAGCGGTCAAAGCGCCGCGCATTCAGCAGGTCTTGCGCCAAATCCGCCAAGAGCGTGGCAGCTTCGACCTTGATTTTCTGGCAACTGCGCCACTGGACGAGGCGCGGGCATGGCTGGCGGCGCTACCGGGCGTGGGACCGAAGACGGTAGCGTGCGTGCTACTGTTCGCCTGCGGTCGCCCGGCGATGCCGGTGGATACCCATGTCCACCGCGTCAGCCGCCGCCTGGGCCTGGTGCCCGACCGCACGACGGCGGACCAAGCGCATGGGTTGCTGGAAGCCCTGGTGCCGCCCGACTGGTACTATGCCTTCCACCTCAACGTGATCAAACACGGCCGCGAGGTGTGCAAAGCCCAGCGACCGCGCTGCGAAATCTGCCCCTTGACCCAATGGTGCAATTATTATCAGGCGTCGCGCGCCCTATGAACCTCTACTTGGTCCGGCACGGCCGCACCTACTGGAATGAAGCCGGCCGCTTACAGGGCTGGAGCGAGAGCGAACTGACGTTGGAAGGCTTAGAACAGGCCGCCCGCACGGCCGCGTTTTTTGCCGAGATGCAAGCGCGGCAAGGGATGTCGTTCCATGCCCTCTACAGCAGCCCGTCCAATCGCACATGGCATACCGCCGCCGCTGTGGGCCATGCGTTGAGCCTGGTACCCATCGCGGTGCGCGACCTGCGCGAAATGCACGGCGGGGCTGCTGAAGGCATGACCCGCGACGAGTGGCGCGCCCATTGGCCCACCCTCTGGGAGGCGGCCCAGGACCGTGCCAACGCAGACTTCGGCTGGCCGGGCGGCGAAAGCCGCCGCACCTTTCGCGACCGCAGCCTGCGGGCTATTGATACGATTCTGGCGCGGCACGGCCCCCACGACAATGTGATCGTGGTCACCCACGGCGGCTTCATCAAAGCCTATCTCCAGGCGGCCGGATTGGACGATCCCCTGGGACCGCGCTCTTACGATGCCGACAACTGCAGCATCACGTATGTCCATTTCCCGCCGGTAGATGCCCATGACGGCGGTAACGATCCTTGGCTCGGTTGCTTACGCGGTTTCAACGATACCCATCATCTGCACGACGACACGGCGCTGCAAACGGCAAACGCGGATGTGGAACTATAGCGCGTAAAACGTGCAACGTAAGACGTGCAACGTGCAACGGGATGATCTAAGAAAAGAATTCTGTCTATTGGACGCAATGAAGAATTACCTACCGGCGCATTACCTATAACGTTCCACGTTTCACGCATTTAGGGAGCGATTCATGTACCTGTTTTTGATTCGCCACGGGCAGTCCGAGGGTAACGCCGCCGGGCGCTTGCAAGGCTGGCAGGATGCGGCGCTGACGGCGTTGGGCGAGCGGCAGGCCGTGCGTGTGGCCGTAGCCTTGCGCCAGTTTCTGACCAACGCCGAGGTGGATGTGGCGGCGATCTATAGCAGCCCGCTACAACGGGCGGCCCGCACCGCTGATGCCGTCAGCCAAGTGCTGGGCCTGCCGGTACAACATGACGTGGGTCTGCGCGAAATGCACTTCGGTCGCGTCGAAGGGCTGACTGAAGTGGAGTGGAAAGATTGCTTTCCCGAAACCCTGGCGGCTTGGCATCAGCCCGACAACATGGAATTCGGTTGGCCGGAAGGCGAGACACGCCGCGAATTTTACGGGCGCATTGAGCAGACGCTGGGGCGCATTCTGGCCGCGCACAGGCCGGAGGACAACTTGGTGCTGGTGACGCACGGCGGGCTGATCGCCAGCTATCTCTCCTATGTTGAGACCGGCTCGTGGCACGGCTGGCGCGAGTTCATGGTCGGCAATTGTAGCATCAGCCACCTGACCTTTGAGCCGGGGCGCTCCGGCGCCCCGCCACTGGCCTGCCTACTTACCTTCAACGACACCGGTCATCTCGCCGACCCGGATGTGGAAGCGGTGACGGGGGGTGCGTAAAACGCAAGGAACGCTTTAGCTGCCGGATCCAGGCTGGGAATAAATCGCCGGCTGCATAGTTCCTTACGTTCTAGACATCACGGTCAGCGCATCATCTTGTGCGCCCGCAGATAGGCTGCCACCTCGTCGTAGAGGCCGCCTTCGTTGCTGTAGACGGCGTAGTTTTTGGCTGTGGTTAGCCACTCGATGGTGCTGGGGCGCTGTTGCCGTAGGGCGCGCAACAAGCCCTGCGTGGTGATGGGGGCCAGGCGGCCCGTGCGCATTGCTTCTTGCAGCGCCGCCTCGGCAGCGGTATCTACCAGGGCGCGCAGGTCCGCCCCGCTGTAGCCCTCAGTTTCATGGGCCAGACGCGGCGCGTCGGCATCCTCGCCGGCGGGTTTGCCGCGTAGATGCAGGCGCAGGATGTCGCGCCGCGCCTCTTCGTCGGGCGGGGCCACAAACACCACCTTGTCGAAGCGGCCGGGCCGGCGCAGCGCCGAGTCCACGTGCCAGGGGCTATTGGTCGCGCCGATGATCAGTACACCACTGTTGTCGCCTTCGGCCCCATCGAGTTCGGCAAGGAACTGGTTGACCAACGTGCGCTGGAAGTGCTGGTGCATATCCAGCCGGTTGCCGCCCAGCGCCTCGATCTCATCGAAAAACAGCACCGTCGGCCGGCTGCGGCGCGCCGTCTCGAACAGCGCGTGCAGTTTGCGCTCGCTCCGGCCGTGCCACATATCTAACACATCGCCAATGCCGATGTTGAGGAAGCGCGCGCCTACTTCGCCGGCGGTGGCGCGGGCGATATAGGTCTTACCGCAGCCGGGTGGCCCATAGAGCAACAGCCCGCCCCCGGCCTGCTTGCCGTAAGCCGCGAACAGGTCCGGCTGCTGGAACGGGTAGATGATCGCCATACGGATGCGCTCTTTGATGTCGGCTAGCCCGCCGATGTCGGCGAAGGTGATCGAAGGTCGCTCGGCCAAGCCGGGTTCCGGCTCGATCTCCGTGTCGTCGCCGCCCAGCGGCAGGCCGTCCTCACTTTTGCCGTCCCGACTAAAGGAAGTGGGGAGATTTTGCGGCGCAGGCTTGGGTGCTCTATTGGTCCGTGTGCTGCGATCTTCAACCGCGCCCGCCCCGTCCTGCGTAGTGGCAGGGTCGGCCGACGTAGGCGGCAGCGCGCCTAGCGCCATTGCAATCCCCAGGCTACTTTGGGCGCCCCATTCGTCGCCTAATGCCTGCTGCACATCGGCCAATTGGTTGTAGAGCGCGGCATCGGCCGGCCGCTCGACGATGCGCGCCTGGATTTGCGTCTGGGCCAGGCGGTACTCGGCGGCCGCGTCGGTGAGGCGGCCCCCGTCGTGCAGCAGCGCGGCCAGGTGCAGGCGCAACGGTAGGTTCTGCGGGTCTACGGCTAGTGCCGCACGTAGCGCTGCGAAAGTGGCATCAGGATCGGGCATCAGTGGGACGGCTCCTCTCAGCAATCAGGGTCAAGTCTGCCCTTTTATTTTACCACGGTGGGTAGTCTGCTCGCCACATCAGGCTGCCCGGCCCCGACGGCGTTAACGGCGCGCTACCCTGCGTGCGAGCAGCACCGCGCCCGCCACAGTAGCAGCAAGGAGGCAGATCGTTAGCGCTACAGCCAACCCTACATCCGAGTCGAGAATGAGCGCTAACGCCACGCCGTAAACTCCCGCTAGCGCCACGGCGTAACTGCCCCACAGGGCGGCCCGGCGGCGCCGGCGGCTCTCCTGTATGTGGGGCACGCACAGCAAGCCCAGCAGGCTGATCCCACATAGGCTGAGCGCTGCCTCGCACAGCACGTCGGCAAAGCCCACGATCCACCCTAATGCGATGCCCCCTACCCCGCTCGCTAGGGCGGCCCCAATCATGGCGACGCGCACAGCATCCGCCGCATCAGGCTCACTCGCTAGGCGGCCCAACGGATCGCGCAAGAGCAGCATATTGAAGATCGGGTCCAGCACCCGCCGGCCCAGCGCGACCAACCCCCAACCTAGCATTATCAGGGCGAACATCCACTGCCAAAGGTCTTTGAACGCGCTACCGAGCGGACTGGTTTCGCCCAGCGCCGCGCTCACCAAGCCGGGACTGAAAACGATCACGGCCACGACTAGCCAGAGCAGCCGCTGCCCCTGCCGCTGCCGCCGCAGAAATAAGCCCAACCCCCGGCCGTAGATCGGATTGCGCGCTTTGAGCGCCGTCACCAGGCCGCTGCGCGCCTCCGCGTTGCCGGGGCGCAGGTGCAGCGCATCGCGGAACAGGTCCAGCGCGGCGGCAGGTTGCCCGGCGCGCAATTCCAGCCGCCCCAGCTTGTAGATCGCGTTGAAGTTGCGCGGATCTAGTGTGAGTGCTTGGCGAAAGGCGCCGGCGGCTTCGGTGTCGCGGTCTAGCGCCGCCAGGGCCGTGCCGCGCACCTCATGGCCCACTGCCAAGCTGGGCAGGCAGGTCAGCGCGCTGTCGGCCATCTCCAACCCGGCGCGGGCGCGATTCAGGCCGATGAGCAGGCGGGCATAGTTGGCCCGAAACAACGCCTCATTATGGTCTTGCGGGCAGGCTAACATCAGACGGAAAGCGGCATCCGCATCCCGGCTGCGACCCGCACTCCAGAGGACGCAGGCCAGCGCATTGTGTGCCGCCGCCAAATGTGGGTCGGCCGCCAGCGCGGCGCGCGCGGCAGCCTCGGCGGCGGGGTAGCGCTTTTGCGCGCGCAAGATCCACGCGCCCGACACATGAGCCTCGGCGTTATCAGGATCCAGCGCCAGCGCCTGTTGCACCTCAGCCAGGGCCAAGTCGTAACGCTCCAGGCGCAATAAATCATCGGCACGGGCCACATGATCGGCCGGCGTGCGGGGTGCTGCCGGGCGCCCATAGCTACTGGGGCGGTCGGGGCGGTCGGCAAAAGGGTTCACGGTAGCAGGCAACGCTAGCGGTTAAAGTTGGTCAGGAAGCGGAACGCTTGAAACTCCGGCGGCAGCCAGTCTACGATAAACGACAGTGGCTGGGCCACAAGCGGTGCTAAGCTCGAACCCTGCACCGCCTCCGACAGGCCGGGCACGGGAAATATGGTGGCGGCGATGGTGATCACGGCGATCAGTAGCAGCATCTGCACCAAGCCAAGCACCGCACCCAGCAGATGATCCAGCCAGCCGAGGAACAGCAAGCCCAGCACGGTTCGCAGGATCGACACGACGATACCGATGCTCAGGCTCACGCCGACCACGATCAGCACAAAGGCGACGATGTTAGCCGTGTTTTCGCTGTTGATCAGCCCGCTGCCGTCGTTGTAGAGCCAGCCGGCCACGCCTTTGTACCAGCTACCGGCCAGGAAGATAGCGAGGATGAGGCCGAAGGTGGACGCGATTTGGCGCAACAGCCCCCAAAACAGCCCCAACCCGGTGCCGGCGATCAGCGCGGTCAGGATTGTGACATCAACCCAGTTCATCGGCTACTTCCCCGCCGGCTTCCACGGTTCGTCTTCCGACTCTGGGCGGGCAATGCGGGCGATCAGCGCTGGGTCCAACGGCGCAACAGGGCCGCTCGGCCCCACCTGCAGCCAGAGGTTGACGGCCCAGTTATCGTCAGGCGGCAGGCGCAAATCCCAGACGGCGATGACGCTCGCTCCACGCACGGCCGCGCCCGCCGCGCCCGCCGGATACGGGCAAACCCACACATTAGCCGGGCGCTCCCAGCCCAGGCGGATTGTCACGCCCGGCTGCGGATCGAGCAGGGTCACGGTGGTAGTCTCGCGAGCGATACCGCTGGCCCCATAGCCGCCTCGCTCGCGCACGCCGTCAAACTCGTAGGCCGGTGCATCGTCGGTGCCGCCCGCTGGGCTGAGCGCGAAGCAAAACTCCACGCCGAAGTAGATTTGCACCGCTTTCGCTTCGGGATTATCAATCCGGTAGTGGGTGCTGATCTCGCCGCCTGCGCGGCCCAACGTCAGCCGCTTATGCAGCACCAACGGCGTGACGCGCTTGGCTCCCCGAATGCCGCCCGCACAGCGCAAGGCCACCACCTGTTGGTCGCGGGTCGGTTGGTATAGGGTAGACTCAAACGGGGCAGCGGCGAAGGTGCCGAGTTCGCGAGCCTGGCCGAGCGCAAAGTCGCGTTGGGCCACGGTGAGCGGCAAAAAGTGATCGCCCAGGCCCGACGGCGAGGCCGGCCCTAATCCGGCGCTCAGTTCGGGAGTTTGGCCGCTGCCGGTGAGCAGCGTCGGCCCTGCCGTGATGGACGCGCCGGGCGCGCTCAACAGGCGCAGTGGGGGTCCTTCGGCCGGCCGGTAATCCCAGGTGACAAGCCGCCCACCGTGCGTCGCATCCACTTCCAGGTGCGACTCGCCGTTGTCGAGCACTAGCCAGCGGCTACCCGCGCGCTCTTCTTCAGCGCCGCGCACCGTTGCGTCGTCCGCGTGTGTGTCCATACCGCCAGTCTACCACAAGGGTACAGACCCGTCAACGCACGTGGCTGGCCCTAAATACCCCATCTATCCTAGAAGTTAATCGGTAACGTAAGGCATTAAACGTGGGGGTAGCGGGAGGCGCGTATCTGCCCTGCGGTGGATGTGCGCTTTTGTTTGGGCTGTAGTCAGTGCTAGCCGTTTCACATTTCATGTTTCCTGCGTCAAGCGTAAGATCCCCACCCGTTCGGCGAGCAAGGCGGGGTCGCTGGTGCCGGCGGCTTGGACGAATTGCCGCTGGGCCTGGGGGAAGCGCGCGTTGTACGCCTGCATCAGCGTCATCTTTGTGGCGGGATCGGTGACGGCTGCGCCCCGCATGGCGCTGCGCCGGCCGCTGCGGGTGACGGTTACGGTGCCGGCGGCCAGCGCGTTGCGATACCAGTCGGTGCCGGGGCCACGGCTAGCGACCAGATAGAGGTGGCCGCCTTCATCCATGCCGCCCAACGGCGTTTTATAGACCTTGCCGCTGCGCCGGCCACGGGTTTCCAGTACCAGCAACTGCTTACCTAACGGGCCGATGCCGCGCTCGACCATCCAGCGGGCAAGCGGGTTGACGAGTTTCATCATCGGCGACATTTTCGGCGGGGTGTAATTTTGGCTCATGCGCAGGCTTCCTCTCTAGCGTCCTACAGTGGGACGGGGCTACACCGCTTTGAACTGCTCAAACGGCTGGCGGCAGGCTTTGCAATAGTAAATGGCGCGGCATTGAGTAGGGCCGAAGGCATTTTCCAGCAGGGTGTTGCGCGAGTTGCAGTAGGGGCAGGCGACTAGCGGTTCCAGGCGGATCAGGTTGCCACGGGGGGGCGGGGCAAAGCCGGCGGCCTTTAACCGCTTGCGCCCCTCCTCGGTAATCTGGTTGCTGGTCCAGGGTTGGGCCAAGCTGACCTGCACCTCCACCGGCGTGCCAGGCCATAGGTCGGTTAGCTTCTCCACGATCTGGTCGCGCATATAATCAAGTGCCGGACAGCCGACAAACGTAGGCGTGATCGTCACGGTCAGGCCGTCGGGCGTGATTTGCACGCCACGATAGATACCCAGGTCCACCAGCGACAGGTTTGGAATCTCCGGGTCATAAACGTCGCGTAAGGCTTCGACTACGGCGGCTTCAGTAAGCGTGGTTGTGGTTGCAGTGTCAGTCATAGTTGCATCCTCCAGGTGTCAGGTGTCAGGCATCAGGCATCAGGAGACGAAAACTGATACCTGATACCTGATGCCTGATACCTCGTCTACCAGCGCGCCGCCGGATCGATACGGTAGACAATCGTGAGTTCGTCCCACATCGGGGCGAAGTCGGCCGTGTGGCGCCCCTGGCGACCACCGAACCCGGCAGCCGGCGGCGCGGGCACCATGATGCCTAAATCGCGGAAGAAGCCGCCCACTTGGCCCAGCCACGCGGTGTGCAGGTCGGCGCTAGGCTGGGCCAGAATACCCGCTTGCACCAGCAACGCTTCGCCGGGCAGCGGCTCGAATAGGCTGCCGGCCGCAGCCCAGGCGCTAGGTAGCGCGGCTTCCAGCCGGGCGCGCGCTTCGGCGGTGTTTTCGGCCAGCCGCCGCATCCAGGCCGTGCCGTGCATCGCGTGGTATTTCTCTTCGCGCTGGATCTTGCCGATCACCTCGGCCAGCGGTACGTATTGCGAATGCGACAACGCTTCCAACCGCAACTGATCGTACTGGTCATAGAGAAACTGGCGCACCAGGGTGAAGGCCCAGTTGGTGCGCGGCAGTTCCAGCAACTGCGCGTGGCGGAAGCCATCCGCCGGGCGGCCATAAGCCACCTGATCGGCATCCACGCCCACGCGGTCGGCCAACAGGCCGTAGAACAGGCGCGCGTGGCCGATCTCATCCTGGGCCATCGAGCTAAAGGCTACGTCTTCTTCCAGCATCGGCGCGATGCCGGTCCATTCGGAGTTGCGGTAGCCGACGATAAACTCGTCGTCGGCCAGGCTCAGGAGCAGGCCGTTGAGCGCTTGCTCTTGGTCGGCGGCGGCCCTCGCGTCGAGCGTGACCAGCCATTGCGGCAGGGCCGGAGCGGGACCGGGCGTGGGTAGGTCCAGCGTCGGCAGCACATCGAAGGCCGGGCTGGGCAGCACGGCTTCTACTCCCTGCCGGGCGGCTTCGGCGTGCGCGTCGGCGGTCGCCGTGGTCACCGACGAAAAGCGCGGCACCTCGCGGGCGGGGTCGTGCAGTGGGTTAGACATCGCTGGGGATCTCCATCGCGTCGTGCGGCTCGGTGGCGCGCCCTTTGCGACCCGGCGATCCCGGCACATCGTCGCCGCCGTGGGCTCGCGCCGCGTCCAACTTATCGCGCACCGTGTAGCCCTGTACCATGCGGTAGGAACGATCTACGGCGGGCGGGTGCAGTAGGTCCACGTCTACGATCTCGCTAACGGCCGCGCGCGGCACCACCCAGATGCGGATGCTCTCGTTGCGCCGGCCGTAGAATTCCCGTGCGTAGAGTTCGGCCATGCCCTGATCAGGTGCGGTCAGGTTGCCGGCGTGTTGCAGCGCCTGGCTCGGTCGCTCCTGGCGGAAAATCTCGAAGATGGGCCAGGTCGCCCCAGAGCCGCCGGCCACCGCCCGCACCTGCATCTCGCGCTCATCGCGCTCACCTAAGCCGGCGCTGTTCGCCCCTTCCCGCGTGGGGGAGGGGTCGGGAGAGAGATCCGTCATTAGGCGGCCATCCGTCCGGCCAGCACCACGTCGCGCACCCACGCGGTATCGGCATACGACAGCCTGCGCAGCGTCAGCCGCTCGGCGGAGCGCGGGCCGTGCCCGGTGACAACGGCTTTCAGTTCGCTCCAATCGGGCGCGGCGTATTCCCAATTGCCGCTCTCACTGTTGAAATGCAGCGACGGGTCGGGGATAGTCAGGCCCAGTTCGAGGATCTTGGGCACATAGCGATTCAAGAACTCGTTCCGCAGCACGCCATTGGCTTTGGCCTTGACGCGCCAGTAGAGGTCGCGGTCTTTGGCCGGGTCGGTCGGCGGGCCGTGAAAATGCACCAGCGGGGTCCACCAGCGGTTGAGCGCCTCTTGCAAGATGGTGCGCTGCGGGTCGGTGCCGCTCGCCAGCGTGACCACGCAATCGTAGCCGTGCTTGATGTGGAACGACTCTTCCCAGCAGATTTTTTGCATCGTGCGCGCATAGGGCGCATAGCTGCAATCGAGCAGCGCCTTTTGCGACTGGATCGCGGCGGCATCCACCAGCCAGGCGATCACGGCCACATCGCCCCAGGAGTAGGTCGGATAGTGGAAGACGTTGTGGAACTTGGTCTTGCCCGCCAGCAGGTCGGCCAGCATCGCCTCGCGCGACTTGCCCAGGTCTTCGGCCACGCGGTAGAGCAGTTCGGCGTGGCCCACCTCGTCCTGCACCTTCGCCGTCAGGGCCAGCTTGCGCTTGAGCGTCGGCGCGCGGTTGATCCACTCACGCTCCGGTAGCACGCCCATCAGTTCCGAGTTGGCGTGCATCTCGACGAAGCGCAGCACCTGCAACCGGTACTCGTCGGGCATCCAATCGCCCGCTTCCACTTTACCCCCGCCCTGCACATAGGCGGTAAACTCCGCGATTTGCTCCTGGTTTTCCATCGGTGATCCTCCTTGATCGTAAGGCGTAAGACGTAAGGCGTAAGGCGTAAGGCGTAACTATTATAACTCAATCCTGTTGTGTGTTTGCGTCGCTAGCAGTCTTACGCATTACGTGAAACGTATTACGCATCACGTTTCACGTTTCACGTTTCACGCGTTCCACACAGCGCAGACCCGCAACAAGCATGGCGGCCATTTGTCCCGCGATGGCCTCGGCAGGCAGGGGACCGTCGGGGCGGAACCATTGGTAGAGCCAGTTGCCGGCGGAGAGGACGAGCAGCGACCCCATGCGCGCATCCGCGCCGGGGAACTCGCCCGCGTCAATGCCGGCCTGGATCACGCGGCGGAACAGCCCTTCGTAGGCATCGCGCTGCCCCGCGATCACGGCGCGCCGGGCCGGGCTGAGAAAGCGCCACTCGTGGAAAAACACGGTCGCGTTGTCCAGGTTGCGCGCCACCACGCCCACATGGGCGGTCAGCATCTGTTGCAGCCGCTCTGCCGCCGGCAGCGGCAGGTCAGCCAGCGGCGCGACCGCCACCTGGAACTCCGCCGCCGCACGCTCCACGATGGCCCACAGCATCTCCTCTTTGGACGCGATATGCGCGTAGAGGCTGCCGCCCTGCATATTCAGTTCGCGGGCAATATCGCGCATCGTCGTCGCATGATAGCCCTGGCGGCTGAACATGGACCCGGCGGTCTGCACGATCTGCTCTTTGCGCGGCGAGTAGTCCATCAGGCTCCTTAAAACAAACGCTTGTTAGGTAGACCCATTGTACCACGATGCGGCGGGCGAGTCAATAGCTTACAGTGACGCGCAGAGAACCCCTTCCGTGGCGTTAAGCTTGCTAACAGCACGACATCGGGTAATCGCCAACAAAGAGAGGAACACCATGAGCAACGACAACCCTGACAACGAGCCTAAACCCAGCCCGCGCACCGCTTGGCGCAATATGCTACAACCCATGCCGTTGAGCGACAAGCTCCGCCTGTTCTATCGCAATACCGCCATTAAGCTCCGCAAGCGGCAGAACTGCTGTGGCAACTTCGGCCAACCGGGATGTTGAAAATGATCAGCGGTGCCTCGTGCAGGTGCCTTCACACACGGCCGGCGTTGTGCGACAGGAATGTGGCAACGCCAGCCGCGCCCATTTCTCTTACACTCACCTATTGACAAGCACCATAAATCGTGCTACAGTACTAATGTCCGAACGTTCGGACGCAGAGGGGAGGGAGACAACGTGGCTAGTCGAGCATTCAGCAGCAATAGCCAATCGAATAGTCGCGAAGTGATCCTCCAGCGGTCGCTGCACCTGTTCACACAGCAGGGCTACGATGGCACGTCTATTGACGACATTCGGCAGGCGGCGGGCTTTAAGTCGAAGGCCAGCTTTTATACCCACTTCAAGAGCAAGGAGGAACTAGCCGGCGCATTGCTCACCCAAATCCTCGCCGACGAAGCGCAACTGACCACGCAAGCCTATCAGGCGGCGGAAGCGGAGCCGTTCGCCCAATTTTTGGCGATAGGTCGGGTGTTTATCGAATGGGGGCTAACCCACCCGCAGGAATATGCCTTCTGCTTCTTACGTACGCAACAGGAGATGTTGATCAAAGGCCAATACTCGGCGGAAACCGAGCAAGCGAACGCTGCGCTGACCGGCTTGATCGGCCAACTGCGCGGGCGCTATCCGGTGCGCGCGATCCCCGATGCGGCGCTGACCAGCATGATTGTCGGGGTCATCAGCAAGGCGGTGATCGATCAGCAGTCGTTTGGGCCGGGGCCGCTGGCGACCAAAGTGGCACAGATTGTCGAGATGTGCCTGGGCGTACTCTTCACAGAAACAGTCACGAACTGATTTTTTTTGACCCGTTGAATGTCCGAACGGACGGACACTACATACTGAATATCAGAAAGGAAACGACGATGAGCAAGGGGACAACGGCAACCATGCCGACCAGTGAGCAGAAATCAGTACAAGTAGCGGGCGGCAAACTGGCCTATGAGGTCACCGGGGGCGGGCCGGTCGTGCTGTGCCTGCCCGGTATCGGCGACACGCGGCGCGTCTACGAGCAGTTCGCGCCGGCCCTGGTCGCGGCGGGCTACCGCGTCATCACCACTGACCTACGCGGCAACGGCGGGTCGGTCGGCCACTTCCCATCGCACAACCTCACAGACCTTGCCAATGACATTGGGGCCATCCTCGATGCAGAAGGCATCGGCCGTGCCTATCTGGCGGGCGGATCGCTGTCGGGCGCGTCGGCGGGCCTTTTCGCAATCAAGCATAGCGACCGCGTCGCCGGCCTGATCCTGCTCAGCCCCGTCTTCGCCAGTCCTAGTCGTCTGCTGATGGCACCATTGATCGCGGTATTCCGCCTGCCGCTGGTGGGGGCCGGGCTGTGGGTGGCTTACTTCAAGACGCTCTATCCCAAACGTCCGGTCGCGGCAGAGTATCTGGCGCAGACCCGCGCCAACATCCAGCAGCCGGGCGCGCTGAAAAGTCTGACCGATATGCTCTGGACCCGCCATTTGGACGCAGGCATACAAGCGATCAAAGTACCGACCCTGATCTTCTACGGCACCAAAGACTCAGACTTCAAGAATGTGCATGAGGAAGCTGGCGGCGTGCAAAAGGCCATCCCCCAGGCGCAGATCGAAATCCTGGACGGCTTTGGGCATTATCCACAGCGCGAAGCCGCCGATATCGTGATCCCGAAGACGCTGGCCTGGCTAGCAGCCCCGTAAGTGCTGTGTGAGGGCGGAGCGGGTACCGCCAGAGAGAGCCGGCGCGGGACTAGCCTACCCGCCCGCCGGCACAGCCCGCCCGCGCAACAGCCGGCGCGCTACGCGCATGGCGATCAGGTCGGCGACGACGTAGCAGGCGAATGCGCCGGTGGGCGGGTTGGTGGTATGCTATGCAGCACGCCCCACGGTACGCGACCATGCTGGGCTGAAAGATCGTGACACTGATCGGGATCGCGCCCATGTCCAGCGCCACCCCGGCGTTGCAAGATTATCAATCAGGGGTAGTGCTTCAGCTACCCCGGCGCACATAGCTTCATTGGGCAGATGGTCATAACCCCTTCTCCGCAGCCACCTGCGGTCCTAGCCTGACGCGATGCGTAGGGGCACGCAGCAGCGCCGACCGACTTACTAGTGACAGGCGGCTTGTGTGTGCAGCCAGTCGTGGGCCATCTGTACTAGCGGATCTTGCCCCGGTTGGGAGAAACCCGGCACATTGGCTGACTCATCCGGCGCAATCGGCCCGTCGTAAATCTGCCCCTTGCGATCCATTTCCACCGTACTGCCCAGCACCACCTGTGCGCCGTCACTCAGAGTAAAGGGGGTCGGGGCGGTGGGTACGCCATAGGTGGGCGTGCCGAAGCTGCGGGTATTCGGTCGGCCGCGAAAGGACACTACCACCGCTTCTGCCGCGCTGGCCGTCGTCTTGTTCGTCAGGACCGCCACTGGGGGCAGCGGCTTGTGCAGGCTATACGGATGGAGGATATCCCGCTGGATATATCCGCCATTGTTCAGATTCCCGTGTTCGTAGCTCCACTCCTGGCGCTGCGTCCCGTTAACAAAGGTGCCTAGATGGCCCTCGCCGAGAATCGGCCCGACCCCGCTGATCATCGGGCGGAAGTTTCCTCCAGAATTGCTGCGTAGGTCCACCACCTAGCCACAGGTCGCCGGCTGATCGATGTCTCGGATCGTTTGTTGGGCCCACAGGG
>JBBRPH010000043.1:0-48496 GCA_038228295.1 Chloroflexia bacterium | reverse complement strand
TGGCGCTGGGTGGCGCGCTGGGGGTGGCCGCGCTGCTGGGCCGGCTGGCGGAGCGTATCGTCCATACCGGCAGCAGCCTGGTGCGGCTAGACCTCTGGCGAGCGGCGCTGCATTTGGTGCGTGCCCATCCCGTCTTTGGCATCGGGTTGGATCAGTTCCTCAACCAGCATCAGCAGTATCTGATCGCCGCGCATATTCAACTTGATGCCGACCACCAGGCCGAGTTCTGGCTTTCGCACCCGCACAACCTGCTCTTGGATTGGTGGCTGAGTTTGGGTATAATGGGGTTGCTTGTCGGCGGGTGGCTCGCTGTGCGGGTGGGGCGGGGCGCGCTGCACCTGAGCCGCCGCAGCGATCCGCGCACCGCCGCGCTCGCCCGCGCCGCGCTGGCCGGCCTCATCGTTGCCGCCGTCCACGGTTTGGTAGATAACGCCTATTTCTTGGGCGATCTGGCGCTCACCTGCTGGCTCTTTGTCGCGCTGCTGCAACTGCTCTGGGAAACTGCACCGGATCGTCTCACCAGCCGCAACCGGCTCACGCGCAAGCTCGATTTCACCACGGAGATACCGAGACACGGAGAGTAGCACGGGTCTCGCGTGTTGCAGTAACATAGCTATCCCTGTACATTATGCGTTACAGACGCAGGAGGCCGCTTTGCACATCATCGTCGCCGGGGGAGCCGGGTTTATTGGGTCGCATCTGACGGCGGCGTTGTTGGTCGCCGGGCACCATGTCACCATCCTCGACAACTACGTGACGGGCAACGCACGTAACATCGCGGCGCTACGTGCCAACCCAGCGCTGACAGTGATTGAACATGACATCAGCCGACCGCTGCCCGCCTTGCCCGCCGCCGAACAACTCTATCACCTCGCCAGCCCAGCCAGTCCGGCCGATTTCAGCCGCATTCCGTTGCAGATCATGCAGACCAACAGCGCGGGCACCTGGAACCTGCTGGAATGGGCGGCGACGCACGGCGCGCGGCTGCTCTACACCTCGACCTCCGAGGCCTACGGCGATCCGCTGGTGCATCCGCAAACCGAGGACTACTGGGGCAACGTCAACCCTATCGGCCCGCGCGCCTGCTATGACGAGAGCAAACGCTTCGGTGAGGCGTTACTGACGACGTATGTGCGCGAACGGGGCATGGATGCACGCCTAGTGCGGATCTTCAACACCTACGGCCCGCATATGAACCCGCACGACGGGCGCGTAGTGCCTAACTTCCTATCGCAGGCCATCACTGGGCAGCCGATGACTATCTACGGGGATGGGCGGCAGACGCGATCTTTCTGCTATGTCGAAGACATGGTGCGCGGTCTGCGGTCGGTGATGGACGCTCCGCACTCCGTGGCCTGCGGGCGAGTTTACAATGTAGGAAACCCCGATGAGCGTTATATCGTGGACTTCGCACACCTGATCCGCGACCTGACCGGAGCGCAGGTACCGATTGAACACCGCCCGGCGTTGGCCGAAGATCCAGCGCAGCGCTGCCCCGACATCACCCGCATCCGCACGGAGATCGGCTGGGAGCCGCGCATCGGTCTGGACGAGGGGCTGGCCCGCACACTGTCCTGGTTCCGCAGTGTGCTGCTGCCCGCTACGGCCGAGCGCTGAGTCCTGAAGTCTGAGTTCTGAATTATGAGTTCTACCTTTTGAGCAGGCGCGGGATCGCGGCGCGAACGCCTTTACCCATGCTGCCGTTCCCCTGGTGGTATATTCCGCTGGTGGTGGGCACCGCAGGACTAGCGGCGGGGCTGCCTCCGGTGGTGGGGCTGGGCGTGGCGGGCACGCTGGTGGGCGGCGTGCTGATACTGCGCCGGCCGGTCTGGGCGATCTACGCACTGATCCTGAGCGTGCCGGTGCAGCGTGAACTGTCGTTGAGCGGCGGGGCCACGGCCACACAGGCGATCATGGTCGCGCTGCTAGCGGCGTGGTGGGCCTGGACGGCGGTGCGACAGCGCACTATCCGCGTGCCGCCGTTCGCCGTTGCGCTGGCCGTCTACGGCGTGGTCATGGTTCTGAGCCTGACTGGGGCAACGTCGCTACCGGCAGGGGGCGCAGAGATCAGCCGTTGGGCCGTCGTGGCGTTGGCCTACTTGATCATCGTCAACACCGTCCAGACCCGCGCCCAAATCGGCGGGCTGATCGCCTGCTTTCTGGCGGGGGCGACCGGCGAGGCACTGCTGGGCATCTGGCAGGTGCGCACCGGCCAGGTGCCGCCGTCGTTTTTCGTCGGTCAGGGCCATACCGCCGAAGACCTGGCCCCGCGCGCCTTCGGTACCATCGGGATGCCTAACTCCTACGCCGGTTACCTAAACCTCACGCTGCCGTTGGCCCTGGCTCTCAGCGTCTACGCGCTGCGCTGGGCCTGGCAGTGGTGGCAGGCCGGCGGTCGGGGTCGGGCGATGCGGGGCGTTGCTGCGCTGAGCATGAGTGCGCTGACCGGGTTAATGCTGCTCGCGTTGGTCCTCAGCTATTCACGCGGCGGCTTTGTCGGGTTGGCCGTAGGTGTGCCGGCGATGGCGTCGGCGCTGGGGCGGCGCGGCCGGCCCATCCGGGGCGCGCTGGTGGCGGGCACACTGATCGCCGCCGGACTGATCTACGCGGGCCTGTTTCCGCGCCCACTAGCCGAGCGGCTGAACAATACGCTCGGCCAGTTGCAGATCTACGATGTGCGCGGCGCAGAGTGGAACGCCGATACGTTTGCCCAGGTCGAGCGATTAGCCCACTGGCAAACGGCGGGCAATATGGCCTTGTCGAACCCGTTGCTGGGCGTGGGCATCGGCAACTTCAACGAGACCTTTTTCCGCTTCTCCATCGCGGGTTGGCCGAAGTCGGCCGGCCACGCCCATAACTACTATCTACAGGCGCTGGCCGAAACCGGCGTGCTGGGGCTGGTTGCCTACCTAGGCGTGCTGACGGTGGCCGGCCGCAGCGGGTGGCGGGCCGTGCGCACAGCAGTGCGCGCCGGGCGTGGGTGGGACAGCGCCGTACTACTTGGCGCGTTCGGCGTGCTGGTGACGATCATGGCGCACAGCATCTTCGAGGATCTGCACGTCCTCAACATGGGTATCCATTGGGCGGCGGTGATCGCCCTGTTCACGCTGGTACCGCGGCTCGCCGCGCCGGCGGAGAGAGAGGTCGCATGACGGTACTGGTGACGGGCGGCGCGGGCTTCATTGGTTCGCACACCGTAGACCGCCTGCTGGAGCAAGGCGAACGGGTGATCGCGCTCGACAACTTCAATGACTACTATAGCCCGGCGCGCAAACAGACCAACCTGACCGCCGCGCTCACTAATCCCCGCTGCACCGTCGCCGAGGTGGACCTGCGTGACCCCGCTGCGGTAGACGCGGTGTTCGTCACAGCGGCGCGGCAGGAGCCGATCACGCGCATCATTCACCTGGCGGCGATGGCAAACCCACGCTACTCGCTCGCGCACCCAGCCCTTTATATTGATGTGAACGAAAAAGGTACGCTGTACCTATTGCAGGCGGCGGTGCAGTACGGCGTAGAAGTCGTCGTGCTGGCTTCGTCCTCCTCGATCTACGGCAAAGACGCGCCGATGCCGGTCACAGAGACAACCCCAACGGATCGGCCGGTGTCACCCTACGGCTTCACCAAAAAGGCGATGGAAGTGATGGCCTACACGTTTCATCACCTTCATGGGCTGAACGTCAACATCCTGCGCTTCTTCACAGTCTACGGCCCACGGGGGCGGCCTGATATGGCCGTCTACCTCTTCACTGATGCCATCGCGCAGGGCCGCCCGCTGACGTTGTTCGGCGACGGCAGCGAGGGTCGCGATTACACCTACGTAGACGACAATGTGCGCGGGGTGGTCGCCGCCGCCTATCGCCCGCTCGGCTATCGCATCTTCAACCTGGGCAACGCGCACCCGGAGAGCAACCGACATCTGATTGAGGTGATCGAAGCCGCGCTGGGCCGTCAGGCGATCATCCAGTACAAGCCGTTCCCCGCCTCCGATCCGCGTCAAACCTTTTCGGACCTGACGCTGGCCCGGCAACTGCTCGATTATGACCCCCGCACGCGCCTGGACGCAGGTGTGCCGCGCTTCGTGGAATGGTATGTGCGGGCGGTGGGGCCGCCGATCTGATCCCTGGTTCTTCCTCCCCTATAGGGAAGGCGGCAGCGGTTTGTGTTTTCGGGTATAATGTTACGCTATAGTCCGGCCCTGCCCGGCGAGCATCGCGCGGCGGGCGCAGCCATTGGGAGGATACTTTCATCAACGAGTCGCCATCAGTACCGGAGCGCAACACCGATATGCTCATCGCCGATCCGCCGCCCACTCCACGGGACAGCGCGGTAGGCGTGGTTGCAGGCAGCGGCGCAGAGGCGGAAGCGGTCGCCGGCAGCGGCGAAGCCACCGTGGACGCGATTGCCGGGGATCGCTCGTGGCTGGCCCACCGGTTGCGGGACCCCCGCACCTTGTTGTCGTTTGCCCTAGCCTTCGCCATCATCCTGTTCCTGTTCCGCGGCTTCAACCTGGATCCGGCAGCGGTGTGGGCGACCATGCGGCACGCCAACCTGGGCTATTTCGCGCTGGGCTTTGCCGTCTATTACGCCGCCTTTATCCTGCGCGGCTTGCGCTGGCAGCAGTTGCTCGCCAATGTTGGCTTCACGAAAGCGAAAAATCCCGCCATGCCGGGGGTCGGCGGGCTGGTGGAGATCATCTACCTGAGCTGGTTTATCAACTGCGTGGTGCCGGCCAAGTTGGGCGATGCCTACCGCGGCTTCCTGCTCAAACAGGCGGCGGGCGTGTCGTTCCCGCGCACTATCGGCACGATTTTGGCCGAGCGTATTATTGACCTGTTTGTATTGTTCGGCTTGCTGGTTGTCTCCGGCTTCCTGACGCTGCAAGGCCACCTACCTGACATGATCAACGGCGTGCTGGTGTTCGGCGGCGTGTTGATCGTCGGCCTCATAGGCGGGCTGATCACCTTGCGGGTGCTGGGCGATCGGGTGCTGGATTACTTGCCGGCGCGGTTCCGCGCTATGTTTATCGGCTTCCAGAGTGGGATGCTGCTGAGTTTTCGCCGCCGTAGTCTGCCGCTGCTGATCGGCTTTACCGGGATCATCTGGTTGATGGAAGGGCTACGCCTCTACTGGGTGGTGCAAGCGCTTGATCAAGGCCACTTGATCAGCCTGCCGGTGGTGATCTTTATCGCTCTGGCAAGTTCGCTGATCACCACGATTCCCGCCACCCCTGGCGGCGTGGGCCTGGTCGAAGGCGCGGTGGTGAGCGTGCTGCTGCTGTTCAAGGTAGATCCGCCGACCGCCGTCAGCATCGCGCTGCTCGACCGGCTGATCAACTATTGGAGCATTGTGCTCGGCGGGCTGATCGTCTACCTGATCTCACGACGCAAATGAGCGATCTGCGGATCGCGATTGACTACACCACTGGAGTGTGGCCGGGTGCAGGGGTGGCGCGCTACACGCGCGCGCTGGTCACGGCGCTGGCCGAGATCGACCACCGCAATCGGTACACGCTGTTCTACGGCGGGCGTGGGTTGCCGCGTACCACGCCGGAATATGCCTATCTGCAAGACCTGTTGGTGCGGCGACCTAACCTACACGTGCACGAACTGCCTGCCTCGGCCCGCCAATTAGGCATTCTCTGGAACCGGTTGCGCGTACCGCTGACCGCCGATCGGCTGATCGGTGGGGCCGATGTGCTGCACGCGCCCGACTTTGTGGCCCCACCGGTGGCCCGCGCTCGCCGTGTGATTACGATCCACGACCTTAGCTTCCTGATCATTCCCGAAGTGGCCGACCCCGGCAACCGCGCCTACCTGAGCCGCCATGTACCCAGTGCAGCGCGCGCCGCCGACCGTATCGTTGCCGTCTCCGAAACGACGCGCCAAGATGTGATCGAGCGGCTGCGCATTCGCCCGGATCGGGTGATCACGGTGCCGAACGGCGTGGAGCCGCATTTCCGCCCACTGCCGCACGTTGAACTCGTGGCAGCGGGATCGGCACTACGGGCGCGATGGGGCTTGCCGGCGCGCTACATCCTGCACGTCGGCACCATCGAGCCGCGCAAAAACCTAGTACGCCTGATTGGGGCATTCATGGGCTTGGTAGCGGGTGGACACGACGACGGCCACGATCTAGTGCTGGCCGGGCGGCGCGGCTGGATGTACGACTCAGTATTTGATGCCGCCGAAGCCAGTGGCTTGCGCGAGCGTATTCACTTCCTCAATTATGTGCCCGAACCTGACCTGCCGCTGCTCTATAACTTAGCAACGGTGTTTGTTTACCCCAGCCTCTACGAAGGCTTCGGCCTGCCGGTGCTGGAGGCGATGGCCTGCGGCACTCCCGTCGTCGCTGCCCGCACCCCTGCGCTGGTCGAACTGGTGGGCAACGCCGCTATGCTGATCGACCCAATGGACGAAGCCTCGATCACCGTCATCCTCGAACTACTGCTCGAAGACTCTAACCGCCGCCAAACCCTCTACCAAGCCGGTTTAACCCGCGCCGCTCGCTACCCCTGGTCGTCCGCTGCTAACCTGATGCTGGGAGTATATGCGGGGCTGAAATAGCGCGTGCGGTGTGAAACGTGCGGCGTGCAGACCCAAAACTGTACTATGGACCGGCAAGCCATACCTGACCTATCGCCATACGGCCACTACGGGACAGGTGCGGGGATCATACCGGGCGATAGTAGCGGAGCGTCACGCCCGCTTTGCCGATACTTGCTGCTGCTGTAGGTCTGGATCAATTCGTGCCGTCTGCGTGGCCGACGCACCAGCCACCAACCGCCCGCGCAGGCCCGTGTTGCGCGTCCCGGCCATGGGGGTGGCGACGGCGCGGGCAATCGCGGCGGTTTCGCCGGCTAGGACGACCAGGCGGCGGGCGCGGCTGATGCCTGTATAGAGCAGGTTGCGTTGCAGCATCCGGCCCTGGCCGCGCAAGACAGGCAAGATGACCACCGGGTACTCGCTGCCCTGGCTTTTGTGGACCGAAATAGCATAGGCGTGCGTCAGTTCGTCTAGGTCGGCGAAGGCATAGACCGCTTCGGTCTCCGTGTCGAACAGCACCTGGACCTGCTGCTCCACCGGGTCAATGCGCCGGATGCGCCCGATGTCGCCGTTGAACACGCCGCGCTCGTAGCTATTGACCCCCTGCATCACCTTGTCGCCCTCGCGGTAGATGCGCGGCCCGTAGTGGCGCTCGGCGCGGCCCGGTGCGGGCGGGTTGAGCCGCGCCTGGAGTTGCACGTTCAGCGCGTCTACCCCAGCGGGGCCGGCATAGAGCGGCGCGATCACTTGGATATCGTCGTAGGGGGCGAGACCGTCGGGTTCAGGCAGGCGGCGGGCAGCCAGATCGACCACCAGTTCGCAGCAGGCTTCCGGATCGCCGGCGGGCAGGTAGTAGAAGTCAGTGAAGCCGCGCAGTTGCGGTGGTTCGCCCGCGTTGATCAGGTGGGCGTTGGCGACGATGCCGCTGCTCTCGGCCTGACGGAAGATCGTGGTCAGCTTGACCGTCGGCACCGCGCCGCTCGCCAGCAGATCGCCCAGCACGTCGCCCGGCCCCACCGACGGCAACTGGTCAGGGTCGCCCACCAGCAGCAAGTGGCTGCCCGGCGGCACGGCGCGCAACAGCGCCTGGGCCAGTGGCAGGTCCATCATCGAGGCTTCATCCACGATCACCATGTCGGCATCGAGCATCGTTCCGCCGCCCAAGTCGCCGCCGGGCAGCAGGTGCAAGTCAAGCAAGCGGTGGATAGTGTGCGCGGGCGCGCCGGTGGCCTCGGTCAGGCGCTTGGCGGCGCGTCCGGTCGGCGCGGCCAGCACGACGCTATGGCGGCGTGCCTGCAACAGCCGGATTAACGCCCGCAGCGTGGTCGTCTTGCCGGTGCCTGGTCCGCCGGTCAGGATCAGCACGCGCTGGGTGAGCGCCAAGCGCACGGCTTGCTGCTGCCGCTCGGCCAACGCCTGCACCACCGGTTCCTGCGTCTGCAAAAAGCGTAGCGCCTTGCCCCAATCCACACCGGCAAAGTCGCGCAGGCGATCGTCGGGACAGGCGCGCAAAGCTCGGATCGCGCCGGCCACAAACAACTCGGCCTCGTGCAACGGCGCGAGATAGACGACCGGTGTGCCTGCCGGTCCCGACTCAACCACCAGGCCACCCACCGCGATCAACTCCGGCAACGCGGCGGCAACTATCGCCCCCTCCAGCGCCAGCAGCCCCGCCGCCTCGGCCAGGAGTGCGTCCTGTGCCACCCAGGTGTGGCCCGCGCCCGCCGCCTCACGCAGCAGGTGGCGTAGCCCCGCTCCGATACGCGCCACATCGTCGGGCGGCAACCCGGCCCGGTTCGCCAGCCGATCCACCTGCGCGAAAGTCACGCCGAACAGGTCGTCAATCAACTGGTAGGGCGCGGCGCGCACCACGCGGGCGGCGCTGTCGCCGTAGCGCTTGATGATCCGCAAGGCCAGCGCCACCGGCAAGCCCTGCACTTGCAGGAACTCCATCAGGTCTTTGAGCGCGGCCTGCTCGTGCCACGCCTGGGCAATGCTCTGGGCGCGGGCGCGGCCCAAGCCGGGGATCGTCAATAAACGCTCCGGCGTGCGCTCCAGCACCTCCAGCGTGTCGAAACCGAACGCGTTGACCAGTCGCTCGGCCCACAGCGGCCCCACGCCTTTGATCAGGCCGGAGCCGAGATATTTTTTGAGGCCGGGAATGGTGCCGGGGATCAACGCCTGGTAGCGGCTGACTTGGAACTGCTGCCCATACTGCGTGTGCTGCTTCCACACCCCTTCGAGGCGCAGCGTCTCGCCCGGATGCACGGTCGGCAACGTGCCGGCAATCGTCACCGCCGCCTTCCTGCGCGGCACCTGCAAGCGGGCGATGGTCCAGCCGTTGGCCTCGTTCTGGTAGGTGATCCGCTCCAGAGTCCCCTCCAACGTCACAAGACTTGCGTCGGTAGGCGGCGGTAGCACCGTTGCCTGCGCCACCGCCGCCCGCCACGCCGAATCGACCGCATCCTCGCGCAAGGCCAGGGCGGTGGCTCCATCGGTTTGTGGTGGGCGGTTGGGCATGGCGGCTCGTGTTGCGTGTAACGTGATGGCGTTGTAGCGCGATTATTTTTGGTTAGGAAGGCGACATCGTTAGGTCAAGCCGCCTCGCTCAGTGCTGTTGATCTGGACGTGTTTTATGAGCTCGGTGATTCAGTGTATCTTGCATAGATCAACGGAAAAGGGGAGCAGCACCCCCCACGCGGTGCTGCTCCCCAATGGCCGGCTTAGAACGGCAGCCCGTCTTCGTCGTCTACGGCGGCGATGGTCAGGGCTTCGCGGCGACCACGACCGTTACCGGCCCCGGCGGCGACCGCGTGGTCCTGGCCGTTGCCGTTACCATTGCTGGTGCCCGTACCGGCGCGCACTACATCCGCACCGGCGGAACTGCCGCTGCCGTCGCGCTCCTTCGAGTCGAGCATGATCATCTCGTTGGCGATGATCTCAGTCTTGAAGCGCTTCGTTCCCTCCTGCTCCCAGGAGCGGGTCTGGATGCGGCCGCCGACAAAGACCTGTGCGCCCTTGCGGAGATAGGTGTTGCTGGTCTCGGCCAGCTTATCCCAAAGGACAATCGTGTGCCAGTCGGTCTCCTCCTGGCTGGTGCCGTCGGCGGCCTTTGTATAGCGGTTGGTGGCGAGCGTGAAGGTGGTCACAGCGGCCCCCGACGCGGTGTAGCGCATCTCCGGGTCTTTGCCCAGGCGGCCGATCAGGCGAACTTCGTTCAAGGTGCGGGACATGGGTAGTTCCTCTCTATTCTCAGCTAATCACACAAAACAAGGCTAATCACACCTCGGTTGATCTCGATATGTCTCCTTACCGCCCGAAAGCGGCAAGCGTGGCCTCAACCGGTGCGCGTGGCGCGCTCCAGCCGGGCGGGCGAGGGGTCAGTGGGTCCAAGCCCTGATCCAGTAGGGGTTGGGCGACCGGGCGAGGGGCCGGTCACCGGCCGCGCCGGACCATTGGCAACAATTGGGGCGCCGGGCGTAGCCGGGTAAGTGGGGCGCACCACCGGGCGCGTGCCCCCACGCGGTTCCACCTCCCCGCCCCGCGCAGGCGAGGGGTCGGGGGAGAGGGTGCTTGGCACCACGCGCAACGGTGGGTTGACGGGGCGCGGCGGCACGGCGACCGGCGCATGATCGTCCTCATCGGGGCCGACCGCCACCGGTAGACGGCGCTCGACGCGCCCGGCCAACTTCTCCTGCACTTCGCGCACCTTCTCCGCAGTGATGCGGTGATGATGCGCCGCTTCATAGGCCTGAATATAGGCTGCTACGGCCAGCATGATCTTCATAAAATCGGCTTCCGGTAGGCGTAGCGACAGGCGCACCGTCGGCTCGCCTTTGGGCTGCACTGCGCCGTTTTGCGTGCGCTGGCCCGGCCCGTTGGCAATGGTGATGCGATAGGGATAACGGGCGAACTTGCCGTCCGCCGGATCCCACTCCACCTGCAACGTGCGGCTCTCCACCGCGCCGTCGCGGTCGCTGCCGCCGAACTTCTCGAAGCGTGCCAGGCGACCGGGCACATCCAGCACTTCGCGGAACTGGCGCGTGATCACCAGATGCGTCAGCAGCCGCGCATCGTCCACATCTAGCCACGCACCGGCGATACCGGTCTGGCGACCACTACTCTGATCATAGCCCGCGACTTCGATTTTGATCTTCTCGATCCGTAACGCATCGTAGACGTTGAGGAAGTTTTTGTTGGTCGCGTAGACGTAAATCTCCGGTGATACTTTGCTCACCGGTGTCCCATGCGGGCGCTCGTCCATGCAAGGGGCTCCTATTCTCTAGCGGTGCTTATCAGGTCTCAAGGGGTCTTAGCGGCGAGACGCGCCCTCGCGGGCGAGCGCGTGCGCCGGGGTCGGGGGATAACGCGGTCAGGCGGCACTAAGGAAGCCGCAGGCACGCAGCAGGCTGACGTGTTCGCATTCGCAACCCTGCGCACCGCAGGTGCAGGCTGGGCCGGTCGGCACGCGGGTGTCCACGATGACCTGATCCTGCTCCCCGGCTCCGCGCAGCAACACAAACACGCCATGCCGGCCGTCAATGCGGAGATGCACCAGCGAAGGGTCCACGATCACGTCCGCCGGGCTGACCACCGGCTTTTCACTAACTGCTATGCGTTGCTGCTTCATGCTGTCTTCTCCTGCGCGTCGGTTCCCTATCCTGTTAGAACAAAGGTTCTAACAATGCCATTGTAGCACAAGTGTTCTATAGTGTCAATAGCGCGAAAGCGGAAAGCGCCGGCTTGCAGGGGCAAGACCGGCATGGTATAGTGAGGCACACGCGCTACAGGAGCAGATCTATGAGCAGTCTGATCGGCCAATCCATTCTCCGGCCCGATGCGCACGGCAAAGTGACCGGCGCCACGCGCTACCCTGCCGACCTCGTGGCCGCCGGAATGCTGCATTGCAAGATCGTGTTCGCTGGGCGACCGCACGCGCGCCTAGACGCGCTCGACACCCGCGCCGCACTGGCCTATCCCGGCGTCGTGACCGTGCTCACTGCCGCCGATGTACCCTATAACGCCTATGGTTTAGTGGAAGCTGATCAACCGGCGCTCTGCGGCGATTACGTGCGCTATGTGGGCGACCGCGTGGCGCTGGTGGTGGCCGAGACACGCGAGGCGGCGACCGCTGCGGCCGCCCTGGTGCAGGTGACGTATACCGACCTGCCCGCCGTCACCGACCCACGCGCCGCACTGGCCGACGATACGCCGGCGATCCACACGGCGCACGGCAGCAACCAGTTGTCCCACACGGCGATTCGTAAAGGCGACGCGGCCCGCGCCCTGGCTGAGGCCGATGTAGTGTTGAGTGGCGAGTACAGCACCACATGGCAAGAACACGCCTATCTGCAACCCGAAGCGGGCATCGCCTATTACGATGCGGCAGGCAAACTGGTGGTCGAAACCGCCGGGCAGTGGCTGCACGAAGATCGCCGCCAGATCGCCGCCCTATTGCAGTTGCCCGAAGACGCGGTGATCATCCGCTATGCGGCCATCGGCGGCGCGTTCGGCGGGCGCGAAGACCTCTCGATTGCCCACTTGCTCGCCCTCGCCACCTGGAAGTTGCGTCGCCCTACGGCGATGGTCTGGAGCCGCGAAGAGTCGATGATCGCCCACCACAAGCGCCACCCGATCACCGTGCGCTGCCGCTGGGGCGCCATGCGCGACGGGCGCATCGTGGCCGTTGAAGCCGAACTACTGGCCGACGGCGGGGCGTATGCGTCCACCAGCAGCGAAGTGATCAAAGTCGCCACGCTGTTCGCCAGCGGCACCTACGAAGTGCCCAATATTCACGCCGACGGCTACGTGGTCTACACCAACAATATTCCCTGCGGCGCGTTTCGTGGTTTCGGCGCGCCGCAGGCGCAGTTCGCCGCCGAGATCATGGTCACCCGACTAGCCCAGGCGTTGGGCCTAGACCCTGTGGAGATGCGCCGCCGCAACATCTATCGCGAAGGCAGCCTGGAGCCAAGCCAGGAACCGCTGCCGCCCGGCGTGAGCGCGCTGCCGGTGCTGGAAAGCTGCGTGGCCGCAGTGCACACTCGCTGGGGCTACGTCGGTCGCCCCGCACAGCCGGCTAACGCGCATCTGCGCCGCGGGTTTGGTTTCGCTTGCGGCATCAAAAACATCGGCTATTCGTTTGGCTACCCCGAACAGGCCACGGCCACCGTCGAACTCTACGGCACGGACCGCATCGAGCACGCCACCGTGCGCGTGGGGGCCGCCGAAGTGGGCCAGGGCACACACACCATTCTGCGCCAGATCGCCGCTGAAACACTGGGCCTGCCCTTTGAGCAACCCGGCGGTGCGGGCGAGTCGCCGCTGATCGAGATGGTAACGGACGACAGCAGCCAGGCCCCGAACGCCGGTAGCGCCTCGGCCTCGCGCATGACGCTGATGGGTGGGCGCGCCGTGCAGAACGCGGCGGCGGACGCGCTGCAAGCCTGGCAGGTGGGCGTCCGGCCCGCCCGCGCCACGCACACCTACCGCCCGCCTGCTACCACGCCGCTTGACCCCGTGACGACCGCCGGCCGGCCCAACTACGCTTACGGCTATGCGGCGCAGGCCGTTGAAGTCGAGGTCAACACCCTGACCGGGCAGGTGCAAGTGCTGCGGATCATCAGCGCGCACGACGTGGGTCGGGTAATCAACCGGCAGCAGGTGGAGGGCCAGATCGAGGGCTGCCTAGCTCAGGCGCTGGGCTATGCACTGCTCGAACAGTTCCAGATGCAGGACGGGCGGGTGCTGACCCCGCATTTCAGCACCTACCTGCTGCCGACCACGCTGGATATGCCGGTCGAGATCACGCCGGTGCTGCTCGAACTGGCCGACCCTAACGGGCCGTTCGGCGCACGCGGTGTAGCCGAAATGCCCCTCGTGCCCCTGGCCCCGGCCATCGCCTCTGCCATCCACGATGCCGTCGGCATTTGGCTCACCGCCCAGCCCATGACCCCGGAGCGCGTCCTCACCGCCCTGGCCGCGCAGGCGGAGACCACCAGTGCCCTGTCGTCGTAGGCGGCTCCTACTGTGGGGTCTGCTGCCGGCGCTGGCGTGCGGCTGGTTGGCCTACCTGCGGGTGATGCCGACCAACATTAGCCGCACCGATTATGAGCAGGCGCTGAATAAATGGCAGGCACACGCCGTGCAGGAGTATGAGATCGAAGGCAATTTACTGTGCTATTGTGATGATGGCGATTTTCGCGTGCGCGTGGTGAACAACAAAATCGATCCCACCCACAGCACCATAGCAGCGCACGCGCTCAACACCCGCAACGATGTTGATCAGGAATACGGCTTCCTCACCGTAGCGGGGCAATTCGCCATGATTCCGAACCTGCTAACCCCCCATATAACAGGGAGCAAGGTATATACTAATGTTACCTTCGATCCCGTACTGGGTTATCCTAATCACAGCGAATCACACGCGCAATTAGGCACCCTGATCACCGATGTCTCTGTCACCTACAGCGTTACCCACCTGACGATCCTCAAAGCCGGCCCGTGAGTGGCGGAGGCCCGCAATGAAGCGCAATTCGCACCCGCTGGGGTTGATGTGGTTGCTGGGCAGCATCCAATATGGGACGTGCCTGTTCGGCGGCGGCGCGCTGTGGCTGCTGGCCGCCAAGTTGACCCACTTTTTCGGCGGCAATCCTGCTGCACAACTTACCGCCGGCTTGCTGCTTGTCGCGGTCGTCGCCGGCGAAACGTGGTGGGCCTACATCCCGCCCCCTAAGCACCGAGTCCGCGAGTTCGTGGTCGAGTTTCTGAGCAGTGCCGCCATCGCTGCCTTTGGTATGGCCGTTGTGCTGGCGATCTCGCTGGTGGTGCCGCGCTAAATGGGCCGCTCCCGTCTCAGATCACGGGGTAGGCTATGGCAACAATCCCAGCCAAAGCGGCATAGCGAGCAGCAACGTGCCGACGGTGAGCAGCGCCGGGCTGAGGAGGCGTAGCACGCGCCCGGCGGTAAGTGCCCGCACGAGATCGCTGTGCGTGTTGAGGGTCAGCGCCCGCGCCTGGGCCAGCGCAGGACTGAGTAGGCTACCGACTGTGGTCCGCAGCGCCAACGCCGCCAGTAAGACCAGGAGCGGCAGCGCCGACGTGATGGCCGCCTGACTCGACTCCGCCCAGAGCGCCTGCACCGGCAACAGCAACAGCGCCGCTCCAGTTAACAGCAGCCCCTTCGGGCTGCGCCGCAAGATCGCCACCGCGCCGCCCGCTAGTGCTAGTCCCAACAACGGCGATCCTAGGCCGGCACCCAACGCCGTCCAGAGGTCTACGCTCGGTGCCGCATTAGCGTCTGCTCCCAATAACCCTAGTGGATTGCCGGCCCGCCATAACCATCCGCCAATCCCGCCGATCACCAAGCCAACTCCCGCAGGTAGCAAGCCCCGTGCAGCGAAGGTAGGCGGGCTGGCCACAGCGCGGGTGATGTTGATCGAGCGCAACCCATCGGCCGACCAGATCAACGCGCCCACGACCGAGCACGGCAGGCTTAAACCGCCTGCTAACCCGATCCAGCCGGCAGCCCAGGCAAAATCCTGCTTTGCGTAGCGCTCTTGGACACGAAACAGTTCGAGCAGCCCCAGCAGCAAAGCGCATCCCGCCGGCTCACCAATTGACATAACAACAAAGCCGATACCATGTGATCCGGCTACGGCCAGGAAGAAGGCAGCGGGCAGACCCACGCCCGGTCCGCCGATGCGCCGACCGAGCCAATAGGTGAGGACGACGCTCGTCGCGCGTGCCGGCAGTACCAAGATCAGCCCCAGCGACGGCACGCCGATTACCCCGCTATTATGCAGACGGGCATAAAGCGCCACCAGCAGTAGCACAAGCAGCAGCGTGATTTCGCCCCGATTAGGGCGCATCAACGGTCGTTCTGTGGAACATATCCCGATTAGCTCTCGATACGGCGGCGCAAGCGGGCGAACTCGCCGGCCAGCCGCTCCAGCTCGCCGGCTGACCCGCTGACTTTGGCGTGTTCGGCCTTAACAAAACGGGTGTAGGGGGCAATCGCGTCATAGATACGCTCGACCGAGCGCGCCAGCTCGCTGTTGAATTGCTCCGTCATGCCGGTCGCTAGGTTGTCGCGTAGTTGCGCGATCTTATTGTGGAAGTCCTCTTTGGCCTGCCGCTTTTTGAGCGGTAAGACAAACAAGGCCACCCCGGCAAACAGGGTCGTGGCGAGGATCGCGGTCGCATCAAACCACGCGGCGGTGAAGGCAATCGCCAGGCCCGCGCCGATACCGGCCAACCCGGCGGCGGCCCCCGTCTGGATCACCGCCTGACGCATATCCTCAGCCAGCGTCAGCGCTTCACGTTCGCGGTCGTAGCCCTGCACCACCTGGGTGGCCTTCGCGCCGACCGATTGTAGTAACTGCGTGCGGTTGTACTCAAACTGCCGCCCGATTTGGCCGATCATTTGGTCTTCGCGTCCGCGCACGGCTTGGCGGCGGTCCAGATACTCTTGCACGGCCTGCCACATCCGCAGATCGTGGTCTACCATCCAGTCAATCAGCCCCTGCACGGCGGCATCTACGCGGGCGGCGCTGTCGGCCACCACCTCCCGCTCGAATTCGCCGCGCACTTTGTCGGCGTTCAGCAAGTCGCGGATACGGCTGATCTTGATCAGATTGTCGAAGAACGCATCACCGCGCTCGCGCAGCTCGTAGAGGATGTTTTCGATGTCGGCGAGCCGATGGGCGAACCCGTCGGCCATGTCGGTCTGGTAGACGGCCATTTGCTGATCGATGTTCTCGTTGGTCTTGGCATCGTCGGCCAGCACGGTAAGGCGATCGGCGGCGGCGGCCTGATAACGCTCTACCACGCGCTCGGCCACGCCCAGTGGGGTGAGGAACTTGAGCCGCAACCGCCCAGCCTCGTCTAGCGTACTAAAGATGAACGCCTCAAGCTGGTCGAAGCGGCTGGCCTTCACCAATGCCGTGCCACGGGCCTGCTGCGGGCCGGGTGTGGCCGCCAACTGCTTGCCCTGTAATGCTACGCGCGCCGCCACCGGAAAGATGTCGGGGGTGAAGCCGAGCAGGATGTGGGCATTTTCGCTGATAAAATCAATCACGCGCTGCAAATCTTGCGGCGTTTGCATCAGGTCAATCTTGTTCAGCACGATGACGATCTTTTTGCCCCAGTCACGGATCGTCTCTAGGAAGCCGCGCTCGCTCTCGGTGAAGGGGCGGTCGGCGGAGGTGACGAACAGTACCAAGTCGGCACGCGGCACAAAATGGCGCGTTAGCTGCTCGTGTCGGCGGATGATGGCGTTGGTGCCGGGCGTATCCACTACGGTGATGTCGCGCAGAAACGGCGCAGGGAATTCGTTTTCGGCCAGTTCGTCGCCGACCATGCCGGTACGCGGTTGCTCCCCGTAGCGTAGCAGCGTTACTACGGCGGTGGTCGGCGTAACTCCTTCCGTCAGGAACCGCTCGCCTAGTAGCGCGTTGATGAAGGCCGATTTGCCGGCGTTGAACTCGCCCGCCACTACGAGCAGGAATAATTCATCGAGATCCAGCCCGGCCTGGCGCAGTGATTCGAGGTCGGCGGGGTCCGGCTCCAGCGGCGCAATTGCCGCGCCGAGCGCGCCCAGCAGACGACGTTCGCCCGTCAAGATCTCTTCCTGGGCGGGAGTCAGCACCCCGCCGGGACGACGCGGGATGCTATCCTCGGTGGACGGGGCGGCGGTAGTCGGTAAGGTTTCGGCATTTTGCACGGGCGGGCAGCTCCTCGTCTTAGCGAATGGGTTGTTGCTGTGCGCCAGAGCAGAATGTGTACCGCCGTTGGGACGGCCCGGAATGTGCTAGAGACGCAAAACGAGTTTGGCCGTAGGCGGCGCTGGTCTCTCACGCTGCCTGCTCCAATTGCAAGGAGCTGCTTTGCCGTCACCATCGTCAAATCCAACCGCGCCGCCGGCAACCGGCACGCACTCAATACCGCCCTTGTCGTGGCAGCGGGCGGTATTGTTCAGCCTGGCAAGCATCGGCGTGGGCATGGTGTTTACCTTTTTCAATGCCCAACTGCCGCTCTATCTGCGCGACTACGGCATGGCCCACCAGTGGATCGGGCCGCTGACCAACGAGCGCTCACTGGCCGGCGCGCTGGTGCTACCGATTGTCGGGCGCATGAGCGACCGCACCCGCACGCGCTGGGGCAAGCGGCGGCCCTTCTTCTTAGCCGGCGCACCGTTGCTGGCGGCGGCGTTGGTTGCGTTGGGGCTGCGCCCACCGTTCCCGATCATGTTGGCGCTGGTGCTGGCGGCGGGCGGCTTTCTGTTTATCGCACTCGGCCCCTACCAGGCGATGATGGCCGATATCACACCGTCGGGTCAGCGCGGCCAAGTGGGCAGCATGACGGCGCTAGCCGGGCTAGTCGGCGCGGTGATCGTCAGCATAGTAGCTGCGCAACTGTGGCAGACCGCGAGCGCTTGGGTGTTCGCGGCCACCGCCGCCGTGCTGGTGCTGACTTTCGGGCTGACCTTTCTGCTGGTGCGCGAACCGGCCGACCACGCTTCCGAGTCTCCCCAACTTCCCTCTAGCACTGCGGAGGTGCTAGAGGACCCCAGTGCCGCCTCCGAGGCAAGTGCCCTACTTTATGAGGATTATGTCTCTGAAGCCGCCGAAGGACTAACTCCTCCCTCTTTTATCGGGAAGCGTGGTGGCGGATTAAGGCAGTTGCGGGCTTACTGGCAGGATGTGCGGCAGTTCGGGCCCATGAACCGCTATATTGGGGCGATGAGCCTCTACTGGTTGGCGGCGGGCGGGGCCACGCCTTTTATTACCCTCTACGGCACCGAAACGCTGCATCTGACCCCGAACGCGGCCAGTGGGCTGTTCCTGGTGTTAGTGCTGAGTACAGCGCTGGGCACGGTCGGCGTGGGATTGCTGGCCGACCGAGTGGGCAAGCGGCGGGTGCTGCACGCCGGCCTGGCGCTGTTCGCCCTGGCGGCGCTGGCGGCCGGCAGCGTCAGCAGCGTGGATGCGGCCTTGCCGGTGATGGTGTTGGCCGGGCTGGGTAATGCCTGTCCGACCGTGTTGGCCGTGCCGCTGCTGGCCGATCTCCTACCGCCCAAACGCGCCGGCGAGTTCCTAGGTCTGGGATCAGCGATCTGGTCGCTGGTGCAGCCGTTCGGCTCGTTTGTGGCCGGTTCGCTGGTGGATAGTTTGGGATCGAACCGCTGGGCGTTCGGCTTCGCAGCGTTGTTCATGGCCCTGGCAGTGGCGGCGCTGTTCGGCGTGGGGCGGGAAGCGGAAAGAGTGAAACGTGAGGCGTGAAACGCACTTATTTAGCGCTTGGTGAGGATCTGCCGCTAGATACGGTGCTCGGTGCCGGTCCACATTTAGCCCACCAGGGCTGTCTGCGCCAGACGCTGGTGGGCCAGCCATCGCCACTGATAACCGAACCCCATCCAGAAAAGACAACTAGCTAGCGCGTTGATAGCTGCAACGCGGACCCAGTGCAAATCAGTGGCAGATCGAAACGCGGCCTGATCCGCTGGGGTCATGGCGGAATGCAGCAAGTTTTGCGGCCACTGGGGGATGAACCAGAAATTGAACAGCCAGATTCCAAAGCCGAGGGCGCAGAGTACCAAACTCACCCGTGGGAAGCGCTTCAGCCTGCCGCGCCAGCTAGGCTGCGGCGAGGGCCGGCGCAACTCCTTAGAGAGCTGGAGGGGGAGATAGAACACCACGACCAGTGCCTGCAGCAGCAGGAGTGAACTTGCATCGGCTTGTCGAGCAGCGGCCCACGGTTGGAACAGCGGGATAAAGCTAGCGAGCAATAAGCCGACAGCCAGGAGAACACAACAGGTTTGTAGAGCGAAGGCCACGACACTGAAACGTAGACCCCACGCGAAGAACACCCCCGGTGCCGCGATATCCATAACTGTTATTCCGTCCTTCATTGCACCAAGGGTAACGTGAGCCAACTATTTGCCCGGCCCGCTGGTCGCTGCGCGAACTGTTAAAAGTGCAAATGTAGGGGCTGTAAAAAGAGGACTGTGTTATTTTCTAAACTTTAAATTCTTCGCGGCCCTTCGCGGATCAAACCGTCTCCATCAGTCCGACGCGGGCGCGGGGTAATCCAGCACCTCGCTGGTGCGGATGACCGGCACGGGAGGCTCCACAAACGGAGCCGGGTAGTCGAGCGGCGGCGGGGTGAAAGCGGGGTTTGCCAGGCCGGCCGCCGGCGGCGTGAAGGTGATCGGCATCGAAGTGGGTGACGCGGCGGGGGGCACGTGTGTAGGGTTGCCGTCGAGCCGCATCGAATCGCGGATCGTTTCGCCTACGCCTAACGTTTCTTGCCATACACCGGTTGCTTCACTGGTGAGGTCGCGCACCTGACGCACCCAGCCGCCGACGGTGCGCGCCACTTCGGGTAGCCGCTCCGGTCCCAGAAAGATCAGCGCGATCACGGCGATGATCACCATTTCCGGCACCCCAACCCCAAACACTTCCATGCCCATGTCTATTCCCCCTGTTATGCTATTCTAACAACCGCATTATAGCCGATTGGCGTGCGGTTCGTCCATAAATGCGGCAAGGAGCAGCGCTTTAATCCTACGAGCGCAACAAGCGGCTAGTCTTCTTGACAGCATTGGGGCAACGTGGTATTCTATAGAGATTAGCACTCTCAATGGGAGAGTGCTAATCGCCAATTTACGCCCAAAGTGTTTCCTTTTCCGTTATAATAACGTAGTAGCAGGAGAATCGGGCGTATGTGGCGTGGTGATCTGGGCGAGGGACCGCAATGGTAGATGAACTGAATGAACGACAACGGGCCGTCTTGCGGCTCTTGATCGAGCAATATGTGGCGACGGCGCGCCCGGTGGCCTCCGATGCACTGGCCGCCGGCCCGCAACTCCAGGTCAGCCCAGCGACGGTCCGCAACGCACTGGCCGATTTGGAACGGGCCGGCTATATCGTCCAGCCGCACACCAGCGCCGGGCGCATCCCCTCGGATAAAGGCTATCGCTATTTTGTCGAACACCTGATGGGCACGGCGACGCTGCCACAGGCCGAGCAGCGCACGATTGACCACCAGTTCCATCAGGTCGAACTGGATGTGGAAGAGGCGACTCACCTGGCCGCGTCACTACTGGCGCGCCTGGTCCGCAATGCCGCCGTGGTTACACCGCCGCACTCCACCGTGCCGCGCCTCAAACACTTTCAATTGCTGGGCCTGGCTGAGACGCGCGTGATGCTGGTGTTGGTGGCGCAGGACGGCGCGCTGACTCAGCAACTACTCACCTTCGACGAAGCCTGGGACCAGGAGGGCTTGAGTGTAGTAGCCGCCGAAGGCAACCGGCGTTTCCACAACCTCACCGCCGCTGAACTAGGCGCGCTTGAGTTGCCCACCGACCTGCCGCCGCTGCTGGTGCGCGTGCGGACGTCGCTGGTCGGCTTGCTGGGGCGGCTGGAAGAGCCGACTGTCGCTCGCCTCTACCGTGAGGGCTTGTCGCAATTAATTGATCAGCCGGAGTTCCGCGAAACCGACCGGCTGAAGCAGATGCTGGACCTGCTGGAAGGCGACACCATCTTGCTGTCGCTGGTGCCGGCGGTGCAAGGCCGCGACGGCGTGCAGGTGATCATCGGCGACGAACACAGCAGCGATCAGATGCGTAATTGCAGTGTAGTACTGGCCCGCTATGGCCTGTCAGATACCGTAAACGGCGTAATCGGCGTGATCGGCCCCACCCGGATGCCATACGGCCGAGCGGTATCCAGCGTCCGTTATTTATCGGATTTATTGACAAATGTGCTAGATCAGATTTATGGTGTCAGTCCACGGACTGATGCGTGATGTTAAAACGTTGGGGGAGGTATCTTCGTAAGATGGACAGTAATAACACCTATAATGAGGACGAAGCAAGCGGCGGAGTCTCTGATGTGAACGGTAGCGGCGCTGCGGCGGTGTCTACCAGCAGCGATGCACCTGGATCGGTGGAAGCCAAGGCTGCCGAGTACCTGGATTTGCTGCAACGCGAACGGGCGGCGTTTATCAACTTCCGCCGCCGCAGCGAGGCCGAGCGGGCCGATTCGCAGCACTACGCCACCGGGCAACTGCTCAAAAAGTTGCTGCCGGTAGTGGATGACCTGGATCGTGCGCTGACGTTGGCACCGGCCGGCGAATCCTGGGTCGAGGGTGTGCGTATGATCGCCCGCAAGTTCCACAGCCTACTTGAAGCCGAGGGCGTGACTCCGGTTGAGGCCGTGGGCTTGCCTTTCGACCCGGCGGTGCATGAAGCAGTGGCCTACGAGGAAGGCGGCGCAGGTACGGATGTCGTGCTGGAAGAATTCGCGCGGGGCTATCGCCACCGCGACCGGGTCTTGCGGCCGGCGATGGTGCGGGTAGGCAAACGCCAGGCGGGCGGCAACGATGATCCCGCGCAAGCGAGTAGCTGATGAGTGCGACGAAACGCGACTACTATGAGATACTAGGTGTGGCGCGTGGGGCCAGCGAGGAAGAAATCCGCCGCTCCTACCGCAAGCTGGCTCGCCAATACCACCCGGATGTCAATAAAGAGGCCACAGCCGAGGCGCAGTTCAAAGAGATCAACGAAGCCTATGAAGTGCTGGGCGATAGCAGCAAACGGTCCTCGTATGATCGCTTCGGTCATGCTGCGGTGTCGGGCGCAGGCGGTGGACCGGGCAACGGCTACAGTCCGTTTGGCGGTGGGCCGTCCGTGGCTGACATCTTCGAGAGCTTTGTCGCCCAGACCGGGCGGCAGGCGCGTCCTGCACCGCCCGCGCGTGGTTCGCACCTCGCTTTTCGTATGGCGCTGGGGTTTGAGGAAGCGATCTTTGGCGCCGATAAAGAGCTGGAGATCGAGCATCTCGAATCGTGCGACCTGTGTGGTGGGGTGGGTAGCGCGCCGGGCAGCCAGCCGACTACCTGCCTGGTCTGTAGCGGCACCGGCGAAGTGCGGCGTGTGCAGCAATCCATCTTCGGCCAATTCGTCAGCCTGATGCCTTGCGAGCGTTGCCACGGCGAGGGCCGCATCATCAGCGATCCTTGTGAGCGCTGCAAAGGAGACGGACGTATCCGCAAGAACAAGCAGTTGCTGGTGCGGGTGCCCGCCGGCGTGGACGAGCATTCGCAGATCCGGCTATCGGGCGAAGGCGACATCGGGATGCATGGTGCGCCGCCGGGCGACTTGTATCTCGAACTCTCGATCAAGCCGCACCCCTTCTTCCGTCGCCAGGGTAGCGACATCTGGATGGACTTGCCGCTCAACATGGCGCAAGCTGCGTTGGGCGCGGAACTGACCGTGCCTGTGGTTGGCAACAGCACTATGCCACTCCGCATCCCACCCGGCACGCAACATGACAAGGTATTCCGCCTGCGCGAACAGGGCGTGCCCCATCTGCGCGGCGCGGGGCGCGGCGACGGCATGGTGCGCGTTAAACTGCAAGTGCCCACCCAGCTCACCGACCAGCAGCGCGACCTGCTGACCCAGCTAGCCGAATCCTTCGGCGAAGAAGTCTCTACCACGCCCGGCAGCGAGGACAAAGGGTTTTTCGGGCGGATCAAAGACGCGCTCAGTGGCACATAAAGCGTGCAACGTGCAGCGTAACGTTATAGGCTACTTTGCGTAGTATCTAGCAGCTAGGCTTAATTGTCCTATGCTGCTTAGGCTTATATTAATTACACTGCACGTTGCACACTACACGCACGGAGGACCGCACGCATGGGGCTAATCATTCGCTGGATTGTGGCAATCATCGCGGTATTTGTCGCCGCGAAATTGGTGCCGGGGATCCACTTCGATAACCTGACAGCGCTAGCGATCTTCGCAGCGGTTTTGGGTCTGGTCAACGCGGTGATCCGCCCGGTCTTGAAGTTACTAGCCCTGCCGCTGATCATCATCACCTTTGGGCTGGTTTCATTAGTCATTAATGCGTTGATGTTTCTGTTGGCGGCATATATAGTACCCGGCTTCGCGGTAGACGGCTTCATTAGCGCCCTGTTCGGCTCGATTATCGTCAGCATTGTCGGTGCGCTCCTTTCCATGATCGTCCCGCAATAAGGCGTTAATACCTCCGGCAAAAAGGCGCATCGGACAGAAGATGTGGTATAATTCCTCTGTCCGGTGCGTTTTGCGCTTGCCGGTTTGGATCGTTGCCCCTTTAATGAGGAAGACCAATCCCATGCGCCGCCTTTTGCTCCTGGCTGCCGGCCTCTTGCCGGTCTTACTGCCGACCGTTGCTACCTTTGCCGCGCCCGTCGCGCCTACACCTATTACCGCACCTGCCGGCGACCCCGCTTTTGCGCGGGTCTGGGCGCGCACCGACCAATTGGTGCGTGGCGGCACGGCGCAGCGCAGTTGGCTGTGGGGCGCTGCACCGTTTGCGCGCGTGAGCGAACCGTTTGTCGGTGCGCCGGGCGGCAACCGGGTGGTCGAATATTACGACAAAGCGCGCATGGAAGTCGCTAACCCGGCAGCCGATCGCAACAGCCCCTGGTTCATCACTAATGGGCTGCTGGTCAAAGAATTGATCTCCGGTCTGGTGGCGATGGGGCCGCTAACGACCGAAACCCACGCGCCTTCGCCGCAACCTGTGGTGGGTGACGCGGTGGCGGCGAATCCCGCGCCGAGCTATGCCGCACTAGGCCGGGTTGCCTCATTGGCCGGTCCGGCTAACCGCGCACCCAACCGCGTGGGCCTTCATGTCACGGAGACGCTGGACGCGGCGGGCACTATCGGCACTGCGCCGGCGTTAGGTGCCCAACCGGGTACCCGGCTGGGCACCTATGTCGAAGCCGGCGGTCACAATGTGCCTGACGTGTTCTGGACTTACGAACTGGCACAGGGGCTAACGCTCAATGGTCGCAGCTTGCAAACCGCCCGTCTGATGGACCCGGTTTACACACTAGGCTACCCGATTACTGAGCCGTACTGGGTGCGTGCCCAGGTCGGCGGGCAGGTGCGCGATGTGCTGATCCAGGCCTTTGAGCGGCGCATCTTGGCCTACACACCCGGCAACGCCGCCGCCTGGCAAGTGGAGATGGGCAACGTCGGTCGGCATTATTACGACTGGCGCTACGGCACGCAAAAGCCGGGCTTGCTGGCCGCGCCCGCCACAGCCACGCGCATCGTTAGCATGGCTCTGCGGGTAGATACGCACATTGTGCCGACCTATGTAGACAGCGGTGCGTGGCAGGTAGCCGATTACGCTGCCGGCTGGCTTTATGGTACCGCCCAACCCGGTCAATTGGGCAATAGCGTCTTCGCCGGCCATAACAACTGGCACGGCGAGGTCTTCCGCTACCTGGAGTTCGGCAAAATCGGTGACGAGTTCACTATCTACACCAGTGACGGCGCAGCGCATAGCTACCGGGTGAGTGAGCTTTACAAAGTGCCGGAGTCGGGCCTTAGCCGCACCGAGCAACTGGCCTACGCCAAGTATACCGATCCTACGCCCGACGAGCGCGTGACGCTGATCACCTGCTGGCCCTACCACACCTACACCCACCGCCTGATCGTGATCGGCAAGCCCGTCGGCCCATGAGCAGTCGTATTCCTTTCCCTGCCGACAATCCCCTGGCCTTGCGCCCCATCAGCCACGCGCTGGCTGCTGAGGCAGCGGATGCAGCGGCGATTAGCCCACGCCGTCGGGCCTTGCTGCGCTACCACGAATTGGCCGAAGGGGTGCAACGTATGATCAACGCCGTTGAACCCGACAGCTATATCTGCCCGCACGCCCACGATGCACCGCCTAAAGTGGAGGTCTTCCTGGTGTTGCGCGGGCGCGGCTTGGCGGTGCGCTTTGATCCCGCCGGCGCCGTCCTTGAAGCGGTGGAACTGCGGCCCGCCGGCCCCACGCCCGGTATCGAGGTGCCGCCCGGCGCGTGGCACACCGCGTTGGCGCTTGAGTCGGGCACGGTCTTTTACGAGATCAAGCAGGGTCCGTATGACGCGGCCACCGATAAGACCTTCGCCGCTTGGGCACCCCGCGAAGACGACTCTGCTGCGCCTGCTTATCTCGCTGATCTGCGCCGTCGCTTGGGCCTGCCGCCGTTGCCCGATGTGCTAGGCGATGCAGACGAGGACGATTTCTGCTGATCCGTTAGAGATCCCTGCAAGTGTGCGTCGGGAGTCGGATTTGCAAGGATATGTTCGGCGGCAGGTGCAGCAGGACACAAGGGAAAGGAGAGGCCCCTGGCCTCTCCTTTCCCTTGTGTCGCTGAGTTGGAAAGCCGATCTAGGAAACGACCACAGGTTCGGCGGGGATCTTGGTCTCGTCGGGACTCTCGCCGCCGATGATTTCGATCCGCATTGGTTGGCCGTTAGCGGTAGCGCCGGCGGTTTGTTCGCGGCGGATGTCTTGCTTCAGTTCTTCTTGCGCGGCCACGCTATCGGGACTGGGTGCGACCAACGCAGCGGCTAGCACTTCGTCCATTGTATCCACTAGCACAAACTGCATTGCTTCGCGCAGTTCGGGCGTGAGGTCATCCAGATCGCCTTCGTTACGCCGCGATAGGATCACCGTCTTGATGCCGGCGCGGTGTGCGCCGAGTAGCTTTTCCTTGACTCCGCCCACCGGTAACACCCGTCCGCGCAAGGTGATCTCGCCGGTCATCGCTACATCATCTTTGACCGCACGGCCCGTTAGCAGCGAGGCCAGCGCGGTGGTCATGGTGATGCCTGCCGAAGGGCCGTCCTTCGGGATGGCCCCAGCCGGTACATGGAGATGAATGTCCGACCCCGTGATAAACTCGTCGGGGATGTGGAGTTCACGGGCCCGCGTGCGCACCCAACTCATAGCCGCAATCGCCGACTCACGCATTACCTCGCCCAACTGGCCGGTGATGGTCAGTTGCTTCGACCCCGGCATCCGACTGGCCTCGATAAAGATGATGTCACCACCCACCGGAGTCCAGACCAGCCCTGTCGCCACACCGGGTTGCTCGACGCGCTCGGCCACTTCGGCGTGGTAACGCGCGCGGCCCAGCACTTGGCGCACCTTGTCGGGCGTGATCTCTACTGCCGGCGCTTCTTCCGTGCCGCCCTTCGTGCGCATCGCTACCTCACGTGCGATCTTGCGGCTCACTGCCGCGATTTCGCGCTCCAGGTTGCGGACTCCCGCTTCGCGCGTGTAGTCCTGCACAATAGTGCGGATCGCCGCGTCGTGCCAGGTTAGGTCGGCTTCAGTCAAGGCGTGGGCCTTCAACTGCTTCGGCACCAGGAAGCGTTGTGCGATATGCAGCTTCTCTTCCTCGGTGTAGCCCGACAGGTCCAGCACTTCCATGCGGTCGCGTAACGCCGGCGGGATGGGATCTAATTGGTTTGCCGTAGCGATGAACATAACGTGCGACAGATCGAACGGCACATCCAGATAGTGATCACGGAAGTCCTTGTTCTGCTCTGGATCCAGCACTTCGAGCAGCGCCGACGACGGATCGCCGCGAAAGTCAGACCCTAGCTTGTCTACTTCGTCGAGGACAAATACTGGGTCGGCGGCTTCGGCACGGCGAATGGCCTGCACGATGCGGCCCGGCATGGCTCCGATATATGTCCGGCGGTGGCCGCGAATCTCCGCCTCATCATGCACGCCGCCCAGCGACATCCGGGTGAACGGGCGACCGAGGGCACGGGCGATAGACTGCGCTAGGCTGGTCTTGCCCACGCCCGGCGGCCCGACGAAGCAAAGAATCGGCTCACGTCCGGCCACGCCTTCGCCCGTGCCCTGGCGTTGCTCCTTCAGCTTACGGACCGCTAGGTATTCTAGGATACGCTCTTTGATCTTTTCTAGATCGTAGTGATCTTCGTTCAGGATCGTTTCAGTGGCCGCGAGATCGATTTCCTTTTCGGTGTAGACGTTCCAGGGCATCGAGACTAGCCAATCAAGATACGTCTTGATCACGCCGTATTCGGCGGCGGCGGCAGGCAACCGTTCCAGACGGTCGAGTTCGCGGCGTGCCTCTTTGGCCGCCTCTTCCGGCATATTAGCCGCTTCGATTTTGCCGCGCAGTTCGGCTACTTCAGCCTCTTGCTCGTTCGACTCGCCCAGTTCTTTCTGGATCGCCTTCATCTGCTCGCGCAGCAGGTACTCGCGCTGAGTTTTCTCGACCTCGCCTTGCACTTGGTTCTGGAGCTTTTTGCCCAGTTCCAGCACTTCCAGTTCGCGGCTGAGAAAACTGGTTAGACGCTCCAACTTGGCGCGCACCGAGTCGGTCTCGATGATCGCCTGGCGCAGTTCCAGATCCATGCGGAGCGCCGAAGCAATCAGGTAGACCAATTGGCGCGGATTATCAATGTTTAGTACGACGGTCGCCAACTCTTCGGGCAGGTGGGGCATTAGATCTACCAGGCGGCCGAACAGCGTCTTGAGGTTGCGCGCGAGGGCATCCATCTCCATACCGGTCTCCACCTCGTCGGGAGCCAGTCGGATGCGGGCCTTGAGATAGGGCGTGGTCTGGGTGTATTCCTCGATTTTGATGCGTTCAAGTCCCTGCACAGCTAGTTGCATCGTGCCGTTAGGTAGGCGCATCATGCGCATAATCGCACCGACCACACCGACAGTGTACGCTTGATCGGGGCCGGGATTGTCTACGGTGGCATCCTTTGAGGCTACAAAGCCGACTAGCCGGTTGCCGACCACGGCATCGTCCATCAGTTTGAGTGTGCGCTCCTGGCCTACAGCCAGCGGTGCGCCGACAAACGGATAGATCACGGTGTCTTTAAGTGGCACAATCGGTAGTTCCGCCGGGATATCGAGGTCGTCTACCTTACCGGCGAAGAGTTGCTTGGCCGCTTCCGCTGAGATTTCGACCGTTTGTGTGTCGTCGGCCTGCGCGTCATCGGTTTGTGTATCGTCGGTTTGCAGGATTTCCTGCGTTTCGTTTGCATCAGTCATCGGTCTCTCACTTCAAAGTGCGGCTGGGGCCACACAGAATTAGCTATTGGGTAATTGTTATACGCACATTGCTGCTGTTACGTGGCGGCAGCTTGGGTAACCAGACGATCAGAAAGCCGACTTGGTATTCGGCACGCACGCCGTCGTGGTCAATCGGCCCCGGTAGCGCGATGTCGGCTAAAAATTCACCATAGGGTATACCCATGTGGTGATAGCCGATTTTGTGGCGGTTAGTTTCATCCATCCGGCGGCCGCGGATGGTGAGGAGATCATCATGGATGGTGATGTCTAGGCTCTCTTCGCTCATGCCTGCGACTTCCATTTTGATCACTACGTGGGTAGGAGTCTCATAGATGTCGGTGGGCGGTTGCCACGGCCGGCGGGCGACCAGTACGAACGGGCGACCGCGCCCGCCGGGCCAGACATCAGCCTCTTCCCCGCCAGTGATGCCGGCTTCCGGTTCCAGGGTCGGCACGCCGGCCTGCACACGATAGTAACGCATTTGCTTGATCCTTTACAGCGCTTAATCAGGTGTGCGCCAACCATGTGCCCCGATCAGGGGTACAAAGACGCACGGTGTAATCTCTTCACGTAGCAATTGGCCCTCGCGGTTTGTAATCCGCAGCAGTATCTGCTGTTTAGCATCACCGACCGGGATGATCAGCCGTCCACCGAGAGCCAATTGCCCGGTTAAACTCTCCGGCACGGCAGGTGCACCGGCGGTGACAATAATTGCATCATAAGGTGCCGCGCTAGGCCAACCACGCGAGCCGTCGCCCATGTGTACTTCGACATTGGTGAGATCCAGTCGTTTCAGCAAAGCCGCTGCGTGTTCGGCTAGCGCGGGGTGCCGCTCAATGGTAATCACACGGCCGGCCAATCGGCCTAGCACGGCGGCGGCATAGCCCGACCCGGTGCCGATTTCCAACACCCGCTCATGCCCTGTCAGCCGCAAGGCCTCGCTCATCACAGCGACCATGTAGGGCTGCGAAATGGTTTGCCCTTCGGCAATCGGTAAGGCGCAGTCTTCGTAGGCCAGGTGTCGGTGATCGGGCGGCACAAACTGATCACGCGGCAGGCTGCCCAGCACGTCCAACACCCGCGTATCGGTAATACCACGTTCGCGCAATTGGTGCTGTACCATCGCGGCGCGACGTTCCTCCACACTAGCTAGCGGCTTGTCGCTGGCGGGCGGCTGGGGGCCGCTGCCGACTACTGCGGTCGCAACGGGAAGCGCTGCGGCGCGGTGGCTTTGCTCGGCGGTGCTGGACTGCTCCATTATTGGCTGAACCTCTGCTCTATTGGCTCGGATGGGCGACTATTTTCTATCTACAGTATACCAAACTCGCTGCGTCTAAGGGCAGACTTTACATAAATTCTAACACAACTCTAAGGCAGCACCGCCCTATCCTTAGGCTAGCGGTCCCCCTTTATTCACCAAGTGGGTCAGATCGAGTGCGTTGCCGACGGCCCAGCCTTCGGGATCGTTGTTGAAGTAGGCATAGACCGGTAGCCCGGCGGCGGCCCCTGGTCACCAAAAGCGCCGGAGAACCTAAATAATTCTGAAGTTCACACCCGACCGGCCCGTGCATACTGTGCACGGGCCGGTCGGGTCGGGGGTGGCGCACCGGGTGCGCCGCTCCCACAGAGCTTATCGCATCGGCATACTCGCCGGGCAGGTGCCTAGCGGGTTGGTTACGGCATGATAGATGATCTTGGCGATCTGGCCCCGGAAGGCAAAGTTGTTGGGGCGGAAGATCCCATCGCTATAGCCGCTGATCACTCCATGACAGACGGCCGTCTCGATAAACGGATAGAACACATTGCTCAGTGCCACGTCGGTGAAGGTCGGCGGGGGCGGGTTGCGCAGTGGGAAGCCGGCCCCGCTGACCACGATCTTGGTCAGTTGGCCGCGCGTCACGAAATCCGACGGGCGGAAGTAGGGCCGGCGGCCGCTGTCGCACGGTTCGCTTGCGCCGGTCTGTGGATCCACGCCGCCGCAGGTGTAGCCGCTCACGATGCCGCGCGCCGCTGCCGTCTCAATGAGTTGATAGAACACGCTCCTGTTATTCACATCCGCGAACGTACCCGTTGCAGGCGGGGGCACCAGCGCGAGGTTGAAGGCGAGGGTCACGATTTTGGTCATCTGGGCGCAGGTGGTGTTGTTGAACGGCTGGTAGGTGCCGTCGCTGTAGCTGGAGATCACGCCGTGGCAGGCCAGGTAGTACACGCCCTGGAGTAGTAGCTCGGCGGGTCGGTCACGTCGCTGAAGTGGATCGGGCAGGGGGTGTCGGCGGCCGCCGGGGTCAGCGTCACCGTGGCCGTGCCGAGGACGCTAGTCGCGGTGGCGCTGCCGACGACGCTGGTCGTCGTGGCCGTGCCGGCGACGCTAGTGGTCGCGGCCGTGCCCGTGGCCGTCATAGCCGCGGTCGCCGTGGCGGTGGAGCTAGCCGTCGCCGTGGCAGTGGGGCTAGCCGTCGCGGGGGCGGTCATGGTCGCCGTGCCTGTGGCGATGGTGGTCAGCGTGCCGGTCGGCGTGTTCGTCGCCGTGTTGCTGGCGGTCAGCGTGCCGGTCGGCGTGTTGCTGGCGGTCAGCGTGCCGGTTGGCGTGGCCGTCGGCGTGTTGATCGGCGTATTAGTGCTGGTCGGTGTGAACGTCGGCGTATTGATCGGCGTGTTGCTGGCGGTCGGCGTGTTCGTCGGCGTGTTGGTGACCGTCGGCGTGACCATCGAGGTGTTCGTCGGTGTATTGGTGTTGGTCGGCGGGACCGTCGGCGTGAACGTCGGCGAGGCGGTCGGCGAGGGGGTCGCGGTATTCGTCGGCGTGAACGTTGGCGTGGCGGTGCGCGTGAAGGTCGGGGTATTGGTACTGGTCGGGGTGCTGGTCGGTGCGGCCACCACATACAGCGGCGCGTCCGCCGCCTGTCCGGCGCTGTTTATATAACTCAGAACATGAATGCCGGCTCTGCTGGGCGCAGCGACCGTTGCCGCGCCCAGTCCGCTCCCATCCGGCTGAAGGTGCCTTTGCTGGTGCCGTCCAGTGAAAGCCGGACCATGCAAAGGTGGTGCTGCCCGTTCCCACCGCTAGGTCGGCGGGTGCCGCCAGCGCGCCCGGCACGTTGGTCACCCGGCTGGATCGGTAGACGGTGGCGTGGGCCGTGCGCCCCGATGTGGCCCCGGTGATGGTGCAGGTGCTGGTGCCGCTGCCCGACACATTAATCCAGGAGTAGACTGCTCCTTGCGCGTTGGCGGTCAAGGTCTGGCTGCCACAGCCGGTGAAGGCCACACTTTCGCCGGCGGTGAAACCTTCGCCCGTGAAAGTGGCAGCGCCGCCCGTGCCGGTGTTGATGACGGCGGGGTTGACATAAGCACGGGCAGTGTTCTGATCGCCCACCGGCGGCGTGCCGGCATCACTGCGCTCCTCAATAGATTGCCCCACCTCGCTGCCGGTTGTGCTGGTATAGGCGCTGTAGACGGCGGCCGTATCTGATCCGGCGGTGACGGTGAGATTGAGGATGAAGCCGGCGCTGTTGCTGGCGGCGCTGCCCACCGTGACACCGTTACGGGCCAGCGTGATGCTGGTATTGGGAGCCCAGCCGGTGCCGAGTAGCAGGAGTGTTCCGCTGTCGTTGTTGTTGACGGCATGCGGAGCAATAGCAAGGCCCGGTACGGGAGCGGCGGCATCCTGCACGCGGTATACGCCGCCGGTGCGCTTCCTACTGCTCTGGCCGACCGCCTCGATGGTGTTATAGCCCAGGGTGCTACCGGAGCTGAGGGTCTCGTTCAACCGGCCGTTGCTATCCACCGTAGGCAACCCTACGAGCGCTCCGTTAAGGTAGTAATTCAAGATTTCCCCGGCCGTGAAGCCGGAAAGGACCAGACCCACAGCACTGCTGGTGGTGCTGCTGACGACCTCCGGGCTGATGCTCATAAAGGCATTGGAGGAGCCAAGCGTACCGCTGTCGGGTGCAGGGTGGGCCGCGCTTGATCCGCCCGGCGGGGGGCCAGGACCGCGGCAGGGTGCGCCGCCACCCACTGGCCCCCCCGCCGAGCGCCGCCACGCCGCATAATACGGCCGCCCGAATAGGCCAACGCTGCTTTTGCACAGAGCTACTCCTTCACTTCACTATACAGGGACGAGCGGCCGCCGATCCTGGAATGCTGATCGGCGGCCGTGTTACAGGTTAGAATGCGAACACTAGGGGTGGGGCGCGCCCCAGCGACGCGGAGGGCACCAGGGCTACTCCTTGATTATAGCAAAGCGGGGGCGCGGCCCCCCATGACGGGGATCATGCGTTGGGGGCGCGCGGGCATGACATTTGTCATGTGTTTCGAGGGGCGGCTACTCCCCGTGCCGGTGCTGGATCGCCAACAGCGCCGCTTGCGTGCGGTCGGCCACCCCCAGTTTCGTCAGCACACTGCTCACCAGGTTGCGCACCGTGCCCTCGGCCAGGTGCAGGTGCGCAGCGATCTCGCTGTTCGTAGCGCCGTGCCCCAATAGCCGCCAGACGGCCTGCTCCCGCTCCGTCAGCGCCGCATTGAGCCGCGCCGGGGCCGCCCCCCGCCCCGCCGCACGATCAACCACTTTGCCCGCCACCGCCGGATCCAGGTAGGTCCGGCCCGCGAGCGTGCCTTTGATCGCCCGCAGCACGTCCTCCCGGGGGCTGTCCTTCAACAGATAGCCCGCCGCCCCCGCCCGCAAGGCGTCCAAGACCCATTCATCGGCGTCATAGGTCGTCAGCACCAGGACCGCCGTTGCCGGGAAGCGCATCCGGATTTCCCGGGTAGCTTGAATGCCGTTCATCCCCGGCATCATCAGGTCCATCAACACCAGATCGGGCTGGGTTTGCGCCACTAAGGCCACCGCCGCCGCCCCATCGGCGGCCAGCCCCAGTACCTCGATCGCCGGGTCCAACTTCAGCAGTAGCGCCAGCCCCTCGCGCACGATCGCCTGATCATCACAAATCACGATTTTCATGCCGGCTCTCCTTCGCGCATCCCTAGTTCCAGCACCAGTTCCACCGTGGTTCCCGCGCCCACCGCACTCTGCAGCCGCACCTGCGCCCCGATCCACTGCCCGCGCTCGTGCATCCCGGCCAACCCGAAATGCCCGGCGCTCACCGGCGCGTGCACATCAAACCCCACCCCGTCGTCTTGGATCACGAGGCGTAGCGTCGGCGGGTCGCCGACCAACGTCACCCCTAGGCGCCGCGCGCGGGCATGATAGACCACATTGGCTAGCGCTTCCTGGGCCACCCGGTAGATCCCCTGTTCGACCTCGGGCGCCAGCAGCGGCACCTGGGCGGGCAACCGCAGCTCCAGCGCGAGGTGCGCGCGCTCCGCCGCCGCCGTCGCCAGGGCGTGCAGAGCCAGCGCCAGGCCCAGATCCTCCAGCGGGCTCGCGCGCAGCGTGGTCAGCGCCCGGCGGGTGTCCTGCAAGCCCTGGCGCGCGGTGACCTCGGCCGCGCACAGTAAGGTGCGTGCGAGTTCCGCATCAATCTCCCAGTAGGCGTTGACGGTCGCCAACTGCACAATCAGGCCGCTCAGGGTGTGGGCCAGCGTGTCGTGGAGTTCGCGCGCCATCCGGTTGCGTTCCCGGCTGATGGTCAGGCTTTCGAGCGTGCCGGCGGCTTGGCGCAAGCGCTGATTCGCCCCGTCGAGGGCCGTTTGTTGCGCTCGATAATGGTGCATGAGCACACTGATCACGGTCCCGACCAGCAGAAAGCCGAGCGTTTGCATGCTCAGCACGGCCAGGGGGACCGCGAGGGGGGTGAGGACCAGGCGGCCCGGCGGGGGGCCGCGATCGCGCTGCGCAGCCCGGCGGTGCCGTGGAGCAACAAAGCGCCCTGCACAACGGCGAGGCCTAGGCTATAGCCCACCACCGGGGGCCAGCGGTAGTGTAAGGCCGTCAGCACTAGGACGAGTGCCAACACGGGCAGGATGCGTAACACCAAGCCTTCCGTGGCGAGGGCCCCGCCAAGGGGCCGCGCGGCGCGCACGGCGGGCGGCACCAGCAGGTAGGTGCTCACCAGGGGCGCGAGCCCGAGCACGCCGATCATGAGGGGCAAAAAGGCGCGCCCCAGCCGGGCCTTAAGCGGCGGCCGGAGGTCCCCCAGTAGGACGCCCAACGGGGCCGCCGTGTTGAGGGCGTAATAGCCGCCGGGCAGCGGCGGCCAGGGAAACACCCACGCGTCGAGAGCCCCCAGCAGGCTCTGATAGGCCAGCGTGAGACTGGTGACGAGTAGGAGCAGCCGCCGGACGCTGCCGGGCGCGAGCAGACGGGGTAAGATCGGTGGCACCTCCCAAGGAACCGGGCTACCGCCCATTATAGCAGAAGGCCGCGCCCAGCGGCGATGACCCGGGTCACGGTTTCGCAGGGGCGGGCATGACATTTGTCACGCCTTTGGCCGGTACTGAGCTTTCCGGCGGAAAGCTCTAACGCGCAGGATAACTAGCGATGCAGGCGGACCATGCGCAGGATAACGAGGAAATATCCGCTGGTGGCGGATCGCCGGCGGAGAACCGTGGCCCGTCTAAACTGCGATCTGCCGGGCAAAATTAGCTTCAGCGGCGCAGGATAACTACCCAGCTTGTTGAAACCCCCTTGCACGAAGCGCTGGATCGTAGTAGGCTAGTAGCGGCCATGCGTTAGCACAAAGGAGACCGCCACCTATGATGGGGAGTAAAGCTCGGGTGTTCGCGCCCCTGACCCACCGCTCGCTTGCGGATCTGGTGCCGCGCGACCATTTCTACCGCCATTGGCATAAAACCCTGGATCGCGCCTTCATTCGCGCGTTGGTCGCCCCGTTCTATGCCGCCGGCGGCCGCCCGTCCATTGCTCCTGTGGTCTTCTTTAAACTCCAACTCAGCATGTTCTTCGCGGGGATCCGCGCGGAGCGCCAATTGGTGGCGGTGGCGGCCGACCGCCTGAGTGTGCGTTGGTACCTCGGCTATGATCTTGACCAGCCCCTGCCGGATCATTCCAGCTTGACCCGCATTCGCGAGCGCTACGGAGTCGCCACCTTCCGGCGGTTCTTCGACCACGTGATCGCGCAGTGCCGGCAAGCCGGGCTGGCCTGGAGCCAGGAACTCTACTTTGACGGCACCCAGGTAGACGCGTATGCCGACAAGGATGCCCTGCTGCCGCGCTTCTTTGTCGCGGCCACGCAGCGGCATCTGGCGACCCGCTTCCCCACCGCCGAGACCGTTGCGTCCCTGTCGCCCAGCGAAGCGGCTTCCGCCGTGTTATCCCTGGCGAGTAAGTGGCCGGATAGCTCCGTCATCCCTCCCACGCCCGTACCAACGCCCGACTGGATCACCCGCCTGGGTCGCCCGGATCGTGCAGAGACGCACGGGTATTACCAGCGACTCGCCGATCGCTGGGTCAATATGACCGATCCGGATGCCACCTTGATGCACAAAAAGGGCGGTGGGGTCCACATGAGCTACCACACCCACTATGTCATCGATGGCGGCAAAGCACGCATCATCCGCAATACACTGGTCACCCCGTCTGAAGTCATGGACAATCAGCCGCTGCTTGACTTGCTCTGGTGGGTCTGTTTTCGCCGGCATTTGCGACCTCTAGCACGGCACGGGCGCTACCAAGTATGGGACGACGGAGAATGAATGGGACCGCGATTGAGGCCGCTGGGATCCGGGCGTATAGCCTCCTGCCGGATTGGGATGCCCGCAGTCCGCTCTTCGGTAAACAGCGCTTCACCTATGAAGCCGAACACGACTAATACTGCTGTCCCAGTGGCGGCACTTTCGGCGCGAGGTCACGCATGGCGAATTGTTTGCCAGTATGCAAGCTTTGCTAAAAGCCGGGCAGGAGTTCTTTGCGCGCTATAATCAACAGCCTCAGCGTCTGCTGTCGGCGATTGGCGTACATGCCACAGAATTTATTTGATTGTACTTAGTGCAATGGCCCCTACCCCGTTCGCGTTGCTCGATCCGATTGCCGGAGTCAGTGGCGATATGCTACTGGGCGCGCTGATCGATGCCGGCGTACCCCCGGCGGTATTAGCGAGCGGGCCGGCGATGCTGCCGATCAGCGGCTATCGGCTGGAAGCCCTCGCCACCTGGCAATACGGCTTGCGGGGCACCGCGTGCCGCGCCCATCTGGCCGGCCCGCCGCAGCCCCACCGCCGGCTCGTAGATATTGTCGCGATCTTACGCGACAGTGCCCTCCCCACAGCGATCCAGGATCAAGCGGTGGCCGTCTTCCAGACGCCGGTCGTCGCCGAAGCGCAGGTGCATGGGACGACCGTCAGCACGGTCCAGTTTCATGAAGTATGGGCGGTGGATGCTCTGGTGGATGTAGTGGGCACGGTGCTCTGTCTGGCCTGGCTGGGGGTGACCGCCTGTTACCTGGGGCCAGATGTGGACCGAGTTTTGTACCCTGGCGCTCAATGGCGGGCCGCCACACCGCGGCACCCTCCTCCGGGCAAATCCCCCCTGGCCTAGGCCACGGATGCAGGCTATCAGGCGGCGGCAGTGGAGATCAGACGCGGCATTACGGCCGTCAGTGGACTGGCAGTGACCGACGGGGAGCCGGGCTGGATCGCGATCCACTGCCGCTCACGCGGGCAAGCGGTGTGGCTCGCGGTCGCCGTTACGCACGAAAACGTAGAAGCTCGCGCGGCGGGATTAGTGGTCTGCGTGCCGGTCGACGGCAGCTATAGCCTGGCGGCTGAAATCAAAAATGTGATCACGGCGCTAGCAAAACCACGCAGTACCGGCGCGAGCATCTGCCGCCGGAGGTGCAGCAGGCGCTGGAGCGGGAAGTCACTCTCACCGGCACCCTCCGGCGCTTCACTCCCTGGCACCAGCCCGCGCCCCAGTCCTGACGGACCCAACGACCCACAAGCGACAGCTAGGAACCGGTCACCAGCGCACGTCATCGGAACGCCCGCCTTGTGCTTCCAGCATACCCCGCAGCCGCAACATTCCACTGCGCGTGCGTGTTTTAACGGTGCCCAGCGGCACCCCCAAATAGGCCGCCACTTGCGCGTGACTCATGCCGTGCCCATAAGTTAAGTTCCAACACGATGCGCTGATCGCGGTGCAACTCCGGCAGGATAACCGCCGGCAGGTGCTGTGTGTCTTGGGCAATAGGGCAGTCTTCCGCGCTGCGGTCGTGCCGGCCGATACCGGGCCACGCCGCCGGGGTGATCTCAGCCCTACGGCGCCCCGCCGGGGGGACCGTGTGCCGCCGCACGGCGCGCATTTAGGATCTCTGCGCCGAGGTAGCCCGGAGGTACTTGATCTGCCGGTGATCTCAGGGTATAATCAATGCAACTTAAGGAACTTGCAACCAGTTGCCTTGAGAAGAGGTCGGGAGCTACGGTAGATGAACGAGTGACACGAATGACGGATCAACTGATCGCCGTAGGGTTACGCTCCACCCCACAGCGGCAAATGGTCTTGGAGGTTCTAGTCGCGCAGCCGGGGCACATCACGGCCGATACCGTGTTGGCGGCGGTGCATGCGCGCTACCCGCACCTCAACAAGACCACCGTCTATCGCACGCTCGAAGCGTTGGCCCAGCAGGGTCTCGTGGCCGTGATCCACCAGGGCGGGCGCTCCGCTGTCTACGAGCTACGCGAAAACCGGCATCACCACTTGCGCTGCAAAGAATGCGATCAGGAGCTGGCGGTGCCCGCTAGCCTCCTCGATCCGTTGCGGGAGCAGGTGCGGCAGGTTATGGCTTTCAACCCTGCTTCGACCATTTCGCCCTGGTCGGGGTGTGCCCCGCCTGCCAGGCAGCCGGGACCGCCGACGCGGCTCCAGTTGACAGCGCCGGCGTAAACCATTAAAATAAACTGCAACGGTATGCAAAAGAAACGACCAGCAACAGTAGGCGGATCGGCCGGAGCGATCTGCCGGCCCACCTGGGTTGCTCCTGGCGCGCAGGCACCCAAAGGAGGAAAGCAATGCACATTCCTGATGGCTACCTCAGCCCGCTCTTTTCGCTGGGCACCGGCGTGGTAACCGTGCCGATCTGGGGATTAGCCGGCCGGCGGGTTCAAGCCGTCCTCAACAATCGCACCGTGCCGCTGCTGTCCATTTTCGCGGCGCTCAGTTTCACGATTATGATGTTCAATGTGCCCGTGCCCGGCGGCACCACCGCGCATGGGGTGGGCGGCACGTTGATCGCCATCGTGCTCGGCCCGTGGGCCGCCATCATCGGGGTCAGCTTGGCCCTGATTCTCCAGGCGCTCTTCTTCGGCGACGGCGGCATTCTTGCCATCTTCACCAACTGCCTGAACATGGGCATCATCCTGCCCTTCGTCGGCTACTGGACCTATAAGTTGATCGCCGGGCGCGCCCCGCTCCTTTCGTCGCGGCGGGTCTGGGCGGCCGGCATCGGGTCGTACGTCGGGATTACCGTGGCGGCGTTGGCCGTGGGCCTGGAACTGGGCCTCCAGCCGGTGCTGTTCCATGACGTAGCGGGCCACGCCCTCTACAGCCCTTACGGCTTCGGGGAGGCGCTCCCCGCGATGCTGCTAGCGCATATGTTCGGCGCTTCTATCGTCGAGTCGATCATTACCGCCCTGGGTGTGGCCTACTTGCAAAAGCAACACCCGGAGTACCTGACCGGGATGCGTACCGTCGCCGGAGCCGACATTGCCGAAGGTCAGGCGATTAGCCGCCCGATCTGGCAGATTGTGGTCGGAGGCGCATTGGTCGGTGTGATCGTGCTGGCGCTTGGCGGGCTGATCACCGGCGGCGGCGACGTGGGCCACCTGTTCGGTGCGGACTGGTCGCAAGTCAACTGGGCCGATGTGGCGACGATGCTGCTGATTGTCGGCGTGATCGCGGCGATCCTCATTCCGCTGGTGCGCTTTGTGCTACCGCAACGCCTAAAGGGCATCGGCACCGCGTTCACCGCCATTGCCGTCCTGGCTCCGTTGGGCCTGATCGCGCCCGGCTTTGCCTACGGCGAGGGCAGCCCTGACGACGTGAAAAAAGCGTTTGGCTATGTGCCCAAAGGGTTACAGGATATGTCGGGCTTTTTCAGCGCTCCGCTGGCCGGCTATAACGTGCCGTTGCCGTTCTTCAACGATGCCAATGCCGCGCTCTGGCAAACGGCCATCGGCTACGAGATCAGCGGCATCATTGGTATCCTGGTCCTCGCTCTGGCGACACTGGGCCTGGCGCGCCTGTTGCGCCGGCCGGGACACGATGGAACGGAGACCAGTACGGTATGAGTACCCCCCAGCAGAGCAGCGCACCGGAAGGCCATATCGGCTGGTTTGAACATACCGTCGCCGGCATTGCCGGTTCGATTGAGCGCGCCGTGTTCACCGAAGAACACGCGCGTCGGCCGGGCTGGCTGCAACGGGTGGATCCGCGCGCCAAAATGGGGATGTTTGTGGTGCTGGTGCTGGCGGCCGGCCTCGCCAATTCGCTGCTGGTCTTGGTGCTGCTGTATGGCGCGATCCTGGCGGCGGCCTGGGCCAGCCGCGTGCCGTTCGATTTCTTTGTGCGCCGCGTCTGGGTCGGCATCCCGTTTTTCGCCGGAGTGGTCATCATTCCGTCGATCTTTTTCGCCAGTGGCCCCCGGCTGTTCGATCTGGCGCTGGGACCGCTGCATATCGCGCCGTCCATTGCCGGGCTGCTGGGCGCGGTGGTGTTTGTGGCCCGCGTGGGGGTCAGCGTGTCGCTGGCGGTCTTGCTGGTGCTGACGACGCAGTGGGCCGATGTGCTCAAGAGTCTCCAAGCGTTTCGGGTGCCGCAGGTGTTCATCCTGCTGCTGTCCATGACCTACCGCTATATCTTTTTGTTTTTGCACGCCATGAACAGCCTGTTTGAAGCGCGCAAAAGCCGCACTGTCGGGCGCACCAATGGCGCGGAACACCGCCGCTGGATCAGCGGCGCGATGATGAGCTTGCTGAACCGTTCGTTCAAGATGAGTAATGATGTCTACAGCGCGATGATGGCGCGCGGCTTTACCGGTCGGGTGCATACTCACCAGACCTATCGCATGACCCCGCCGGATTGGCTGGCGGTGGGCAGTGCGCTGGTGCTGGCCGTGGGCGCGGGGCTGTTGGGGAGGGTAATCGCGTGAATAGCAACGGCCCCGGAACGGTCGAACCGCTTTTCCATTTGCGCGGCGTGTGCTATCGGTATGCCGGCCGGCACACGGCGCTGGACGGCATTGACCTCGACATTTATCCCGGCGAACAGGTGGCGCTGCTCGGCGCAAACGGCAGTGGCAAATCCACGCTGCTGAAGCTGATGGACGGCATTTACGGACCTTCCGCCGGCACGATGCGCGCGATGGGGTGCGACATTGCCGCGATCGCCGCAGGCGAGGACAGCTTCCGCTTCCACCGCGCTGTCGGCCTGGTCTTCCAGGACCCCGACACCCAACTCTTCAGCGCGACGGTGCGGGACGATGTGGCGTTCGGCCCCTTGCAGCTCGGCTTGCCGCCCGCCGAAGTGACGACGTGCTGTGACGAGGCGCTGGCGCAAATGGAGATCACTCACCTGGCGAGCCGTGCGCCGTTTGAGCTATCGGGTGGCGAAAAAAAGCGGGCGGCTATCGCAGCGGTGCTCTCCCTGCACCCAGAGGTGATTCTGCTAGACGAGCCGACCGCGTCGCTCGACCCGCGCACCAAGTGGGTGCTGGTGAACCTGATCCGCAAATTGGGCGAGGCGGGCAAAACCATCATCACGACCACGCACGAACTCGAAATCGTGCCGATTATCGCCCAGCGCGTGATTGTGATCGGCGAAGATCGGCGCATCCTGGCGGATGGTCCGACCGCCACCATTTTGGCCGATCACGACCTGCTGATCCGTGCCAATCTGATCCATGAACACCTGCACGATCAAGGCACGGGGCACGACCATGCGCACCCCATGACCGCCCATATCCCTACCACGACGGGATCGTTACTGTAGCAGGCATACACCTGCCCCGGCGCGTGCGCCGGGGCACCAACCGGGAGGCACCACGCATGGATAAGACACGTCTGGCCCCGTATCAGGAGCGGCTCGTCGGTAGTGGGGTGCGGCTGACGCCGCAACGCTTCATGGTCTTGGAGGCGCTCGCCGCGCACCCCGGCCATACCAACGCCGAGCAGATTCTCAGCACCGTACAGGCCCAGTATCCCCATGTCAACAAAACGACGGTCTATCGCACGCTGGAACTGCTGGCCGAGTTGGGTATGGTGGCGATTAGCCAGATGGGCGGCAACCAAGCGACCTACGAATTGGTCGAAGCACCGCACCACCATCTGATCTGTAAACGCTGCGGCCTGATCCGCGAACTCCCGGACGCGGCACTGAACCCGTTGCGCGAGTTTATAGCGACGGAGCATGGCTTTCAGCCGTGCCTGGAACATTTTAGTCTCTTTGGCATCTGCCAGGATTGCCGCGCCGGGGCCCCGGCCCTGACTCCATAGCACCGCGATGCGGGAGGCGCCATGCGTCCCGGAATGTTCGGCACCCGCTGCCGCAAAGAGCAAGGAGGCACCATGGTCAAAGATGTCGTGTGTGATATGATCGTCGATCCCCAGGGCTTAGTCAGCCGCCTGGCGAACAGACCTACTATTTCTGTGGAGCCGGCTGCAAGAAGGCGTTTGATCGCAACCCGGAGGAGTTCCTGACCTCAGCAGCACCGGAACCCGGCCCAGAGTAAACCAGAACCGCTTTTCTGTACCAGCTGCATGGGAGTTCCGCCACGCGACCGGTCTGGTTTTCAGCACGCCGGCAGTGCTGTCGATTCCAGCGAGAGTAGCTGCCCGCGCGGCGCTTGACCGGGATTAGCAATAATAGTTGTAACCGCCAACGATCTAGCGTTGATCGATCAGGTCTATGGTCCAGTAGCACATCGCTGAAGGTGCGGGCGGCCGCGGCCGGCGGCGTTACAGGCCGCATCGCAAAGGCTAACGTCACGATTTGGTGCGGGGCTGCCAGGGATTATCCGCGAGATTGGCCAGCGCCAGGGTCCGCACGGGGGCGGTCGGCGCGACTCCGTGCTCAAACAGGGTCGATCCCCTCGCCGGCGCGGGCGCACTCGTCAGAAACGCCAGATTAGACGGCGTGCGTTTGGCTATGGAACCGCGCTCCTTTAGCCGGCGACCCCGGCCAGATCGCCCGTGAGCAGAGGCCGCGCCCGCCGCCCGCAGCAGCGGATCGTCCATCACCGCCACCAGTTCGCCCAGCAAGCGCTTATACTGGGTGGTGTATTCGCCGGTGGGGTGTTTGCGGACCATGATGTCATTGGCCGACGCGACATCCTTAAAGGCGGTGCTGCGCGCGATCTTTTGGGCCGTGCCGGCCCACGCCAGTCGCTCCTCAGCCGTCGAATACCGACCAGCAGATGTCGTTGCGTAACCGCTGATCGTCCAGGACCAGATCGCGAATCGCCTCCGGCAGTTGGTCCCGCTGCCAGCGGCACTCGCGCCGGCCGGTCCGCGCGCCCTCGCCTTCAGGCGCAGCTGCGCGTGCGGCTTTGATCGCGTAGGCTGCGGCACCGAGTTCGTGCGCGGCGACGTGCGCGACCGCCGCCGCCTGCCCGGCCGCATACGCGGCATGGCGCGCCGCTCCGCGCAGATCCCTGGCCGCCGCGTTCGCCGCACCAGCCGCCGCGCGGGCCTGGGACATCGGGATCTCGCCGCGCACCCAGGCCCGCGCCTGCTCAATCGCGTGACGCGGCCGTGCGTCCGCCGGCTGTGCCGACTCGAAGAGGTGCAGGACGTGCTCCGCACACGCGGCCGCCCACGCGGCGAGCAGGTGATGGTCTGAATCCGTGAGCGTCCCCCCGCGGCGGAGGGTGATGAAGCGCGGGTCGCGATCTTTGGGGAGGATCATGCGGCACTTTTCATGAACACAAATTTCAACATTCCTGTAACCATTCAGCCTGATAGGGATGGCAGAGGAGGGTCGCCACGGAATACCTGCTCAAGTGCGGTGAATACTTGGCTGCCTTGTTTGCGCAACATGGAGAGGTAACCGCGAATCCGGCAGAAGGCCTGCGTCCCCTCCGAACTGCGAAAACAGCCCGATATTTTCTGCTGCACCTTGTCCATGCGCAGGTTCCGCTCCGCCTGGTTGCTGTCGAACGGCACCCGCAAGTCCGCCATGAACCGCAACACTTCCGCCGCGCGGTCGCGCAGGCGCACCAGCAAGTTGTACGCTTTGCTCTGCTTCACCCGGCCCCGGCGCGGCGCGAGCGGGTGGCGGCCGCGCCGGGTTGAGCGCCAACCCCTCCTTGATCAACCCCCGATACCGCGCCGCAAAATTCGCCTGCACCTCCGACGCCGGCGCCGTCTGCCCGCCCGCTCGCGCCGCGCTCACTACCTCTTTGCTGCCCACCAGCAAATCCTTCATTTGCGCAGCCCACGTCTGCCCGCCCTGTTCCGTGACGGCGGCCAACTCCCGCAAATGAGGGGCGTTACAGAGGGCATAGCCACAACTATAGACCCAGTAGCGGCATAGCTGTCGTGCATGGCCGTGCCCTGAAACTCCGGCAAGACCCCCAGCGCCTGCCCGGCTTCCTGCCCGCGCTTCTTGTGCGCTTGGTAGCGGGTCCACCGCCCCGTGCTGACCACGTGCAACCACTGCCGTTTCCCCCCCACGTTCAGCCCCGTCTCGGTGCAATGGATCACCTCCGCCGCCTGCAAGCTCTTGCGGATCTGCTCCGCGACCGGTGCCAACTCGGCGGCGGCACTTTGCGGGGCCGCTGGGCGCCGCCCGAAGAGATCGGCCGGCAGTTCCCCGGTGCGCTCATAGGGCAACAACTGCTAGCTGCCCAGGTAGACGCCCAAGGCTTTGAGGCGCGGCCCGTACTGCACCGGCTCGGCGGCCTCCGGCGGGAAGGGGGCACCGGTGGTCTGCCCACAGGCCGGGCAGCAAACCGCTTCGCCGCGCTGCGCGACGGTTTCCAGCGCGGGGGGCGGCAGGTCGATCACTTGGCGTCATTCGCTGCTGCCACCCCAGCGACGGGGCGATCCTCGATCTCGGCACAGTACGTAGCCGGTCTGCAGGAGAGCGACCTGGCCGAGATTACGCGGCGGCGGGCTGCCGGGGAGCAGCTGGTTCTCCAGGTCAGCTTCCTGCCGGCCCGCACGGTGGGAGCAGTCCGGTTAACCGACGGCGAAGCTAGGCACGGATAAGCCTGTCACTGAATGCACCACTGCGCAACTGATTGATCAGTTAGGGGCGGATCGCAGCGATTTGATTGCCGCTGCGCGCCCGTGGTCCAATCTCACGCGCCCGACAGCATAACTTTTCCGTGCTTAACAGTCGGCGGTTCTACTGTGGACCAGATCGCGCCGTATGAGACGCTGTTGGTTAATTCCTCGAGCGTGCGGGGCATACTGCGTTCGGCAGGGAGCAGCCAGGCAGTGCTGACGTATTAACCAACAGCGTCTCATACGGCGCGATCTGGGCTGTCAAGTATACGTCCGCCCGCCGCGCCCGCCAGCCGGTCAAGCCACTCATCGAGCAGGCGCCGCTCGGCCAGGGAGAGGATGCCGGGCGCCTCGGCGAGCACAGCGTGCAGGGCCACGGCGCGCACCGCCACTCGCTCCGGGCCGGGCCCCGAGTCAGGGCCACCGTCCGAGGTCGGGGCGCTGGTGATCGCCGCGATCACCGCTTCGCGCATGGTGGCGGACAGACGCAGGTCGCGTGCCGCCGGCGGGGTAGCGATCAGCGCGAGCGTCACCCCTTCCCCAGCGGCGGCGATGAGGCGTGCGGCGTGGGGCACGCTCACCCGGAGCCGCCCCGCCTGGGCGACCCGGTCCACTAGCCCGTGCAGGATCGCGTAGGCATCGCGTGAGGCCGGCGCGTCGGCCATGGCTATAGGGTCGCTGTAGATGAGGGTATACACGGCCGGGTGGGCCAGCCCAAAGGCCACATGCAGATCCCACCCGCTCCGTAGTTCCTCGATCGAGTCGTCGGTGTGCGCGCGGCTGGTCTTCTGGCGCACGTACCCGGCGAAGGTCTCGCGCACGACTGCGTCAAGCAGCCCCTGCATATCGCCGAACTGCCGGTAGATGGTGGGCGCTTGCACCCCGGCAGCGGCGCTCACTGCCCGGTTGGATACCGCCTGCCGCCCGCCGTGGGCCAGCAGTTCGGCAGTCGCACGCATAATGCGCTCCCGCACGGCCCTAGTCTGTTCTGTCATAGAGTCCATTATAGCACACCGCTGTAGGGCTGTGGCAAGAAATGGGCAGGCACAAAAGACCTGCGCCTTGTCTTGTGTTATCTCTGGAAACAATGTATAATTACCATTGATAACAACACTGAACTGCTTGGCACCGGCCCCCTCACAGATGGAGCGCAGGCGGAGAGGATCAAGCGGTTGGCCGGACTTGGTGTGAAGTTCGGCCGTTAACTAGCGCCAAAGCGCGGGGTATACAGCCCAGCGAATAGGCATTTCACATGGACTCCCAAGTCCACTCGAACACCTGGAGGTTTTCATGATCATTGTCACCGGAGCCAACGGCCGGCTCGGCCGGGCGGTCGTTGCGCGACTGCTTGAACTCGTCCCCGCCGGGCAGATCGGCGTGAGCGTACGTGACCCGGAGAAGGCGCAGGAACTCGCAGCGCGGGGCATCCGCGTCCGCCGGGGTGATTTCGGCGATGCCGCGAGCCTCGCCCACGCCTTCGAGGGCGCCGCGCAGGTGCTCATCGTCTCGAGCAACGGTCTGGGCGAGACGGCGGTCCACCAGCACCACACCGCAATCGCTGCGGCCAAGGCGGCCGGCACCCGCCGGATCCTCTACACCAGCCACATGGGATCCAGTTCGTCCTCACCGGTCCCGCCGATGCGCGACCACGCCGCCACCGAGGCGGCGCTGCGCGACGCGGGCATCCCGTTCACAGCCCTGCACAACGGCTTCTACGCCGCCACGGCGGCCATGCTACTCGCTGCTGCGCTCCAAACGGGCGAGCTGGCCGTGCCGGAGGACGGGCCGGTCGCCTGGACATCTCACGCCGACCTGGCCGAGGTTGCGGCGATCACCCTGACCGAGGACAGCCTCGACGGCGTGACCCCCCCCCTCACGGCCGCTGAAGCGGTCGATATGACCGGCCTCGCCGCAATCGCTTCGGAGCTGACCGGCCGCGCGATCCGGCGGGTGGTGGTGTCGGACACCGCGTACCGGGCGGGGCTGGTTGCGCACGGCGTTCCCGAGCCGGCCGCCGATATGCTCGTGGGCCTCTTCGCCGCCGGCCGACGCGGCGACTTCGCGCACGTCGACCCGACACTCGCCCACCTCATCGGCCGACCGCCGATGTCGGTACGGGACATCCTGAAGGCGGCAATCTCCCCGGCCGGCTGACACCCCAGGTGTCCGCTGCCCTCCGGCACGTCACCTCGAGCACGGCAACGGCTTTGTTGCAACTAATTAGAACCATACAGAGTTGTGGCGGATTCGTTTAAGGGGCCACAAGATAATGTGGTTCTAGAATTTTAGTACTGCCCCCTGTGCGGTGGATAATTCATAGCACATCTAGCCACAACCTGCTGGGGCTTACGCACTTTAGTTGGTTCTCAGGCGGTTTTGGTGACCCCGGCCAAACCTAGACTCAGCCGACGGGCTCCGCGCCACTTTCGGTGAAGCCGTGCCTGGTTGGTCAGACGGTTCGGAGCCGTCCACGCACGATACCAAATCCGGATCACCGAAAGTGGCGCGGGGCCCGTCGGCTGAGTCCAGGTGTGTTACGTTACAGTAAACTCGTGAAGGCGGTCCGCAAAAAGGGGGTGGCAGATTAGCTAGGTCTAGTGACCAGGCCTGAAAGGACAAGGATATGCGCGCAGTACGCTATGACCGCTACGGCGGTATCGATCAAATCTACATCGTCGACATTCCCGACCCGGAGGCCGCGCCAGGCCATGTGGTGGTGCGGGTCCGGTCAACCTGCATCAACCCCGGCGCGCTGGCAGCACTAAGCGGGAGCCAGGCGTTCGTGCCAATCCGCGATCTGGCCGGTGAGGTGGTCGCCGTGGGCAAGGGCACGCAGGGTGTCGCGGTCGGTGATGCGGTGCTCGGCTGGTCCCAGGATTGGTTGGCTCATGCCCAGCTCGTTGCCGTCCCAGCCGCGCAACTCATTCCAAAGCCGGAGGAGCTGTCGTGGGACGTGGCTGGTTCCCTCTACGTGACCCCAATGGCCGGTCTGAGCAGCGTGAAGGCCGTGGAACCCAAAGAAGGGGAGCTTGTCGTGGTGGCGGGCGCGTCCGGTGGCGTAGGCATCGTCGCCGCGCAATTGGCTAAACGCGCCGGCGCAAGGGTGATCGGTCTGGTTCGCCCGGACAACGGGGGCTGGATCAGGACCACGGTATCATCCGCGCGGTCTACGGCGATGGTCAAGAGGGGCGCATCCGCGTGGCGGCCGACGGCAAGCGGATCGACGCGTTCATCGATACTGTCGGCTTCGGCTACATCGACCTCGCGCTGGCCCTGAGCGTGCCCAAGGAACGCATCAACACCGTGGTTGACTTCCAGGTCGCACAGGAAAAAGGCGTGAAGACGCTGGGCACGAACCAGGCCGGAGGCGCGCCAGCCTTACAGGATCTGGCCAAGCTCGCCGGAGGCGACGAGCTTGATATACCCATCGCCGCTGTGTACTCGCTAGACCGGGTGCATGATGCCTATCGCAGACTCGCCGAGCGCCACACGCGTGGGAAGATTGTGCTGCACCCGCAAGAGTAGATGTGCCTTGCTGGCTCAGGAGGCCCACCCAACACTGCGCCGAGTTCAATGGCGATGAACTGACGCTCCGAGTCAATAAATCTGCAATTCAGTTCGTCCGTGATAATCTCTATGAGTATGAGGTGGCGGGCGATCAACTGACCATGACCAGACCTCGCCGTATGAGACTCTGTTGGGTAATGGGTTGATCACGCTTGGTTGGCACCTGGGGACAGGCACCGATCAGGCAGTTGCGGGGAATTACCCAACAGAGTCTACTGTGGCTAAGTGCATCAGCTACAAGTTAAGGGCATTGCCGCCTTGTCAAGGGCGCGTTGCGGCCCTTTTTGGTAGAATAGCCCTATGACTACCTCTTCTAACCAGGCCCCGCGGGCCAAGAGCACGGTGCGCCATACCCGCGCCATCCAGC
>JBBRPH010000042.1:0-50354 GCA_038228295.1 Chloroflexia bacterium | reverse complement strand
TTACGACCCGCAGACGCCCGCCGTCGGCTTGGCCCACGCGGGCTGGAAGGGCACCGCCGGGCGGATCGCGGCGCGCACCCTGGCAACCATGCAGGAGGCTTTCGGTACCGACCCGACCGCCTGCCACGCGGTCATCGGTCCCAGCATCGGCCCTTGCTGTTACGAAGTCAAAGGCGAGGTGATCGAAGCGATACGCGATGCCTACCCCGCCGCCGATGACGAGTGGGAGGGCGCGCCACCGCTGCTGATTTGGAGCCGCCGCCGCGCCGCCTGGCAAGATCGCCGGGGGCTGCCTAAAACGGAACCGGACAGCGACGAAAAGGTATTCCTAGATCTCTGGCAGGCCAACCGCCGAGCACTATTGCTGGCCGGGCTGCGCGCGCAGAACATCCATATCGAGGGGGTGTGTACCGCCGAACACACGGATCGCTTCTACTCGCATCGCGCCGAAGCGGGGGCGGCGGGGCGCTTTGTCGCTTTCCTGGGCTTGCCCGATGGGGGCTGACGTTGCCGCTGCGGTAGACATCGTAGCGAACGTAGCCGTGATCCGCGAGCGCATCGCCCGGTCCGCCGCCGCTGCCGGTCGTGATCCGGCCACGGTAACGCTGGTCGCCGTGACCAAGACGCAGCCCCTGGATCGCATCGCTGCGGTACGAGCGTGCGGCATCACCGACTTTGGCGAGAACCGCGTGCAAGAGGCGTTAACGCATTTCGCAGAACCTCTTGGGGCAGGAGTCGCGGCGAATGGTCTCCCGCGCACCGGCATCCAGCTACACCTGATCGGACCCTTGCAGCGCAATAAAGCGCGGCGCGCCGCCCTGTTTTTCGACTCGATCCAGACGGTGGATCGCTTGGACCTGGCACAAGCGTTGGATCGCCACCGCGCGACCGATGCTCCTGCCGCCGCGCCGCTGCCGGTGCTGATCGAGGTGAATATCAGTGGCGAGGCCGGCAAGAGCGGCGTGGCTCCCGTGGATGTAGCGGCGTTAGCCGACGGGCTGCGCGCCTGTCCGTACTTAGCCCCGCAGGGCTTGCTGACCGTGGGCGCGCCCGGCTTGACGGAGGCCGCCGCCCGCCGCCAGTTCGCCGCCCTGCGTGCCCTGCGCTCTGCGCTCGCCGCCGCGCACCCGGACCTGGCCTGGCCCACTCTGAGCATGGGCATGAGCGCCGACTTCGAGGCGGCCATCCGCGAAGGCGCAACCCAGGTGCGGCTGGGCCGGGTGCTGTTCGGGGCACGAGATGGGACTTTATAGCATGAATGATATAGATATTATTACGCAATTAGAATATACTACTACGGCAGAAATTTTGGAGACTAAAATTACTGAGTGGTACGGTGCTACTCAGCTTGAAGTGATGTGGAAAGTTCACAATGGCGATGCTTGTTCAGTTTTGAAGACGTTGCCTACAGAAAGTTATAACTGTATAGTAACGTCTCCTCCTTATTATTGGCTACGTGATTATGAAGTTTCAGGCCAGCTAGGACAAGAAGACACAGTTGGTCAGTACGTAAAAGCTATCGCCGACACAATGGATGAAGCGCGCCGCGTATTAGCTAATGATGGTGTTTTGTTTTTGAATTTAGGTGATACTTACTATTCGGGCAAAGGCTTACCTCAAGGTCCAGATCCTAAAAGTCGTAAACGTCGCCTCGGTTTAAGAGCCGTTGATAAAAGTGGAGGATTGGGTATTGGTCTGCGTCCTAAAACTATAATAGGTATGCCTTGGCGAGTTGCTACGGAAATGGCGGAACGTGGGTGGGTTCTACGCAGTCCTATTATTTGGTATCGTAAGCATAGCCTTCCTGAAAAGGTGTTGGATAGGCCACGGCGCAGCTACGAGAACATTTTCATGTTTGTTAAAAGTCGGAATTATTATTTCAATCGCAAACCATTAATTGAGGCTAAGGAAGAAGATTTATGGACTATAGTAGCTCGTCCAGAGCCAAATAACGGTATAAATACTGCTCCTTTCCCCGATGAATTGGTACAGAGGTGCTTAGATATAGGGTGCCCGCCGCAAGGTTCGGTTCTTGACCCGTTCGCAGGTAGTGGCACAACTTTGAGAGTAGCAGTACGCTCTGGTCGTTCGGCGACCGGTATAGAACTCAATCCTGAATTTTGCAAGTATATAGCTAATCATTTGGGCAAGTTGTAGGAGCGTTAGTAGGAGCGTTATATGTTTATTGCAATTTCGTTAATTGAGAAAGCTTTATCAGCATTAGCGTTTGTCCATCCTATACACGCTATCACATTCCTTGTTTGCAAAAAAGATCGCTTACCTATAGGAACTGCTGTCGAGTTCTCTATTAACAAGGCAGAAGCAAGTTTTCTTGATGAGTATTATAAGCCCGATAAGGGATCCAAACACTACTACAGAATTACCAGAACATCGGATAGAAGCAAGCATTGGGTTGCTGCTAATTATCCAAGTACAAGTCTGCAAACGATGAGAACCAGAGGAGATTTTGCAGAGCTATTTATTCATGCAAAGAATTCAAGTAAATGGGCGTGGCAACAAGATTATGTTAGAAAGTTGCAAAAACTGCTTCCTCCTCCGAACTTAATACCTGCTTTTTATATGGCTGTGTGGCTTTATCGGGAGCATAATTGGTCGTCGCATACCACAACACTAGATATTATTGACACCTTTTTCAAGGAATTTCGGATTACAGCAGATGAAAAACGTCAATTATTTAACTTTATGCCCCCTGAAGGATTAGACTCAACAAGTCTTTTTCAAGAAGAGCCAGTCTCTTGGGATGACTTGCGTCATATTATAGGTTCTCCTCCTGATGCTCAACAAGAAGAGGGTGGAACCTTAGCTTTTTTAGAAATGCAAGGGGTAGGACCAGCAAAGAAATTGAGGTTAGAACCCGCAGAACGGCTTAGTCTGATAACTGGTGACAATGGATTGGGGAAAACCTTTATCCTGGAATGTGCATGGTGGGCGTTGAGTGGTCAGTGGGCGGGATTACCTGCTTTTCCGAGGCGAGACGCGAAAACAAACGAGCCGAAAATCACCTTCTCTATTTCCGGTAAATCTAAGCACGCACAAGAAGTGTCCATTAACTATGACTGGACAACACGAAACTGGCTCTCACCAAAGGATCGTCCCACTGTACCAGGCTTATTAGTCTATGCTCGTGTAGATGGATCTTTTGCAGTCTGGGATCCAGCAAAGAGCTACATACTAACTTCTTCAAACGACTTCAGCACAGGTGGCTATTTTGTCCTAAGCCAAGATAAGGTATGGAGTGGAGGCGGAGCCGAAGAGGAATCACCAGCTATTGAAGGTTTGATACGAGATTGGGTCCGTTGGCAAAGTAAACCTGACCAATCAACTTTTGAGACATTCACGAAAGTCTTGCAACGTTTATCACCTAGAGATCAAAGCGATTTGGGGCCGCTAGTACCTGGCAAGCCTATGAGGTTACCAGGTTTAGACACAAGAGAAATTCCTACGCTTATTCATACGTATGATGAAGTTCCAATCATCTATGCTTCCGCAGGTGTGCGCCGGATCATAACATTAGCCTATATTATTGTGTGGGCATGGGAAGAACACAAGATCCATTCGGGTTTCAGTCGAAAAGATCCTCAAAAAAGAATTGTCATTTTGATCGACGAAATGGAAGCTCACTTACATCCAAAATGGCAGCGTGTTATTCTACCTGCTTTATTAGATGTGCGAGAAGATTTAGCTGAGGAGTTACAGGTACAACTGATCGTTGCGACTCACTCTCCCTTAGTAATGGCTTCTGTAGAACCCAAGTTTGATGAGCTACATGATAAGCTACTCCATTTGGATTTAATTCATCAAGATCTATTTGGCAGCGAAGTAGTTCTTAATGAAATTGACTTCATTCGCAATGGAGTAATAGATAATTGGCTCATGTCAGAAGTATTTGAGCTAAATCAACCCCGCTCTTTACCCGCAGAGCGTGCTATTGAGGCTGCTATAAAGCTACAGACTGATAATGATCCTGCCTCAGAAAATGTGCGACGAGTTTCTGAGGATTTGGCGCGCTATTTATCTGCTGAAGATGTGTTTTGGCCTCGTTGGACTTACTTCGCGAAACGGCATGGAGTAGATTTATGATCCCAGTTACACCTCAGCCTGAACCTGTGAATTTCGATGCAAAGGTTAGGATTCCAGGAAATAAATTTTTACTCCGTGCGTCAAATCCTATTAATTGGAAGAGGGAAGGAAAAGGGAAAGAGTTTTGGACAAGAGTGTTAGACGATCTTTACCAACTATACGGAGGTATATGTGCTTACTGTGCTCATTGGATTCCCAACGATGTAGGAAGTCCAAGTGTTGATCACTTTAAGCATAAAGCTAAATATCCTCACTTAGCCTATGAATGGAGTAATTACCGTTTTTCAGCACTCAGGTACAACCGTAATAAAGGGGTATCCGAAAAAGTTTTGGATCCGTTTACTGTACAGCCAGGATGGTTTGTCTTAGATATGCCGTCACTCCTAATTAAACCTGGATCTGGACTGACTACGTCAGTAGTATTTGATGTTGAGAGTACAATTGGTTGTTTAAAGCTAAATGATGGAATTAGTATGAGGGCAAGACAAGGATGGATTAATGGTTTTAAGGATGGTAGCTACTCCTTTTTGCATTTAGAGGAACGAGCACCTTTTATTGCCTATGAATTCAATAGGCAAGGATTAAATTCTGTAGTTTCACTCACCCAAATTTATTATTAGGGCGATGTGCTAGATCACATTCTAGCTACGAAAATCGGGTATAGTCCTGGGCTATTACGTCCAATACCTTCCGTTTCGTGCCTGGTACACAAAGAACTAGCACATCGCCCTATTACCCTAGTACGTCGCGCTTTTAGGTCTAAAAGTGATCGATATAGCCCAATTCCACAACCCATTTCTCGATAAACTGACGGCGCGCTTTGCGGCGGCGGGGCATCGGCTGTACCTCGTGGGCGGGGTGGTGCGCGATGTGGCGGCGGGGCGGGCGGCGGGCGAGATAGATGGAGCGACGGATGCGCCGGTGGCGACGATCCGGCGGCTGGTGCAGGCGCTGCGGCCCAGCAGCCTGTACGCGGTGGGGGAGAAGTTTGGCACGATTGGCCTGACGGCGGCGGGCCGGCCCTACGAGATCACGACGTTTCGCACACCGCCGGACGGCAACGGGCCCGCCCCGCCGCCGGGCAGCGACATTGCGCCCGATCTGTACGCCGACCTCGCCTTGCGCGACTTCACGATCAACGCGCTGGCCTATGACCCCCAGGCCGACCGGCTCTATGACCCGTTCGTGGGATTGGCCGACTTGGCGGCGGGGGTGATCCGGGGCGTGGGCGACCCGGCGGCTCGCTTTGCTGAAGACCCGTTGCGCTTGTTACGCGCGGTGCGGTTGGCCTTGCGCTACAGCTTCGCACTTGACCCGGCGACGCGGGTGGCTATGGCGGCCGGCGCGCGGGACTTGGAGCGAGTAGCCTGGGAGCGTAAGGCCGCCGAGATGAATCATATCCTGTCTGAACCGAAGCCGTCACCGGGCCTACGCCTGCTTGATGCGACGGGGCTGTTGGGCCAAGTGCTGCCCGAAATGATGCCGATGCACGGAATGCAGCAGGGACCGCGCTACAAAGATGTGTTTGAGCATACGCTCCAGGTGGTGGACCGCGCCGCTGCCGCTGACCCCCCGCCTGCCGACCTGACCTTGCGCTGGGCCGCGCTGCTGCACGATATCGCCAAGCCGCGCACGTTCAGCGTGCAGGACGGCGAGGTACATTTCCACGGCCATGAGGTGGTTGGGGCGCGTATGGCCCGCGACATCCTGATCCGATTCCGCCAGCCGGGTGAGCTGATCGATCATGTCGAGCAATTGGTGGCCCAGCACCTACGTATCGGCCTTTATGACTCCAGTTGGACCGATGGGGCGGTGCGCCGCTTCGTGCGCGAGTCGATCCCCGTCACCGACCGGCTGATCGCACTGGCCCGCGCCGATGTGACCAGCGCGAACCTGCGTCGCGTGGCCGCCGCTGCCGGTCGGGTAGATGCGCTACTGACCCGCTGTGCTACGCTTGAAGCGCAAGAAGAGATCGCCAAAATCAAAAGCCCGCTGGACGGCGTGGAGTTGATGGCGCTCTTCAATCGCCCGCCGGGCCCCTGGATTCGTCCGCTCAAAGACTACCTGCTCGGCCTCGTCCTCGACGGTCACTTAGCGCAAGACGACCAAGCCACAGCCACAGCGTTGGCGCGCACCTGGATGGAGGCGCGGGGCGTAGGCGACTAGAAATCGCCTTGTCTTCCGCTCCTATTTCTCGACCGGTGCGCGGGGATCAGCCGACCACTCAGCCCAGGAGCCGGTGTAGAGGCGCACATTGGGGAAACCCGCCTGCCGTGCCGCAAAGTAGTCGGTCGCCCCGCGCACACCGGTTGAACAGTAGGTTACGACCTGGTTCTGGTCGGTGATGCCCTGCGCCGCAAACAGGGTGTGCAGTTCGGCGGGCGTTTTGTAGATGGATGGAGTGCCGCCGGCGGTGTTGTTAAAGGGGATATTGACCGCGCCTGGAATGTGGCCGGCGGCATATTCGCCGGGGCTGCGGGCATCCACTAGGCGCACGTCCTTTTGACCCAGCGCCGCCTGCACCTGCGCTTTGGTTGCTAGAGTGTCAGGGCGCACTTGCGGCACAAAGGCTACAGCGGGGTAGGTGTTCGGGTGCATATCTACCACTCCGCCGGCGGCTTGCCAGGCCGCGAAGCCTCCGTCAAGAATTCGCTTATCGGGCAGCCCCAACTGGTCCAGCACCCACCAGAGGCGCGCGCCGTAGAGTGTGCCGTGGTCGTAGACCACAACCGTGTCCCCGTTGCCGATGCCGCGCTTACCTAATAGGTCACTCACTAGTCTCTGCCAAGTCGCTACTGCCGCCGCCTGGGTGTCGCCCAAGTTGAGTTCGCTCCAATCAATATGCACTGCGCCGGGCAGATGACCAGCCGCATACTCGTCGCTGCTGCCCATGTCTACGAGGCGCAGTCGTGGCCCCCCAATTAGCCCTTTGAGTTCGGCGGCGGTTACCAGCAAAGCCTTGTTTTGCGCCGCTGCCGGGATTACCGCTGCGGCGGGGGTCGCCGGCACCCCGGTCGGCGCGGGTGCGGCAGTCGGGCCTACCTCGCCGCAGCCGGTCAAAGCTAGGATCGCAAGCAGCACTAGACTACCAAGTTTCGTGAGCAGTGGGCGCATCGGGATATCCTCTCTAAAAACCTGCACGTTCTTCGCTTCATAGCGGCGCAAACCGGCTATTCATAGGATGTACGCCACCACCGGGCAAAGTGATCTCTCCCATCGGGAACCGGCGGGCCGGTTGTAGCGTCTCCATAGCAACAGGTGGACAATAGGGCCGGCCCCGCAATCCTCCTTCTATCTCCCAGACTCGCAGGTGGTTACGGTGACGTGGCCTGCGACACCGGCCGCCCCGCTGGGGCCGGCTTGGCCGGGTGCGCCTGCGCCCCATGATAGAAAGGACCACGGCTATGTCTCTGCGATCCCACGGCGGTAAGGTGCGCCTTGCCGGCTTCTTCCTCAGCGGCCTACTGCTGCTCACCAGTTGCGGCGGTGATGCGCTGCAATATAGCCGCAGTGCATCACCCAACTTGGTTCCTCCGGCTCCTCCGGCTGCACAAAGCGGACACACATCTGATGGGGCTGTGACGAAATCGGCTCCGGCGGTGGCAACTCCTGCCGCCGCAGAACGCAGTGCAATAATCAAAGCCCCCGCCGGCGCCGCAGCGGGCAGCACTGCGGCGGCTTACGCTGGAGCTACCGCCACCACCGCCGGGGCTGCGCCCATGGGTGCGGGAACTGCACCTATGAGCGGCGGCGGCCCGGGCGCGGCGGTTGAGCAAGGCGTGCCGGCTGCGCCGCCGCTGAGTGCCGGGCAGGTAGACGACAACGCCCGCTTCAACGAATATCTTGACTATCTGAAGGGCTATCAGGGACCGCCTGCCCGTGCTATTGGGGTAGCGCACCGCGTCTTTGTGCGTGTGACCGACGGCGCGGGGCAAGCGGTGGCCGGGGCCGAGGTGCAACTGTTCGACGGGCAACGTGCCGTGTTCGATGGGCGCACTGTCAGTGACGGACGGGTGCTGTTCTTCCCCGATACGGCTGATGCCCAGCAGGCCCAGCAGTTCCGCGTTGTAGTGCGGCGCGGCAACGCGCAGGCGCAGGGCGTAGTCTCGACGGCGAACGGCGAGGCCACGATAGTGCTGAAAGACGTGGCCGATAACAACGGACCGGTCGGTCTCGACTTGGTGTTCCTCCTGGACGCGACCGGCAGTATGGGCGATGAAATTGATCATATCAAGTCCACCGTGGACACGATTGCGGCCCGCATTCAGCAGTTGCCCGGCGGCAGTCCGCCGCGTCTGGGCCTCGTCGCTTTCCGCGACCGGGGCGATGAGTACGTGACCCGCACCTGGGACTTCACGGCCAATGTGCAGCAGTTCGCCGTCAATCTGGCGAACGTGCAGGCCGGCGGCGGCGGGGATATGCCGGAGTCGGTCAACGCCGGGCTGCACGAGGCGATTCACCTGCCCGGCTGGGCCGATAACACGACGGGCCGCCGCCTACGCATGATCGTGCTGGTCGGCGACGCGCCGCCGCACCTCGACTACGCGAACGATTACCAGTATCCTGCGCTGCTGCAAGAAGCAGTGGCAGCCGGCATTAAAATCTGCCCGATTGGTGCCAGCGGCCTGGAGTCGCAAGGGGAGTATATTTTCCGCCAGTTCGCCCAGGTGACGCAGGGTCAATTCATCTTCCTGACCTACGCTAACGGCAGCAGCGGCGCACCCGGCGTAGCGACCGATAAGCACGTCTCGAACTATACGGTCACCGACCTTGATAGCATCGTCGTCAACTTGGTGACCGGCGAAATCGCCAATCAGACCGGCAAAGGCGCGCAAGGAGCCGCGCCCGCCCCAGTGCCCGCTGTGCCCAACAGTATCGCCCTTGCCGACCCACCTGCCGCACCAGGGCTGGTCGCCGACGCGACGCGCTTAGTGGGCGACGTGCTGGCGCTGGGCAACGGCAGCGTGCCACTCTGGTTGTTGCTGCTGCTGCCGGCCGGTTGGGCGCTGCGCCGCCGCACGGCCCGCGCCCGCGTCAGTGCGCCGCCGGTCGCTTTCACCGCGCCGCTGGCTGCCCCGCCGTCCAGTGCGGCCGTGCCCTGGCTACCGGCCATGGCCCGCCTGCACGGCCATCCGACCACGGCCCTGCCCGCCGCCTACAGCGCCCCGCCTGTCTCTGGCGTGGTGTATGCAGTGCAGCGGGCGGACGCGCCGCGTGAAGCGTGAAGCGTGAAATGTGAAATGTAAGCGGTAGGAGGCGGTTCTACCCGGCGAGGCCGGTCCACCGATTTGCGTCTCCGCAGGCATAGAACGTGCGGGCGAGATCGGGGTGGGGCAACTGTCGCCGGGTGGAACCGCCTCCTACGGTTGGGCGAGATCGGGGTGGGGCGCACGTCGCCGGGTGGCACCGCTGCACAGCCGCCGCACGTACTGGCGCAACCTGCGCCGGCAACGTGCGGGCGGGGCGCAGGCCGGGGAGAGCGTGCCCACGGCCTAGCGAGGGAGTATAGCCTATGCGTTTGTTGCTGATCGAGGACGAAGTAGATCTGGTAAACGCCCTTGCTAAAGGGCTGCGCCGCGCAGGCTATGCGGTTGATAGTGCGCTCAACGGCGAGGACGGCTTGCTTTTGGCGGATCTCAACTCCTATGACCTGTTGATTCTGGACCTGAACCTGCCCGGCATAGACGGGTTAGAGATCTGCCGCCGTCTGCGCGCGCAACAGCCCGCGTTGCTGGTCTTGATGCTGACGGCGCGGAGCCAACCGTTACAGCGTGTGCAGGGACTCGACTTGGGGGCCGATGACTATCTGAGCAAGCCGTTTCATTTCCCCGAACTGCTCGCGCGCCTGCGGGCGCTGCTCCGCCGCCCCCTCGCGCCCGGCGGTACTCCCGGCTATCGCAACGGCGATCTGCGGCTTGATCCAGTCACTCAGCAAGCCTGGCAGGGAGACCGCACGCTCACGTTGACGAGCAAGGAATTCGCCATCTTAGCGTACCTGCTGCGCCACGTCGGGGAGGTTGTGACGCAGGAGACGCTGCTCGAACATATCTGGGACAGTCACGCCAACCCGTTTACCAATGTGGTGCGGGTGCATATCAATGCACTGCGCCGTAAGTTGGGGGATGATGTCCAGACACCACGCTATATTGAGACCGTCTTAGGGCGGGGCTACCGGCTGCGCCGTCCACCAGAAGAGGAGGATCTGTGAAAGCCTGGGTCTTGCCGCAACTCACGTTGCGCGTGCGCTTGGTGCTGTATACCATGGCCTTGAGCCTGACGCTGAACTTGATCCTGGTGCTATTCATCAACGCCCTGGCGACCGCGCTCTTTCCGCAGACGGAGATCGCCTTTACCACGCCGGGGCTGTCGATCCCTCCGCCGGACGGCAGTGGCCCGGCCCCCCTTACCGGCATCGCGCACCAGTTGTTAGACCAGCTGCGCCTGATTTCGGCCCTCGGCGTGGGCGTAATCACCGTGCTGACAGGTGCCGGTGCCTATTGGTTGGCCGGCCGTACCCTGCGGACACTGCGGACCGTCAGCCGCGCTGCCCAGCAAATTAGCGCGCACACGCTGGATACTAGGCTGGCTCTGTCGGGTCCGCACGATGAGGTCAAGGAAATAGCCGATGCCTTTGACGGCCTGCTCGACCGGCTGGAGCGTGCGTTCGCCCAGCAAGGAGAGTTCGTCGCCGATGCCGCGCACGAACTGCGAACCCCGCTAACGACGCTGCGGGCGAATCTGGAAGTCGTCCACGCGGACCCGGCGGCGACCCTGGCGGATTACCGCGCGATGGCGCTGGTGTGGGAGCGCGCCTTGACGCGCCTTGATCAGCTCGTCGAAAGCCTGCTGATCCTGGCGACGGCCCCGCACGGCCTAGCCCAAGAACCCACCAGCCTCCAACCGCTGCTGCGCGATGTTCTGGACAGTCTGGCCGCCCTCGCGGCGCAACACCAAGTCACCTTGACGCTGGTCCCAAGCCCGGATGTCGTGCTGGGGGCAGACGGCACCCTCTTGGCGCGTGCCTTCAGCAACCTGATAGAAAACGGCATCCGCTACAACCGACCCGGCGGAACAGTAACGGTAGCAAGCCGGCGCACGACAGCCGGGGCCGTGATCCTGGTGCAGGATACGGGGATCGGCATCGCGCCGCAGGATCAGGCGCATATTTTTGACCGCTTTTACCGCGTTGACCGCTCACGGGCGCGGTATCGGGGTGGTGCCGGCCTGGGTCTAGCGATTGTCGAACACATCATCAAGCAGCATGGCGGGACGATCCAGGTTGCCAGTGTCCTCGGTAGCGGGACCACCTTCACCATCCGCTTGCCACAGTCCGAACCGGCCCTAACTTAACACGATCTTTATGCCTGCATTGCTATAATGGGCTTGAGTGCGCGCTCAGACGTTGTACCAACCGATATCAGCCACTGGCGAAAGGAATGCAGCATGAAAAAGTACGGAATGCCGGCGGTGGGGTTAGCGATCATCGCGGTCCTGGCGCTGGGTAGCTGGCGAATGACCCTGGCCGCCGGCGCAACCCTCCAGAGTCCGCCCACGACAGCGGCAGCCGGCGCGGGCGGGACCACCCTTGCAGAAGCAAGCGCCTCGACTACGGCCGTGACCGAGCCGATGGATCTGGCGCAGCTACCGGTGCCGATCTATCTGGGGATCACCCCGGCTCCCAGCAAAAACGGCCCTTTTGGCATCGCCCAGACTGTGCCGCTAAGTGCGGTCAATGGGGCGGTGGCGGCGATCCGCTGGTTCGACACGCAGGAACAGGCGTTGGTGGCGATCCACAGCAGCGCCCCGAATAGCATTATTGAAGGCACGCTGTGGGAAAACGCGCCGCCGAGTGGGCGATCCCTCACGCTCTACGGCGCGGACTGCAACAACAACGGCGTGCTGAACCTGGGCAGCTACGCCTTCGACAATATCACCTCGGCACTCGACAACAGTTGCGGCAGCGCGACGCTTTACTTCAACACCAACTACGGTGGCCCCCAGCAAACGTATGGCAACGGCCGCACCAGCAATGTCGGCTCCGGCATGAACGATCAGGCATCCTCGGTCTTTTTTAAGCCCTAAGCTGCCGCCAGCCCCGCGCACGCGTCGCCGGGTGGAACCGCCTCCTACCATCCGGCAGAAAGCGGAGCGGTCACACCCCATGTGCAACCGCTCCCCTTTCAACTTTCAACTTGCCACTTGCCACTCGCAACGGCGCTTTACCGCCCGGCGTAGGTGCGGCACTCACTGGCCGGCGTGCGGATTCAGCACGCCGACCTCGCAACGGCGCTTTACCGCCCGGCGTAGGTGCGGCCCAAGAAGCCGAGCAGCACCTCGTAGGGCGTGCCGACGTTTTCGGGGTGCAACTCAAAGCGCGCACGCTCAAAGTATTGCACCAGATAGGTCTTGCCGTCGGTGGCGCTCTTCTCCTGGAACGGCTCACTTAGCGGGTAGCCGAATTGGGCCAAGCCGCCCAAGCGGTTCCAGTAGGTCAGGAACTGGCTGCTCAGGGTGTGACCGACTTCCGGGAAGTAGAGCCGGTCGGGATTGGGAGCCGGCGCGGCCAAGCGCGCAAACGCACCGTCGTTGCGCCCGTTCACCAACTGCACGCCCAGCAAGCCGAGCAGCACATCATAGGGTGGCTTGTTTTCGGGGTGATACTCGAAGCGTTGGCGCTCAAAGTATTGCACCACGTAGGCTTTGCCGTCGGTTGGATTGAGTTCCAAGTAGGGTTCGCTGATCGGGTAGCCGTACTGGGCCAGCCCACCATGCGTGCGCCAATAGACCAGGAAGGCCGCTTCCAGGGTGTGGCCGGTCGGCGCGAAGAACACCTTGCTGTCGGTGTCGGCCCCCGGCGAGGTGACAGCGTTGAAAGCCGGATTGTTCAGGCCGGCTGTGCCGTAGCTGGGGGCCGGGCGCGGCTGACCGGCCGGCATGGGCTGCGGTAGCGGCGGCGGGGTGACGACTGCGGTCGGTTGGGGCGCAGGGGTGGGCGACGGTAGGCCCGGCGCGGCGGTCGGCGGGGGGTTGACTACGCTGCCGCTGCCGCCGAACCAGCGCGTGATCGTCGTCTCGGCGGGCTTGTTGTTGATCGTGTCGCTGTTATCGGTCGGGCCGCCACCGGGCGCATACGGATCCCAGTGCCAGAAGTAGAGGCCGTGGAAGAACGGCTGTTGACTCCAGACCTGCAAGGTGGCGGCCACGGCGCGCTCCTGCGCTTCCAGGCTCAACAGGTTGGTGCGCTGCGTGGTGTCCCAGCGTGCCGGCGAATTGGCATAGGAGCCGAAGCCGATTTCGGTGAAGACAACCGGCTTGCCGAACTTGTCGGCGGTGGCCTTGATTTCGTTCACCCAGTTGTATGTCTGCCCATAGGGATCGCTATAGTTGGTCCAGCCGCGCACCAATTCGTCCTGGCTGGGGTAATTGTTTACCGAGATGGGGAAGTAGGCCGACAAACCGATGTAATCAAGCTGGTCCCACCAGCCGATCTGCTTGTATTCGTTGCGGGTGTGCTTGCCCCAGTTGGCCGAGTAGGTCAATTGGCCGCTGTACAGGCTGCGTGCGTGGCGGATGATGGTGCGCCATTGGCTGTCGTACTGGGGGTCGGTCATGTTGATCAGTTCGACCCCCAGTGTGAACTCTTCTACGTTTTCAGCTTTGGCGATGGCGAGGAAGTGATCGAGGAAGGCGGTATAGTTGGTGAACCAGGCGTTCACGTCGCTCGGCACGATGTCGGCGCGCCAACTGCCGTCGCTCACGTCAATATACGGGCGCAGCATTACGCGCAGGCCCAGGCGATGCGCTTCGCGGATCGCCGTCACCGTCGAATCGTCGGAGGGTGTACCCTGGATCGGCTGCTCGGCCATTGTTGTGGCCGTGGGGCTGGGCATAAACCAGATCGGTGCCAGGGCCACCGTGTTCGCACCGGTGGCCTTCAGTTTTGCCAACGAGGCCGGTGTGTTGGTGACTTTGTACGGGTCCGGCCCGTAGCCGATCATCACGAAGCCTTTGATCCAGTTGCTGGGAACCAGGGCGGCGGCGCCGGCCTGTTGCGCCAAGCCGGCAAATGGTGTTGCCAGCACGGCGAGGGCGATGACGATCAGGCCCAGGGTCCGCACGAAGGGACGCGAGTGTTGCATGAAAAAGACTCCTCTGCACCATAAAAATTAGCGCGTGCATACACCAGGGTACGCTGACGCACAAAACGAGTTGCGCTACGCCCGACTGCTCTAGGGAAGCGCGCGCTACTTCCCTCAGTATAACGATGCTACCGAAACATGGTTGCGCAGTAGCCCTGTTTTAGGGGTCCACTATAGGCACACCCGGTTTAAGTATACCAAGTTGTCCTGCTGAGCTGCAAGCACGTAAGTCGAACGCCACAAATCTGTGGTATACTGGGGTCAGTGTTGCCGCTGTAATTATTCTGCCCGGTCCGTTGGAGGACGCTGGTTGTCCGATCCCCATGCTGTATTGCCCGACCCTATAGCGGCCTTGCTGGCGGCCGCCGGTGCGCTGCGCGAAACGCACACGCAGGATCAAGCGTTAGAGACGGCTGCCCATCTAGCGTTGAGCTTGGTGCCCAACACGGTAGGGCGCACCATGATCTATTTACTCGCCGAGCACAGCGGAGGCGACGACCCGCCGCCGGCGGAAGCTTTACTGCGCCTCTGTGTCACGCTATCGCAGCCCGACAATACGACTCCCACGCCTGTCCCGCCGCCTGCGGCGCTGGCGGTAGTAGCTCAGGAGAACCGCGCCACTGTGTGGACAGCCGGCGCTGCATCTGCTAATTGGTTGCTCCTGCCTCTGGTGGGTGGGCCGGTGAGCGGGGTACTGGCATTGCAGTGGGCCGCTGCGCCTTCTGCTGCCGACGAGATCGCCTACCGGCTGCTGGCTGCGGCAATCGCCGCTACGCTGGAATTAATTACGGTACGTGGGCAGGCGGGGCGAGGCGCGGCGGAAATCAGCCTGCTTGATCAATTGTCGGAGGTCGTCAATTCCAGCCTTAGTCTTGACGATATACTCACTCAGAGTCTGGCCCTGCTTGAAGGCGTGATCCCGTTCAGCGGCGGCTCTATCGCCTTGATTAACGCAGCCGCCGAATTGCAAATCCGCGCCGACTATGGCGTAGCCGATGCAGCGGCGCGCCAGGTGCGGATGCCGGTGGGCCAAGGCATTTCGGGCTGGGTGGCCGCGCATGGGCAGCCCTATTTGAGCAACGACCTGGATGCCGAGCAAGCGGTGCCGCCGGCCCAGCGCACGGCGGGCACCAATCGGCGTATGGGCGCGTATATGGCCGCCCCCCTTACTGTCGGCAGCCGCGTGATCGGTGTTTTGCAGGTCAACAGCACTGTCAAGCACGTCTACAGTCGGCGTGACCTTGCCTTGTTGGCCGAAGTGGCCGAACGCTGCGCCGTAGCGGTGGAACGCGCGCGCCTGTTCAGCGAAATGGAGACGCGTGCCAAGCGTCTGGCGTCGCTCACCGAAATCGCGCGGCGCATTTCGGCGGAGCTTGATTTGGATGAACTATTTGCCATTTGCTATGAACAGATCGCTAAGACAATGGCTGCTGATGCCTTTTTCGTTGCGCTATACGATGGCGAATCCGGCAGGGTGCGCTACGAATTCATCATTGACTCCGGCCGGCAATATCCTAAGCTCGAAGAACCGTTTGGTTCCGGCGTAACCAGCTATGTGATCCGCAGTCGTATACCGGTGCTGGCCGGCCACCGGGGGCAACTACCGATTGCTCCGACCCATCTTGGCGATACGGAGCGTGTCGCCGAGTCGTTATTGATGGTGCCTCTGGTGTTTGAGGGCCGCGTGCTAGGGGCCATGTCTACCCAGGCTTACAGCGCGCACGCCTATGACGAGGCCGACTTGAATTTGCTGTTGGCGATTGCAAATCAGACGGCGGTGGCGATCCGCAACGCGCAACTTTACCAAAGCGAACGCACGGCGCAACAGGCCAAAGACGAGTTCCTATCGCTAGTGTCGCACGAACTGCGCACCCCACTGACGACGATCAAAGGGGCGGCCCAGGTCATGCAGCGCCGCATGGTGCGGGCGTTCAGCGCGGGGCTAGTTAAAACGCCGGAGGAGCAGGCGGCGCGCGAGCAGGATTTGCGTCAACTCGCCCAAGTGGTGATGCAGGCCGACCGGCTGACAGCACTGGTCAATGATCTGCTGGATCTGTCGCGGCTGCAAAGTGGGCACTTCGAGTTCCACCCGGAACCGGCCGACCTGACGGCGACTGTGCGCAGCGTGGTGGACGTGAGCGGCAGCCTCAGCAGCACTCACCAGCTCCTGCTGACCGCCCCACCTACACTGCCCGGTGTGTTCGACCGCTTGCGGATCGAGCAGGTGCTGACCAATCTGATCAGCAACGCCGTCAAATATGCGCCTGCCGACACTGAAGTGTACATTACTGTAACCGAGTGCGCCCCCGGCCTCGCTCAAGTGCGCGTGGCCGATCAGGGACCGGGTCTGCCGGCCCTGGAGCAAGAGCAACTATTCGAGCGCTTCTATCGCGGCAGCGCCGTCCGCCGCAACCCACGTACCGGGGTGGGCCTGGGTCTCTACATCAGCCGCCAGATCGTGGAATGGCACGGTGGCGAGATCGGCGTGGACAGCACGCCCGGCGCCGGCAGTGTGTTCCACTTCACCCTGCCTCTCAGCCGACCCCTTGCGGATGACGATACCTCGGATGTACACAGCGCCGCGCCGGATCACCGCCCTGCGTGATAAGGAGGTAAGATCATGACACAAAGCACCCGCATGATCTTGGATAATTTCTGGGCTTGTGTGATCTTGGGTCTGCTGTTGCTCATCGCAGGCATTGGTCTAGGCGTCGTTGACCTCACTACCCCGCCTAGCGATACGATCCGCAGCTTCATCCGCGACGGCGTGCTCATCCTCTTCGGCTTGATGCTGGTAGGACGGGCAGTGCAACTCAGGCGACGTACCCCACCTGTCCCGCCAGTGGATCCCGAAGCCCCCGCCCGCTAGGGGCAGGTAAGTATGTTATGTAATGAATAGTCACTGGGCTAGTAGGCAAAGCGCACAGCTATGTCATCGGGGGCGTACTGCGCCGGTAGCTGCCCCCCATATTGCTTCACTCACTAACCTGTCTCCACCGTAACACGCAATGCTGCGGCTACGGTAGCGCGGTGGTGATCCAAAACAGGAGGCTGCTGCCGGTCAGGGCGACGAGGAGCGCGGCGGCCAGTCCCCCGCCCCAGCGAACGCGCTGCGCGAGGGCTGCCAGCGCGATCCCGCTGCCCAGCGCCAACGGTACCATCGTGTAAAAAAGGTGTTTGCCAATCATGTCCACGCGGTAATTCACCAGCACGAAGATCGGCAGGATGGCAACCCAGGCGGCGCTGAGTGCGGCCAGCAGTGACTCACCGGTGACCGGTGTAGCGGCATGGCGGATACGCCAGGCATAACGCCAGAGCAGGATCAGTCCTACGCCACCGAGCAGCAGCGGGATGGGGCTGACCAGGTAGTTGAACGTCCAGCCTAGCAAGTCAAGCAGGCCGGTCCAATGGACAGTGGTCGGTGACGAGCCGGCGGTGCGGGCGGCGGGGGTGGGGCCAAGCAGTTGCGGCAGGGTCGTCGTCAGCAATTCTTGAATATAGACCCCATAATACGCGGCGACGGCCGCCCCCCAGGCCCCAACCAACAGCCCGCCCACCGCCCAGCCCAGACGCCTATAGCGCGGACGCAACCAGGCAACCGTCAGACTACTCAGCACCAAACTGTTGAACAGCGCGATAGTGGGAAAGCCAACCAACGCCGCCGTGAGCAGCCCCAGCAGTAAGGCGTATCGCAGTAAGTTCTGAATTCCGAATTCCGAGTTCCGAGTTCTTAAGCTGGATTCCTGAACTTGATCGCCGACGACCGTCAGCAATAGCGTAAAAAAAGCCAGCGTGATCCATTGGTCGAGCAGCGTGGGCAGGATGCCGAAATAAAGGGCGCGGAAGGCGAGCGGGTTAGCGGCAATAACAGCTGCGGCCCACAGCCCCGCCCGCGGCCCACCGAGCCGGGGCGTGAAATGGGCCAGTAGGGCATAGCAAAACAACACCGTACTGGCTTCGAGCAGGCAGATCAGGGCCATCGTGCTGTTCTCTAGCGGGAATGGTAGCAGGGCCAGCGGCGCCACCAGGATGTAGAACAGGGCCGATTTCGGGATGTAGATCGCCAAGGCCCAGCGGCGCGGCGGCGCGTTGAGTCCGCCGTGTGGGTCGGTGAGTGCGGACCAGTGGCCCGCCAGCAGTTCGCGCAGCCAGCGCATATGGTAGCCCAGGTCGAGGATCACCGACTGCGGCAGGGCCATGGCGCCGTAGCGGGCGCTAAACGCTGCGGCCACCAGCACCGCCGCGCTCCGCGCCCCACCCGGTGCGCCGGGCACGATGCGCCGCGCTAGCGGCTCTGCCGTTAGCAGCAGCGCGTAAGTCAGCAAGCCGGTCGTCACCAAGTGGTCGGTTGCCGCCGTCAGCGGCAGGTGTGCCGTCGCGAGGTAGCCGACCAGTGCGGCTCCGACGGTCGTGGTCACTGCCGGCGGCAACACAGTACGTAGTCGGGCGAAAGGGGCATCTATGCCGGGAAGGGCCGGGGTGAGCGGCGCTAACGCCCGGCCTAGTATCAGATAGACCAAGACCACTAGCGCGCCGAGCGCGGCGAGTTGGTGCAGCCCCGGCACGACAAAGCCGGGGCCGGCGGCTGTGACCTCAATGTGGTCCACCATCAACTCGAAGGTAGGCGGGGGGCGCAAATCCAGCACAAGATCGGGGCTTGCCAGGGCGTGGGGATGGGCGGCATTCACAGCGAAAGTATGGCTTTGCCAGCCGGCGGGCAGCGGTGCCGCGCTGTAGGTTTCGCCGTTGACGTTCAGCAACACCGGCAGATCGGTGCGACCGGGGTTCAGGGTGACGGTGACACTGTAAGGCACGCCGCCGCCGATGCCCGGCAGGATCAGATAGCTGTCGGCCCCCCCTCGGCGGAAATTGCGCCCACCGGGAGTTTCTTCCTGCACATCGCGGTAGTGCTGGGCATATGGCTGGTCGGCTAGATCGCCTACTTCGATGCTGTAGGCGTGGCGCACCTGGTACGCGGCCGTGGCTCCCAGCAGGGTCAGTGCGACAATCACCCAGAGCGCCGGACGGGTGAGCAGCCGACCCAAGATGCGTGCCTCGGGCAGCAGTATACGCACCAGCGAGTTACGTACTACCGCTAGGATATACGCGACTAGCAGCGCCACGATCCCGCTATCCAGCGAGTTGGTGATTGCCAAGCGGCGCACAGCCAGTCCCGCCACCAACACTAGGGCGACCCCGGCCGTGGCAGGCAGTGCCCAGCGCACGCCCAGCCGCCCCAGAAAGAGATAGAACAGGGCGAGCAGGGCCAGGCCGTAAAGGAGTTGTGTGTAGGCCGGGATCACCAGGCCCGATCCGGCCGGTGAAACCGTGGCGCGGTCGAGCATGATGCCTTGTGGCGGTACGCGGATCTCGACTACCAGATCGCGCGAGCCTAGAGCACGCGGGTGCGCGGCATCTAAGCGCAAGGCTACGGCTTGCCAGCCGGGAGCTAAATTGCGTTGCAGCAGTATTTCGCCGTTGACTAACACCGTCGCCGGCACCGCCACCCGGCCGGGGTTGAGAGTCAGGGTGATGGTGTACGGCACACCGCCGCCGATGCCCGGCAGGGTCAGATAGCTGTAGGCATCGGTCCAGCGGTAACTGCGTCCGACCTGGCTGTCGGTGAGTGGGGTGTGAAAATTGCGGACATAGGGATCATCGCCGGGGCTGCCTACGTCAATATCATAGCCCTGGCGCACCTGATAGGCGGCGATCATACCCACCAGCGTCAGCGCCGGCAGCAGCCAAAACAGGGGTCGTGCCAACAATCGCCGCACCTGCCCGCCTTCCGCCCACACTGCCTGCCCCAGCCGCCCCAGACTCACCCGCACCCCCCGCATGGTCCCCCGCCCACGGCTCGCCGTCCAAGGTTCACTACCTACTGCCCACCGCGTTAGCAGCGGCTTCGGCGGCATCCGCCTCGGCGGGCGTGGCAGGCGTGGTGGTGTAGCGCGTGGCGGTGTAGAGATCGGTCAACTGCGCTAGCGGCGCACGGGCAGTGGGCAGCGCGGACTGGAGCGCCGGCAGCACATCGCGGGCGGTTTGCGCTGGGCGGCGGGCGGTGCCTAGGGCGGCGGCCTGCGCCAGCGTGCGGCGGTATGCCCGTCGCACGCGCACGGTATGGCGATAGGCCGGATTGGCGGCCAAGGCCAGTAGGGAATCCGGTTCCGGCACAGGGCGTGTCGGCATCAGGTTCGCCAACGAGTCCAGCGCCGCTCGCCAGTTGAACAGTGACTCACGCTCGCCGCCGCCTAGCAACCGGCGGCGACGATCCGCGCTCTGTAGCACTTTGCGAACCAGCCAGAATAATACCAGCGCGACGACCAGTGTGCCGATCACTGCCAACAAGATCGGATTACCTGCGGGACTTTGGGCCGCTTGCCCACGTAGCTCCTCCCATGGATTGCCCTGACCGGCCACTGGAGTCGGAGTGGGCGTGGGCGGTGGGGGCGGCACCCGACCCATCCAGCCGAGCAATAACTCAAATAGGCCGGCGGCCAGGAAGGCGAGCACCTGAGCGATTACAAACAGCACGAAGCCGACCGCCTGTAGCACCCCCAATAAGGGGGTGAGCAAGGCGGCGGCAATGTCGCCGCCCAACAGACTGCCGAACAGCAAGCCGATAGCCAGGATCACCCCCGTCCCCGCCAGCAGCGACAGCAGCCAGCCGGTGCCCAGTTGGCTGCGGCTTTGCCCGGCTTCCATACGTGATCGCGCTAGTGTCAAGGCGCTCAGGCCGACCAGGAAAACCCCAAACATATCGCGTACCAGCACCACAGTGGCGTAAGTGCTGTTTGTCAGCCACCCAATGGCGAAGTACACAAAATAGCTGACGATAATCAGGCCAAAACGGTTATAGAGTTCCACTACGCCGTAGGCGTGCCCGCTCACCGTGCGCCACCAAAGGAAGCCGCCTGCCGCCCCGGTTGCTAACGCGGGGAGCAATAACGCGCCGCGCAATGCACTGCTGAAGCCGTCCCAGTCGCCCAGCCCAGCGCTCAGGTAGGGCAGACCCAGCGTCAGCGCGATCAGCCCCGCCAGACTCACTACGACCACGACGGCAGTGAGGACCAAGACCGGACCACGCACGCCGCCGCGCCGTTCCCATGCAGCTACCCAGCTCCGCGCCGCCACGGCCAGTGCTACCAGCGGCCAAAGGGCCAGGCGCGGTGCGCCGTCCGGTCCCGGCCCGGCGCTCAGTACCAACAGGGGATGTAGCCACAGCAGATCGAGCAGCGTCGAGGCCAGGCCGAGCAATTCTCGCTGCGGATCTACCCCGGCGACTTCGATGGCTACGGTAGGTAGTGCCGTGCGCGCCGGTCTCATGCCGATCCTTCGGCGGCTTGTGGGCGCGTGGTTTCCGGCGCGCGCCTGGTGCGCCCAACGGAGGCCGGCTGCGGCTGGGTGTCTTGTAGCGCGCACACCAGGTACTCGGCCTCACGCGGCGGCGGCAGATGATAGAGTAGGATGCCCGGCAGCGGCGGTGGTGCGTCGTCGGATAACGCACAGACCACAATTCGCAGACCGCGTTCGCGCAGACGCACCAACGCCGCCCGTAAGGGCACCGGCAGCAGCGGAGTCAGCACCACTACGGTGCTACCTAGCGGCAGGTTGTAAGCTTCAGTTCGCAGCAGGTCGGTGAAGGTGCGGATAGGATAGAGAGTCATGCGCGCCAACCCCTCTAGCAGCCGGATCAGTTGGCCGGGGTTGCTGCTCGCGCCAATCCGCACCCCTTCGCCCGCGTCCTCCGCTGCCGCATTAGAGTGCAGGCCGAAACTCCAGCCCTGCTCAGCGGCCCAACGCGCCAGCGACGCGGCCACGATGATCGCCCATTCGGCCTGGATTACATCTACGCCTTCATAGACATGGTGCCAGGTTTCGATGTTTAGAAAAAAGAGGATGGTGTGCTGGGTGGTCTGGTCATAGGTTCGTACCTGCAACTGCTGTGTATGGGCCGTCGCTTTCCAGTGGACACGCTTGAACGGATCTTCGGGCCGGTATTCGCGTACTCCGGCGGTGCGCAGGGGGTCTTCCAACAGCATCCGGCTCGCGCGAATGTCGCCGAAGGGCCGGCGTGGCGGCAAACCTAGCGCGGGCAGCGACAGCGTTTTGGGATAGACATAGAGCTGGGCCGGTGCCGCCTGCTGCGCCTCGCGGGTGTACAACCCGAAGGGATCGCCGGAGCGTAACACGACGGGGCCGAGGCGGTACAGCCCGCGTACTGGGCACTCCATCTCATAATGCCAGCGCACGCGCTCAAACGGGCGCAGCGCCGTGCTGTGGGTCAGCACCATTTCGCGGGCCACCGCAACCAGATCAGGTTTGGGTGGCAAGAAGTTTAGCTTGCGCGATAACGGCTCTTCAGCTTCTAGCCAGGTTAGTGGTAAAAGTTTATAGTTGGTGAGGGTGACATCCACATCCACACGCTCGCCCCAAAATACATGGTCTTCGCTCAGGCGGCGCTCATAGGTCACGCCGGCCAACGCGCCGCGCCCCCACACGCCGGCGATGCCCAGCGTAGTCAGCCCCAGAATGCCCAGGCTGACTAGTGTGCCCTGGTGCAGCAGGATACCGAGGACCAACGCGATACCGGCGACATAAAGGGCAGATCGAGCGTACATAGGGCTATTATAGCATACCTCCATTGCGGAGTGCGGGGTACTCAGCGTGCGACTATAGCGCCTTCTCGAAGAGCACTAGGGCATCGCTAGAGTCACCAGCCCAGCCTGCGGCGGTGAGGGCAGCCGTCAACTCTGAGTCAGCCGGCAGCAGTGCGTCGAACGTGGTACCCGGCGTCAGGAGCCGGCGGGCGGCTTGGGCCAGGGCGGTTAGGTGATCAGGCTGCCCGCCGTGTGGGTGCAGCCAGACGAGCGCGGGGTTGGCGTATAACTGCGCGGGCGCCAGGACTACCAAGCCCGGCGGCGTAGCCCAGACACTGCCTGCGATCACCCAGCTTGCCCAGAGATCAGCGGTCCACGCCTGGATATGCCAATCATGAGCCACACGCCCACCCAGTAGCGACCACAGCAGGCCGTTGGGCAAGTCGGCCCAGGCGGCATCTGCGGCGGGACCGGGACTCAGCGGTACAGCGGGTGCGGCGGGTAGCGGGTTGGCGGCAGGAGCGTGCCACGGCACCACGCTGGGTCCCTGCACCAAGCCGTCGCGTGCGGCCATGTGGTGGATCGCGCTGTTGTCGTGCGCGGTGAGCAGGCGCACGGTCCTAGCGCCCCGCCGGGCGGCTTCGGCCAGCATATAGTTCTGGAACGCCTGCGCGTAACCACGCCCCCGATAAGCGGGGTCAATCCGCAAGCCCTCGAAAAACGCCTCAGTTGGCGTCAGCAGAGTCAGTTTATCTACGCCGACCACGCGCCCATCAGCCTCGCCCACGGCTAGCAGGCCCATTTCGTCGGCCAGCCAGCGGTCCCAGACCTCGGCCAGATAGTCACCCCAACTCCAGGTGGCTGTCGCAAACGCCAATACCGCATCGCGGTCACCGGCACGAGCCGGGCGGATGAACAACGAGGGGCGGAGAGTGATCACGGTGTAGGCAGCCCCGGCACTTGATGGCAATGGCGGCAGCGTGCCTCGTAGACTTCGCTGGCTCCGACCATGATCACCGGATCGTTGTATGCCGCAGGCCGCCCGTCAATTAGGCGCTGCGTGCGACTGGCCGGATGACCGCAGACCACGCAGATCGCCTGCAATTTGCTGACCGCTTCGGCCTCAGCCATCAGCATCGGCATCGGACCAAACGGTTCGGCGCGGAAATCGAGATCCAGTCCGGCCACGATGACGCGCACGCCACGGTCGGCGAGTTCGCGACAAAGGTTCACGATCTCCCAGTCGAAGAACTGCACCTCGTCTACCGCCACAACGGTCGCGGTCGGATCCAGCGCGGCGCGGATACCGGCCGTATCACCGACCGCCACGGCTTGGTGCAGGACGCCGCTATGCGACGCAACCTGCTCGGCGGCGTAGCGATTATCCAGGCGCGGCTTAAACACTTGCACCCGTTGTCGCGCAATCTGGGCACGTTTAATACGCCGGATCAACTCTTCGGTCTTGCCGCTGAACATACTGCCGCACACCACTTCAATACCGCCAATCGGCGTAGGTGGCGGGTGGTGGGTGCCGGTGGGCTGGGGTTGGCTGGTGATCATAATGGTGAGTGCTGGAATCCGCTGTAGAGGCGCTGCTCGCCGCGCCGCCGTCGTCAATGAGCGCGGCAAGCAGCGCCATTATATTCGCAAAAAGGAAGGCGCGAAATAGAGAACTCTTCTCTGTTCCGCGCCTTCGCAAAAGCCTGCATCAAACTAGCGGATGCATAACACCCGCTGCCGACTACCTGCGCCTTACGCTTCGCTGCTCGGCGGGGTATCCAGCATCGTCTCCAGCGTGGCGGGGCGGGCGGGTTGCCGCGGCGCCTTGACCGGTTTGGCCGGGGTGGCGACGGGTGCGGCAGCCTTCGGCGCGGGTTGTGCTGGGCGCTCCTGCGACCGCTGCATACGGCGCATAAAGCGTTCGACTTGGCCGGCGGTGTCTACGATACGCTGTTCGCCCGTAAAGAACGGGTGGCAACTGGAGCAGACATCGGTCCGTAACTGCGTGCGGGTTGAGCGGGTTGTCCACGACGCGCCACAGGCGCAGGTGACAACGGCTTCTTGATACTTGGGGTGAATGTTCGCTTTCAACGGATTCTCCTTCCGGCGTTTATTCGCCGCTGTTCAGGCGACGGTCCTTGCCGGCGTTGGACTATAAAAAGGTTATTAGGCGACGGAGACGGTCGATTCCTCGACCTGCACCGGCGCATTTGCGCCACCACGCTGCGGATAGATGCTGACGCGCTTCTGGCTGTTCGCTTTCGCGTAGGGCTCGAACTTCACGAAGCCGTCGGCGGTAGCAAACAGGGTGTGATCGCGACCGAGACCGACGTTCGTGCCGGGCCGGATTTTGGTGCCGCGCTGGCGCACAATGATCGTGCCGGATAGTACGGCCTCGCCGTCATAGCGCTTCACGCCGAGCATCTTCGGTTTGGAGTCGCGGTTGTTGCGCGAGCTACCAACGCCTTTTTTGTGAGCCATCGTCTTCTCCTCGTTTAGGTTACGTCCTTAGAGCGTAATCCCGGTGATGGACAGCCGGGTAAGATCCTGGCGATGCCCCATCTTGCGGCGGTAGCGCTTCTTCGGCTTATACTTGAACACGACGATTTTTTCGCCGCGATGTTGGTTGACAACTGTGGCCGTGACGCGCGCGCCGGTCAACATCGGATTGCCGATCTGCACCGTATCATCGTCGCCGCTGACCATCAGCACCTCATTCAGCTCAATCTGTTCCCCGGCAACGACCGGCAGCTTTTCGACATCCAGTTGATCGCCGACCTTCACCTTATATTGGTGACCGCCGGTCTTAACAATTGCGTACATACCTAATCTCATCCTCCCCGACAATAAAAACGCACTCACGGCCTTTAAGTATATCAGGCCAGGGCAGGCTTGTCAAGAGGGGGTTGAAGCTGCACATCAACAACACGGGGCGACTGCGGTCGCCCCGTAATCTTATCCTGCCGGTGGGGGCACCAATAGCGATTACGCCTTAGCAACGGCAGCGGGCGCGGAACCCTCAGCGGCAGGCGCCGGCGGGACGACTACCGGGGGCGGCGCGGCGCTTGTTGGAGGAATCGCCGCCACTGCAGCGGGCACCTCAGGTGCGGGCGCTGGAGCAACTGTGTCGGCAGGCGGCGTAGCGCCGTCGGCCGGGGCTTCGCCTTCGGGGCGCCGCGGGCGCGGTGCGCTAGGCGCTTTCACAGCCGGCTGCGGCTTATGCGACAGCAACATACTCATTTTCTTGCCTTCCATCTTCGGCGTTTGCTCGACGACGGCTTCGTTTAGCAGCAGGTTGACCACTTGATCCAGCAGGGCGCGGCCAATCTCAGTGTGCGTCAACTGGCGGCCCTTGAACTGTACCGAGAGCTTTACTTTGTCGCCCTCTTCCAGAAAGCGCTTGGCCTGGCGCGTCTTGGTCTCCAAATCGTGTTCGGCAATGTTCGGCTCCAGCCGCACCTCTTTGATCACGACATTATGCTGGGCGCGCCGCGAGTCGCGCTCTTTTTTAGTCTGTTCGTAGCGGAATTTGCCGTAGTCCATAAACCGGCAGACCGGAGGTACGGCATTGGGCGCGACTTCCACCATGTCTAGATCGCGCTGGCGGGCCAGGTTCAGCGCGTCACGGGCGAACATGATGCCCATCTGCTCGCCGTTTTCGTCAATCACGCGCACTTCGCGCGCGCGAATCCGGTCATTTACCCGCAATGTTTTGGTAATGGGTCTACTCCTTTGATATAAACAGGTTAGGTATCAAGATCGCGCACTTGCTTTTAGCAAGCGACCCAGGAGGGGTTGATGCTGATCATGATACAATTATACAGATACAATCTTAGCATATCTGTCGTATTGCGTCAATACTTCTGCGGACGGAGAACCAACTGATGAAGGCGCGGCAGGCTCGATTACGGACCCGCTTGGCGATCCCTAGCCAAATAGTGTGCTTAGTATTGACAACAGCAGACCTGTCTGCTAAACTCCCACCGTACAAATGCGGTCTATCGCCGCAGATCGTATACGGCAACGTCTACGGCTGCTTAGCCCATCCACTCACTGTGATACGTCGCTGCTGCACGCACAACAGGAGGAATCATGCGATTAACTCAGACCTACCACCGGAGATTAGCAATTTTGCCGGCGCTGCTTTGCTGTGCCGGCTGGCTGCTGCTGGGCAGCGGCCCGACCAAGAGCGCCGCCCCCGCTGTCCGGTCGGCGCAACACGTGCATGAATCCACGACCCAGATGCCGACATCCTGTTCTGCAGTAGGGTGGACTCACTTGGTCAACGCAACAGTGAGCGGCACCACTCTCAGCAAAACTAGCCCACCCAATCAATGGGACGCCGGGGCCACCTCTAACGTCCAGACATTAAGCACAGACATCCGCGTGTATGTTACCGCCGGCGCATCCACCGATGAGTATATGTTCGGTATCAGTCACGGTGATCCTGATGCCGGCTATACTAATATAAACTACGCTATGCACGTCCACAACAATCAACTCAATGCCTATGTAAATGGAACCAATATGGGCAGCCTCGGCACCTACGCCGCCGGTGACAGCTTAGAGGTTGCGGCGATCCAGACCTTCTCAGAAGTCTATTTTTATAAGAACGGCACACTACTGCGAACGCTCACCGACGCCACGCTGAACTTCCCCTTACTGATGGATACATCCCTCTACAACGGTCAAATCTTAGAGGGGCAGTTCTGTTCTGGCGGCACCCAAGTGATAGTGCCGGATTTCACGGCCACATCCACGGTCACGCCCACGAGTACCGCGACGAGCACGCCGACGATCACACCGACAAGTACGCCGATCTCGGTGCCCACTGGATGCGCTGCTGCGCTGCTGAGCTTCAGCGGTAGCATTACCGCCGGCGACCCGACGCACGCGAACTACGTGGGCGTGACCGGCCCGCCGAGCAGTTGTAGTACGCCGAAGACCTGTCCCGGTCTCGGTGGCGATCCCAACCCATACCACTATGATAGCTACATCCTCAACAACACGAACAGTAGTCCACAATGTATTACGGTTGTGGTAGACGGCACCGGCTGTGGGGCGACGGCGCTACAAGCGGAATTGTATCAGGGTAGCTTCGACCCGGCGAACCTGTGTACCAACTACCTGGGGGACTCCGGCGGCGGGGGAGTGCGGGGACCCACGACGATGGCGGTCACACTGCCGGCGAACACGGCGCTGGTAATCGTGGTGGAGGAATACAACCCCAACATCGGCTGTGCCGGCTATACTGTCACCGTGAGCCGGCCGTTGTTCTGTACGGCTACACCGACGAATACGGCGACGAATACGCGCACGGCCACGCTGACGGCCACGGCGATACGCACGGCTATTCCTACGTCGGTGCCGCCGACCCAAACTCCCGGCGGTCCGACCGCCACCCCGGTGCCACCGACCGCAACTAATACCCCGCTGCCGACACAAACTCCCGGTGGGCCGACCGCCACAAGTACACCGTGTGCTATTCAGTTCCACGATGTGACCGACCCGACCGCTTACTATTACACCCCCGTTTATTATCTGGCTTGTCACGGAGTGATCAGCGGTTACAGCGACGGCACCTTCCGCCCCTTTGCCCAAACCACCCGCCAGCAGATGGTTAAAATCATTGTGCTGGGTTTCCAGGTGCCGATCCAAACGCCGGCCGGCGGGAACTATACGTTCACCGACGTGCCTATCGGCTCCACCTTCTTCAGCCTCGTGGAAACGGCGGCCGCGCGGGGCATCGTCAGCGGTTATACCTGCGGCGGGCCGGGGAAACCGTGCGACGGGCAGCACCGGACCTACTTCCGTCCCGCCAACAATGTGACCCGCGGCCAACTCGCTAAAATCACCGTGTTGACCGCCGGCTGGTCCCTGATCAGCCCACCGAGCGCGAGTTTTAGTGATGTGCCGGTAGGCTCGACTTTCTATAGCGCGATCGAGACGGCGGTCTGCCACAGCATCCTGAGTGGCTACAGCGACCATAGCTATCGGCCCACCAACAACGCTACGCGCGGCCAGATCAGTAAAATTGTCTACAACGCTATCGGCAGCGGCCCCAACTGCGGCCCGCTCGCCACGCCGCCGGCCCGCCCCTAGTAGGCAGGCACCGGTAAAGCACAGGCCCGGCGGACTGTCCGCCGGGCCTGTTTGTGTTAATAACGTGGCCCCTAGCCTGCACCCCGGCCGTCACGTTTCACGTTTCGGGCTGCACGCTTTCTACCGCCGGTGCTTCGGCCAAGCGATCATACAAGAAGCGTAGATTCGTGGTGAAGATGCTGGGCGCGCTCCAGGCCGTGTAAGGCGCAGGCATTGGCAGCGCGGCCACAGCCTCCGCATCACCACCCTCATCACGCACGGCGAGGACGAGATTTTGCAAATCGGTGATGTATTGGCGCGTCCGCACAATAGCCCAGCCGTCGCCGACTGCACCGTGGCCGGGCACCACCGTTTCGAGATCCAACTGCCCGATCCGCTCCAACACGCGATCCCAGCCGGCGGGATCGCCCTGGCTGAGCATGGGATGCGCGCCGACCTGCACTAGATCGCCTAGGAAGCCGATACGCTCGTGCGGTAAATAGAGGAAAGCGTCGCTCTCAGTGTGACCGCCGCCGTAGGTGAGCAATTCGGCGCTACGCTGGCTGCCGTGAAACACCAACCGCCCATCAAAGGTCATATCGGGCGGGCGCAGTTGCAGCGTTGGTAGGGCCGTGTCTAGCGCGCTGTATTCGGCCAGATTGGTCTCTAGTTCCTGACGGCGGTTCGCATCCGGTTCGGCGGCGATGCGTCGGCGCAGGCTATCAAGAAACTCCGGGTGGGCTTTGGCTTGCTCGATCAGCGCTGCCCCCCGCATCACAATCAATTCGTGCGTGCGTTCGGTTGCCACAATATGCGCCTGGGGGAACGCCTGGTTGCCGAACACATGGTCCATGTGGTGGTGGCTATTGACCACCCAGGTGACGGGTCGCCCGGTTAGCCCTTCGGCAATGGCTTGCAGATCGGCTCCTGCGGCCGGCGTGGCGAAGGTGTCGAAGACCAGTGTGTGCCCGCCTAGGTCCACGATACCCGCGTTAGCCCAGGCACCGGTGCCCGGCACGGCTAATGCCGTCCAAACGCCGTCAGCCAACGGCTGGAGCGTGAAATAGCGCGACTCGGTAAACGCCGGCGAGGCAAAATTCAGCATCTCACCGGTCACTTCCAGCGGATTGGGGTCCATACTCAGCAGGTCTCCTCTGTGCTCAGGTGGGTCACAACGACCCACATCGCGCCGCCCCGGATCGATAGGCTTGCCGGCGGGTGTTGTAGCCGATTACTCACGCCCCGACCAAAGCCGCCGTAGAGCGTTTCTTCCAGCAGGGAGTATTCTAGGCCGCTGAGGGTCACGCCCTCAGCGATGTCGAGCGGCAGCAGCGAGACGAGATCGCCGGGCCGGCCCCATAGTTGACGGATTGTCGGCCCGCGCAACAGGGCAATCTCGGTGTCGGCCGTCACCAAGCGTGCGGGCACTTGGGCCAGCAGCGGGTGTGTCAGCAACAGCAGGTTCGCCAGACTATGATCCCAGCGCCCGCCCAGTACACCGGTCAGCACGATTTCGGTTGCGCCCTGCTCCACGGCGGCCAGGATGCCTAGTTCGGCATCCGTTTCCACCTTCATTTCATGCACATAATGGCGGATCTGCGCTTCGGGGTGCGCGGCGGCGAACGCGGTCAGCGTCGCCGGGTCCAGACTGTCAAAATCGCCCAGCGCGACGTTGGGCGTGAGGCCCAGGTCGAGGGCGTGGGCCAGCCCACCATCGGCGGCAATGACCACATCGGGCCGCGGCAGCCAGGGCCAGCGCGGCTGGGCTGCCGCCGGAGCCGCGGCCACCACCCAGGCCACGCGGGGCCGCCCCTCGCCCGTCGGGGCGATGTTGCTCATATCTACCGCTTCCAAATAGATTTCTCCTCTGCCGCCTCGCCCGAAAACAGTGACGCATCTGCGTCCTGCTCTCCCGCTCCTAAAGAAAACGGGTGGAACAATTTCCCGCCCCTATTGTAGCACAGCCGGGCTGTTTGTGGTAAGCTACAGCGACCGCCGCCTGAGTTGCCTGGCGTGTACGCCGATCCTGAGCGGGGAGAACCCTGATGCCCATCCGTTTGCTAACCGGGGACCAAAAAATTGAGGACGAAGCCGCCGTGCGTGCGTGGGTGGAAGCTCAGGGGCACACCGATTGTAGCGCGCAAGCCGACTGCCCGCCGTTCTGGCTCGACATCATTGAACCCGACCCGGCGGCGATTGACTGGCTGGCCGAGCAGTTCCGCTTCCATCCGCTGACCATCGAAGACCTCAAAAGCCCCAACGAACGTGGTAAGCTGGAAACGTATGACAGCTACCTGTTCCTGATCGTTCATGCAGTGGATGTAGAGAAGGTAGCGCCGGCTCCGCACGGCACCAATCCGGCCAAAGCGGGTCTTATGGCGCCTCGAAGGCTGCCCCATCCCGGCCACCAGCATCCCGGCCCACCGACCACCGCCATGCAAAAAGGCGCGCCCGAAGACCCGGCTAACCCGATCTGCGAAATTGATAGTCACGAACTTCACGCTTACTTGAGTCGGAACTACCTGATCACGGTGCATGATCCCAAGATGCAACCGGCGGAAAAGGTGTGGAACCACATTAACGCGCGCACGCCACAAGGTGAACGCCATGTGCTGGCCCACGGCGTAGACTTCTTGCTCTACCGCTTGTTGGACAACACGGCGGATACCTACTTTGCCGCGCTGGAAGTGACCGCCGACCAGATTGATTTCCTAGAAGATAATGTAGTGGAGCGCCCCGACCGCCGGTTGCTGGAAGACGTGTTTGTGATCAAGCGCAACCTGATGACGATTCGTCGCCAGGCCACACCGATGCGCGAGGCACTCAATATCCTGAGCAACCCCGGCACGCCGTTTATCCAGCAGGAGAACAGCCTCTTCTTGCGCGATGTGCATAATCTGCTGGTGGCGGTCTACGAAAGCGCCGATAGCCAGCGCGACTCGGCGGGCGGTGTGCTGGATGCCTATCTGAGCAGTGTGAATAATAACCTAAGCGTGGTTATGAAGCGCATGACGATCATTGCCACCGTCTTTATGCCGCTCTCCTTTATCGTCGGCTTCGGTGGCATGAACTTTACCAATTTCATCCCCTATAATAACCCGTTGCTGTTTTGGGGACTGATGGCCTCCCTAGTGCTAGTGCCCATCGGAATGCTGATCTGGTTCTATCGCAGTCGCTGGATCTAACGGCGGGGCGGCTTCCGGCGGCAGGATGCGCCAGAAGTAGAACAGCACGGCCCCTGCCACGGCGACCGGCAGCAACGCGATCCACCAGAGCGGTGAATCCAGGCCGGGCGGCGCTTGTGCCGGTAGCGTGAACGTGCCCGTGCCTGCGCCCGTTGCACCCTGCACGTTTACGGTGATGCGCCAGGTGCCGTAACGTGGCAGGGTCAGTGGGCCGTCGTAGAAGCCGGGTTGCCCCGGCTCCGCCGGCACCGTGAGCGCCAACGCATCCGCTCCCGTCCCTATCGTGCCGGACACCACGCCTTGCACCTTCACTTGCAACCCCTCTGACGGATTTTGTGTGGCGGGGTCGGTTATATAGATCGTGAGGCGTATTTGGCGATCATCGAGCGTCGCGCCGGTCTGCACCACAGCATGGTAGGGGCCGACATCGTCGTTAAACCAAACCGACCCGCCGTGCGCCGCCGCTGGGCGCGCCGTGGCTAAGGCCGCCCCGCACAGCACGGTGAGGGCACCAAGTATACAAAAGATTTTTGAGAAGAGTTTACGCATATAGTCCGGTGTGCTTGCTGCCGCCGGCGTGCTAACTCGCCATTATTTACGGGTTCGGTACGAAGCTGAGGCCGTTGGGGTTGGTGCCCACATTGAGCGTTGCCAGCACTTTGCCGTCACTCGCCTGGATCACCGTCACGGTGTTGTCGTTGGTGTTGGTGACATAGACCTTGCCCGCCGGGGTGGGTACCACGCCGTGCGTGCCGCCGCCCGCCTTGATGCGCTGGATCAGCTTGCGCGTCGTCGGGTCCACCGCCCACACCTCTTGCGTGCCGGTGTTGGCGACCCAGAGCAGCGTGCCGCCCAGACCGGGCACGAAGGCCAGCATCGCGGGCTGCTTGCCCGACCGGATCGTGCCGGTGATCTGGCGCGTTGCCGTGTCAATCATGCTTACTGAATCGCCCAAGAAATTACTGATGTAGGCGGTTTTGCCGTCGCCCGCAAATGTGACCTCGAACGGATCGGCCCCGACACGGAAGCTGATCGCCAGTTTCGGCTCCGGCGTGAGCGTCAGGATGGAGAGGGTATTGTCGGCGGTGTTGGTGACATAGAGTTCCTGTCCGTCGGGCCGCACTTTGATGCCGTGCGGAATGCGTCCCACCGGGATTTTGGTTAGCAGTTTGCGCGCCCCCGGATCGATCACGGCTACCATGTTGTCTTGGCCCATGCTGACATAGAGCCGCTTGCCGTCGGGCGCAAAGGTCAGATCATCGGAACTGCCGCCCAGATCTACGCTGCCGATTTCGTGCAGGGTGGCGCTGTCGAATACCTGCAGCCGGTTCTCTTTGAACAGCGTCACCCAGAACTCGCGCCTGTCGGGCGTGCCGACCACATGATGCGGCGATGCCCCGGTCGGCACCGTGCCGATCACACTGTTGGTCGCCACATCAATCACGCTGACTGAGTTTGCTCCCTGATCGGCGGTCATAATCCGCCCATCGGGGCTGGTGTGCGCTGCCGTTGTGACCGGCGCGGCCGGCCCACTGTCACACGCCGCCAGCGCCATGATCAGCAGCGCTGGCATGATCACTCGTAAGATTAAGTTTCGCACCGTATTTGTTCCATGTTCTAGTCGTCGGTCGTCAGGCGCCGGTCGTCTGTTAGATAGTACGCATTGCGCATTACGGAGGTGGCAACAAGGTCAGCCCGGCGGCGCAGCATAGCACTGCGATAGCCAGTACTGTTTCTACCCCTAGTGTGCGGCCGAAGCGCGCCAACAGTCCTGACTCCCTAACTCCGTTCCTCTGTACGAACCGGGCCGGGCGAGAGGTCCGCGACGCGGTTGCCGGAACTAACGCAGCGACAAAGCGCGGGCGCACCACCCGATTGTTGAGCGCACCCGCTGCCAGCAAGGGCAAGAACAGCAAGTGCTTGAAGATCAACACGCGCCCGTAGTCACTGGCGGCCAGTGCCGCCGGATCCAGGGTATGCACCGCCAGGTTGCCGATGCCGCTGCCGACCAGCGCCGCGACGCTGATCCCCGCCAGGGTCGAAAAGCGAGGGATCAGCCGGCCCAGCAACGGCTCGGCGACCGCCGGCCCGGCTGCGCGCAAGACCGGCAGCAGGATCACGGCAAAGTAGAGCAGCCCGCCGGTCCAGGCGGCGGTCGCCAGCAGATGGGCCAGGTCACCGAGCATCCCCAGCGGCAGGCCGCCGAAAGGTCGCGCGGCGGCTTCGTGGCTGCTCAGCGCCTCACCGGCCAGTAGTAGCCCCGCCCCGCCGACCGCCAGGCTCCAATCGCTGCCGGCCGGCTGGCGGACACGCCAAGCGCCATATCCCAGCAAGCCTATCGTTGCTACCACCCGCAACGCCCAATAGGTGCCGTAGCCGGTACTGACGATAATTTGCCAAGCTAAATCTAAGCGGCCCAGTGCGCCGGGTACGTCAGTCGGGATCAACGAGGCGATCTGGTAGAGCATATCGGCGATCAGGGCCGCCAACACCACCCCTGCCAGCGCCGTCACCGCACGCGCTAGGCGCCGCCCCAGCGGCACGGCCAGGGCCGGCGGTACAACCGGCGCTACACCGCCCAACACCAGACTGCTGAACAGCGCCCCGCCCAACAAGCCCGCCCCCCCGATCAGGATGATCGTCCGCCAGAACCAGCGCAAGGGTGGAGGCGGAGGGTTGTCACGGCTGTTGTCGGCAGCCGTGGTGCCCATTACGCCCGCGCTCGGTGTGGCGACCGGGGCGCTGCCCGGTAGTTGCACGGTGAACAGGAAGCCGCCCGCGCTCACATGACCGTCTACGCTGGAGACTATGCGCCAATAGACAGTATACACGCCGCTGGGCAGGGCAGGACGGAGGCTAATCCGTACCACCCGGTTGTCCTCACGCAGCCGCGTGAGGTCGGTCAGGTTGACCTCCTCGCCGGCGGCATTCACGACGCGGATCACGCTGAATTGCGGGCTGACCGGCTCCGTCAGAGTAAGGCGGATTTCGCCCGGCGCGGCGGCTAGCACCGCGCCGGGGGCGGGATCAGATTGTTCCAAGCGGGCGTGGGCCAGGGCCGTAGTACCCGTCAGTCCTAGCGCCAGGAGCAGACCGAAAATGGCGACGAGCAGAAGCGCCGCCCGCCTCACGGTGCGTACCAGGCCAATTGGCCGTGGCTGGAGCCGGGACCGATCTTCTGCGGCTCGGCTCCTGGCTTATTCAGGTCGAGCAGATAAAGCCCGCGGTCGTCGAGGAAGGCCAGCGTGTTGCCGTCGGGTGACCAAGCGGGCCAGGGTTGGTCGGCGTTACGCTGAGTCAGGCGCGTGACCTTGCCTCCGGTCGCCGCCACTACATAGATATCCCACGGTACGCCGTTGGCACGGGCGGGTAGCGGTTCCAGACCCAACAGGCGTAGCAGCGTGTTGCCGTCGGGCACGCCGGTCGGGTTGACGGCGGCGAAGGCAATGCGCGTGCCGTCGGGCGAGAGATGCGGCGCAAGAATATTGCTGAAAGCGTCAGGCGGCACCACCACGCGCGGATTGCTACCGTCGGCCGCCGCCAACATCAGCGTGTGCGTCGGCGGGGCGTAGCTTTCGGCGAGGGCGGTGGGTGCGTCCAGATAGGTCAGCAACCGCCCATCGTGGCTCAGGTTCGGCATCTGCGCCGTCTTGACCACGGCTTGGCGCGTTGCACTCGCGCCACCGGTCTGCCGGTCGAGGTTCCACGACTCCTGCGCTCTCGTCAGCGCGTCCATCGTCGGGGTGCCGCCGGTGGTCGGGTCGAAAGTACGGTCGCTGGTGAAATAAACGGAGCCGTCGGGCGCAAAAGCCGGCATGGTCAGGTCTTCGTCGGCGCGGCGGGCCACTAGCGCTTGCGCCTGGCCCCCGTCAGGCGTCACGGTCCAGATTTCACTGTTGGGAATCTGGTCGGCGGCGGCGGCAAGCGTGCGGGCAACGGCGATGCGGTTGCCGTCGGGTGCCCAAGCTGGGTAATCGGCGCGCCCGTTGTCGGTGTAGAAGGTGAGCCGGCGCGGGTGTTGCCCAGCCGGGTCAATGCGCCACAGATTGGTGTTGAGTGTATAGACCAACCCCCCGTTGTAGGCCGCCGCTGGGACGACCTCCACAGTTGGGCTGGGTAGATCAAATTCCTGTTCGGGTGTACCCGGCACACTGATAAATAGATGCGCATGATAGTAACCGGCCACGCTGGGCGCACTGAAATCGGCCCGCCAGCCGTTGACCGCTGAGGTCACATTCATTGCCAAGCGGGCGCCGGCCGTCGGCCCATAATGGGCGGGGTGCCCGCCGGCATCGCGCAACTCCAAGTCCACTAACGGCAAAATTCGTGGGCTTTTTTGCCCGTTCGCCGCTAAGAGGACCGTGGACTCGACGCGCAATGGCGCATCGGCCTCCACGGTAGCGGCCGTCGGCGTGGTGACAAAGCGCACCGTCACTGTGTTCCCTGTAGCGGGGTTCGCTATAACCCCCCCCAGCCGGAAGCGCCAGACTACCACACCGATCAACACCAGCGCCGCCAGCGCCACCAGTAAGCCGCCGCGCCGGCCTATAGTTAGTGATCTCATCTCTTATAAGGTAGCATATTCGCGGAGCCGGTGCAAGGCAACACTCTGCCCGCCGACGCGCACCGTTGACAAGTGCAACACCGACTGCGTACAATCAAGCAAGCAGTGCCATTCAGTAGAGAGGCTATACTTATTGGACCACCAGACGCGACGATTAGACGAACCGGGACCACCTAACGGCTGCCCCAAATGCGAAGGCGCGCGCATCTGGGGCGATATACCCGCCGCCGGGAGTGTCTATTTTGCCATCACACGGACCCTGTCGGGACAAGGGCTGCTGGGACTCAACAAGACCGTGCGTGCCTACTGCCAAGCTCTAGTCTGCGTTCAATGCGGCTACACCGAACTCTATACCCGCAGGCCGCAGGATTTGCCGGCCGCTTCTTAACACTACCGTGACCACTCCGCACTCCGCACTCGAACAGTGGTGGCGGCATCCACTGGACATAGACCAAGCCGAGGCGCAGGTGGCCCGCGCGGCAGCGCTGGTGGCCGGCGATGCACAGTTGCCGGCCTTGCGCTGGTATTGGGCTGCCGCCCCCGCGCTGATCCTGGGCGTGTTCCAACCGCCGGAGATGGTGAACGCTGCCGCTTGCGCCGCGCGCGGCATCCCAATAATCCGCCGGCGGTCGGGTGGCACGGGAGTGTTGGCCGGGCCGCTGCTGCTCAGTTGCGACATTGCCCTGCCGCTGGGCCACCCCCTGGCCCCGGCGGATGTTACCGAGTCGTACCACTGGCTGGGCGCAGCCTGGCTGGCGACCCTGGCCGGCCTGGGTGTGCCGGGTCTGCGCCTGGTGTCCGTGGCTGAGGTGCGCGCCGATCCCTATCGGGCGCCGCGCCGCCCGCCCGCCGCCGGCACGTGGAGCGATGCCGATTTGGTTCACCGCGCCTGTTTCGGTTCGCTCTCACCCTACGAAGTGGCGGTCGGCCCGCGTAAACTAGTGGGGCTGGCCCAGGTGCGGCGGCGCGGCGGGGTGCTGTTCCAGGTGGGGGTGCCGCTGGTCTGGCAAGCCGATCTGTTGGCCGAGTTGCTGGCTCCCGGCCCCGCCGATCAGCCTCGCTTGACCGCCGGTTTGCGGGCCCACGCCTGCGGCCTCAGTGACTTGATCGCCTCTGTGCCTGCGCCCACCGTCCTTATGGCTGCCTTCGAGGCTACCCTGGCCTCGGCTTGGGGCGTGACACTCCAACCGCTTCCCCCGCTCGTTCCTGCGCCGGGGCTGGATATTTAAGCTATCTCGTGGTTGACACCCTTCGGGCGAAACCGTATAATGGCTAAGTGCATCGCGGCCTGACCGTAGGTATGTTGTTGCCTGGCGGTCCTCAACCACTGATCTATTTATTTTAGTGAGCAGGAGTCCGAAAGCGTTATGAAACGTACTTATCAGCCGAAGCGCATTCCGCGCAAGCGCAAATATGGGTTTATGGCCCGCATGATGAACAAAGGGGGCCGGGCGGTACTGGCCCGCCGCCGCGCCAAAGGCCGGGTCAGCCTGAGTATCAGCACCGAGCAAAAGGGGCCGCGCTAATCACGGAGCCGGAGCCGGCCGCCCTCCCACTCCAACCGAGTGTCGCGGGGCGGATGCGCTTTCGGTTTACTCGCCGACAGCGGCTGCACCGGGCCGCCGACATTGAGCGCGTGCGGCGGCACGGCCGGTCTTGGAGCGTGGGGCCGTTGGTATTGGTTGTCGCTCCCGGCCCGCAATCCGGCGATGCGACCCGTATGGCAGTGATCGCCGGTAAAAAAATCGGTGATGCGGTCCATCGTAATCGGGCGAAACGCCTCTTACGTGAGACTTTCCGCCGCCAGGTTCCGTATATCAAGCAAGGGTGGGATCTGTTGCTCATCGCCCGCCCCAGCATCGGACAGGCTGACTATAACCGGGTAGATAAGGCATTGACCGACGGACTGAAGCGAGCAGACCTGTATGAAAACTCTCGCCCTCTGGGCCATCCGGTTGTATCAACGGACTCTTAGTGTCGCCTTACCATCGAGTTGCCGTTTCGTGCCCAGTTGTTCGCAATACGGCTACGAGGCGATTGCCAAGTATGGGTTTCTGCGGGGTTCTCTAATGGCCGGGTGGCGCATCTTACGCTGCAATCCGTTTAACGACGGCGGGTTTGATCCCGTTCCTTAAAGCGAGGTCTGTTTTGCCTAGTGTTCCTGGTTGGCAAATCTATATTGATGCGCTCAAAAGCGTTTTGGTAGCGATCAATGGTTTTGTCGGCAATCCCGGTTTAGCGATTATCATCTTCACCCTGCTGGTGAAGGTGGTTACTGTCCCGCTGACGCTAAAATCGGTGCGTTCGATGCGTGAAATGCAGCGCATCCAGCCGCTGATCAAAGAAGTCAACAAGCGCTACAAAGACGATAAGCCTAAGCAACAAGCCGAAATGATGCGGATTTATCAGCAACACGGCTATAACCCGATGGGCAGTTGCTTGCCGATGGTGCTGCAAATTCCCATCTTTCTAGGGCTCTATACTGCTCTCGGCCAGTTGGTAGGTCTGCCCGGCGCAAGCGGGCAGGGCATCGAAGCATTCCACCACGCCTTCCTCTGGGTGCCTAGCCTGAAGGACCACGATCCCTATTATATTTGGCCGGTCCTGTCAGGCGCGATTCAGTTTCTCAGCAACCGCATGGCGCAACCCTACGGCAGCAACAAAAATGCCGACCCGCAGCAGGCGATGATGAACAAGATGATGGGTTTCCTGCCTCTCTATTTGATCGTCGTCTATATCAATTTCGCTGCCGGGGCTGTTATCTACTGGACTTTCTCCGCCCTGTTCAGCGCGGTACAGACCTATTTCATCAATGGTTTCGGTACGCTGCCCGACGTGCCCGGCTTCGGCTGGTTGCCCAAGCGCCCGCTGCCGCCACCCTCGCCCGAAATCCAACGCGAAATTGATGAACTTCAGAATCGCCGTGACGACAGCAAAGCGCTGCCTGCTGCCGGCGGTAAAGCCGCCGCCTATCGTCAGGATGTGACACGCCGTGCACTACCCGCCACCAACCCTGACGGTACGCCGCGCCGCAAGAGCTTCATGGAGAAGATGATCGAAATCCAGGAAGCGCAGGCCGCCGCTGCTGCTGCTGCCGCCGCTGCCCGCGAAGGGCAAATAAGCGATGCGGCGGACGTGACGCGCGCGCTCGGCACCGATGTGATTGATGTGCGGAGTGAAGAGACGCGGCCGCTGAACGGCAACGGCAAAGGTAAGCAGGCGCGTAACGGCAGCCCCGTGGATGCGACGCAGGTGTTTACGCCGGCTGACGGCAACGACAACGGCGCACCACTCCCCACCGGCTCGACCCTGCCACGCAAGCGCCGCAAGAGCGTGAGTTAACCACCGCCCGATCCCTCAGCCCTATGGGAGGAACTGTAGCTACATGGCAATGCGACAGGTTGATATCCAGGCCCGCAGTGTAGACGAAGCGGTGCGCCTGGCACTTGAGCAGATGGGCCGCACCCGCGAACAAGTAGATGTGCAGGTGTTGGCCGGAACCGAAACCGGCAGCGAAGACGACGAAGTGTTGGTGCGGATCACCGCCCGCGAACAGCTATCGGGTGCGCGTGAGCGCGAGCAACGGAGCGGCAACGGCCCGGCTCCTACCGCCGCCCCGGTCCGTCCCGCCGGTCCGCCCCGCGCCGAGCATAACGACCGCTATGACCGTCCGCTGCGCCCGGATAACGACCGCAGCAACCGTTACGAGCGCCCCGCGCGCAGTGATCGCTATGGTCGCCCGGATCGCGGCGACCGCCCCGACCGCACACCACGCGGCGAAGCCTACGACCAGCCCTATAACGGGGCCGCCGCCGAGCCGCCCGGCGTGGTGGAGATCGATCCGACGCTGGAACCGTTACAGGAAGGCGATGGGCGCAGCTTTGATACGCCCGCCGATGCCGTCGCGCCGGTGGCTGCCGAGATCCTCCAGCAACTGCTGGCCGGAATGCGCTTCCGTGGCCGCATCAGCCGGCACGAGGCCGAATCCGAAGCCGAAATCAATGCCGGTGATACCGATCCGTCGGTGGTGCTGAATATCACCGGCCTGAGCGAAAGCGATCAGCAACTGTTGATCGGCCGCCGTGGGGAACATTTGACGGCGGTACAGTTCATGGTCAACCTGTTGCTAGGGGCTAAAACCGACCTCTGGGCGCGGGTGGTCGTAGATGTGGACGGCTATCGGGTGAAGCGACGCGCCGCACTGACGATGCTGGCCGAACGTATGGCCGAGCGCGTTATTGAGCAGGGTCAGCCCTATCCGCTGGAGCCGATGTCACCCTACGACCGCCGCCTAGTTCACATGGCGCTCTCGGAACACCCACAGGTGGTGACGGAAAGTACCGGTGAAGGTGATGAGCGGCGGGTAGTGATTATGCTGCGCGAGTAGTCGCCCGCACTCCAGTGTAGCGGCAAGCACTGCCGCTCCGGTTCGCCATCAGCCGTCAGCGTTATTGCTGACGGCTGGTATTTTCTCTTGTTGAAGTAGGTCGCCGTCTATGATACATACGCCGGGCTATGTAGTGATCGGACATTTGAGTAAGGATCTACCGCCGGGCGGGGGAGTGATCGGCGGTGGCACCGTGTTGTATGCCGGGTTGACGGCGGCACGGTTGGGTGTACCCACGGCGCTAGTGACCGCCTGCGCGCCGGCCGACACGGGCTTGCTAGCCTCAGTGGCAGCGGCGGGCGCGATCTACGCGGTGCAACCGTCACCCGCCACCACGACTTTCAGCATGGAATATCGAGACGAGGCGCGCCAACTCTACCTGCACGCGCGTGCTACCCCGCTGGGGCCGGATGCTCTGCCCATTGCCTGGCGTGCCACACCCATCCTGCACCTCGGTCCGGTGGCCGATGAGGTGGACGCAGCAGCGGCTTGGGATAGCGTCTGCCCCAACGCGCTAATTGGTGTGACTCCTCAGGGTTGGATGCGCGCTTGGGATGCGGCGGGGCGCATCACTCCGGCACCCTGGCTGGGTGCCGCCGCGCTGCTGGCGCACACTGACGTGCTGGTGATGAGCTTGGAAGATACCGGTGGTGATGAAGAAGCGTTGCTCAGCTATGTCGCCCTGGCACCGCTGGTGGTTGTTACTGCCGGCAGCGATGGGGCGACGCTCTATGAAGAGGGGCAACTGGTGGCGGTCATACCGGCGTGCCACGCGGCCCCGGTGGATTTCACTGGGGCCGGCGATGTGTTCACCGCCGCGTTCCTAGTGCGCTACCACGAAACCGGTGACGCGCTGCGGGCTATTGCGTTCGCCCATGCCGCCGCCGCTTATGCTATTGAAGCCCCCGGCAGCGCGGGCATCGCTGAGCGCCCGGCAGTGACAGAGCGGGCAGGCGGAGCGTGAGACGCGCGCGGGGTTCTAAATTATCGACTGACGACCGCCGACCGCCGACCCGGAGTAACAATCGTGCTGCTTATTCCTGACCATTTCGCTCGCACGATTGCGGCAGTGCATGGCGCGACGGGCGTGGCCTGGTTGGCCGCGTTGCCGAGCTTGCTGGCCGCGTGCGAGCAGCGCTGGCGGCTACAACTCGGGCCGCCGTTTACCTTGTCGTACAACTATGTCGCTCCGGCGATGCGGCCCGACGGCAGTGAGGTCGTGCTGAAAGTAGGCATACCACACCGGGAACTGCTATGCGAGATAGCGGCGTTGGGCGTGTACGCCGGGCGCGGTTGTGTGCAACTGCTAGATGCCGACCCAACGCGGGGTGTCCTGCTGCTGGAACGGCTGCGGCCCGGCACGACGCTGCTAGAACTGGGCGATGATGCGGCCGCCACGGCTATCGCCGCCGCAGTGATGCGCGATCTGTGGCAGCCGGTGCCAAGTGATCATGCGTTTCCGTCCGTCAGCGCCTGGGCGGGCGGGCTGGTGAAATACCAGGCCGCGTTTGGCGCGAACGGCCCCCTACCCGCCCGACTGGTTGAGGTGGCCGCCGGGCTGTTCGCCGAGTTGCTGCCCTCACAGGCTGCGCCGGTCGTGCTACACGGCGATTTGCACCACTGGAACATCGTGGCGGCCCAGCGCCGGCCCTGGCTGGCGCTGGACCCGCAGGGTGTGGTCGGCGAACCGGCCTACGAGGTGGGCGCGTGGCTCCGCAACCCATTACCGGGCCTGTCGGCGCTGCCCCATCCGGCCCGCATCCAAGCCCGGCGCGTAGCCCAGTTCGCCGAGCTGCTGGGTCTTGATCCGCGCCGCCTCGCCGCCTGGGGCGTGGCCCAGGCCGTGCTGTCGGCAGTATGGAGCCTGGAAGATCAGGGGTCCGGCGGCGCGGACGCGCTCGCTGCTGCCGAGTTGCTGCTGCCGCTACTCTGACGCAGAGCCGGCGGCCAAGGGGCCGGGGATCAGAACCGATAACTCAGAACTCAGAACTCGTCAGGCCACGGCCCACGGCCCACGGCCCACGGATCGCCAATGTACGACGACACAATTGTAGCCGTTGCCACTCCGCCGGGCGTGGGCGGCATCGGGACGATCCGGCTGAGTGGGCCGGCTGCCCCAGCCATCCTACGAGCCGTCTTTGTGCGTGCGTCCGGGCGACCCCTCGCCCCGGATCGTCCATTGCCCTCGCACCGCCTGATCTACGGCTATATCCGCGACCCGGCCAGTGGCGAGCGGGTTGACGAGGTGTTGGTCGCGTATATGGCCGCGCCGCACAGCTACACGCGCGAAGATGTAGTAGAGATTGACAGCCACGGCGGGCCGGCGCCGTTACAGCGCATTTTAGCGCTGGCTTTGCGCCACGGCGCGCGTTCGGCCGGACCGGGTGAGTTCACCTTGCGCGCCTTTTTGCGTGGGCGGCTTGATCTGGCCCAAGCTGAGGCGGTGCTGGATGTGATCAATGCGCGCACTCAGGCGGGATTGCGCGCGGCGGTGGACCAGTTGGGCGGGCGACTGTCAGGGCGGGTGCGCGATCTGCGAGCGCGGCTACTGCGAGTGCTAGCTCATTTGGAAGCCGAGATTGACTTCCCCGAAGATGACGTGCCGCCGTCTGATGTTACCCCGTTGCTGGTTCCGCTGCTGGCCGAGATTCGCGCGCTGGGTGAGGATGCGGAGAACGGGCGGCTACTGCGCCAAGGCGTGCGGACCGCGCTGATCGGTCGGCCCAACGCCGGCAAATCGAGCCTGCTCAATGCGCTGCTGCGGGCCGACCGGGCCATCGTCACCCCGATCCCCGGCACCACGCGCGACACGCTGGAAGAGACGGCTACGCTGGGCGGCTTGCCGTTTGTGCTGGTGGACACCGCCGGCCTAACCGAGACGGCCGACCTGGTGGAGCAACTCGGCGTGGCCCGCAGCCGCGCCGCCGCTGATCGCGCCGACTTGGTACTGCTAGTGCTGGATGTCGCTCGCCCGCTGGAGCCTGCCGACGAGGCTGCGCTGCGTACAGTGTTGGACGAAGCCGGCGTCGTGGTGGGTGACGGCGGCATCCGTGACCGACTGCTGGTGGTGCTCAACAAAAGCGACCTATCGCCCGCGGTCACACCAGCGGACTTGGCCGCGCTGCTGCCCGGTGTGCCGACGGTGCCGGCTTCGGCCCAGGCTGTCGGCGGTACGGCGGCCCTTGAAGCGGCAATGATCGCGCGTGTGACCGGCGGGCGTACCACAAGCGACGATACGCCTCTAGTGACCAATGTGCGCCACCGCGACGCGCTGCTGGCGGCCGCCGATTACCTGCAAGCCGCGCAAGTCGCCGCCCAACGCGGCACTCCAGCGGCGTTTGTTGCGATAGATATTCATGCCGCTCTGAACGCACTGGGTCGCATCACCGGCGAAACCGTCGGCGAGGATCTGCTTGATGTGATTTTCCGTGAGTTTTGCATCGGCAAGTAGGTGCTCCACCCGCGGGCACCTTACCGCTCCGATTAGGCATTATGCCCCTATAGTCCTACCGCCCATTAGGACCATTCGGCTATATCTCAACCGGCGGATGCGTGCTAAACTGAGGGCAGGGATAGCCTGACAAATTTACTATGTAAGTAGCCCTAGTAAGGTTGTTCCACCCTCGTGCTAGAATCGGCTAACCGTCGCAACAAGGAACTGCAATGACCGCCTTAGAAGGCACACTCCACGATATGAGCGTGGTCAATCTCATCCAAGTGTTTACCATCAGCAAGCGCGACGGCATTCTGGTGCTGATGATGGCTGGGGTGAAAGGTGTGCTGTTTTTAGAGGACGGTCAAATTATTCACGCAGCGATCATGCTGACGCTGACCAACGAGGTGCTCTCTCAGGGCGACAGTGCGTTTTACGCTATGCTGCGCTGGCACGAGGCCCGCTTCTGGTTCAGCGGCACGCCGGTATTAGCACACCCCGCCCGTACCGTCACCGCCGACAGTAGCTACTTGCTGATGGAAGGGCTGCGCCGACTGGACCAAGAAGCGACCGCTCGCACCACGATTGCCATCGACTCGCAAGTACGCCAATCCGTAGGCGGCGCGCCGGAAACAGTTGTCGAGACCGTGAATGACATTGCGCGGCAGGTATTACTGCGGCTGGGACCGGCGGAGCGCCGGGTTACGGATTTGGCGCAGGAGACCGGTCTAGGCGAACTGCTCACACTAATGACAGTGGCCGAACTGATTGACGCCGGCCTGTTGGAGCGCACGGTTCCCCGCCCGGCGCTTGACGACTTCGACGGTTTTGCTGGGTTTGCGGGCTTCGAAGATTTCGTAGGTTTCGACCTTGCAGATCTCGCTCATCTGCCTGACCTGTCACAGGCTGCCTTCTCCCCTTCACGCACCTCGAACGCTGCCTGAGCCGGTATGCCGGCATTCGAAATACTCTTTTTAGTCGGAGCGTCTCGCCCTGATACCCCCTTGCAGGTCGTGAAGGGCTGTAGCCTCACCCGCCGGTCGGTCGGCCGATCAGTGCGCCGGCTATGGATCAGGGTTTGATAGCCGCTCCTCTACCGGTGCGCCACGGTTTTTAGCTGGGCTACCGAGCGCAAGCCGCTGTGCCTTTACGCGCCCACCACCGTCCGTAACAGCCGCTCCAGACGCTGGGCCGCCTTGTGGCGCGTATAGTGGGCCGTGACAAAGGCGCGGCCCCGGCGGCCTTGCCTGCGGGCTTCCGTGGGCTGGGCCTTGAGCCGCCGAACGGCGGCGGCGAGGGCGGCGGAATCTCCGGGCGGGACGTGGATGCCCGCATCGGCGGCGGCGAGGATGCCGGCGGCTTCGCCACTGGGCGCGCTCAGGACGACGGGCGTGCCGCAGGCCAGCCCTTCAAACAGTTTCGACGGCAACGCGCCGGCAAACACCGGCTCGTCTTTGAGTGGCACCAGGGCGCATCCGGCCAGGCTCAGATAGCCGGCCATGGCGCTACGCGGCTGGGCATCCAGCAGGATCACGTTGGACAGTCCCTCGGCAGCGATCCGGCGGCGGATATCGGCTTTGCGCGGGCCGTCGCCGACTAGCAGCAGCACAATGCCTGGATCGTCACGCAGCAGCTCGGCGGCGGCGAGCAGCGTCTCCATGCCCTGCGCCACGCCAAAGATGCCTGCGTAGATCGCCACAAAGCGGTCGCCCAGGCCCAATTCGGCCCGTAAGGTGGTGGCGCGGGCAGGCGCGGGCTGGAACTGCGCCACGTTGGCTCCGTTGGGGATCAGTACCACCCGACCCGGACGGATGCCGCGTTCGCGTAGTCGCGCCTGGATGCCGCGTGTGACCACGACGATGGCCCGCGCCTGGCGATAGCAGACCGCTTCTATCCACCCGGCCCAGCGGATCGCACGTGGGTTGCTCAGTTCGCCCAACGCCACGGCGCTTTCGGGCCACAGGTCGCGCACCTCGAACACCAACGGCACGCGCAGCACTCGGCTCAACACCGCGCCTGCAAAGCCGACGAACAGCGGCGGCGACGTAGCAACAATTACATCCCAGCGCCGTCCGCGCCCGGCTAGGATCAACCCGGCCAGAATCGCCATGCCCATGTAGCTGAGATAGAACAACATCCGTTCGCGGAAGCCCTTGTGCGGGGAGGTGATGACCCACAGGCGCAACACCCGGATGCCGTCAAGCCGGCTCCAAGCCCACCACTTGCCCTGGTAGGCGGGAGCGATAATGCCGGCGGGGTGGTTCGGCACCTCGGTCAGCATCGTTACCTGATGGCCCTGTGTTACGAGGTAGCGCGCCATTTCGTGCGCCCGCGTCTGCGTCGCGCCGACTTCGGGCGGAAAATACTGGCTCAGATAGAGGACACGCATCAGGTGAGTCGGCAGCGGTCTAGGAACGCCTGGAGCGCAGTACGCACAGCGGGATAGTGTTCGCTATGGATCAGCAAGTGGTCGGTGGAGTAGCTGCTGGCGACCAGCAATGAGGCACCCTGCGCGGCGCACAGCCGGGTGATCACTTCCAGGTAGCCGTACACATCAAGCGGGATGCTGATGTCGAGCGTGATCAGCCGCCAGGGGGCATCCAGGGTGGCGCCCACAAAAGCGGGCGCGAGTTGTGCCCACAGATCCACTGCCAGGATAAGCGAGACCTCACGTGGTTCGCGCACGGTGGCCTGGAAGCGTGTGTCGGGCAGCGCACCGAGCCGGGCCGCTAACTCCGGGTAGGCGGCAGGCGGCAGGCGTACTAGAGCGTAGTCGGTCGCCTCATCGGTTCGCAGGCGCGTGGCCGCGAAGACGGCGCGCAAGGCCGGGCGCAGCGCCTCAGCGTCCATGCGTGGCCCCTGGTGGGCCGGTGCGCGGCACCGGCTGTGGCGGGCGCGGGCGCGCTTCGTCGGCCGCCGGCAACTCGCTGCCTCGCCCCTCGACAAACGTCTGAAACCAGAGGTGCGTATTGAGCAGCATCCAAAGCGGGCGGCTGTGGTCGGCACTGCCGGCGGCGTGTTCGTCGAGCAGACGGCCCACGGCGGCAGGATCGAATAAACCCCGCGCCTGGGCCGCCGGGCTTTGCACCTGTTCGCGCAGCCAGGGTTGCAACGCCCCACGAAACCAGGGGCCAATCGGCGTGGGGAAGCCCTTTTTGTCGCGCCGGGCGGCCACTTCGGGCGGCAGCAGATCGGCCACTGCCCGGCGCAAGATGTGCTTCGGTTCCAATCCATGCAATTTGACCGACGGCGGGATATGCATCGCCAGTTCGACCAGCCGGTAGTCGAGCAACGGTACGCGCGACTCCAGCCCCCAGGCCATACTCATGCGGTCTTCTACTTGCAGTAGGGCCGGTAGGTAGTGGCGCAGGTCGAAGGCCAACGCCTCACCCAGCGGCGAGCGCCTGCCGGCGGATCGGCTTTCCGCAGTGGGCAGATCATAGGGGAGGCTACGCAAGGTAGGGCCGAACACGGCAGGGATGGCCTCGCCCGCATCGGGGCGCAGGCGACCGCGGCGCCCCTGGCCCAGCGCGGCCAGCGCAGCCCGGCGCAAAGCCGGTTGTACAGCCAGGCGCACGCCGTCGCCCAGTAGCGCGGCCAGCAGTGCCGGCGATGGCGTGTGGCGTAAGCCGCGTAGCAGGCTCCGCAGGTAGGCAGGCAGGTAGCCGAAGTAGCCGCCGAATAGTTCGTCGCCGCCTTGCCCCCCATTAACCACGATCACGCCCGCCGCGCGCGTCAGCTTGCAGACGAAATATTGCGGGAATGCGCCCGGCCCGGCAGTCGGCTCATCCAGGTGCCAGACCAGGCGAGGCAGGACAGCCGGTAGATCCGCCGCCTGCGGCACCGTCTCGTGGTGATCCGTTCCGTAGCGGCTCGTCACGGCGGCGATATAGCGCCGCTCGTCGTAGTCCGGCCCATCGGCAAATGCGCCGGAAAACGTTTTGAGCGGCCCGGTACGCAATTGCCCGCTGATCAGCCCGACCAGGGCCGAACTATCCACGCCGCCGCTAAGGTGCGCGCCCAGCGGCACATCGCTACGCAGGCAGAGGCGCACGCTATCGTCTAGCAGGCTCCGCACTTCGTCCACATAGTTCGACTCGCGGCGCGGCGGCGCGTCTTCGGCGACCGGCAAATCCCAATAGCGGTGGATGTGCAGCCCGCGTGCGTCTACCACCATATAATGACCCGGCAGCAGCTTGCGGATACCGGCGAACCAGGTGTGATCGCCCGCCGTGTACATGGCGCGCCAGTATTCGGCGATGGCCGCGCCGTTGGGCTGCACCCGAATAGCCGGGTGGCACAGCAGCGCCTTGATCTCCGACGCGAACGCCACCCGCCGCCCGTCGGTCCAATAGTAAAGCGGCTTGATGCCCATGCGGTCACGCGCCAGGAACAGGCGGCGGCGCGTGCGATCCCAGATAGCGAAGGCGAACATCCCGTTGAAGCGGCTCAGGCAGTCTAGGCCCCAGACCCGATATGCTGCCAGCAACACTTCGCTATCGGAATGCGAGCGGAAGGTCTGGCCTTGCGCCTGGAGGTCGCGCATCAACTCGACATAATTGTAGATTTCGCCGTTAAACACCAGCCAGGTATCCGTACCGGGCAGGGTCATCGGCTGAAAGGCGGCATCCGAGAGGTCAATGATCCGTAGGGCGCGATGGGCCAGCCCCACCGGGCCGTCCAAATAGAAGCCGTCGCCGTCGGGGCCGCGATGGGCGATGGTGGTCGCCATGCGTTCCAGCAGCGCGCCGTCTGCCGCCCCGCCGCCCCGCTCATAGAGTCCTGCAATGCCGCACATGAGGCTATTATACGCGATTCAGGTGGTTTCTGTCGCTGAGGGATAGCCCTACCAAAGATCATCTAATGATTGTGCTTGCTCTAGGCGCGTGCGACTGGTGTAGCGCAGATTTTGTGGCCCCTTCACACGTCCGCCTTTAAGCAGCGGTACCGGTCCGATTGATGCGGCTGGTGCGATCAAGTTTACTACATACTTGCCACTATCTTTCCAGGGTTCCACTGAGGCCACTGTGCCAATATGCGTGATCGCCGACTGGGGAGCTACTCGATAAACCGCGATATATTTAATTTGGGAGCGCATACTGCTGTGGATACGAATGGCATACCAACGATTCTCGCCCAGGAAAGTCTCTTGAAACCCGTCTTCGCGTGCCGGTACCACAATCGTATCTAGTTCTGTTACATCTACAGCCGGCCCTTCCGCGCCGGCCGTGGCGACTCCCACAGTGTCGCCGGTGATATCGGCTAGGAAGGGAACGAATTGGTACATCCGATCGCCCATTGCATCTTCGTAGCGTCCTAACTCCAGCACCTCAACCCCAAACTGAAACTTACGGACCAGCACATTTTCTAAGTTGTCCGGTAACTCATCAATAATCACTAGTGCTGCGAAAGGTGCATCATAAACCAGCGCATCTAGCAAATGATCCAGATTGCGATAGCCATGACTCGCGGCGTATTGCTCAAACAGTTGCCGCGTCACCGACTGGGCTTGCAAAGCGTTAAACAGTACTGTTTTGACGGCGCGAGGTTCCGACTCAAAGGAGAGTGCGAACTGGAGGATCTGAACAGCTACATGGCGGAGTGGATCATGTGCAGCCAGTTCGTTTTCAACCACATAGAGTCGCGGGCTGCGGCTGCTGAGGTCAATCAAATAGCCATCCGGAATATTTTGCTGACTGCCTTTGATGCCAATCTTCTTTTTTATATAATGTACCCAATGGATCATACAGCGAAACGGCCTGATTTAAAGTAGGAGTATCCGATGGCCAACATTCGTAAAACCTATCCCGCCAGCCTCAAAGCCGAGATTGTCCGCGAAATCTGGCGCGAGACCCGCTCGATCA
>JBBRPH010000041.1:0-50739 GCA_038228295.1 Chloroflexia bacterium | reverse complement strand
GCCACACGGCGCTGGGCGTTGGGGGCCGTGTTCGTGTACCAGTTGGCGCTGTTGTATCGCTATGAACATGACCTCGACCTCAATGTGGGCTTGAAAGCCTTCTTAAAGGCGGCGTGATGATTTATGACCATGCCTCAATTAAGTACAGAACTGATGAAGTTGGTATTCTGGCGTGTTGCAGTAGGAAACTCTGCCACACGCGCTACCCCTCGCGCTCCCGCCGGCGGCGCAGGATATCGGCGGCCAGATTGCCCGCCGGCGGCGCTGGTTCCGAGATCTGCGGTACGGAAGGGGTGGACGGAGCGGCCTGCCGCTCCACCTGCCGCCCGGCGAGTTGCCCAGTGGTCTCACCCGCCGGCGGGCGCCCCTGTAGCGGAAGAGCGGAACCCGATCCGTGTTCGGGTTCCGTACCCCTAGTAGAGGTGAGGTCAGGCGTGCGGCCGGCTCCCAGGTGAGAGGCGATCTCGGCGGGTAGCGGCGTAGCACGGTGCAGGCGGCTTTCGGCGCGGCGGCGGGCGGCGAACAGCGGAGCCAGCGCGGCGGCTCCCGAGTCGGTGATCAGTGGAGGGACGGGAGGGGCCAAACGCCCGCGCAGTTCGGCCCAGAAGCGCGGCAGATCGCGCCAACCGAGCATAATACGGCGTGCGCCGATGTCGAGCGGCAGCAGAAGCAGCGCAGCCAGCAGCAGCCAGGGCCAGAGATCCGTGGTACGCGGCACCGGCGGCAGATCGTGGCGGAAGACAGCGGCGGCATCACTGGGGCCGGCACTCAAGATGCGCCCGCCGGTAGTGGCGGTCAGGCGGTCTAACAGGCCGTTGTTGCCGGGCAGGGCGCGGTATTCGGGCGAATAGGGCACTACTAGGCCCACCGTCTGTCCCCCGCCGGCCGTGGCGCCGCCGGAGCCGGGCGTGGCGTTCGGGCCGGCGGGGGCGCCACTCTGTACGCGCACCAGGTATGCCCCCTCACCGGTCACCAGGAAGCCGGCTTCATAGTGGCCGGGCGCGGTCTGGCGCAGAGTCAGTGTCTGGCTGACGGCCGCTGGATCGCCACTCGGCGGCACCACTACAGCCAGTGGGTGCAGCCCGTTGATCGGATCGTTGCTGCCTGATAGTGCATCCAGGCTGACGGTGGCACGGTTGTCTTGCAGGTCTACACGCGCCTGCAAGCCGCCACCGTTGTCAGTACCCATCGCCCAACGCGTCGCCGCGCCCCAGAAGGTGGGGAAGCCCGACCACCCCACCCAATCGGTGGCCCAGCGGCCTTTCGCGTCCGAAGTCCAAGCGGCGACCCGACCCAGGCCATATTGCCAGTGGGCCAAGATCGGATCGCCGCTGTCCGATACTAGTGCCTGCACAGCGGCGGGCCGTACAGTGGTGCCGACATAGCCGCGCAAGGCCGGCACGTCGCTGATGCCTTCGAGGATAGGGCTGGGCGCAGTGCGCTTGGGCGTGAAGGGATGCTCGATGATATAGGAGCGTGAAGCCAGGTGGCTCTCGTGCGCGAAAATGGCCGGCAGGCTGCCTGCGTCAAGCGTGTTATAGAACTGCCCGCCGCCGCTGGTCGCCAGCGATCCTAACAGCGCCGCATCTACATCCGATCCTAGGCCGACCGTCGAGAGGGTGATCTTGGCGGCAGTCATACGCTTAAGTAGCCCTGCGTAGTCGCCGCCCTCCGATTGCCCATCAGTCAGCAGCACAATATGCTTGCCGCGTGCGTTGCTGCCCTCCAACGCTTTCACGGCCGCTTCTAATCCGGAGTAAATGTAGGTGCCACCGCCCGGCCCAATTGTAGCGAGTTTATCACGCAGCGCGTTAGGGTCGCCCAACCGTTGCAGCGGCACCACGGTGTCGGCTGCTGTATCAAAAGTGATCACGGCTACCGAGTCGTGCGTATTCAGTTGGGTGATCGCCTGGAAAGCCGCCTCTTTGGCGAGTTCGATTTTATGCAGGTTGGCCGCGCCGCCGGCCCCGCCTTGCGTATCGACCATGCTGCCGGAGCGGTCAATAACTAGCGCCATCGCCACGGCGGGGATCTCTAGTTGCGAAGGCAAATCCATCGTCACCGGTAGCATCTCTTCCAGCAGGCTGCGCGAATAGCCGCCGGCGCCGTAGCTCTCTTCGCCGCCCACGACCAGTAGCCCGCGCCCCAGATCGCGCACATAGGTTTGCAGCGCCGGCTGCGCGCCTTTGGGCAGCGCGGGCAGCGGCACGTCAACCAGCACCACCGCTTCGTAGGCCGCGAGTTGGGCCAGATCTAGCGGGATCGCTGCCGGTGCAGTCAGTGCGGTGTCTACTCCGGCAGCGTTGAGCGCGGTCTGCAAGGGCGGCGCTTCGCCGGCGTGCCCTTCAACCAGCAGCACGCGCGGTTTGCCGGTGACGGAACTGTAGGCGCTGTAGCGGTTGTTCTCCGGGCGCGTATCCGTCCCCGCCGGCGGCACGATTTCGGCGCCGTAGCTATGGAAGCCTTTGCTTGCGCCGCTCACCGGCTGCACAAACGTGTTATCACCTGCACTCAGGCGCACTTCACTCTGGCCCAACAATTGGCCGTCAGCCAGCAGGCGCAGGGTAGCACTCGTTTCGCTGGTGCTGCGGATCGTCACACGCAGATCGAAGCGTTCGCCCGCCCGGCTGCTGCTGGGTGCATTCAAGCTGGTGATCAGCACTTCGCGGCCCGGCGGCGTTGTCAGCGGCAGCACATCCAGCCGCACCCCACGTGCGGCGGCCAAGCGGGCCGCGCTCTCGGCGCTATCCAGGTTCTCGTTGCCGTCGGATAGCAACACTAGGCGACCCTGCGCATCGGGCGGCAGTAGCGCCGTACCCAGGCGGATTGCCTCGGCCAGATTGCTGAAACCCGGTGCGGGCTTGCTGGTGACCTCCGGCAGGCTGTGATCGGCGCTGAGGGGTCGATCCACTACCGCCTCCGCGCCAAACGCGACCACAGCGGCGGCATCGCGGCGACCCATCGTGGCGAGCGCACTCCGCACGAAATCCACCCCGGCGCGCTGCTGCAAGGCGGGCACGCTGTCCGAGCGGTCGAGGAGGAAGACCACGGCAAGGTTATCTGCCGCCTGTACCCACTGCATCCCACTCGCCGCCGGCACTAGTAGCAGCAGCAGCACGACGCGGAAGCCCAGGCTCCAGCGCCGCCGCGCCCGTGACAAGGCGGCCAAGCTGCCGCGCGCCGCCCAGAGGGTCAGCGGCAGCAGCAGCAGCAGGATCAGGCCTAGCGGTTGGGTGAAGTGGATGCTCATAGAATGTATCGCAAGATAAGGCAGGTAAAGCGTGAAGCACGAAACGTGATACGGAACGGGTGCAAAAGCATCAGATCTCGCCCCATAAGTGCGTGGCCCCCAACAAGCGCGGATGGCGGACGTTACCGCCGGCAATCACCACGGGCAGCATCGCACTAAAGTCGGGAATATGGTTCTCAACCGCAAATTCGGTCGGAATGGTAGTAGCGGTCATGGAAGTTGCTCCTTCTCTAGGCAATAACAGCACTGCGTAATCCTATTATACCACCAGTGGGGCAGCTAGGAGCGGCGCTGGGCGCGCTTGACCGCCCACGCTGTGCCAATCAGTGCGATAAGCATAACGACCGGCCACGCTATGCAAAACCAAATCGAAATTTGGGCCGTGCCGCTGTCGGAATTCAGCAGTAGGTAATACGCTACAGGCAAGCCGCCGACACCGAACACAGCAATGAGGAACCAGAGAGAGACTGCACACCCTGCGGCCAAGCAGGCCAAATATCACGCATCAGGCGATAGAGTGCCACCGACAGCACAACCGCGCCCAGACTCAAGGCAATAAACCAGAAATCACGTTCCAAGAGCTATCCTCCATCGCTAGATCGCCACCGTGCCGATCAGTGCGTGCGTTGCAACTGCACACGGTAGCCGGCTTGCTCGGTGGTGGTCGGGGCGAGGGCGGAGATGACCAGCACGACCTGGGGCACCGTAGTGCCCAGGCCGGGCACGGTTAGGCTACCGTGGCCTTGCGCATCCACCGTCAGCGTCTGGATCGTCACGCTGTGGGCAGCGGTGCCGTATTCGAGCGCGGTAACGGCCCACCCTTGTGGCACCAGATTGGCGACGCGCACCCAGCCGGCCGCCTGCCAGCCGCCGTCGTCGCTCTCGGCATCGCTGTGGTAACCCAGTTCGGGCACGCTGAGGTCGTCGAGCGCCCAGCCGGGATCGTTGAAGCCCTCGTCGGTGATGTACTGGAAGCGCACCAACACCTGCGTGCCCGCATAGGCGGACAGATCGGCTTGCTCATGCACCCAGACCGGCAGGGCGCTGCTTTTGGAGTCATGGCCGCTGGGGCCGCTGTAGCCGTGGCCGTAGTTGGCTCCGTTGGGATTGGTGTCGGTCGTGTGCGCGGTCTTTTGCGTGGTCCAGGTGGTACCACCGTCGGTCGAAACTTCGAGGTAGCCGTAGTCAAAATCGCCTTCGATGCTATACCAGGTCCAGAAATCGAGCATCGCCTTGTGCAGCGTGCGGAAATCGAAGGCATGGGTCAGCGTCATGTCGGCGGCATCGCGACGGTTACTGTACCAGACGTGCTTGCCGGAATGGGCCTGCATCGGCATCAACGGCGCGGTGGCCGCGCCCTGAAATTGGATCACGGTATCGCCGCCACCGCGTTCCAAGGAAATGTAATCGGTGCCGTACTGATGCACATCGCCGGTTACGGTCGCCGGGTAGCGAATCACGCGCTTATCGGTGTTGACCCGACCTGCCAGCGCCTCATAGGCATAGCGCCCGTCGCCCACGGTTGCGTCGTTGACGTAGTTTGCCACGGTCCAGTCGCGGAACGCTTCATCAAAGGTCAGCCCACTGCTCTGCCGTTTGAGCGCCGCCGTCACTGCCACAACGCCGGTACCAGGCGAGGCTAGCAACGATTTGAGATAATCGGCCCCGCCGTAGTGGGCCATCAGGTAGCGCGTGAATAGATAGGCCGCGCCGTAATGTACCGGGTCGGGCGTGTCGCTCCAACTGTTCAGTTGGATATCGGGCTTGTTGCGAAAAGAGATGTCGCTACCGCCTACGTCGTAGTTGTTGAGCGCCATGGCTGTTTCAGAGCAGCCCTCGTCCACCCAAATATCGCGGTTGCGCTGCATATTCCAGTGGATCATGTGCTGAAACTCGTGCGCTAACACCCCCTCATAGAAATTGCTGGGACCGCTTAGATTCTCCGGCTTGGTAGCGATATAGATCATTTCGCGCTCGTTGCTGTACTTATTGAGATCGCGCACATACTCATCGGCTGAGGAAAAATAACCGCCCACGCCGGGAATATTCGCCGTCAGGATCGTGATGTGTGTATCACCGTCTACGCCTGGCGACCACTCACTGCCGAAATAGCGCCGATTGGTCGGGTAGATGTTATCCTCGAACTTACTAGCCGCGGTGCGTAGATAGTCGAGATTGACATCGTAGCCGTCCTGTACATACCAGTAGGCATGGTCGGTCACGAGTTGCAGCGTCGCGCTGATCTGGATGTTATCCTTCTCCTTGAAGCGTGCCAGGTTGAAGGGGTCGCGGTCGCCCTGGTGCCGGTTCAGTGGCGTAGTGCGGGCGACATGGGGGATAGCGGCGACTGTTTTGAGGCGCAACGCGGCGGCCAGCGCATAGGAGTCATTGCCGGGAATGATCGTCCGATCCAGCAGTGCGGCGCTAGCTTGCGCGTCGGAGAGGGTGCCGCCGCTGCTAGGGCGCGGGCCGCCCCCTAGACTAAGGGTGCCCGCCGCCAGCGCCAACAGCAGCAGGACGAAAAACGACGTAGCACGAAACATGGTGCGCTCCTTTGGCAGCTAAGTAAAAAGCCCACAGCATCCTGTGCTGTGAGCCTTAAGGGTCGGGGAGAGAGGACTTGAACCTCCGACCTCAGCGTCCCGAACGCTGCGCTCTAGCCTAGCTGAGCTACTCCCCGCTGCGTTTTTGCTTGCCCCCGATTATAGCAGAAGCGGCGGGGCTTGTCAACCAGACACAAGTCCAATCGCTGCCAATATAACTGATCAGTATTCGAAGGCTGCCGCTGCCAAAGCAGCAGCAATATGCGCTCCTCGCTGCTGCACCGAGCCCGCCGCATCCGGCGTGAGCCGAGCGGTTAGGGCTGGGCGAGCCAAGTACGAATATCGGCACGTAACTGCTGGACAACCGGCACCACATCACCCGGTGCAGCTTTGGCCGCCGTCCGGCTTTCGATGGCACCTAGCGCGGCGGCGAATGTTTGCGCTGTAGCGAGGTCAGTAATCGCTAGATCGGGTTGGGCGCGGTCGAAGGCTGCGCGGGCGCGGGTCAACGCAGGAGCGGCCCCGGCGATTTGGGCGGGATCTTTAGCGGCATAGGCGATAGCGAACAGGTCAAGGTCGTCGCTGACCGTTCGCAGCCCCACCTGCGCGCGTACACGCGGCGTAGTCTCGCCTGCCGGCTTAGGCCCACTCAGCGCCAGCGCGATTCCACCAAGCAGCAACAGCGCTAACACCACCGCGCCGATAATCAGCAAAGGGTTTGTACGCCGTTTCTCCCGGTAAACCGCCATCCTATGCCCAGCCCCCGTCACTATTCCACATTTCGTATTCGTCAGAGCAGCCGCGCCCGCTGCACCAATGCCACGGCTGGGCCGGTCGCCAGGGCCATGGCACGCTCAACGGCAGCTAGCGTGTCTTCGAGTTTAGGCAAGCCCGAGAGATCGAGCAGGTGGGTGCCGGTCAGCAGGGTCAGGCGCGGGCCGAGGCCAAACGCACCCTGCCCGACAGCCGCCGACAGGGTGTGGCGCAGCGCCGCCAGCAGCACGGCGGGCGGGCCCGTCAATACCTCGGCATCGTCGGCTTCCAGGCGCACGCTGCCGTGACGGTCCACCACCACGGCGGGGTAGCGCCGCAGCCACGGCCAGGCACGCCCGGCAGGCGCCGGGCCGAAAACGTAATAGTGGCCGGTCGTACCTAGCGCGGCTAGCTTGCCGGCGGGGGCATGGACTCGGCGTGCCGCGATGGTCGCCGCCTCCGCTGCATCTACCAGATGGTCGCCGCCCGCCTCCAGGCCGACATTGCCGATGGCGACGGCCCGGATACCGCCTTTTTCGGGTACCGACTCGGTGTAAACCTGCACCGTGGCCGGATCAGCCCCACTGCGGATCGCCCGATCTTCAACCAATGCGGCCAGTTGGGCCACCTCATCGGGCGCATTAGGATCCAGCGTTTTTTCGGCTTCCTCGCGCACCATCGCCATCGCCACGCCAATCGAAGAAATAACCTCAGCATGACGGGCCAACGACCAGCGCGCACCGACTTTAGCCGCCACGGCCGGCCCCAGCGCCGCCGCCCCGCCGCCGCCGCCGACTAAAGTCAGATCTTTGCGGTCCAGCTTGTACTCGGCGCACAGGGCACGCACCGCACCAGCCACGCCCTCAGCGGCGCGATCCAGCAGGCGCTGGGCGGCGGCTTCAGCAGAGCAGCCCAACTCCCGGCCCAACAGCGCAAATGCGCGCAGGGGTGCGTCGGGTGGCGCATAAGCATACGCGCCCGCCGCCACGCGACCCAGTGCATTGGCGGCACAGGTCACAGTAAGGGCGAAGCGCGCGCCCGCCGCGTTTCGCACCGCCACATAATCCGGCGGGTCGCCCGTATGGGGAGCAAAGTATTCCAGCGTCAAAGGGCCGGCCAGTGCTCCGGCGGGGGCAAAGCAGGCATAGGTCAGCCCGGCAATGTGCGCGCTACGGGGACCGACCTCGGTCAGCCGCTTGCCGTGCACACGCGCCATACTGCCGCCCGCCACACCCTGCACACGCACATCAAGGGAGCGTAAGCAGGTTGGGTGGTCCATCACCTGCACATACTTCATCGCCGGTTGTCCACCGCGAATCACGCCTAGATTCGTGCTGGTGCCGCCGACTTCGAGAAAGATACCGTCCAGCACGCGCTCCGAGAGCAATGCACCGGCCAGCGAAGCCGCCGGTCCCGATAACACAGTGAGTAGTGGGCGCTCCCGCAGTTGGTCCATGTTCATCACGCCGCCGTCGCCGCGCATGACGACCAGCGGCGATTGCACGCCTGCCTCGCGCAGGCAGCTCTCCACCATCTCCGCCGTCGCTAGCATACGCGGCATGATGCTGGCGTTGATCGCCGCCGTCAGCGTGCGGACTTCGAGGCCGTAGGCGCCTGACACTTCGTAGCCGCCGGTCGCAGGTAAGCTGAGTTCACGGGCCACGCCCACCACGAGCCGCTCGTTGGCGTTGTCGTCCACGCTGAACGCTTCACTAGCGACGATAGCACCGGCGCCGGCTTCTTTCAGTGCCTGTACCGCCTCCACTACATCACGGTGCAACAAAGGGTGCGTCGTATCAAGGAAGCGGTACAACGTCCGCAGAGTGCGACCGGGCGCCAGTGTAATGTCGCCTATGCGGAGACGCTTTTCTGCATCACGGCGGTCGTCTTCATGAGCCATGCCGATGATACCGACGGACGCGGTGTCGCCTTCCAGCAGCGCATTGACGGCTTGCGTGGTGCTGTGCGCGACCACACGGGGCTGGAAGCGGCAGAGGGCCGGTGAGGAAAGCAGCCCATTTAGCGCCTGCACGACGCCGAGCGCCACCCCTTGCGGTGCGCTATGGGTGGTCGGTACTACTACCTGCTGTACGATGCGGAGGGGATTGCTGTAGATGGCGGCGGCTTTGGTGAAAGTGCCGCCCACATCAACGCCGATCCGCAAGCCCGCGCTGTTGGGAATGTCCCGGTCATCGGCTGCACCTCTCGTGGGAGGCGGAGGCGCAAGGGGCGTCAAGGTCATCGCTTAGGCCGCGTGCCGGCGGGCTTCCCCAACAGTGCGAGGAGCCGGGCGCTTGAATAGCAACGTTAGCGCACCACCGATATAGATTAGCGCCAGCAACGCTTGGGCGCCGAGGGTTTCCACGGTCGGATGGATGCCGGTTAGTTCAGCCGCCAAGTAGGGCAGGCGTGGCACAGTGCCGATCAGCGAGGTGGCACCCAGCACACCGATGTCTTGCAGTTGGCGCACAGCGTTGCCCAGGAAAGCGACCGACAATACCATGATGACCGTGGCGGCAATCGCCAGAAAGCGGCCCACCGGCAGTTTACGCCCGGCGCGGAACATCACCAGCATCGCCAGCGCCAATGCGCCCACCCCAGCGAGGAAGCCGGCGGCCACATAGCCCTCGACCCCTGCGCCGTTCATCGCCAGCACCTGATAGAACAGCGCCGTCTCCAACCCCTCCCGGTAGACAGCGGTGAAACCGAGCAGGGTCAGCGCCAGTGTGCTACCGCTGGTCATTGCCGACCAGGAGCGCGCCTTGATAAACTCCATCCAACGTTTGTTATCCATTTTACGGATCAGCCAAAAGCTAACCCAGAAGAGCATGACTACCGCGAATAGTGAGACCACGGCTTCGATCACCTCGCGCCCGACTGGAGCTAGTTGGATGATCGTGTTGATCAACACCCACGACAGCGCGCTCACGCCGATAGCGGCGGCCACGCCCCACAACACCGGCTTCTTGAGGCGGCGGTTATTGCCGGCTTCCAGATAGGCCAACACCGCAGCGACCACTAGCGAGGCTTCTAGCCCTTCGCGGAAGATGATCGAGAAGGCCGTGCCCAACGCGAACAGCGGTGCGAATACTCCGGGTCCCCCGGCAAATATGCCTTCGATCTCTGTTACGCCATCATGCACGCTGCGGGCCAGGTTCTCCACCTCCCCAATCGGCTTGTGGCTGTCCATCGCGCCGCGCAAGGCGGCAAAGCGATATTCCATGTCGGCAGTTAGGTCGGGATTCCGCACCCGCAACGGGATTTCGATGTTCTCAAAATGGTCTAGATAGGCACTGCGCGATAACTTGTAGGCCGCGTCGTAGTTGCCCAGGCGATACTCGCGCATGGATTGTTGTAGGGTATCGCGGATCAAACCCGCCTCGGCCGCTACATCTACGTTGCCGGCACCGGCGGCATGGGCCGGCGCCGGCGACCCCAATACCAACAGCCCGCCACTGAGCAGCAGCAATCCGGCCAGTACAATTGTTGCTATCCATTGCTTCATCGTAGTCTCCTACTCCCACGCCGGCAGCAGTACCTAGTGCGCTAACAGGTCCGCTGCTCGCCCCAACGCCGCATCCAGGCGCGTGGCTATAGTATCAATATCCGCTTGCGGTTTGCCGGCTTTAATGTCGTCGCGCAACGCCTTGAAATCGGCTTCGATAGCCGGCACGGTTGTCTTATCGGCCTTGTTCAAGTCCGCTTCCAGGCTCTCAAAGCGGTTCAGATAGACTGTGGCAGCGGCTTCATAAGCGGCATCCGTCTGGCCACTCTTATAAAGCGCCACAGCCCCCGCGATTTCACGGCGCGCCGTTTTAATCATATCCTGAGCCGACGGAGGTGTGCCTGTGATAACGGCACTCGCTGTGGGTAGCACCGTAGCCGTAGGGGCTGCCTCGCCACAGGCTGCTAGCAAGCCAATTAACCCGGTCAGTAAAATCAGTAGATTCATGCGACGCAAGATACGCAAAACGAGCACTCCCCCAACATTTGTTAGCTCACACTAATTTTATTAATTAGTATCACTGAATAGACTTTCCATGTCTAGGCTAATGGCAGTATAGCAGATCGTTTTGAGGCTGTCAACGTTTTCGCACCTGTAGTTGTGTAAATGTTTGGTAAATTTTTGCGCCTGGATTTTACCCGGATCAGACACAAGGCGTGTTTACCGGCCAAACCGCGTTGGTGAAATGGGGACTTTTCTGGTAAAATAGGACGCGCACCGTTGTCGCAGCTTGACATGACCCGCTTCGACGCGCCTATTGGAGGAGCAAACCTGTATGACCCTGAGCAATGACCCGGCGGCCACCGGGGGTGAAAATTATTATGATATTCTGGGCCTTAAGCCCGGCGCGAGCGACGACGAGATCGAAGCTGCTTATAATGATCTGAGCGCCATGTTTGCCCCGGCAAATATCCCGGTGGCGCGGCTGGATTATGCGCGTAAGCAGCGTGCCCGCTTGGCCGCCGCCTATGCGGTACTGGCCGACCCCGAACGCCGGACGGCCTATGATAGGGGTCGAAGCAACGGCGCGGCGGCAGCCGGAGCGCCGCCTAACGCGCCCGACGTAGCACAATTCAGTGTTGCTGTGCCTGCCGAGTCTGGGAGCCTCCCGGCTACCTCCACGGGAGACGATCTCTACCAGTCGGCCTTGCGGATGGTGCGCGGCGAACCCCCAGCAGTCGAGTCTGAGCAGCCACACCCGAAACCGAAACCCAGCGCCGCGCCCGAATTCGAATCGGCCGCTGTGCAAGTGATCGTGCCTACGTCTGATACGGTAGCGCCTGTAATCACGCAAGCGGAAATGTCCGCGCCGGCAGAGCCGCTAGCCGTGGCATCTAAGGGGCCGGCCGGCGCTTGGCCCGTAGCCGAGTTGCTCACTACGTCTGCCCCAATCGCTAATGCGCCGGCCGCCGCAGAGCCGCTAGTCACGCCGTTTAATACATCTACCCCGACCACGCCGCTTGTCACGCAAATTAATACACCGGCTGCCGCTGAGGCCGCTAGCGAAACCGACGCGCCTGCTACCGACAGCGAAGCCCTCAGTGAGATCGCCACATCTACAGCCGCGACAACGGAAGACACACGGCCGTTAGAAATGAGCGCCGGCGTAGTCGAGAACGACCCGGATGAGGACGACCCGGACGAGGATGAGTACGAAGATGAGGATGACGCGGAACTCCCTCCGCCTACCCAGCGCAGCGAGCTGCCGCCGGTAGTTATCGCCCCGGCGCAAGCCGCTGCTGCCGAGCGCACGCGTGTCGAACCGGCGCGTACCGGCGCGGCGGCGCGTCCTGCCGCCCCGCGAGGTAGCGTAGTACTGCCCACCCGCCGTGAAGCCGCACAGATCACTGCTCGCCAACCGACCGCGCCGGCTGTGCCGGAGCCGGCGCCCAATCGTAGGCCCAGCGTAGCGTCTGCTACGCGCCCAACGGCTGCCGGTCGCCCGGCGACGCGCGCGCAGGCGCGGCCGCAGCCCGCTTACGAAGAAGACGAACTAGCCGATGTACGCCCGGCCCGCCCGGCGCGCGGCGTAGCCCCGCCCCAACGCCGTAAACGTCGCCGCGCCGACACTAACCGCTTAGCCTACCAGATATTAACCCTAGTCATCGCTTTGATTCTGATTATAAGTACCGCTGCCAGTGTATATGGAAGTATCCAAAACGGTTCTACAGCATCCAACAGCGGCGGTATCATCACCACTAGCATTCCGGCGACCAGCGGGGCGAGTAATCTGGTCACGCAGGGCACAGCGCTGGAACAGCAAAAGCAATACCCGTTGGCCGAGCAACTGTACCAGCAAGCGTTGCAGATCGAGCCGCAAAACCTGGCGGCGATGATCGGCCTGGCCCGTGTCTACCGTGACAGGCAGCCGGCGGACCGTGCCAAAGCCCAGCAATTTGCCCAGCAAGTGGTGCAACTAGGGCCAAATAGTTCCCAAGCCAAAGAAGCATTAGGCATCTTGGCGCAACTCGCACCCACGGCTCCGACCGGCGCCGCGCCTGTCGGCAGCCCAGCAGTTGCCCCTGCTACTGCCGCACCGGCCGCCACGCCCGCACCGTAGCGGTGTACGGCCTGGAGCGTGAGTTGCGTTACCAAGCAGAGGGACCGCAACAAAGCCTCGGCGCTCTACAAAAAGCGCCGAGGCTTTGTTGCTATAGCAGGCCCACCCAACCGCCGATCAACGCGCCGACCAATACGCAGCCCACATTGACTACCTCGTTGTCGGCCCAGGCGTAGCCGTGCTGTAAGCGCGTTGGTGTGCCGCAGGCGTGGACACGGCGCTCGGTGGTGCGCTTACAAGTGGGGCACCAATAAACGGCTTGTACCGTTGCACCCAGCAGCGAGTCGAATAGCGCGCCGGCTACGCCGCCGACCAGCGCCGCTGTGATTAGCCGCAAGCCGGGCAAGGCTGTGCCGTGCGTCGGCCAGAGCAGGCCGAGTAGCCAGGCGGCCGCACCGATAAAGAGCGCACCCGCTGCCGCCGCCAGCAGCCCCGCGCCACTCACCGCGCCCGATGTGCCGGGCGGTACCGTGCGCCCGGTCGTCACCAGACGTGGCGCGCTACGACTGAGAACGCCGAGTTCGGTGGCCCAGGTGTCGGCGGTGACGGCGGCGAGGCTACCGGCAAACGCGGCGAACAGCGGCAGCCCCCAGGCGGGCGGCGCGGCGGCTACGCCCAACGCCAGCAAGGCAGGCACCCCACCGTTCGCCAGTGCTTGACCTAGATCACGTCGCCCGCCTTTGGCAAACGCCTGCTCCGCCGTCTGCTTGCGCGCTGTGCGCCTACCCACACGACCCAATGCGCTAGACGAAGCAAAAAACACGATCAGTAACAAGCCCCAAGCTAGTCCACCGCAGGCAAACGTGGTGGTACCGGTCAGGATTGCGCCCAGCACGCCGCCGGGGGTCAGGCTACCAGCCGCATAGGCGGCGGCAGCAATAGCCGCACTCAGCGCCAGCCCCAACGCCAGATCGGACGGACTGATCCGCCCGGTGTCGAGCAGCCAGAGGACCACCGCCACGCCGACCGGCACGCTGAGGTTGTCCTGGCCCGACGGCGCAGCCGGTTCGAGCAGCATCGCCACTACTCCGGCCAGCGCGGCCACGATCAGCGCGCGGCCCGGTGGGTAGAGCGCCGGGGCCAGTCCGCCGAGGGTGAGGCCCACCGTCAGGAACGTGGCAACCGCACCCGCCGCTGAGCCTTCGAGCGAACGCGTCTGCCCGCTGATGCGGTAGTGGTGCCGCCCCCAGCGCTGCCCGACCAGCGCGGCCAGCGCGTCGCCCCAGGTGAGCGCCATCATCGCCGCCGCCGCCAAATAGAGTCGTCCCTCGCTGCCAAACCAGCCTAGCAGCAGGGTGAAACTGACCATAAACCAAACGGTACCCAGCCCCTCGGAGCGCGCTGCATCCATCGCCGGGATCAGGCTGCGGCGGGCCGACAGGGCGTTGATGCCGATGAAGGCCGTCGTGGCGATCATAACCGCCCAGTAGTGGTCAAATAGGGCCAGTGCGCCGAACACCCACATCCCCGCGCCGATATGGACGAGCTTGCGCGTGAACTCCGGAGGCCAGCCCGCGCGTCGGCGGATCGCTTCTGCCGTGACGAGCAGGAGCACAGGATAGAGGAAGCTGATCAGTAGCCCAATCCCGTCGCGCCCGGTCATAGCGGCTCCCCTGTGGCCTGACCCGATAGCGACTCGATTTGCAGCCGGATCAACGCGCCGGCGGGGGGAGCGAGGTCGGGATCGGGCGGCACGAAAATCGAGCGGATCGCAAAGCCGGCCAGCCGGGTACGCATGGCGCGCAGCAGTGCCGCCTGTTGCGCAACGGGCACAGCAGCATCCGGTCCCAGTGTGTGGACGGTCGCCGGGCCTTCGGCCAGTGCGCTACGCCAGGGTTGGCCGGGGTCAGCAGCGGGGCTACAATCGAGGTTGTCTACCTGGGCACACACGCCTCGCGGGTGTTCACGCAACGCATCCAGCAACGCTGCACCGCCGGGTGGGTGATAGAACCACAGGCTGTCACCTTCGATCACAGTCCATAACGGCAAGCAATACATCCGCTCCCGCGCCGGATGGTAGCAACCAACGCGCACTAGCGGTCGGGCCTCCAACAGATCGCGGCAGGCGGCGCGTGGTAGGCGTTCCGGCGGGCGGCGTGGCCCGGCGCCGGCCGGAGTGCCGGCGGGATGGATCAACCCCGCCCCCGCCGTCAGCAACAAACCCGGCCAGTAGCGTCCGGCCATGCTCTTGATCCTGATACGCCCAAACACCGGCGACCGATTTGTGCGATCCGACTGGCCGGCGGATACCGGCGCAACCCGGCGCAATAGGGAGACAGCCTGCTTAGTTGTACCTTCCGGGTATTTGCTGAACGAAGCAGCCATAATCTCCATCCGCTCACCCAGGTCGGTCACCTCACTATACTCGCCCCAAGCGCAGACGCTGGTCCAGCCGTCGCCGCTGGTCAGGTCAAAGGCGAAGCAGACAGCCTGCGGTGCGGCGCGCAGATTGGTTAGTTTGCGCCCGGCGGTCGTCACCAGTCGAATCACGCCACCACTGTGCAGGAATTGCAGCGGCACGACATAGCAGCGCCCCGCCCGTGTGCCCTGGGGCGGGGCATAGGTCGCCAAACGCCCGAAGGGCGCACCGTCGAGCAAGGTCAGGATCGTCGCCGCATCTAGTTTCTGCGGCAAAGCATCAGGGTTCTGCACACCGCAGCATAGCACGGCGGTAGAAGTCCCGTCAAGCGATAGGTCTTCGTCCAGCCGTTGATCAATCGGCGGGTTCCTGCTATACTTAGAAGCAGACGATCTCCACCTTTAAACCGCAGGAAACAGGAGCAACTGATGCGCCGTAAGCTACAGACGACCGTCCTGCTGCTGTTATGGACCCTATTCGTCCTCTACCCCAATCCGCTGCTGCTGCTGCGTGCCGTCGGGCAGAGTTGGACCCCCGTAATTGACGCGGCAGCCGTGCGCGAGATAGCAGCCGGCCTACCCAATGATCCGGCCGCAATCGAACACGCTGTTTTGACGCGCATCGTACCCTATGGAGTACCCTGGCAGGTATACAGCGTGCCGTGGTATTTCCCGACTCCGGCCGAAGTGCTGGCCGCCGGCCGCAGTGACTGTCAGGGTCGGGCCGTGGTGTTCGCCAGTATCTTACAGGCGAAAGGCATCCCCTACACGTTAGATGCGTCGTTCGACCATATCTGGGTGAATTATGCCCATAAAGCGGCGAGCAAGCTAGAGAATCCCCAGATCGTGCTAGCCAAGAAAGCGGCGGACGGCAGTTACGGTTTCCAGTGGCCGGCCGAGTGGGATCTCCGCGCTAGTTGGAACATCGAACGTGCTTATTTCCTTGATACTGCTCCATCCTGGCGGCTAGCCGTCCTGCTGCTCGGTTTGATCCTGATCCTTGTGCGCGATCGGCTCCGCCGTCGGGTGCAGCATCGGAAAGTAGTCACTTCAGCCCTATCCTCCTAGCCTATCGGGTTACAGTCAGATTGCTTTTACATAAATTTAATTGGGCTCTCCGGCGCTTTTGGTGATGCCGGTGGATCGCAAGTAGTGGCCTGTTGATGGGACCACCCAGTTTAGACAGACCATTTCTCGGGATCACCAAAAGCGCCGGAGAGCCTTTAATTGTTCGTTTCTTTAATGGGATATGTATAACTAGACAGCCGACCGGCGGGTGGCAGATCGCGCCAAGCTATGCTATCCTAAGCACAAGCAGCAAAAGGAGAGCACAGCTTGTACCCCGACGACATTCCAGATTCCCGTTTAGAAAGCAGCCCCACCCGCACAGCCGACAGTCCGGCCCATGCGCCGCTGGCGGCATTGCACTTCCGCGACTTTCGCCTGCTGTTGATCGGCAGTTTCCTAGCGGTGATCGCCGAGCAGATGCTGGGCGTGGCGATTGGTTGGGAGCTATATCAACGCACCAACAGCTCCTTGGCGCTCGGCTTGGTGGGGCTGGTCCAGATCGTGCCGGTGGTCCTGCTGGCGCTGCCGGCCGGGCAGATCGCCGACCGCCGCGACCGGCGGCGGGTGGTCGTGACGGCGATGATCGGCATCGCCGCCTGTATGTTAGGGTTAGCCGCCGTCTCCGCCGCACAGGGACCGCTATGGGCGATCTACGGCCTCTTGTTCGGCATCGGCGTGGCACGGGCGTTCCAAAGCCCCGCGTTTAGTTCATTGACAGCGGGCGTTGTGCCGCCGGAGCAGTTCGCGGGTGCGGCCACCTGGCAGAGCGGCGCGTGGCAGGCGGCCACGATCTTCGGCCCGGCGCTCGGAGGCTTGCTGTTGGCGACCTGGAATGCCCCACCGGCCATTTACGCGCTGGCCGGTGGCATCCTACTGCTGGTCGCTTTTCTGTTGGGGCTACTGCGCCCGCGCCCGGTGCCGACGAATACCGAGCCGGTCAACCTCAGCGAACTGCTGGCGGGGGCACGTTTCATTGGACGGACGCAGGTGATCCTGGCGGCGATCACACTGGATATGGTGGCGGTGCTGTTGGGCGGGGCTACCGCCCTGCTGCCCATCTTCGCACGCGACATTCTACAGGTCGGAGTTGACGGATTAGGCTGGATGCGCGCCGCCCCCGCTGTCGGAGCCGTGGTCGCCACCCTGCTGATCGCGTTACGGCCACCCTTCCGCCAGGCGGGGCACACCCTCCTCATCGTAGTGACCGGTTTCGGCTTGGCAACCATCGTCTTTGGCCTGTCGCGCTCTTTCCTCCTGTCGTTGCTGATGCTAACGCTACTCGGTGCGCTCGACAATGTAAGCGTGGTCATCCGCAGCACGCTGCTGCTTACGCGCACGCCAGATGTGCTACGCGGGCGGGTGAACGCGGTCCATTACGTCTTTATCGGTATCTCGAATGAACTGGGCGCATTCGAGTCGGGCGTGGCGGCCGCGCTGCTCAGTGCGGTGGGTGCGGTCGTGGCCGGCGGCATCGGCACCGTGCTAGTCGTCGCGCTGGTAGCCGCAGGCTGGCCCGAATTGCGCCGCCTGGGACGGCTAGACACGCACGCCGCCGAGTAGGAACGCCCGTCCGGCGATTAAGGCAGATTCTTGTTAGTATGCGAGCACAGCCGCTGCTTCTCAGCGGCCGGCCTGAGGCTGCACCGATCCTGGGCCGTGCTGCGTATAACGGGGTGGGCCGTGTAACATACGGTAACACAATCCATCTTTCTCAATCCGCCAAGATTCCGCTATAATGGCGCGGACGGCACCCGACAAAGGCACTACCTTGCCGCTGAAGCTAAACGATGGGAGCGCGCGAATGGGACAACCAATGCTGGATCGTATTCTGCGTGAACGTGGAACTGCCGATCTGCTGGATTGGTTGAGCGCAGAACTCACGCCCACCGATCTAAAGTCCCTGATGCTGGCGGTTTACCGCACACGGGCCGCTCGCCAGACGCCCGCCCGCGTTCTCGATCAATATGAACACAACCGCTTTGTCCAGCCGGCGGCGGTGGGTTTACGGGCACGCGCTGCGGTAGATCGGGTGGCTTTGGCCTGTGCCGGCCCGGCGTTTGATGCTCTTGACCTCGCGCCCGTCTGTCCGCTGGGGACCGTGACGGCGGTCGGGCCGGTAGATCAGAACAGCGTCGTCAGCACCACCCGCAACACGGAAGTCGTCTCGGACTGCACCAATGTGTTGGCGCTGGAATGCGCGATCCGCCGCCGTGCCCAGCGTCGCAATCCTGCCACGGCGAACGATTACGTGCGGCTTTGCACCAGCCAGCGCTTGCTACGGGCGCAACACTACAATCGGCCCGGCTTGCGCGCCCACTTCCAAATATTCGCCCTCTGTACGGCAGGCCGGGCTGAGGGCGGCTACTAGTGGGAGTTAGAAGCCCTGCGCGAACAGCTTACCTGCTATCTCCAACTATTAACAGCGGTCGCGCAAATCGGCTACCTAGTGCAGGATGTGCAAGTGGTCTTCACCGATTTGCCCGACCTCGCCTTTTTGCAACGCCTGCAAGACGGCGTGATCGCGTCGCTGGCCCTGCGCTTTCCCAATGTGGGGCTGGAATATGCGCCGGATCAGCGCACAGTGGAGAGTTACTACGAGCTACTACGCTTCCACATCTACGCCCACGATGCGGCGGGCAACAGACACGAACTCGCCGACGGCGGCTTTACCAATTGGACCCAGCAGGTGCTCAGTGACCACAAAGAGCGTCTGTTGATCAGCGGCATTGCCACCGAGCGCATTTGCGCGCAGTTCTATACGGAGCCGACCGATGTATAGCGCAATCAAACGAATAGACTGGACCCGCTTCGGGGAACGAATTTTTCTCCATGCGTCGGCGCGCCGCGCGGTCGCTGAATCGCTAATTGCAGGCACGGCGTTTGTCCTCTTCATCTTGCAGCCGCGTTACGCAGGCGAGATTCAGAATGAGGGCTTCGTAGCGCTGGTCAGCGGCTGCGTGATGATCTGCGCGTTGCATATGCGGCAGGCAACGGGCCGGTGGTGGCAGCAGATCCTGCGCGAAGGGTTGGCGGCCCTAGCACTGGGCATCCCCTTGGCCGGCCTAGCCGTGTTCTACGGCCTGAACTTGACCAACGGACTGCCGATGTTCCAAATCAGGGGAGATATGTCCCTCTCGCGCCCCATGATCGTGACCGCCGCCGCCGGCGTGACCATCCTGGGCACGCTGACGCTGTTCGCCGTTTACCGCGTCAGCGTGCGGCTCTGGGTCGGATTGGCGCAGCGCCGCCGCCGGCACTTGCGCTGGCGGCTAACGGTGGCACATTTGCTGGTGATCGCGGTGCTGATCCTGCTTACAACGGCCCCCTTGTTGGGGACCGATGGGCAAGGGCCACCTAATTTACGGCTACAGAACGGTCAAATCGCGCCCTGGTATTTGCAACTCCTGTTCAGTATCCCGCAGCTCATCACCTACCTGGTCGTGCTAACGTGCCTACTGATGGTCCTATTGCCGCCGTTTGCGATCTTTTCGCAACTGGTGACGCGCGAAACCACACGCCGCCTCGAAGGGCTGGTTGCCGCGACCACGGCGCTACAAGCCGGCGACTATACCGCCCGCAGCGTCGTGCAGGGTGAGGATGAGATCGCCCAATTGCAAGGCCATTTCAACAATATGGCGGCGCAGTTGGAGCAGGTGCTGGGCGAACTGCAGGCCGAGCGCATCAAGTCGGAGCGCTTGCTGTGCAACATCATGCCTGCGGCTATCGCCGAGCGGCTAAAGGCCGAGCAACGGCCGATTGCCGATCATTTCGCCGACGTGACCGTACTGTTTGCCGACATCGTAGATTTCACCCAGCTATCGGCGCAACTCACGCCAACCGCGCTGGTGGCGTGGCTGGATGATATCTTCTCCGCCTTTGACGCACTGGCCGAGAAACACGGCCTAGAAAAAATCAAAACTATCGGCGATGCCTATATGATCGTCGCCGGGCTGCCTGATCCGCGCGCCGACCATGTGGAGGCGATGGCCGTCATGGCGCTGGATATGCAGGCTGAATTGGCCCTCCGGTGTGCCCCCAACGGCACGCCGATGCAAATGCGGATCGGTATCCATACTGGGCAGGTTGTGGCCGGGGTCATCGGCACCTCCAAGTTTATTTACGACCTGTGGGGCGATACGGTCAACACCGCCAGCCGCATGGAGTCACACGGCATCAGCGGCGCGATCCAGGTCACAGCCACCACCTATGAACGCTTGCGCCATCGTTATCGCTTCGATGCCCGCGATCCAGTGTTAGTCAAAGGCAAAGGCGAGATGGCGGTCTACCTATTGCGCGAAGCTATCGCCGCCCCCCAACGCGAGAAGCAACTCTCAGCTTAGACCGATTGGGCACTAAAGGCAGCCATTCCCGGTAGCGGACGCGGATGGTAGCCTGCCGGAATGCCGAGGAGTAGCAGTGTGGCTAAAATCTACGCCGAGATCACGCCGGAGGTACAGCGCTTCATTGAGGGGCAGTCGCTGTTTTTCGTCGCCACTGCGCCGCTGGACCCCGCCGGTCACGTCAACCTCTCACCCAAAGGCCAAGACTGTTTTCGGGTGTGCGGGTCGCGCCGTGTGGCCTACCTTGACCTGACCGGTAGCGGCAACGAATGCGCCGCTCATCTAACGGAAAACGGCCGCATCACCTTTATGTTTTGTGCCTTCAGCGGTGCCCCGCGTATCTTGCGCCTGTATGGCACCGGCCGCGTGGTGCTACCGGAGACGGCCGACTGGGCCGCCATGCGCGGCAGCTTTCCGGCCTTGCCGGGTGCCCGCCAGATTATTGTGGCCGAAATTGACCGGGTGCAGACCTCCTGTGGTATGGGAGTACCTCTGATGGGATATGTGGTTCAACGCGAGAACTTGAACGCGTGGGCCGAAGCAAAAGGCGAAACCGGATTGATCGCTTATCGGGAAGAGAAGAACCACCGTAGCATTGACGGCCTCGATGCACCCCTATCGTAGCCAACCATTAACTACAGTCCTTCAGATAATGATCTAGAAATAAGGAAAGAGGAGTTCGCACCTGGGGGTGCGAACTCCTCAGTGACTGAGGCAAACCGCTTTACCCGATCATTATCTGAAAGACTATAGCAGTTATTAGGGCAAGGGAGGATCTACTATGCAGCACGATATTCGCATGACCGCCAAGAAAATCGCCCGCCGCCTCGAACTCATCGCACCACTGGTCTATCGGCGTAGTCAGCCGCTGCAACCCCTGGCCTACCAGACGCTGGCCGGGCCGGGCGACGCACCGCCGTTAGACGTAGGCGACGGCGACGACGATTGGCAGCCCATTCCGTTCAACAGCTACTGGGGCGGCCATGACATCAACTTTGCCCTGCGTGGCAGCTTCACTGTTCCGCCCGAATTTGACCGAACGGCCCCCATTGCGCTGTTCCTGCCGCTGGGTGACGGCGGCGATTTTTGCCATCCCGAAGCCCTTGCCTATATTGACGGGGTGCCCTATGCCACCACCGATCGCTACCATCAGGAGTTTCGCCTACCGGACGAGTACCGAGATGGGCAACCACACCGTTTGCTGCTGCATGGTTGGACGGGGCTGGTCGGCGGCGAGATGACGACGGCACCGGGCAAGCAGTTGTTTATGCACGAGTGCGCCGTGGTGCAGATCGACGCGCCGACGCGCGAACTGATCGTCGCCGCGCGCACGGCCTTGCAGGCCGCGACCTTGCTCGACGACTATGAACCGGCCAAAACCGACCTGTATAGTACGCTTGACCTAGCCTTTATCTTGCTTGATACGCGCGAGCCTTTCGGCGCGGCGTTTTATGACAGTGTACCCGCGGCGCTCCAGGCGTTGCGTGCGGGCATTGCCGCTGCCGGGCCGCCGCTGGATGCCGAGATCATCGCCGCCGGCCACGCCCACATTGACGTGGCCTGGCTGTGGACGCTGGGCCAAACGCGCCGCAAAGCCGGACGCACCTTCCACACGGTGCTGCGCTTGATGGAGCAGTTCCCCGATTATCACTTCACCCAGAGCCAGCCGCAACTCTATGCCTATATCCAACAGGATTACCCGGATCTATTCGCTGCCGTCCAGGCCCGCGTGGCTGAAGGGCGCTGGGAACCCATCGGCGGGATGTGGGTGGAGGCCGACTGCAACCTATCCGGGCCGGAGTCGTTGGCCCGGCAGTTTCTGAGCGGGCGCGCCTACTTCCGCGAGCAGTTCGGCCTGGAGGCGGAATCGCCCGTGCTCTGGTTGCCTGACGTATTCGGCTACGCCTGGTGCCTGCCGCAGCTAATCAAACTGGCCGGGCTGGAATACTTTTTCACCATCAAGATCGGCTGGAACCAGACTAATAAGATGCCAATCGATTCGTTCTGGTGGCAGGGGCTGGACGGCACCAAAGTGCTAACCCACTTCAGCACCGCGCCCGAAATGTCATCGAACGGCACACCGAGTCTGCTCAGTTCGGCTACCTATAACGCCGACCTCAACGGGTTCACCGCGTTGGGTTCGTGGGCCAAGTTGCAACACAAAGAGGTGCAGCGCGTGTTGCTAATGAGCTACGGCTACGGCGACGGTGGCGGCGGCCCCACACGCGAAATGAACGAAAACGCGGTAGAATTGCGCGCGTTCCCCGCGTTGCCGCGTGTGAAGCAGGGCAAAGTGCTGGACTTTTTCCGCCGCCTAGAACACGAAAGCGGCGATCAGTTGCCGACATGGAACAGCGAACTCTATCTGGAAATTCATCGCGGCACCTATACGACGCAGAGCCGTAACAAGCGCACCAACCGCAAGATCGAGTTCCTGTTGCACGATGCGGAGGCCGTCGCTACCTTTGCCGCGCTGCTAGATCCCACCTACAACTATCCCCAGGCGACGTTCCACGCGGCCTGGGAAGGCGTCTGCCTCAACCAGTTCCACGACATCATCCCCGGCAGCAGCATCAACGCGGTCTACCGCGAGTCACAAGAGCAATATGCCGCGCTTCAGGCGGCGGGCGAAGCGGCCCGCGCTGCGGCGCTGTCAGTGATCGGGACCAAGATCGGCGGCGCGGTGGTAGTGGTCAACCCGACCGGCTTTGAGCGCAGTGACCTGATCTACTGGGCAGGCATGTTGCCGGCGGGGCAGCGGTTCGCCGGCGCCGTCCGCACGCAACTCGTGGACGGCGGCACGCTGATCGGCGGGCTGACCCTTGCGCCCTACAGCGTACAGGGGCTGCCTGTAACATCAGACGCAGCGGACGATGCCGGCACAGAGCTATCCCTGCTGTTCGTTGAGCCGACGTGTCTAGAGAACGCCTACATCCGGGTAGAGCTAGACACGGCAGGCGACGTGAAGCGCATCTACGACAAGACCGCCGGGCGCGAAGTGCTGACCCTCGGCGCGGTCGCTAACCAGTTCCAGGCGTTTGAAGATCGCCCGGTTAATTGGGATGCCTGGGACATTGACATCTTTTACGATGACAAGCGGTTCCTGGCCGCCCCGGCCGATTCGATTCGCGTAGTGGAAAGCGGGCCACTACGGGCAACCCTGGAGATCCGGCGGCGCATTCTCAACAGCTCCTACACCCAACGGTTATCACTGGCCTACAATAGTCCACAGCTTGACGTAGACACAACGATAGATTGGCACGAGCGGCATATCCTACTGAAAGTGGCCTTCCCGGTAGATGTGCTGTCGCCGGCGGCCACTTACGAGATCCAGTGGGGCAGCGTGCAGCGGCCCACCCATCGCAATACCTCGTGGGACTGGGCGCGCTTCGAGACCTGCGCGCAAAAGTGGGTGGACCTCAGCGAAGGCGGCTATGGAGTCGCGCTGCTCAATGACTGCAAATACGGCCACGATATCCGCGATAATGTGATCCGCCTGTCACTGCTGCGGGCGCCCACGGCACCCGACCCTGAAGCCGACCAGGGCACACACCGCTTTGCCTATAGCCTCTATCCGCACTCCAACAGCGGCGGCGGTCTCCTCCCATCGGAGATTGCACAACGCGCCTACCTCCTGAACGACCCGGCCTTAGCAGTCGGCGGCCCCACAACCCCCACCGGCGCGGCTCCGCCACCACTCATGACCCTAACACCACACGGCATCATCGAGACGGTTAAGCAGGCGGAAGACGGCAACGGCATCATCGTGCGCTTTTATGAGTGCAATCGGCAACGGGGTTGGGTGACGCTGGAGGCGGGCTTCCCGCCGGCAGCAGCCTATATTACCAACCTGCTGGAAGTGGACCAGACGGCGTTGCCGGTCACGGGGCAAAGCGTCCGCCTGTACGTTATGCCGTTTCAGATTGTCACCGTGCGCCTTATCCCGGCGGCACGGCCTGCGCCGGAGTCAACCTAGCAGCGATAGGCCACCGTCTACATAGAGTTCTACGCCGGAAACGTGGCGGCTGAGGTCCGAAGCCAAAAACAGACACACATCCGCCACCACCGCCGGGTCGGCGGCGAGTTCGGCAAAAGACGGGCTACCTTCCGGCACCTCCATCACAAAGCGAATCTGATCAGTGTGGCGCTGTTCTGTGCGCTGGTCAATGTTGGTGCGAATAGTGCCGGGGCAAACGGCGTTGCATCGGATATGATCGCGGCCCAATTCCAACGCCATCATTTTCATAAAAGCCACTTGGCCCGCTTTCGAGGTGCTGTACGCACTCGCGCCGGCGGCACTGAAGGCGCGCATACCGTTGACACTACTGGTGATCAGGATGCTGCCGCCGCCGTTGCGCTTGAGGTGGGGCACGGCATAATGCACCGTCAGATAGGTGCCTTTGAGGTTGATGTCCAGGGTACGCGCCCATTCCGCCGGCTCTAGTTCCTCCACCGGCGCCCACACACCGTTAATGCCGGCGTTGGCAAAGACAATATCGAGCTTGCCGAACTGCTCTACGGTCGCCGTAACGGCCCGTTGCACGGCATCCGCGTCGCTTACCTCGCACGCGACAGAGAGCACCTGACCCCCCACCGCCCGGAGTTCAGCCGCCAGGCGTTCGCCTTCGGCGTACTGCACGTCGGCAATCGCAACGGCTGCCCCCGCAGCGACAAAACAGCGCGCCGTCGCGGCACCGATACCACTGGCCCCACCGGTAATGAACGCCACTTTGTTATCGAGCATCCCCATCCGAATAGCATCCTTCCTTGCGTGTGTTGCGGTTGACGACCCCACGATCAGCCTGCCTACCCGCCACGACAGGCAGCCGAGTGACTCCAGCCCCTCCAATTCCGCTACCCTTCATTGCTGATCCCTGCTGTAAACTGTAGCGCAAAGAGAAACTTGCTATCACTATGCTTGAGCATAAAATCTCTCATGTAATCTACCGGCGCGTATTAAAAACCTTACAATCCCATATAAATAATTCTAAATCTACTGAATATCGTTGACAATACGCGCTTTGTATCTTATAGTAGCTAGAGTGATCACCATGCAAATGGTAGATTCTAATCTACCATAAGCTAACCCTGTTTAGGGTGGCGATGATACCGTCACGGGCCTAAATCAGCGCTTGCACGGCCTGCTAGGACAACGAGTAGCGAAGCGATATATTATGCCAATTATCGTCGTGGGCGTAAATCAACAGACAACGCCGGTTGCGGTGCGCGAGCAACTTGCTTTCGCGCCGACTGACTTGCCGGCGGCGCTGGCCCAGTTGGGCACGGTGACCGCCGAGGGCTTTATCCTCTCCACCTGCAATCGGGTCGAAATCTATGCCCTGGTCGGTCATGCCGAATCCGGTAGCCGGGCTTTGGGGCGCTTCTTGGCCGAGCAGCGCGGCTGTCTGGGCGAAGCGGTGTACCCCCATCTGTACCAGCAGATCCACACAGCGGCCGTGCGCCACTTGTTCGGGGTAGTTGCGGGTTTGGATTCGATGGTGCTGGGTGAAGACCAGATCATGGCCCAAGTAAAGGGCGCATTGGAACAGGCCCGTCAGGCCGCGTTGCTCGGCCCACTGCTACACCGGCTAGGCCATACTGCGCTGGAAACCGGCAAGCAGGTGCGCACCCGCACTGCACTCAACCGCACGCCCCTCTCGGTTGTCTCGGTAGCCCTTGGCCTAGCGACGACTCACCTCGGCGACCTGCGGCGGCGCAACGTCACTGTGATCGGCGCGGGTCGCACGGCGGCGCTAACGCTCAAGCACCTGACCGGCAGCAGCTCGGCGCGGGTCACGGTGGTCAACCGCACGCACGCACGGGCGGCGGCCCTGGCAGCGGCCTACCAGGCGCAAGCCCTACCGTGGGCCGCTTTGGACGCAGCGCTGGCCGATAGCGATCTGGTGGTGAGTTGCACCGCTACGCCGGAGCCGGTGATCACGGCGCGTCAGGTGGCGCAGGCAATGATCGGGCGCGCCAATTGCCCGCTCGTCTGCCTGGATCTGGCCGTGCCGCGCGACATTGAGGCCACGGCAGCCCAAGTGCCCGGCGTGACACTCTACGACGTGGACAGCTTGCAGGCCGTCTGCGCCGATAATCGCCGGCAACGGGCGGCTGAGATCGGGCACGCGCAGGCCGTGGTAGATGCAGCTACCATGCGCTTTATGGCCTGGTGGCAGACGCGCGCCGTGGCTCCCACCATCCAGGCATTGCGCGCTCATGCCGAGACGATCCGCGATGCCGAACTGGCCCGTACCCTGGCGAAATTGGCCCATCTGCCGCCCAGCGATCAGGCTGCTGTGCAATACTTGGCCGAGGCGTTGGTCAATAAACTACTCCATCAGCCGATAACGGTACTCAAGAGTGCGTCGGAAGGCGCGAATATGGCGCAGGTGGTGCAGGAAATATTCGGCTTGCAAGTCGCGCAGCAGGCAGTGCCCGGCTACGGGCCGGCACCGCTGCTGCCCGTGCCCGCCGGCCCCAGCTTCGCTTACGCAGAAGGATGATTAGCCGCATGGATGCGCCCGAAATCGAACAGGTCCAATTTGTCGAATATGTTTTCTTCCAGGCCGATCCGCTATGGCGGCGGCTGTCTGAAGAGGTGCGGCGGCGTGGGCGGCAGGAATTTGCCGCCGTGGTGCAGCAGGCCGCACCGGCTATTACCACCCACGCCTATAGCACAGTGGGGCTGAAGGCCAATGCCGATTTGCTATTGTGGTGGAAAAGTAGCACGCCGGAGGCAATTCAAGAAACGCTGAGTACCCTGCTCCAGACCGGACTAGGCCAGTACCTGACCGTCAGCACATTGCTCTTCGGCTTGACTCGGCCCTCGCAATACACCAAACGCCGCACGACACAAGAGCAGGCACTGGACGAGGAGAATCGCTCGAAATACCTCATCGTTTATCCCTTCGTCAAGACCATCGAATGGTATTTGATGAGCCGCGAGGCGCGCCAGGGCATGATGAATGAGCATATGCGTGTCGGGCATGAGTACAACGATGTGCGTCAGGTGCTGCTCTACACTACCGGCCTGGATGATCAGGAGTTCATTGTCGCCTATGAAACCGACGCGCTAGCGCGGCATCAGCAATTAGTGATTGATCTGCGCGACACCGAGGCGCGCCGCTATACGTTGCGCGACACCCCTATTTACACGGCGATCTATCGCCCGCTGGAAGGCGCGCTGGCCCTGCTGGGGTAAGCAGAAAAGGATTGGAACTGTGACGGAGAAGCACTGCCTGTTTACGCGCGCGGCTCGGCGGCAGCCGACCGAGCGCACGCCGATCTGGTTCATGCGCCAGGCCGGGCGCATCCTGCCGGAATATCGCTCTATGCGTGAACACTATAGCCTGATCGATATCTGCCGGCAGCCGGAGCTATGCGCCGAAGTGACATTGCAGCCGATGCGCCGGATGCCGTTGGATGCGGCCGTGATGTTTGCCGACATTATGCTGCCGCTGATCGGGGTGGGTGTCGAACTGGATCTGGTCGATAATGTGGGACCGGTGATTCGCTACCCGATCCGCGACGCAGCCGGGCTGGCAGCGTTACGCCCGATTGAGCCGGAGGCCGATGTGCCGTTCGTGTTGGAAACGATTCGCCTGACCCAGCGCGAGTTGGGGCCGGAGCGGGCGCTGATCGGCTTCGCGGGCGGGCCGTTTACGCTGGCTTCTTATCTGATCGAGGGCAAGCCCTCGCGTGAATTCAGCCTCACGAAAGCGCTGATGTATGAGGCCACGGATTTGTGGCACAATCTGATGGAACGCCTGACCGGCATCATGACGACCTATCTCTTGGCGCAGGCGCACGCCGGCGTGGATGCGCTGCAACTGTTCGATAGCTGGGTGGGCTGCCTAAGTCCAAGCGATTACGCAACCTATGTGGAGCCCTATACGCAGCGCATCTTTGCCGCCCTCGCCATCACGCGGTTGCCGTTTATTCACTTCGGGGTGAACACCGGCGGGTTGCTAGACCAGATGAAAGGTGACGGCGGCACGCTAATCGGCGTAGACTGGCGCATCCCACTTGACGTAGCCTGGGCGCGGGTGGGTTATGACCTCGGCATCCAGGGCAATCTCGACCCGGCAGTGCTGCTGGCGCCGACCGCCGTGATAGAGGCGCAAGCCGCTGATGTGTTACGCCGCGCCGGGGGGCGACCAGGGCACATCTTCAACCTGGGTCATGGCCTCTTACCGCAGACCCCGCTTGATTCGGTCATGCGTCTGGTGGATTTTGTGCAGAGCTATAGCGCCGTCACGCAGCCGGGGCCGTCCGTCCCTGTGCCGGCAGCACGGTAAAGTAGAGGAAACGCAATGACTGAAAATCCTGTGGGCGTGCTGTTGATGGCCTATGGCACGCCGGAAACGCCGGACGAGGTAGAACCCTATTTCACCCATATCCGAGGGGGGCGCGTACCCCCCCCAGCGGCAGTGGAGAACCTGCAACAGCGCTATGCGTTGGTGGGCGGGCGCACACCACTGCTCGACATCACCCGTGAGGTGCAGGCCAAGTTACAGGCGGAACTCAACCGCGACGCACCGGGGCGCTATCGGGTGTACATCGGTATGAAGCATTGGCACCCCTACATCGGGGCCGTTATGCCGCAGATGGCCGCCGACGGCATTCACGAAGTGATCGCGCTGGCGTTGGCGCCCCACTACTCGCGCATCAGCATCGGCGGCTACCGCAAAGCGGTGGATGCGGCGCAGGCGGAGCTAGGCAACCCCTTCCAGGTGACCTTCGTGGAAAGCTGGGGGATGCAGCCGGAGTTTCTCGCTATGATGACCAATCTGGTGCGCGCCGGGCTAGAGCAATTTCCTTTAGACGACCGCGATGACGTTTTGCTGGTTTTCAGCGCCCATAGCCTGCCGGAGCGCATCCGTAGCTGGAACGATCCTTATGAGGCGCAGTTGCGCGCCAGTAGCGCTGCCGTTGCCGCGCAACTGGGTGACCGGCCATGGCGCTTTGCCTGGCAGAGTGCGGGCGAGACCGGCGAACCCTGGATCGGTCCTGATATCTGCGACTACCTGGAAACGTTGCACGCCGAGGGCGTGCACAACGTGCTGCAAATCGCGATTGGCTTTGTTGCCGAGCATCTAGAGATCTTTTTCGATATTGACCATGAGGCGAAAGGCAAGGCCCAGGCCTTGGGCATGACGCTCCAGCGCACGGCTATGCCCAATGCGCGACCGGAGTTCATCGAGACTCTGGCGGCGGTGGTCGCGGCGGCGCGCGAAGGTAGCGCCGTCATGGCGGCCGAGGTACACGGGTGATCACGAGCCCTGCGCGAGACCTGCCGTTCGCCCCGCCGCATATCCTCACCATCGGCACACGCAGCAGCAAATTGGCGTTGGTGCAGACTGAACTCGTGCGCGCTGCGCTGGAGACCGCTAACCCCAATCTGCATATTGAAATCGTACATATCACCACCAAAGGCGATCGGTTGCTCGATCAACCGCTGGCCGCTATTGGCGATAAGGGGCTGTTTGTCACCGAGATCGAGACGGCTCTACGTGCCGGGCAGATCGATCTGGCGGTCCATAGCGCCAAAGATTTGCCTTCTATGCTCCCGCCCGACATGATGATCGGCGCGATCCCGGCGCGGGCCGATGCCCGCGATGCGCTGGTGTCGCGGGCGGGCGGGTTGCACGAATTGCCGTCGGGCGCCCGTGTGGGGACGAGTAGTCCGCGCCGCGCCTGCCAGTTGCGGGCGTTGCGGCCCGATCTAGCGATCCACGATGTGCGCGGCAATGTGGATACGCGGCTACGGAAGCTGGCTGACGGCAACTACGAAGCGTTGGTGCTGGCCGGGGCGGGGCTAATCCGGCTGGGGCTGGCTGCGGGGGTGACCGAGTGGCTCGCACCAGAGGTGATGTTGCCCGCTGTGGGCCAGGGCGCGTTGGCGGTGGAGATCCGAGCCGACGATACAGCGGTAGCAGGAATCGTCGCCTTGCTGGCCGATGCACTCGCGACGGCAGCGGTGCGGGCCGAACGCGCTTTCCTCGCCGGGATCGGCGGCGGCTGCGCGGCGGCAGTGGGTGCGTATGCCACCCTGACCGCCGCCGGGCTGACCCTCACCGGCTTGATCGGGGCCGCTGATGGACGACTGCTGCGCGGGACGCACGGCGGCAATCCGGCAGACGCCGCCGAGATAGGCGCAGTATTGGCGGCGCGCCTGCTGGCCGACGGCGGGGCGGCGTTGCTCATGGAGCAGCAGGCGGAAGGGCCGGACTATGAGTGAGGCTTCCCTTGTCGGGGTCGCTGCGACTGTAGCCGACAGCGACCGACCGTTGCTGGGGCGGCGCATTGTGGTGACGCGGGCGCGAGCGCAGGCCAGGGATCTGGTAGCGCGTTTGCAGGCGTTGGGAGCCGTGCCGCTGGAGTGCCCGGCGATTCGCATTGTGCCGCCGGAGAGTTATGCCCCGTTGGATGCCGCGCTGGCTCACCTGGACAGATACGATTGGATCGTGTTCACCAGCGTGAACGGCGTGGCGGCATTCCTGGCACGGCTGGCCCAGACGGAGCAGGAGACGGTTACACTGCGCGGTAAACGTTTGGCGGCCATCGGTCCGGCGACCGCTGCGGCTTTGCGCGCCCAAGACTTGGTACCTGCTTTCATACCTACGGCCTATGTGGCCGAGGCGATTGTGGCCGAGATCGGCGATGTGGCCGGCCGGCGGATCTTGTTGCCGCGTGCCGATATCGCACGTGCCGCGCTGGGCATCGGGCTGCGGGCTAAAGGGGCCATCGTGGACGAAGTGACGGCCTATCGCACTGTCGCCGGGACAGGCCAAGCCTCGCCGACCGAGGGAGTGCGGGGGGGAGCCGTAGACGCAGTGACGTTCACCAGTTCTTCGACTGTGCGCTATTTCGGCCAGAGCCTAGCAGCGCTCGGTATGGATGCCGCCGCACTGCAAGCGGGATCGCAGCGCCCGGCGGTGGTGTGCATCGGTCCGATCACCGCGCAGACCGCGCAGGACGAAGGCTGGGTGGTAGATGCCGTGGCTGCCGATTACACGACCGACGGCTTGATCGCCGCGTTAGTGCGCTGGTTCAGCGAGCCGCGCCGCGCTAAAGGAGCATAAAATGCTGGATACCCTTCCCCCCGCCACTGCGCTAGGGACTACACTGGGCAACCGGCCCCGCCGGTTGCGGCGCACGCCTGTGCTGCGACAAATGGTCCGCGAGACGCAACTGAGCGTCACCAATTTCATCCACCCGCTGTTTATCACCGCCGAGCCGAGCGTGGTACGGCCCATCGCGGCCCTACCGGGTCATGCCCAATGGTCCGTAGATCAACTAGCAGGCGAAATAGATAGCTTATGTGATCTGGGCGTGCCGGCAGTCCTGCTATTCGGCTTGCCCGCTACGAAGGACGCCACCGGCAGCAGCGGCTGGGATGCGAACGGCCCGGTACCGCGTGCGATTCGGGCGATCAAGCAGCAAGCACCGGAACTGATCGTGGTCGCCGATGTCTGCTTGTGCGAATACACCGATCACGGCCACTGCGGCGTGCTGCAAGACCGGTCGGGTGCGGTGCTGAACGACGAGACATTACCCCTGCTCGCGCGGACAGCCGTGGCTTATGCGGACGCGGGGGCGGACATTGTGGCCCCCAGCGCGATGATGGATGGGCAGGTGGCGGCGATGCGGGGCGGCTTGGATGCAGCGGGGCACACAGGCGTAGCGATCCTGGCCTATAGCGCGAAATTTGCCTCGGCCTACTACGGGCCGTTTCGCCAGGCGGTAGGATCGGCGCCGGCTTTCGGCGACCGACGCAGCTATCAAATGGACCCGGCCAACGGGCGCGAGGCGTTGCGCGAGGTGGCGCTAGACGTGGCGGAGGGCGCGGATCTGCTGATGGTCAAGCCGGCCGGTCCCTACCTCGACATCATCCGCCAGGTGCGCGATAGCCAGACGTTGCCGCTGGTAGCCTACCAGGTGAGCGGCGAATATGCGCTGCTCAAGGCCGCCGCCGAGCGGGGCTGGGTAGATGAGCGCGCCGCCGCGCTCGAAAGCCTGATCGCCATCCGCCGCGCTGGCGCCGACCTGATCATCACCTACTACGCGAAAGAGGCGGGCCACTGGCTGGCCGAGGGACTCTAACCATGATCGCCGACCTGACTGGGCCAGCCACCGCCCGATCCGAGCAACTGTTTGCCGCCGCCCAGCGCGTGATCCCTGGAGGGGTGAATAGCCCAGTGCGGGCTTTTCGCAGCGTGGGCGGCACGCCACGCTTTATTGACCACGGGGCCGGCGCCTACCTGTGGGATGCCGACGGCAATCGCTACGTAGATTATGTCCTCTCCTGGGGGCCGCTGATCCTCGGCCACGCGCACCCGACGGTGGTTGAGGCGATTACTCGCCAGGCAGCACGCGGCACCTCGTTTGGCGCGCCCACCGAACTGGAAACGGAACTGGCTGAGGCGATTATTGCCGCCGTGCCCGGCATCCGGCAGGTGCGCTTTGTCTCGTCAGGCACCGAAGCAACCATGAGTGCCCTGCGCCTGGCCCGTGCCGTGACAGGCCGCACCCGCATAGTCAAATTCGCCGGCTGCTACCACGGCCACGCCGACGCATTGCTCGTGCAAGCCGGATCGGGTGTGGCGACGTTGGGCTTGCCCGATAGCCCCGGTGTCCCGCCCGGTGCGACTGCCGACACGCTCACCGCGCCCTATAACGATTTAGCAGCCACAGAAGCCCTGTTCGCCCAGTACCCCGACAGTATCGCGGCGGTGATCGTGGAGCCGGTGGCCGGCAACATGGGCCTGGTGCCGCCCGCGCCGGGCTACCTAGCCGGGCTGCGCGCGCTCACTACTCGCCACGGCGCGCTGCTGATTTTCGATGAGGTGATGACCGGCTTCCGGGTGGCTTACGGCGGCGCGCAGGCGCTCTACGGTGTGACCCCCGACCTAACTTGCCTGGGCAAGGTGATTGGCGGTGGACTGCCGGTCGCGGCCTACGGCGGCAGCCGCGAGATCATGCAGTACGTGGCTCCGGCGGGTACCATGTACCAGGCAGGCACCCTATCGGGCAACCCGTTGGCGATGGCCGCTGGGATCGCGACCCTGCGCGAGATCAGCCGACCGGGGATCTATGAAGGGCTGGGCACAACGGCAACCGCCCTTGTCGCGGCTATACGTGCCGCCGCCGCACATACGGGGATACCGGTGCAAGCGACGGCGGTGGGTAGTATGTGGGGCTGTTTCTTCACCGACACGCCCGTGACGGATTATGCGAGTGCCAAGCGATCCGATGTGGCCCGCTATGCGCGCTTCTTCCACGCGCTGCTGGCGACCGGAGTGTACCTGGCACCGGCCCAGTTCGAGACGGCGTTCGTGGCGACGGTCCACGATATTACGACCTTGCACGCCACTCAGGCCGCACTGACTACTGCGTTCGCGCAACTCGGCTAAATCCCTCCCCCATGAACTAGGTGACGCTGGACCGGGGCGGGGTATGCTCGGCCACGCGGCTGCGTGTGAGCAGGACACGATAGGCGGTCAGCCCAACCAGCGTGAAGCCGGTGAACCCGTAGAGCAGGATCGTCCAGGCGCTATTGGTGTCGCTGCCGCTGAAGATCCCATGCAGCAGTGTCAGGCCGTAGAGGGCGTAGCTCAAGCCGTGGATCGTGCGCCAGCCGCGCGTGCCGAGACGTTTACGGACGTAGAAACTGGCCGTCACCGGGATCAACAGGTACAGGGCGACCTGCCCAATACCCACCCAAATTTGGGCATATTGGGTACCGGCGAACGGGATCAGTAGTTGCCCCAAGTTATAGCCGATGTAGGTGTCGCCTAGCAGCGTCAGTACATGGACGAGCGCGAAGCCGATGCCCAGCAGGCTAACATATTGGTGCAGATCGAACGCGGTCGGCGCGCCCGGCCAGAAGCGCGCCAGCCGATTCGTGATACTCACGCCCAGCGCCGTCGAAGCCCAGATCAGCGTGAAAGCAACCAGCGCGCTGGACCGTGAGAGATACCAGTAGACGTTGGTGATGCCCAGTACTTGCGATCCTAACGTGCCCAGCAGCAGTAGCAGCCCAATGCCAATAGCGGTCAGCGCTGTCGGCACCAGTGCGCGTTCCAACAAAGGGGCGGTATTAGTATTAGATCGCGGGCGGACAGGTGTTGGTTTTTGCGCGGGTGTAATCATTTCCATGACGTGATCCTCACTTTCCAATAATAGCGGCGATACAGTAACGCCGCCTAACGTGACGACTTGGTGCGGGCAACGGCTTTCTTGGCGACCGGCGTCGCGGTAGGCTTTGCTACCGTCGCCGTCGCGGGCACTGCCGTCGCCGTTGCCGGCAGCGCGGGCGTGGTAGCCGGAACACTGGTGGCTTGGTCGGCAGTGGGCTGAAGGGTAGCGGCATCCTGCGCCGTAGTCAGCGCCACACTAGTCGCTGTTGCGGGGACCGTAGCGAGCAGGGGCGGAGTCGCTGTAGACTCCAGCAGGCTCGTGGCAGTGACCGTGTCAGGAATCACAGCCACTAGAGCGGTCGGTGTATCCGTTGCCTGTAAGGTAGCGGCCTGCGCGGCGCGAACAGCATCATGTTGGGCAAGCAGTGCGCCACCACTGAGAGTGGTCGCTACGGCCGCCGCCGTGATCAGCCCTTTGATCGGTTTGCGGGCCTTACCACGGCGCGGCTGGGGCGGCGTGCTCGCCGCTAGCCGCGTAGGTCGTCTGATGCGCGATGTAGATTGCTCAGGCGGATAGGGGGTTAAGTCTTTCATTATAAGTCCCTCTTTCGCAATCAGATTATGTGGCGAACGCTAGACCAGCCGGCGCACACCGATACTTGTCGGTTAATGGACCTTTAAATGCTCGCAGCATTTGCGGTATGTTTCTATTGTAGTGGGCCAGGGTTAGAAGAAGACTGCGCTATTCTGAGAAAAAGGTGAGAGTTACGAGGCAAAACAGCGCGGCGCAGCGGGGTGCGCTGCGCCGTTGCTATGGGGCGGCTACTGAGGGCGGGGGTATTACAGCGGCGCAGTCGTCACAACGGGTTGCGCGTTGGTGACACGTAGGAAATCGCTGACCGCAACATCGAGGTTCAGCCCCCGTTGGCCTGCGCTCAGATAGAAGCGCTCGTGAGTCAGCACGCTTTCGTCAATGAACAGGCGGAAGCCCTTTTGTAGTAACGCCAGCGGCGAAATACCGCCGACCAGCAGCCCGGTCAGGCTTTCGGCTTCGCGCTGGCTCGCCATCCGCAGTCGCTTTTCGCCCACTGCCGGCTGGGTACCCAGCAGCTTAAGGTCCAGTTCACGGTCGGCAGGCACCAGCACCAGCAACGGCCGACCCTGGCCGCTTTCCGGCAACACCACCAGTGTCTTGAACACCATCGCCGGCGCCACGCCCAGCAGCGCGGCCACCGCGTCTGCCGAATGACGGGCCGCATCATAGGAATGCACGGTATAAGCCACCCGCGCCGCATCCAACACGCGCATCGCGTTTGTCTTGCCCGGTTTGGGTATGCTCTCTTTCGCCATCGTCCGGTGCGCCTCCTTAAAACCTCATATCCATTGTCCTGGTCTCCGTGTTACTGTGATTGCCGCGCCTAGGTTTCGGCAGAGGCCCAGCCCCGCACCCGTGCCACAGCTTTGTGCCAACCGTTGTACAGCTCCAGCCGTTGCGCCTCCGCCATCGCCGGATCGAAGCGGCGGTCCAGCGCCCAATTGTGTTGAATTTCGGCTTCGTCCCGCCAATAGCCCACCGCCAGCCCAGCCAGATAGGCCGCACCGAGCGCGGTCGTTTCCGCGACCAGTGGCCGCGCTACCGGCACGCCAAGAATATCGGCCTGGAACTGCATCAGAAAATTGTTGGCGACCATCCCACCGTCTACCCGTAGTTCTGTTAGCGGCTCGCCGCTGTCGGCGGTCATAGCTTCCAGCAGATCGCGGCTCTGGTAAGCGACCGATTCCAGGGTAGCACGCACGATCTCGGCCCGCCCACTGCCACGAGTCAACCCCAGCATGGCCCCACGGGCGTACTGATCCCAGTATGGCGCACCCAGGCCGGCAAAGGCCGGCACAACATAGACTCCACCACTGTCACGGACCGACAGGGCCAACGCTTCGGTCTCTGCCGCCGACTGAATAATTTGCAAGCTGTCGCGCAGGTATTGCACAGCGGCGCCGCCGGCAAACACCGCGCCTTCCAAGCAGTAGACCACTTTGCCGTTCACGCCCCAGCCGATGGTAGTTAAGAGGTTATTTTGGCTAGGCACTGCGTTCTCGCCGGTGTTCATGAGCATAAAGCAGCCGGTGCCGTAGGTGTTTTTCGCCATACCCGGTCTGTAGCACGCCTGGCCGAAGGTAGCCGCTTGCTGATCGCCGGCCGCGCCGGCCAGCGGCAGCATCCCACCCAGGATGTCCGCGTCTGTCATGCCGTAGACTTCACTGCTCTGGCGCACTGCGGGCAGCATGGCAGCCGGGATGTCCAACTCGCGCAGGATCTCGTCATCCCAGCGCAGAGTGTGGATGTTGAACAGCATGGTGCGACTAGCGTTGGAGTAATCAGTGACAAATACCCGACCCGCGCTCAACCGCCACATGAGAAACGTATCAATGGTGCCGAACAGCAACTCACCACGCGCGGCTTTTTCGCGCGCGCCCGCCACGTTATCGAGCAACCACTTGACTTTAGTGCCGCTGAAGTAGGCATCTAGCACCAGGCCCGTTTTCTCGCGGATCGTAGTAGCCCAGCCGCGCCGTTTCAATTCATCGCAAAAGCCGGCAGTGCGGCGATCCTGCCAAACGATAGCGTTATGGATCGGGCGACCCGTACTACGCTCCCAAACAACCGTCGTTTCGCGCTGATTGGTGATCCCGACAGCCGCAATATCGCGAGCCTGGAGGTCTGCCTGAAGCAGCACCGCCCTAGCGACGGCGATCTGGCTGCTCCAGAGGTCCTCGGGATTGTGCTCGACCCAGCCGGGTCGGGGATAGAGTTGCTCAAACTCCTGCCCACGCTGGGCGACGATGCGGCCGTTGTGATCGAAGATAATAGCCCGTGAGCTAGTGGTGCCCTGGTCAAGGGCGAGAATGTACGGCGGTGCCATACGAAGCGCTCCTTTGCGAATGCGGCCGAACAGGCAGCCCAGGCCCGGTGTTAACATGGTCTTAATCACTGCCGGTTATAATGGGGCTGCGTTATTGACGGCATGATACCACACTAGGGCACAAGGGGGGAGTCAATGAATCAGGCAGACGACGACCAGGGCGCCGCGCAACCACACGGGCTGACCCGGCGGCAATTTCTGAGCGGCAGTGCCGGACTGGCGTTGGCAGGATTATTGAGCGGCTGCGGTGCCGGCGGCCTTAAGCCGGCCGGCGGGGCAGCCACTCGCGCCGCCGAGACCGCTCCGCTCGCCTTGCCCACGCCCACCGCGTCGGGTATTGAACACGTCGTGGTGGTGATGATGGAGAACCGCTCCTTTGATCATATGTTAGGCTGGCTGCCGGGGGCGGATGGGCGACAGGCCGGCCTGACCTATCTCGACAGTAACGGCATCGCCCACGCCACCCATCACCTGGCTCCCGACTTTCAGGGCTGCGCGTTCAACGATCCCGACCACTCCTACGAAGGCGGGCGCGTCGAACACAATAACGGCGCGTGCGACGGCTGGCTGCGAGCGGGCAGCAACGACCCGTTCGCCATCGGCTATTATACGCAAGACGATCTGAGCCTCTACAGCGCGGCCGTGCCTGCCTGGACCACTTTCGACCGCTACTTTGCGCCGATTATGGCCGAGACCTATCCCAACCGCTTCTATCAGCACGCCGGGCAGACCGATCGCCTGCATAACACCGCCACCACGTCCACCCTGCCGACGATCTGGGATCGACTGGCCGCGCACGGGCTGACCGGGCGCTATTATTACAGTGATGTGCCGTTCCTAGCTCTGTGGGGCGCACGCTACGCGAGCATCAGCCGACCGTTCAGCACCTTCCTCAGCGATTGCGCCGCCGGCACACTACCCCAGGTCTCCTATGTGGACCCGCGCTTTGTGGACGAGGGCAGCGGCACGTCGGGCGACGACCACCCCCACGCCGACATCCGTAACGGCCAGGCGTTCCTCAACTCAATTTACCAAGCCGTAACAAGCAGCCCCAATTGGGCCAACACGGTGCTGATCATCAACTATGATGAATGGGGCGGGTTTTTCGATCATGTGCCACCGCCTGCCGGCCCGCTGCCCGCTACCGACCGCATTGCCGGCAATGTGGATGGGCTGCGCGGCTTTCGGGTACCCTGCCTGCTCGTTGCACCCTGGGCACGGCGCAACTACATCTCGCACACCCTCTATGATCACACATCGGTTCTCAAGCTGATCACCTGGCGCTGGAACCTGGAGCCACTCACTATCCGCGACGCAAGCGCCAATAACCTGGCTCTGGAGCTTGATTTTGCTAACCCGAACCTAACTGTGCCGCAGTTCACCGTGCCGGTCGGTCCGTTCGGCGGAGCGTGTCAAGCGGGCGCGCCCGTCACCGGTGAAGACTGGTTGCCGTTGCGCGATCTGGCTCGGCAAAGCGGCTGGCCGATCTATTAGCGGTTATCGTAGCCCACGCCACAGCAACTAGCAGCGACAGCCGACAACAAGCCAAAGGAGGCCCATGATGGACACAGCAATAGGACAAAACAAAAGGTGGAGCCTGGCGCTAGGCACCGGCCTGAGTGGCGCGGCACTGTTCCTGATCGTAATAGTATTAGGCTTGGGCAGTCACAATGCAGGAGTGGGGGCCGCCGCAGCGCGGCCCTTGCTGCCGGCCATCCCCCGCCCCGATCATGTGGTGGTGGTGATGGAGGAAAACCACTCCTACTCGGAGATCATCGGCTCGGCACTGGCTCCCTACATCAATGGACTGGCCGGGCAGGGTGCCCTGTTCACCAACTCACACGGGGTCGAACATCCCAGCCAGCCCAACTATCTGGACCTGTTTTCCGGCCTGAATCAGGGGGTGGTAGGCGATTCGTGCCCCAACACCTATACCACACAAAACTTGGGCAGCGAACTGATCAGCGCGGGCTTCACCTTCACCGGCTACTCGGAAGACCTACCTGCGGCCGGCTCCACCATCTGCACATCCGGTGCGTATGCGCGCAAGCATAGCCCGTGGATCAATTTCACTACCGTGCCCACCAGCACCAACCAGCCGTTCAGCGCATACCCCGCCGATTACAGTCAACTGCCCACACTGTCGTTCGTGATCCCCAACCTGATCAACGATATGCACGACGGCACTATTGCTCAGGGCGACACTTGGCTGCAAACCCACCTCCAGGGCTACGCCCAATGGGCACAAACGCACAACAGCCTGCTGATCGTCACTTGGGACGAAGACGATTTCGGGGCCACGAACCAAGTTGCCACGATCTTCTACGGCCCGATGGTTGTCACCGGGCAATACGGCGAATTGATCAACCATTTCAACGTCTTACGCACGTTGGAGGATATGTACGGCCTGCCGGCGCTCGGCCTCAGCGCACAGGCTACCCCGATCACCGATGTCTGGGTCGGCGCGGCCACACCCACGGCTACCAGCACGCCGATTAGCGCCCTCAGTGCGACGCCCACAGCCAGTGCGACCGTCTGCGGTCCGAGTTTCGCTGTAATACCGAGTGCGAATAACGGCAGCAGCCTCAATGCCCTCCATGCGGTCGTGGAAGTAGCCGGTAATGATGTCTGGAGCGCCGGCACCGCCTTTGACGGCACCCGCCTGCAAACGCTAATCGAACACTGGGACGGCAGTGCTTGGACGGTTAGTCCCAGCCCCAACAGCAGTACCACCGACAATGTACTGTTTGGCCTCGCCGCGCCGGCCGGTAATGATATGTGGGCCGTCGGCTATGCACTAGCCGGCAGCGGTGTGCCCCAGACGCTGATCGAGCATTGGAACGGCAGCGCCTGGACGGTTAGCCCCAGTCCCAACGTGGGCAGCGGCGCGAACGCTCTACAAGCCGTCAGCGCACGGGCTGCCGACGATGCCTGGGCGGTCGGCACCAGCAGCACAGTGAACGGCGTAACACAGACGCTGATCGAACATTGGAACGGCAGCGCCTGGACCGTAAGCGCCTCCCCCAACCAGGGACCAGGGCCGAATATGCTGCAAGCGGTGACGGCGCGGGCCGTAGACGATGTCTGGGCGGTCGGCAATTTTGCCAACGGCACGGCCCTGGCGCAAACGTTGATCTTGCACTGGAACGGCAGCGCTTGGGCCATTGTCGCCGGCCCCAATAGCGGCAGCGGCAGTAATCTGCTAACCGGGGTGAGTGCATTCACGGCAACCGATGTGTGGGCGGCGGGCACGGCTTACGATGCCACTAGCATTGGTCACAGTCTGATCGAGCATTGGAACGGCAGCGCTTGGACGGTTAGCCCCAGCCCGAATGTGGGCAGCGGCGCGAACACCCTCAACGCGATCACTGCAACCGGCCCCGCTGATGTCTGGGCGGTGGGCACCTACAACAACCCTAGCAACATCTATCAGGGCTTGGTCGAACATTGGGACGGTGCGGCCTGGAGCGTTGTCGGCAGCTCCAATGCAGGCGCAAACTACAATTATCTCACCGGGGTGGCACGGCGCGACAGCAGCGATCTGTGGACGGTCGGCTACTACAACAATCCGACCAATGTAAATCAGACACTAGTGACACACGCAACCAGCTTATGCGGCAGCCCCACCCCGGCAAGCGGCACGCCGACTACCGTAGCCTCGGCCACGGCCACCCGCACCCCCGGCGCGACTACCACGCCCGGCAGCGCCACAGCGACACCTTGCGCGATTCGCTTCACGGACGTGACCGACCCGACCGCCTACTATTACAGCGCCGTCTACTACCTAGCCTGCCGGGGCGTGATCAGCGGCTATGCCGACGGCACGTTCAAGCCGTTCAACAACACGACGCGGGCGCAGATGACCAAAATCGTCACGCTGGCTTTCAACCTACCGCTTGTCACTCCGCCGGCCACGGGTACCTTCGCCGATGTGGATGCCGGCAGCGTCTTTTATCAACTCATCGAGACAGCGGCCGGCCGTGGCATTGTCAGCGGCTACACTTGCGGAGGCAGCGACCCACAGACCGGCCAAGCCGAACCCTGCGACAGCGGCCGCCGCCCCTACTTCCGCCCCAGCAACTCCGTGACGCGCGGCCAACTGACCAAGATCGTGGTCATCGGCGCCGGCTGGACCCGGCATAGCCCGACAAATCCCACCTTCAACGATGTGGGCAGCGGCAACGTCTTCTATCCGTTCATCGAAACGGCGGTCTGTCACGCCGTCATCAGCGGCTACAACGATGGGACGTTCCGCCCCAACGCCGCCGCCTTCCGCAGCCAGATCGCCAAGATCAGTTATCTGGCCGTGACCAACAGCCCAGCAACCTGCGCACCGTAACGGCGTACAACCAACTCCATAGCGCAAGCAGAGGACGCACCGAAGGTGCGTCCTCTGCTTTTGTGTGCCGTACTGTCTGCGTACAGGCAGCGTATTTGCGGCGGGCTGATGCTAACCTCCAACAGCTCGGCCGGAGGGGGATAGCGGTAGGCGAAAATCCATGGTGAAAATTCATTTTGCAATACCTATTGACAAGGCATGAAACCTGATCTATAATAAGATATATCTTGTTATATCGAGATAGTGCTAGATAGAATGCCGGATAGCAAAATGGTGGGTAGACAAGCCCGCCCGGCTCACAGATTACAAGGAGTAATTTCAATGTTTAACCGATGGAATATGCAACATGGTCGCCCGGCGTTTGCCTGGGGCGGCCCGAACGGGGAAGCCGGTCTCCACCAGCACCGACACCCCGATTTTCACGGTCGCCCGGCGTTTACCTGGAGCGGCCCAAGCGAGGAAGTCGGCCCGCCCCAGCAGCGACACCCCGGTTTTCACGGCGAGCGACCCCCGTTCGGCCCGCCGTGGGGCGGCTTGCTCTGGCAGATGCGCGGGCGCGGCTTCGGCGGACCCGGCGGGCCGGGTGGTCCGCGCGCCTTTGGCCGGGGCGACCTCAAGTACCAACTGCTGGCGCTGCTGGCCGAGCGACCCAAGCACGGCTACGAAATGATCAAGGAGTTGGAGACGCAAGCCGGTGGGTTCTACACGCCCAGTGCCGGGGCGGTCTACCCATCCTTGCAACTAATGGAAGACCGCGAGTGGATCACCAGCCGGCTGGCCGACGGCAAAAAGGTCCACACCATCACTGATGCCGGGCGGCAAGCGCTGGCCGAACATCTACAGCAGGCCGCCGAGGCGGGCGAGCCGCGCGGCTGGGGCCGCTTCGGGCCGGGGGCCCACGGGCCGCACGGCCGCCAGGCGCACCCGGAACTGGCTGCGCTGCGTGAGGAAGCCATGGGCATGGCAAAGCTGCTATGGGCTGCGGTGATGGTGGCCGGCAACGACCCGGCGCAACTCGCACGGGTGCAAGCCGTCGTGGCCGACACCCGCCGCCAGTTGGAAGCCCTGCTGGGACCAGAAGCCGCAGGTGCCCGCCCGGAGCCGCCGCAGCGCGCACGGGGTCCCCGCGAGACTCCCGGCGCATCCGGCACACCACCCGTTCTCTAGGAGCGCAACCCACCGCGCGGTTCACAGTCAAGGGTAGGCTACCCTGGCGTGCATAAGGCAGCAGAATGCGGGTGTATTGCGCGGCGGATGTAGGGCCGCAATGAATTGCGGCCCTACACCGCGCGGCTGCCGACCGCCCAAGAAGGCATGATCGGGTGGGGTGTAGGGCCGCAATGAATTGCGGCCCTACACCCCACCACATGAACGGGGCTGTTAAGTGTACCCGGCTTGCGGGTAGAGCGGAGATCGGCCATAATCAGGCGGAGATTTGCGGCACGAAGGCGGAACGCAACTAATGGACGACCAGCACGAAGCACCATCTGATACTCCACCGGGAGCGCTGGCAGGTATTCGTGTGGCCGATTTCACCCGCGTGGTGGCCGGCCCGTATACGACGATGCTGCTGGGCGACCTCGGTGCGGAGATCATCAAGGTGGAACAGCCCGGCAGTGGCGACGACACGCGCACCTGGGGGCCACCGTTCGCGGGCGGCGAAAGCACCTACTTTCTGGCCGTCAACCGCAACAAGCAGAGCCTCTGCCTCGATCTGCACGATCCTGCGGATCGGGCGACGGCGCGCCGCTTGGTGCAGCGCAGCGATGTGCTGATCGAAAACTTCCGGCCCGGCTTCATGGACGGCCACGGCCTGGGCTACGAAGCGCTGCGAGCCACCCAGCCGGGCCTGATCTACTGCGCCATCTCGGGCTATGGGCAAAGCGGGCCGTACCGCGACCGGGCGGGCTACGACGTGAACGTGCAGGCACTGGGCGGGCTGATGGGCATCACCGGTACGCCCGAAGGCCCCCCGGTGAAAACAGGCGTGGCGCTAATTGATGTCGCCACGGGGCTGTATGCGTTTTCCGGCATTCTGGCCGCGCTTTACCATCGGGAACGTACCGGTGCCGGCCAGCGCCTCGATGTTTCGCTCCTCAGCACGCAACTGGCGACGCTGATCAACGCCGGCAGCGCCTACTTGGTGGCCGGGGCGATGCCGCAGCGCCAGGGTACCGCCCACACCTCCATCGTGCCCTACCAAGTGTTTGCGACGGCAGACGGCTATCTGATGGTGGCGGCGGGCAACGACAAGCTCTTCCGCCGGCTGTGTGCCACGTTGGGCCACCCAGCGTGGGCCGACGATGCGCGCTTCCGCCACAACGCGGATCGGGTGCAGCACCGCGATTCCCTGGTCGCTCTGATCGCGGCGGCGCTGCAAACCGCCCCGACCGCCGCGTGGGAGCAGCGCCTGGAAGCCGCCGGAGTCGCGGTCGCGCCGGTGAACAACATGGCCCAGGTGTTTGCCGATCCGCAGGTGGTCCACACGCAGCAGGTGGTCACCGTGGCCCACCCCACGGTCGGCGACCTGCCGTTAGTCGGCCCGGCGGTGACGTTTAGCGGCACCCCGGCGGCGGTGACACTGCCGCCACCACTGCTCGGTCAGCACACGGCGGCTCTGCGGCGCAGCCTGGGGGATGCGGCTGCCGACGACATTGATCCGATTGTATAAGGGTGCAGTCGCCACGGCTCAGGCGGCGGCAAGCAGGGCAGGCGGGCCGCATTTGGTGCGGCCCTCAATGGGACAGGGTTTTGCGTCTTTTCCGACTACAGACCGACCTGCTGCCCGACTGTAGACTCTTGACTGCAACAGAAAACCGTCCTATAATTAGATAGGCTAATAAATTAACGGACCTTCTAGGTCGGAGTTCGACGCTATGGACCCTGCGGAAAATCCGGTTGCCCACAAGCTGTTGGAAGCCTTTGTGCAGTTTCGCCGCCTGCACTGGCGGCACAGCCCGATGGCGGGCTTAACGCATAGCGAACTGATGGTGCTGTTCTGCCTCAAAGCAGCCAGGCCGGCGGCGGCGGGGTTGCGCGTGTCCGAAATCAGCAGCCAGCTGCGGGTGGCAACCCCAACTATCACGCAGCAACTCAACAGCTTGGTCAGCCAGGGTTTGGTGGAAAAGCAGCGCGATCCCGCCGACGGGCGCGCCGTGTGCATCCGGCTGACCGCGCAGGGAGAATGCGCGATGCAGGCGGCAAGCGACAGCTTTTTAGCATCGATCACCGGGTTGGTCGGCTACTTGGGCGACGAACAGAGCAACCGACTGGCGGAACTGCTCGACAGTGTTGCCCACTATTTTCAGGAAGTGCGCTCCGGCCCCGTAGCGGCCGGCATGAGTGACCAGAGAGAGCCGTAGGAGGATAAGATGCAAGCACAGAGAGCGCAAGACCCGACCCGGCCCGGCGCGGGTCGCCCCGGCGCGGGACCGGGTGGCATGGGCGGAGCCGCCGTCGCGAGGCGCGGGCGAGGCGGGCGGCCCAAAGCCGATCCGGGCACATTGATGCGCGCGATCCGCTATGTCGGGCATTACCGCCGGCTGGCCCTGCTGGCCTACGGCTCGCTGTTTGTTGCCACCGCCGCGCAACTTGTCGTGCCGCAACTGGTGCAGAACATGATTGATGCGGTGGTCAAGGCGTTTATCGCCCAACAGGTGCTGGCGCTGCCCGCCGCCGTGCAGCCCCTGGCCGCGCAACGGCTGGGGCTGACGTTGGCCCAGGTGCAGGCTAACAGTAGCGGCGCGACGGCGGCGTTGGCGACGGTCATGCTGGGCGTGGTCGCGTTTGCGATCGTGCGCGCGCTGTTCGCCTTCAGCCAGTCGTACAACGCCGAGCGCGTGTCACAGAGCGTGGCCTACGACTTCCGACGCGACCTGTTCAGCAAGATTTCGCGCCTCTCGTTCAGCTATCACGACAAAAACCAGACCGGGCAACTGATGATCCGGGCCACCGATGATGTGGAAAAGCTGCGTATGTTTATCGGGCAAGGCTTGTTGCTGGCGCTGCAAGCGCTAGTCTTGCTGATCGGCACGCTCATTATCCTCTGGTTCACCAATGCGAGTCTGACGCTGGTGGTGCTGCCGATCCTGCCGCTGGCGATGGGCGTGTTCATGGTCTTTGGCGCGGTCAGCCAGCCGCTGTTTCGCGTGGTCCAGCAGCGTGTCTCGCACCTGAACACGATCCTGCAAGAGAACGTGGCCGGGCTAAAGGTGGTCAAAGCCTTCGCCCGCGAACCGCAGGAGGAGCGGCGCTTCGATGAATCCGCCGACGCGCTGATGGCGCAACAACTGCGGGTGTCCCGCATCTTCTCGTTCCTGTTTCCGCTGATCTTTTTGCTGGCAAACGTCGGCCAAGCCGCGATCCTGTACTTCGGCGGCGCGCAGATCATCCAAAATACCTTGACGCTGGGCGAGTGGCAAAAGTTCAGTCTCTATCTCGTCTATGTCTTTTTCCCATTGGGCCAGTTGGGCTTTATCATCAACCTGATGGCGCAGGCCAGCGCGTCGGCGCAGCGCATCTTCGAGATCTTGGACACCAAGAATGAGGTGGAGAACAAACCCGGCGCACTGGATCTGCGCGAGGTGCGCGGCGACGTGGTCTTCGAGGATGTCACCTTTCGCTACTTTAAGGGCGGCGACCCGGTGCTAAGTCAGGTCTCCTTCGCCACGCAGGCCGGGCAAACGGTGGCGCTGCTCGGCGCGACGGGCAGCGGCAAGACGACGATCATCAACCTGATCCCGCGCTTCTACGACGCAAGCGAGGGGCGCGTGACCATTGACGGGCATGATGTGCGCGATGTGACCCTGGAAAGCCTGCGGACGCACATCGGCATCGTCTTGCAGGAGACCACGCTATTCGGCGGCACGATCCGCGACAATATCGCCTTTGGCCGGCCCGATGCGACCGATGCCGAGGTGATCGCCGCCGCGCAAGCCGCCGCCGCACATGACTTTATCGTGGAGTTCCCGCAGGGCTACGCTACGCCGGTCGGCGAACGCGGCTCGACCCTCAGCGGCGGGCAAAAGCAGCGCATCGCGATTGCCCGCGCCCTGCTGCTGAACCCACGCATCCTGATCCTGGACGACTCGACCAGCAGCGTGGACCTGACGACTGAGTACCGCATCCAGCAAGCGCTTGACCGGCTGATGCAGGGCCGCACCTCGTTTGTGATCGCCCAGCGCATCAGCACCGTGCTGAACGCCGACCAGATCCTGGTGCTGGATAAGGGGCGGATCGTGGCGCGCGGCACGCACGAAGAACTGCTCGACTCGTCGGAAACCTACTCGGAGATTTACAGTTCGCAATTACTTGATGATTCGTCCGGTGATGCGCTGATCGCCACCGACAGTCGTCAGAAAGTGGGGGTAGCCCGATGATGATGCGGGGTGGTCCCGGCGCAATGCTGGAACAGGAGACGAGCAAGCCAAAGGCAGTCGGCGCGACGCTGGCCCGCTTCTGGCACTATTTTGGTGCGTACAAGCTGATCCTGGTCGCCGTCGCGGTGCTAATCGTGATCAGCACCTATATGCAGGTGCTGATCCCCAATCTGCTGGGCCAAGCGGTGGACTGTTATCTCACGCCCGCCACGCAGCACGCGGCGGGGGGCAGCGCGTTCGGCGGGGCAAGCGGGGCGGCGGCGGCCAACGCGGGCTGCTGGTATAGTTCCCTGCCCAGCACGGCGACCACGGACCAGTATATCGCCGGGTTGGGCGGCTTGGTGCTGCTGACGCTGGGCCTATATGTGGGCGGCGCGCTGCTGGGGGGCATCACCTTTTATCTGATGAGCTACGCCGGGCAGCACGTCCTACGCAACCTGCGCGTGGCCGTGTTTGCCCACATCCACCGCCTCTCCATCGGCTATTTCACCAAGCATGAGGCGGGCGACGTGATGAGCCGCATCACCAACGACGCGGACACGATCCAGCAGGTGTTGAGCTTTGCCCTGGTCAGCGTGGTGCAGGGCGCGCTGCTGATCGTCTGGATCGCAGTGGAGATGCTGCGCCTGAACTTGGTCTACGCGCTGCTGGCGCTGGTCGTGGTGCCGTTCATGTTTTTTGCTACCCTCTGGTTCTCAACCCAGGCGCGCAAAGCCTATCGCAAGGTGCGCGTGGCGGTCGGCGACGTGAACGCCAGCCTGCAAGAGAATCTGTCCGCCGTGCGCGAAGTGCAAGCCTTTGGCCGCGAGCAGGAGAACATCGAGAACTTTGCCGGAACCAACGCGGCCACGCGCGACGCGAACATCAGCGCGGTGGCCTACACCAGCGCGCTGGCCCCGACGCTGGAGGCGCTGGGCTATGTGTCGATCGCCCTGGTCACCGGCGTAGGCGGCTTGATCTTGCTCAATCGCACCGATCTGTTCGGCAGCGCTATCTCCATCGGCTTGATCATTTCGTTCATCGCCTATGTGCAGCGCTTTAACCAGCCGATCTCGCAAATCGCGGTGCTGTGGTCCAACATCCAGAGCGCCATCGCCGGCGGGGAGCGCATTTTCGGCCTGCTCGACACGGTGCCCGACCTGCAAGACGCACCCGACGCGATCCCGATGCCGCCGATCCAGGGGCGGGTGGAGTTCGATCATGTGTCGGCGGAATACGCGCCGGGCCGCCCGGTGCTGCGCGACATTACCCTGAGCGCCGAGCCGGGCCAGACCATCGCCATCGTCGGACCGACCGGCGCGGGCAAGACGACGATCATCAACCTGATCCCGCGCTTCTATGATGTGGTGGGCGGCGCGGTCAAGGTGGACGGCCTGGATGTGCGGTCGGTGCAGGCGGCCACGCTGCGCGCGCAGGTGGGCATCGTGCTGCAAGACTCGTTCCTGTTCAGCGACACGGTGATGAGCAACATCCGCTTTGGCCGGCCTGACGCGACCGACGACGAGGTGAAAGCCGCCGCCCAACTGGCGCGCGCCGACAGCTTTATCGAGCGTCTGCCCGACGGCTATGAGACGGTGCTGGGCGAACGCGGATCGGGCGTGTCACAGGGCCAGCGGCAACTGCTGGCGATTGCCCGCGCCGCGTTGGCGAACCCACGCATCCTGATCTTGGACGAAGCTACCTCGTCGGTGGACACGCGCACCGAGCGGCTGATCCAGACCGCGCTGGAGGAACTGCTGCGCGGGCGCACCTCGTTTGTCATCGCGCACCGCCTCAGCACGATCCGCCACGCCGATCTGGTGGTGGTGCTGCAAGAGGGGCAGATCATCGAGCGCGGCACGCACGACGAACTGCTGGCGCAGCACGGCTTCTATTACGATCTGTATATGAGCCAGTTCCGCCGCGACATTGACTTCACCAGCGCCGACCCCTTGCCGGTGGCCGTGGGCGGCGCGGCGGCGCGGTGAAAACCCTGCTGATCCTGCGCCACGCCAAGACGGAGCGCGACCACCCGGCGGGCGACCACGCCCGCCGCTTGACCACGCGGGGCATGGCGGCGGCCACGGCGGTCGGCCACACCCTGCACCAACAGATCGGCCTGCCCGACCGCATCGTGACCTCCGATGCGCGCCGGACGGTGCAGACCGCCGCGTTGGTAGCCGCCGCCTGTGCCGCCGCCGACCGCCTGCACCTTGACCCGTCCCTGTATCTCGCCGACCAGGACGACCTGCTGGCCGCGATCCGCCGGCTGCCCGACTCCGCCGCCACGGTCGTCCTAGTCGGCCACAACCCCGGCCTGGAAGCCCTGGTCCCCGCCCTCAGCGGCGGCGCGGATCGCCACCTGCCGCCCGCCGGCCTAGCCCACCTGACCTTGCCGGTGGACCACTGGGCCGCCGTCGCGCCGGGCACGGGGACGCTGGTGGCGTTTGTGGTGCCGGGGGACTGACCGGCCACGCATGGGGAGCTAACCGGCCACGAATGGGCCACGAATACACGAATAGATCGCGGCGAGGAGCCACACGTAGTTGTGGGAACCGGCTCCGCCCGGTGATGTCTGCCCCACCACCCTCGCCGCCCGCTGCCACTCCCGCATTCGTGTATTCGTGGCCCATTCGTGGCCGGTCAGCTCCCCATGCGCGGCCGGTCGGCTCCCCTGCGGGGCCGGACTGCTATCCTTCATCCGGCGGTGTGCGGTGGGCAAGGTTAGCGTTGAAGGCCACATTACGGCCGATACGCTGGACGGAGCCGGTGGCCGTTGGGCTGGGGAATACACGCCGCGACTCCAGCCGTCGCCGCCCGAAGTTGAGCAACAGACCCACGGGAGCCTGCACGGCTTTGAGGTAGTTGATGACTTGGGCGAGTTCATCATTTCCGAGCCCGTGACTGAATGCTTTGATTTCAACGACTACCGTACCTTCTACCAGCATATCCAAATAAAACAGGCCAACGGATACTTCCGCATGAAATACTTCGACGGGAAACTGCGAAGCATACGCAATGGCCTGCCGTTGCAACTCCACGCCCAGCGCACGCTCGTACACCACCTCTTTGTGGCCCGGTCCTAGCCCATTATGCACGGCCATCGCTGCCCCAATAATACGATAGGTCAGATTGTTGCCGGTCGAATCCACAACAAGATTGCTCATGCACACCTCCCAACATTCGGGTCTACGGGGCCGGCCCCGTAGGGCGACTGACCGGCCACGAATGGGCCACGAATACACGAATAGATGCCCGCCAGGAGCCATACATAGTTGGGGGAACCGGCTCCGCCCGCCACTGCCTGCCTCACCACCGCTGCCGCCCTCTACCACCCCGCATTCGGGTATTCGTGGCCCCATTCGTGGCCGGTCGGCTCCCCTGCGGCTAGGCAGAGCCGCCCTGCTCCGCCGCCAACTCCCGCTCGGCCCAGTGGGCGAGGGTGGCGAAGGCAGAATCAGCAGTTCCCGACCTCTGCTCTTGTAGTAAAGCACCCAGAGGGGGCAGCAAAGCAGGATCAGGCGTGGCGATACGCAACGCCCCTGCTGTCGCTCCACGCACCAAGCTACCATCGTCAGTCAGGTACCTCAGCAGGGCCGCT
>JBBRPH010000040.1:0-50860 GCA_038228295.1 Chloroflexia bacterium | reverse complement strand
GGCCGGGGCAGTGGGCGCCGAGGCGGGCGGGCCGCCGAAGTCGAACGGCTGCACACCCCCGAAATCAAACGCGCCGGCGCCGGTTCCGCGTGCCCCGGCGGTAGCGGCCGGCGCAGTGGGCGCCGGCGCGGGCGGGCCGCCGAAGTCGAACGGCTGCACCCCCTCGAAATCGAACGCGCCTGCGCCGGTTCCGCCTGCCCCGGCGGGCGCGGTCTGCGCAGTGGGCGCCGGCGCGGGCGGGCCGCCGAAATCGAACGGCTGCACCCCACCGAAATCAAAGTCCCCTAACGCGCCGGCATTGCCGACGGGCGCATCAGTCCCACTGCCAAAGTTGAACGATTGGGGCACGCTGAAATCGGCACTACCGGCGTGCCCGCCTGCGGCTGCGCCGCTAGGCGCAGCGAAGCTGAACGGTGGCAAATCGCCAAAGTCGGTGCCCGCCGGGACGCTATCGGCAGCCGCCGACCCACCGGCCAGCCAGGAAGGTAGGCCATCAGTCCCGAAATCGAAATCGCCGGCAGCCGGGGAGGGCGCAGTCGCCGGGCTGGGGCCGGGCACAGTGGACCCCACCGCAGACGGCGTGCGGAGCCAGTCCGGCATCTCTGGGCTGTCGAAGGAGGGATCAGGCGGGCGGTCGGTCGCCGCCGGCCGCCCCAGCGGCACATCGTAGGCCGGCGGCGCGGGAGCCGCCCCAACCCCGCTACCCAGCCATGCGGGGAGGCTATCAGTACCGAAATCGAAATCACCGCCGCTACCGGCACCGCCGCCGAGCGTGCTGAAATCAAAGGGAGCGATACCGCCGAAATCAGGATCGAGGCCCGCCGCGCCGGGGGCAGCAGGCATAGCAGCCGCCGGAGCCGGCGCGCGATCTGCGGGCGGCGCGCCGAAATCAAATGCCGGCCCAGAGCCGCCGGCGGGCGCGCCGAAATCAAACGCCGGCCCAGAGCCGCCGGCGGGCGCACCGAAATCAAACGGCTGCACACCGCCCAGTTCAAGGCTGCCGGCACCACTTCCACCGCTTAACCAATCGGGCAAGCCCCCGCCCGCTGTAGCGGCACTGTTTGCAGCGCCCAGAGTAGACGACCCCGCCTGGGGAGCCGCGCCGGGTGCGGCGGCGGCGGGAGCGTCAGGGGCTAAAAACGGCTTGAGATAATCGGGCAAGGCATCACGATCCCAGTCAAAGTCAAACTGGCGTTCCTGGTCGTCGTCTTCCTTATAGCTTGGAGCCATTGCTTCCTCCTCTGAGGGTACGTGGGTCGCGGATGCCCTTCGATCCGGGTTCAACAATCCGGTGCGCCGGGCGGACGTTGTTGGAGCCAATGAGGAACCCCGTCCGGCGCACTATGATTATAGCTCACGTCACTATCCGGTTCCGATACACGATTATTATAGCCCACTTCGCTACTATTGTGTGCAACTTTCGCTCCATTCATGAGAGCAATTGTGCCGGTATCGGCGAGAGGAGCCTGCCCCGGCGTGACTACGGTCAGCCAATCCAGCAAATCATCCGCCGTGAGCGTAGCGATAGTAGCAGAGTCCAGTGCCGCTGGATTAGTAACAGGCGGCGCGAGTTCGGTCTTACCGTCCGAGCCGCTAGGCGCAGTGGGCGCGTGATCAATCAGCCAGTCCAGCAAATCATCGTCCGAAAATGCCGCCGCATCTACCGGCAGGTAGGCAGTCGGCATTGTAGCAGACTCCGTAGGTCCGCCGGCCGTTGCCGCTACCGACATGAGATCCAGCGGCGACTCGGCAGACTCCGTAGGTCCGCCGGCCGTTGCCGACGTGCGGCCCAGCGGCAACTCGACGGATGCGACAGCCTCGGCGCGTGGCGCATCCTCAGCAGGCAGTTGGGCACGCAGTAACCAGTCCAGTAGGTCACCATCCGACAGATTTTCGACCCGCACCGTCGGCAAATCGGGAGCGGGAGCCACGGCGGACCCGCCTGCCGCACCTGCCGGCTCTGCGGCTAGAGTCGCCGGCGCCAATACGACGGGCACCACTGGGTCCGGCAGTGGTAGCGCGAATTGCGCGGGATCAGCAGCCGGCGGCGCAACGGGTAACTCAAGCGCTAGCTGCCACGCATCCGGCACCGCCACACTCTGTAGCAGCAGATCCGCTGTGGCACCATCTCCCATCGGCGCGCGCTGGTCGCCCGCCTCGGCAAAAAGCGGCGGTTGCGCGACCTCGAGCATGGTGAGCGCGCGTGCGTGCCCAAGCAGCGCCGCACTCACCGGCGCTGCAATAGATTGCGGCGCTCCCGCTTCGGCGTCCGCCGGTTCCCCCTGGTGCGCCCAAATATCGCCCCGCCCGCCCGGCGCAACAAATTGCGCCCACACGTCGGCAGGCGCCGGCGAGGCGCTCGTCGGCCCCGCAACGGCCGGCGGTTCTCCCGGCGTTTCGGCGGCGCTGGCCCAGTCATCGAACCAGCCCAGATCCAGCGCAGGCAGCTCCGCAACAGGGGCGGCAGCCTCTTCCGGCAACGCGGGCAACAATATAAACCCATCCTCAGCAACCAGGGTATCCGCTATTAGGAAGCCGGATTCCGGGACCGGGGCCGCGGCAGACATCGCATCCCCTACTAGAGAGCTATACCCCGCGACGAGGGCCGGCGCAACCGGCTCCGCAGGCTCTGCGGTTACGCCGGCAGTAGAGTCGGATGAGAGGTCCGCCGGATCGACGAACACCGGCAGGCTGAGGGTCAGGTCCATATCAGCCCCCACCAGATCGTAGGGCGAAGGGGCGGGAATGGGCGCGGGCTGCACGCGGGCCACGGCGCGGTTCAAGGGCCAGGGCGTGGCATCCCACAGAGCTTGCGCGATGCGGTAAGTCGGATCGAGCGCAACCGCTTCCATCAGGTAGCGCCGCCCACTATCGGTGCGCCCGGCGATCCAATGCAAGTAGCCCAAGATCCAGCAGCATTTCACGCAGGTCGGGTGGCCGGCCAGAATGTCGCCCGCAACGGCGGCGGCCTCATCCAACTGCTCATTGCGCCACAGGGCTTCGGCCAGCGCCACTTCAATATCCCAGCGATCAGGCCGCAATTGGGCCACGTAGCCCAGTTCGCTGATCGCCGCCTCGCGCAACCCCGCCCGCAAGTGAACGTAGGCCAGGCCACTGGGCGTAAGCCGAATCGTCGCGCCTGCACTACCGTAGCGCGTCTTGTAGAGGCGGAGGAGTTCGCCGCGTACTTCGGCGATAGCCGGATCGATCTCGAAAGCGTGTTCATACTCGTCAATCGCCAGATCGGTCTGGCCGCGTTCATCGGCGATAATCGCCCGCCCTACACGGGCCAGCACGTTTTGCGGATCAGCAGCCAGCACATGGCTGAAAAAGCGCAACGCTTCGTCGGGGTGCGCGCGCTCGAAATAGGCTTCGCCCAACAGTCGGTAGGCATCCAGGTAGTGGGGATAGAAACGTAAAATGTGCTGAGTGAGGGCGATAGCCCGCGCCGGGTCACCGCCCGTGAGCGCCGTTTCCGCACGGCGATAGGCTTCGTGGAGTGTGATAGTGGCTTGTGCTTGTGTGCGGCTTGCCATACGGCACCCGTCCCGCCCTCGCTACGGCCCGCCGTCACCGATCAAGCGGCCGGCATATTGCAGCAGCGTCGCGGCCCGGTCGGCCGGCACGTTGCTAGTGGTCAGATACAGCGCCAAGGCGTCACGCGGCGTGAGTTCGGCCACCACCTGCGTACCCAGGCGCGTGCGTTGCGGTGTAGTGATCTCGCGGCTGACCGAGGCGACAAAGGCCGCATCACCCAGCGCCTTGCGGATGTCGTCATCGCGCAACAGGCTCTCACCTTCGGCGGTCGTCTTGATTACCCAGCGAACATTTGCGCCACGGATGTCGTCGGCACGGGCCGCCAAACGCTGCAACACCGCATCATTAGGATTGCCACCGTTGGTATGGACCTCCACAGTGACAAAGCGCCGCGCCCCGGCCTCGTGGACTGTGTGCTGCGCGCCCCGTCGGCCACGGGGCTGGGTCTCATCGAGCAGCACGGTGACAAAGCCTTTGGGGTCGCGCTCCTCGCCGAAATCAATGCGTTCCAGGCTGCCGGGATAGACTACCGGCGGATTTTCACTCAGTACCTGGTACTTATGAATATGGCCGAGCGCCACATAATCGAACTCCGGCCGCCGTACCATACTCAGCGGTAGCACCACATCGTCGCCTAGCATCATGGCGTGTTCCGACGAGGTTTTGGCGCTGTCAATAGCGGCGTGAGCCGTGAAAACGGCCGGTAGCGCAGGGTCTAACTGCTCCACCATGCCGTCAATCACGTGTTCGATGCGATCCACCAGCACACTGTTCAGTTCGCGGTGCGGCAGCGTGCGGAACTCGTCTTTAGTCAATAGTTTGTGGTGCGTGACCCACGGTAAAGCCGCAATCTGCAGCGGCCCATGCGCCGTCGGAACGACGGTAACCTTCGCCTCATCCGCCACCCACACATTGGGCACGCCCAGGATATCGAAGATTTCGACGCTGTGGGCGCGCGCCCAAGCGTTAGGTAGATCATGGTTGCCGACCAGCAGAAAGGTGGGGATACCGGCCTCGGAGAGGCGGCGCACACGGCGGGCGAACTCACGCTGTACCGTCGGGCTGGGGTCCCGATTCTTGTACACATCGCCGGCCAACAGCACCAGATCAAATTCCTGCGCCACCGCATAGTCCAGTGCCGTATCAAGGCTGTGCAGAAAATCACCTAGCCGGCTAGACAGACCGGTGGCGGGGTCTACCCGGCCATAGTTTTCCATGCCCAGGTGTATATCGGCCAGATGCAAGATGCGGATCATGCGGCGCGTTCTCCGGTGGCAACGGTTGGCGAGTATAGGCCGTCCCCAGCGGCAAGGGCGCGGGGCTGCTACTGGGATCATATTATGTTTAGCCGCCCGTGTCAAGCCCTCGCGCCCGGATACGGAATATGGAGTGTGGAATGCAGAGGGTAGAGCTAGAGAAAGCGGCAAGTAGCCTGGAGAAAACAAGCGGGGGCAGCAGCCTAACGCCGGAGCTAAAGTCTACGCCTTCGGCACGGCAGCCTCGGCCGGGTCCAATCCCCAGGCAGCACGCAAGTCGGCGGGGATTTCGTAAGTCACGCGCCGGCTGCCGTTGAGGATATGGAACTGGCCCTGAAGGAAAGCCCATTCGACCCGGTTGAGGGCGATGCCGATTAGTGGGCTGCGGTCTTCCGCCCGGTCGAGTACTTGGTTGAGGTGAAGTAAGCCCTGCGCGGCCCAGGCCCAGCGGCTGCGCGGCACCTGCATCCAGTCAGCCAATTCGTCGCCCACCATGATGCGGATCAGCGTTGCCATCACCCCATCTAGGCACTCACCGGGGATCAGATCGTCATATAGGCCCAGCAGTTGGTGTGTCAGGCGGATACCTTCGGGCGATGGTCCCAGGTGCCGATTGCGGAAGCGGGCATAGAGATCGTCGGCGTCGGCCACCTCGAACGGCAACAGGTCGGGCCGGATGCCCAGCATCACGCCCACTACGCGCCAGACGTAGTAATAGTCCGCCGCCTCTTCGTCTGTGACCGGGATGCCCAAGCGTTTCAGCCCATAGATCACTTCGAGCGAAAACAGCAGAAACGCGCCGAACAGGTCTTCCTGGCAAATGGGCACGCCCAACTCGGCCGTGGGCCACGGTTTGTGTGGATTGTGTAGCAACAGCCGGCGCACTGCCGCGTGCATCAGGCGCACCTTCTGCACCGTAGGGATCAGCTTACCGCCATGCGTGAAGGCGCGAGGGTCCATCAGGTGTAAGCAGAATTGAGCCGACTCGGCTACGCGGCGCTGCGGGTGATCCATCTGGTGCGTCGAGTCAAGCACTTTGACCGCACGTTGGGCGGCATAGCACTGGATCAACCCCGCCGTGGACAAGACCAAGCTGATATGCAGGCCGTGGTTTTTGAAGAATCGGCCCGCCGCCTGCACACGCGCCGGATCTACCCAGGCCGGAGGCGCTGCGGTCGCACGCAAATAGGCTTGCACGCAGGGCGGCAACTCCGTTGGGATCGGCTGCTCGTTGTCGAACAGGTGACGCAACACGGCATTCACCGCCGGCACCTCACCGGCGGTGTACACTTCCGCGATCACTGCATCAGCGAGCGGATCGCCTTCCTGGCGCAACGCGTCCAGCGTCGCTGCATCAAGTTCCATAGCACTATCTTACCAGACTTTGCCTGAAACGGGAAGGGTGAAACGTGCCGGCGTATTCCCAATTGCCGATTACGCGCTTACCACAATACCTGGGACCGATTACCGTACACCGCACGTTTCATATTTCACGCTTCCCGCGCCCCGGCCTGCCGCAGCAACTCGGCAGCCGCTGTATTGTCGTTTGCGACGGCGATCTGGAGCGGCGTTTTGCCCTCATTATCACCCAGTTCAGGGTCCGCACCGTGGGCGAGCAGCCAGGCGACCATCGCCGGCGGGCCAAACAGCACCGCACCATGCAGCGGTGTGCTGCTGCCTACACCCGCGTTGATCGGCGCGCCCTGCGCCAGCAGCGATTCGGCCAGTGCCTTATTACCTTTGATCACGGGAAAGTAGAGCAGCGGAATGCCGTGCGCGCCGGTCGCCTGGATGAGTGTCGGGTCGGCCTGCAACAGCGCCTGTACCGTGGCGACCGCACCGAGCATGGCCGCTGTGCAGATATCGCGCGGCGCGCCGGCGGCCAGTAGAAACTCCACCATGTCCACGCGGCCCACTTGCGTCGCGGCTTGGATCGCGGTCTCGCCCCAGCGGGCCGGCGCGTTGATCATGGCTGGGTGTTGGGCCAGCAATTGGCGCATCGTAGCAAAATCACTATGCGAAACGCCCACAAATTGATCGATGATCCGCTGTTCCGGCAGGGCGGTTGTGGCGGCTTCCATTCGTAATCCTCCCAGTTAGATCAATAGCCGAGTAACGCAGCTGCGGCAGCATTCCCGTTGGCGAGCGCCACCTGGAGCGGCGTGTTACCCCCGGTGTCGGTCAAGCTGGGGTCTGCACCGCACGCTAACAGCCATTGGATCATCGCCAATTGGTCAAACAGCACCGCGCCATGCAGCGGTGTGCTGCTGCCTACACCCGCGTTGATCGGTGCGCCGCGCGCCAGCAGCCAGTCAGCCAACGCATAATTGCCGCTGATCACGGGAAAGTAGAGCAGGGGAATGCCGTGCGCGCCGGTCGCGTAGACCAGATTGGGGTTCGACCACAACATAGACTGCACCGTATCGCCCGCCCCCAGCATCGCCGCCGTGCAAATATCCCACGGCGCACCGGCATTCAACAAGAACTCCACAATATCACGGCGACCTACTTGGGCCGCCGCCTGCAGCGCCGTCTCGCCCCAGCGCGACGGCATATTGACCAACAGCGGATATTGCGCCAGCAACTGCCGCACCTGATCGAAATTACCGTGCGCCGCGCCCACAAACTGATCAATGATACCCTGGTGCGGCGGGGCAATCACTAGCGGCGGGGGCATCTCAATGCGCGTCTCCTTCAGCTTCGCTTCGCGGGCGGCCGCATCCGCCGCTACTGTAGCTTGCACCCGGCTGATAATACGGCTGATCCCTTCGCTGAACACCTCCGGCGGCGGCAGCAGGCTCAGGACGAGCAGGGGATCAAAGGCAAAATCAAAAAAGTAGCCGGGATGGACCAACACGCCGTCTTCCAGCAAGGTCAAGGCCCACGTTTCTTCCGGCTGGATCGCGGGCAGGCGCAGCGTGGCATACCAGCCGCCTTCGGCGGGCAACAGGTCAAGCGGCAACGCTCCGGCCAGGGCCTCCGTCAGCGCGGCGCGATTCTCCGCCACCCGTGCCGCGATCTGCCGGCGTAGCGCCGCGCCGGCGGGCAACAGCTGCGGTAGGGCCAATTGCACCGGGGTACTCACCGACAGATAGCTATCGGCAATCACTTCCAGGCGATCTAGTGCCGTAGACCGCGCATCGGGCGGTCCACTCAACGCCAACCAGCCGGCTTTGAGGCCCGGTAGGCCGGCCACCTTCGACAGGCCGCTCACGGTCACGGTCAGCACATCGTCTATGCTCACAAACGACGGGGCGCGATCCGGATCAGCCGCCGCGCCGTAGTCCAGAAACACCTCATCGCTGATCAACGCCAGGTCGTTGGCCCAGCAAAGGCCCACCAGACGGCGGGCTTCGCCCCGTTTGATAAACATACCGGTCGGATTATGCGGATGGACCACAATGATGGCGCGCGTCTGGGGCGTGATCGCCTTTTCTAGGGCCGGAAAGTCTACCGACCACGCACCATCGTAACGCAGGGGATAGGGCACCAAAGTGACCCCTTCCAGCCCGGCCAGATACTCGAATAGGGGATAGCTGGGGGCCGGCACCAGCACCGCATCGCCGGGGTCGGTCAACAGCTTAAACAGATAGCTATATGCCTCACTGGTGCCGGCGGTCAGGACGAGGTTGGCCGGATCCACCATCAAGTGCTGCTGCTTGGCGTAGTAGGCGACCACGGCGGCGCGCGCGGTTGCTAGGCCGTGCGGGTCCGGCGCATAGGTGTGTGCCGCCGGGTCGGCCAGCGCAGCTAGTCCTGCCGCACTGTAGTCAAACCCGCACAGCGTCGGGTTCGCTTCGGTTAGATTGAGCAGCGGGCGACCGGCGGCGCGGGCTTTGGCGACCGCGATAGACCAACTATTGGCCGGTGCCCAGCGGGTGCGGCGGGAGAACACGTTACAAGCTACCTCCACGATCTTGGACTGTATCCACGTAGCGGCTCACGATGTCCGGTAGGGTGTCGAACGGCTCGCGCAGCAGGATCGTCTGTTCGCGGTCCGGCCCAACGGAGACAAGGTCGATCCGCACGCCGAGCAGGTCACGCAAGCGGGCCAAGTATTTGCGTGCGTTCGCCGGTAGTTCGTCCCAGCGGGTGCAGCCGGTTGTGTCGGTCAGCCAGCCGGGGTGTTCCTCGTACTCCGGATGCACCAGCTCCATCATGGCGATTTCGGCGGGGAAGTTCCGCAGCAGCATATCGTTGACGCGATAGCCGGTGCAAATTTTCAGCATCGGCATCTTGTCGAGCGCATCCAGCCGCGTGATCGCCAGTGCGGTGAGGCCGTTGGCGCGGGCCACGTAACGCCCGGCTACGGCATCAAACCAGCCGACGCGCCGGGGGCGCCCTGTGACGGTGCCGAATTCACCATGCCCGGCCCCGCCCTGGTTCCGCAGGAAATCGGCCTGTTCGCCAAGCAATTCGGTGGGGAACGGCCCTTCGCCGACGCGGGTCTGGTAGGCTTTGTAGACCCCCACGGCACCGTCAAGGGTGGTGGGTGGTAGCCCCGCGCCGACGCAACAGCCGGCGGCGGTGGGATTGCTGGAGGTCACATAGGGATATGTGCCTAGATCCAGATCCAGCAAAGCTCCTTGCGCGCCTTCGAGCAGGATGTGGTGCTTTTCGGCCAGGGCGCGGTTGAGTATAAGGTCGGCGGCGATGATATGTTTGCTCAAACGCCGTCCATACTCGATCAGTTGTAAGTAGGTTTCGTGCAAGCCAATCGGCTCGACATCATAGAGGCGCGTCAGGATGCGGTTTTTGTAATTGAGAACCGCCGACAGCTTGCTTAGTAAGGTCTCTTCGTGTTGCAGATCGGCCATGCGAATCCCGACCCGTGCCATCTTATCGGCGTAGGCCGGTCCGATGCCGCGCTTGGTGGTGCCGATAGCAAGCCCGTCACCGCCGGCAGCGCGATCGCGCTCTTCTAGTTCATCGAGGATGCGGTGGTAAGGCATGATCACATGAGCGCGGTCACTGATCAGCAAGCGGCTCATGTCCAAGCCGGCGGCGATCAGCATATCCAACTCTTCGAGCAGAGTGGCTGGGTCCACCACCACGCCGTTACCGATCAGGCAGATGGCACGCGGATGGAAGATACCCGATGGAATCAGGCGCATCTTGAAGGTGCCTTGCGCGTTGACAATGGTATGCCCCGCGTTCGGCCCGCCGTTGCAGCGCACAATAACGCGCGCCCGGCTACCCAGCAGATCTACCAGCTTACCCTTGCCTTCATCGCCCCACTGGCAGCCCAACACGGCTAATACCGTCATGCCTGATCCCTCCTAATACAACCACTCCCGCGACTCGGCCCCGACAGAGGGCGGGGCGCGTGACGATCTATTCCCCTTCTCCCCTTCTTGCCTATGTTAGGAATGGGGTGGGGATTAGGTTATCGCCCTATTTGACCAGCCGTAATTTGCCCCGATCACGGGCGGGAGCCGGCGATTCAGCGGCTCCATTGCCGTTGCCGGCACTGTGGCCGTTGCCGGTTACGCCGTTGAGTACAACGGGTACCGTATCAGCGGGCCGCGCTTTCGGGGGGCGACCGCGCCGCTTTTTGGTGCTGTCTTCGAGGGCGGCGGGCGCGTCGCCGGCAGACGCAAGGGCGCGGGGTTTGCGACCTCGGCGAGTGGCGCTGCCGTCTTCGTCACCCTCTTCGTCCAGCGCTGCCAGGCGCGCGGCGCGGCGGGCGGCGGCCTGCATCCGCAAGGCTTCGGAGCCTTCCGCTTCCAGCAATCGCTGCTCGGCCGCCACTTTCTCTTCGATAGCGGGCACAATTTCATGCGCGTCCAGGATGTTGTAGCGGTAGCCCTGCTCGGTCAAGAACAATTGGCGGTTAGCCGAAAAGTCCTGGTCTTTGGTGTCGCGCGTGACCAGCGTGTAGAAGTGCGCCGGGCCGCCGTCCAGTTTGGGGCGCAAGATGCGCCCCAGTCGCTGCGCTTCCTCTTGTCGCGAGCCGAACGTGCCGGATACCTGGATAGCGATGTTGGCATCGGGCAGGTCAATAGCGAAGTTGGCGACTTTCGACACCACCAGCAGCTTGATCTCGCCGTCGCGGAACCGGCGATACAGCACTTCGCGCTCATGGTTGGGCGTTTTGCCGGTGATCAGCGGCGCGTCCAGCAACTGCGAAATCTGCTTCAACTGCTCAATATACTGGCCGATCACCAGCACGTTATCGTTGCGATGTTGCGCCACCAGCGCCAGCATCACATCCAATTTGAGCGGGTTTTCGGCGGCGATGCGGTATTTGATACGCGAGTCCTCGGCCATCACATAGTCCAGCCGTTCGCTGGGCAATAGCTTGACGCGCACTTCGGTGCATTCGGCGGTGGCGATCCAGCCCTGCTGCTCAAGGTCTTTCCAGGGCACATCGAATTTTTTGGGGCCGATCAGCGAGAAGACGTCCTCTTCGCGGCCGTCTTCGCGCACCAGCGTGGCGGTCAGTCCCAGGCGCCGGCGTGCCTGGATTTCGGCGGTGACGCGGAAGACCGGAGCCGGCAACAGGTGGACCTCATCGTAGATGATCATGCCCCAGTCATGGTTGGTGAACAATTGGAAGTGCGGAAACTCGCCGATCTCGCCCGTTTCTTCTTTGACTGTGTAGGGCCGGTAGGTCATGATCTGGTAGGTCGTGACGGTGACGGGACGGATCTCTTTGTGCTCACCACTGTATTCGCCCACCTGGTCAGGAGTCAGCGTGGTCTTGTCGAGCAGTTCGCGGATCCACTGGCGCACCGCTGTGGTGCTGGGGCAGAGGATCAGCGTGCTGGCCTGCACTTTCTCCATCGCGCCCATGCCGACCACCGTCTTGCCCGCACCGCACGGCAACACGACCACACCGCTGCCGCCCTGACTGCTGCCGCCGGCCCAGAACGCGCCCACCGAGTCTTGCTGATAGTGCCGTAGGCTGAACGGCCCGCCGCTGAGGGCTACCGGGCGTAGGCTAAATTGCAATTCCTCGCCGTCTACATAGCCGGCGAGGTCTTCCGCCGGGTAGCCGAAGACGACCAGGGCGTGCTTGATGTGGCCGCGCGCGGCGGGATCTACTTCCAGCGTGCGCGCGTCTACACGCCCGCGCAAGAATAGCCGTGTGTGCGAATTGCGCTCGATTTCGGTGATAAGCAGCGTATCGTCGGAGCGCAACACCAGTTTGCCGTCATCGTGCAGCAACTTGACGCGCCCGAAGCGGCTGATATAGTCTTCAATGTCCGACAGCACGTTAGGCGGCAGGTCAAACTTGCTGTAGCGTGTGAGCGTAGCGACGATCTCGCCCGCCCCACAGCCTGACGCAGCGGCATTCCAGAGTGATAGCGGGGTAATGCGGTACGTATGGATATGCTCCGGGCTTTTTTCCAATTCGGCAAAGCGCGCCAACTCATCGCGGGCGGCTTCATAGACCGGATTATCCACTTCCAGCAGGATCGAGCGGTCGCTCTGTACAATCAACGGATTAGCCGGGTTATAGGGCATAGACGGAACCTCGTAAATAATAGGCCAATGTGCGCGTTTGCATTCAAGCCGCGCCCACGCAGACACGGCAACATCGTATTGTACCATAATTCAGGGCCTAATGTCAGTGGTGCGGTAAAGCGCAGGGTGAAGTCTGAAACGTGCTACGGGACAGCAGGTGGGGATAGAGGCACTATGGGCGCGTGCGTAACGGGGTAGCCCTGAGCTATTGAGACGCTGTTTGATTCTGAATACGGCGGACCGTCAAAAAAGGACGCTCCACGCATTGGTAAAAGACCCAGCAAAAGGGAATTGTGATCAGCCCTGTCAAGCATACACTTAATAAGAAAGTTACCAGGTCGGAACCGAAGACACCACTGAGTGGAACAACAACCAGGCTATACAAGGGAGCATTCCAGATATATAAACTATAGGATATCACCCCAATAAAGCGTAATGCGCGTGAAGCGAGTACGCGCCGCCAGCTAGGCCAACCCAGTACCGTGCCCAGCAGGATGCCGGCGTAAGCAAACCCTAAGATCAGATTATAGAGGTAAAACTCATCGTTCTGCACAGGTAGAGCACCCGCGTGAATTACCATCAGCATTAGTAGCAGGACCAGTCCCGCAATACTTAGCAATTTGCATTGAATTTGCAACCGCTGGGGTGAAATTCCTTTTAATTTATCTTGTGTAGCGGCCACATACAGTATGCTACAAAGCATACCCAGTATAAAAACACACAGGAATCTGAGGAGCGACAGAAAGCCGATGTAATCGAGTAGGTGCGGCACAGAAGGCCGCACCAGCACGACAAAGCGGCTAAACAGCGGCGAAACGGCGACTAATAGCAGTATCAAGCCTGTCAATAATAATCGTCGGCCGGTATGGAAGAGCCGGTAGAAGAGGCCGGCCAACGGCGGGAGCAAGAGATAGAAATGACTCTCGATTGCCATCGTCCAGTAGGGGGAACTAATACTGTTGAATGTCGCTTGGCTGAAGTCATGGATCAGCAGAAGATGCGAAATGAGATGCGGCCACAGGGGATCGAGATATTGGGGGACAAATAGGATTACGATCAATAGGAGCGACACCCAATAGGCCGGCAAGATGCGCCGGGCGCGTCTTATGTAAAATTTGCGCGTATCGGGAAAGTGCTGTAACCCCAATAAGGTGCGTGCATAAGGCAAGAAGAGTAAAAAGCCACTTAACACGAAAAACAAATGGACTCCCGATTGACCAATACCCCAAACACCGATACTGCCGGCCAGCCAAGCTACGGTAGCTTTCGTCATGCCGGGGAAGTCGTGGATTTGCAATAGCAAGTGGTGAAACATCGTCATGAGGACCGCAACACCCCGCAACCCGTCCAGGGCAGCGATACTTTCGCCGGCACTGCTAACAGTAACCGGCAGGAAGCGGGCAGTTAGTGCACGCCACTCCACGCGCCTAGCGCCCACTCCACGTCGGGTGCAGGCTTTGACCGTAGTAGGTGATATGGCGGGGCTTGGCGGCGGGCGGCGCAGCAATGGGGCGAATAAAGAGGTCACCGTATTCTTCGTAAACCACTTGCGTGCCGTCGGGCGAGAGGTCAAAGCCGGTATTTTCGCGCTCTTTCGGCCAGAAGAAGGTCACTTCGCGTACCGCGCCGGTCGCCACGGTCAGTTCGCGCAGGCTCTCATAGCCGGCATCGGTATTTTGGTGGAAGTTGACCGGCGTGACATAATAGAGCTTATCACCGGCTGGCGACCAGGCCACAGGCGCGTTGCGGAGTAGATCGTGCTGCAATACGCGCCGTTCCCGGACCCGTTTATCGGCGGGCGCGGTCAGGTCGGTGGTCAGCAGCACCAGATCGGTGCCGTCTACCACGGCGACCTGCTCTGGGTGCGCGGGGTTGGCACGCAAACGACCCATCGTTTTGCTGAGGGCCGGAGCCACAGTTAGCACCTGGCTACCGTCGGCGCTGACATGGACCAGCGTCGTCTCAAAGCGCACATCTTGCGTCGTCGGCTCGAACCAGTGGCGCGTGATCAGGCTCCACATACCGCCGCGCGAGTCATACGCAGGGAACTGGAACTCCTCATTGTCGAGGCGGGGATCAAGCAAGATGTCAGGCACTGCGTTGTCGCTGTTTAGATGGGGCGTAATCCAATCCCAGCCGGAGCCGGCCTCGCCCTTCGCCTTAATCCAGCCCCGTTGATCGGGGGGCACATCATTGAGCTTGTAGGTACCGTCAGCGGCGGTGCGCGTATAGTTGCGGCCCAGCCAGGAGAAGACCACCGCCCCGGCCACCGGGCGCCCGTTCGCCAACACGCGCCCGTGCACGGGCGCGCCCGGCGGCGCAGTATTGAGCACCACCGCCGGCACACCGGGGATTTGCGACTTAACATCGGGAATGTAGCCGTTGTTTGGTTGCGGCAGGCCCGTCACTTGCTGCGATCCACTGCCCTGTGGGTCAATCGTGTAGAGGTTCCAAACCGCCAGGTTATAGAGGTCGCGGTATTCACTGCTATAGCTGATTTTGCTGTGGTCGGCATTCCAGACGGGGTAGTCCGAGGCCACGCTGATCTGATCGCGCGTGAAAGAGCTGATCTGGCGTGGAGCCAGGCCGTCGGTGTGAACCAAGTAGAGGTCGCCGCTGAGGCCGAAGACAAAGCGCCGCACGTACACAATGTCGTCGGCACGCACCGGGTCGGGAGTCGGCGTGGGGCCGGGCGTTTCGGTGGGAATGGGCGTGGTCGTCGGCGTGGGAGTCTGCTGCGGGCCGCCGATCACGGCCGCCGGCGAACACCCCGCGATGATACCCACAGCCGCTAACAGCAGCAGTCCCACACTGATCCAGCCCGCCAACCGGCGCGTGCGCTGCGCCGCCTCCGCTTGCCTGTTGTTCACCCGCTACGCTCCCTCGTTCAGTCGAAAGGCTAAAGTGTAAAATGTAAAGTGTGATTTGTAGCCGTTGTGGGGCGGGTGCCCCGATCCGGGTTACTATACCATAGCGTTGGGGCGGCTGTCCATTGGCAAAAGCCGGGCCAAGCGCACAGAATGACAGATTTGCGCCTTTCTGCTATTATCAAGGGTCTACACGCCACCCCATGAGTAACTCCCTGCGTGACTCTCTGTGTCTCTCTGTGGATCAAAAAGGGATGTAATACTCGGCCGGGTACGGCGTATTGATCTGTGAGGATGCCGATGCTGGATGAGACGATCAATGCGCCGGCGGACGAAGCGGCCTGGATTGCGCGGGCGCAAGCAGATCCGGCGGCGTTTGGGGCGCTCTATGACCACTACTTTCCGCGCATCTATTCTTACATCCGCTACCGGGTGGCCGACGCGACCCTAGCCGACGATCTGACGGCAACCGTGTTCTTGCGGGCACTGGCCGCGTTGGGCCGTTATGACGCAACGGGTGCGCCGTTCGCCGCCTGGCTGTTCGCCATCGCCCGCAACGCAGTAAGCGATCACCTGCGCGCCGAACGGCGGCATCGCTGGCTCTCGCTTGACATCGTGCGCGAGTGGATCAGCCCAGAGCCGGCACCTGATGTGACCGCACTGGCCGGCGAGGAGCGCGCCCGCTTGCTGGCTGCCGTAGCCCGCTTGCCCGCGCGTGAACGTGATCTGATCGGCCTTAAGTTCGCAGCGGGGCTAACCAACCGGCGCATCGCCGAACTGAGCGGGCTGACCGAAAGTAACGTTGGAGTCATTTTATACCGGGCCGTCCGCCGATTGCGGACGGATCTAGATCCGCAGGAGCCTGCACATGACTGATCCCGAATGGGACGATCCTACCACTGCCGACCTGGCCCAGCGCCTCGCCGCCGGCGATTTCAGCGCTGACAGTCGCATCCGTGCCTCGCTGCGCGCTCGCCTGCTGGCCGGCGCGGCGGCCCGTCCTGCGCCGCCGGCCCCGCTGCGCCGGCGCATGGCCCCGGCCGCCTGGGTGGCGCTGGCGCTGGTCGGCCTGCTCACGTTGGCGGTGGCTGGGGGGTGGGCCGGCCACGTCGCTGCCGACGTGCAAGCCGCCACGCCGACCCACTTGGCGACCGCCCTAGCAACCGTGGGCCAGGGCGGGCCGACCGCCGCCGCCCGCACCGCCACCGGGGTGCCGACCCCTGCACCCACCGGTGTGATTGTCGCCACGCAAGCGGGGGCTATGCCCCTGGCGCTGACGGTCGTCAGCACGCTGGGCGTGCGACCGGTGGACGGCGTAGCGCCGGCGGGCCGGTAAGGGCCGGTGCAGTCCATTTGCGGTCCGCCGGGGTAATATAGTAGAATAGAGGCGCCTGTGCGCGAGCCGGTAGGGAACTCTACAGCCGGTTCGCAAGTTATTATTCTGATACCTGCGGCAACTTGACGCTCTGTGCCACACCGCCGTCCAAGCGGTGGCTACCGAATAAAGGATCCCTATGAAGACACAAAGCCGGACTTCCGCCGGTTCCCGCCCCAGCCGCACCGGCGACGATACGTCGGAAGCGGTGGAGCCGCTACAGGCGACGACCGTGACGGTGCGCCCCAAAGAGAGCGTCGGGCACGAGACCATCGCACTGCCGCCTATAACGCCGACCGAAAGCCGCGTCACCACGCGCGAGACCAGGGCGGTCGCTGGGCCGGGCGGGTCGTGGCTAACACTGGAAACCGGGCTGTACTTGCTCTTTTTCGCGCTAGCCCTAGTCACGCGCTTCTGGGATCTCGGCTTCAAAGGCTTGCACCACGATGAAAGCCTGCACGCCGTCTTCTCCTGGAAGTACTACACCAACCTGGGCTACATCCACTCGCCGATGATGCACGGGCCGGAACAGTTCCACTTTATTGACCTGTTCTACCTGTTGTTCGGCGCAACCGATGCCACAGCGCGCTATGCCTCGGCCACCTGCGGCGTGATACTCTGCATGAGTCCGTGGTTCCTGCGCCGCCAACTGGGTCGGTGGCCTGCGCTGATCGCCACCTTCCTGATCCTGATTTCGCCTTCTCTATTGTACCACGCACGCTTCGCCCGCGAAGACAGCATTTATGCCACGATGGAGATGCTGTTTGTACTGGGCCTCTGGCGCTTCGTGGATGAACGCAAGCCGCGTGACTTCTATGTTATGTGCGCCGGCTATGCGCTGATGTTCACCATCAAAGAGAGTGCGTATCTGACCACAGCGGTCATCGGCGGGTTGCTGGTCGCGCTATTCGCTTGGCAAACCGGGCGGGCGCTGTTCACCACCTTCCTGGGCTATCTGGTTATCCTCGCCGGCGCGGCACTGACCGTACTGAAAGTGATGAAAACAGCACCGCTGCCGAGCATTCCGGCGCAAGACCCGACGCCCGATAATATCCGCGAATTCGTGACTAGCCTGCTCGGCCATCCGCTCATCTGGGCGGTCGGCGCAGCCACCTTGCTCTGGGTAGCCGTGTGGGGCTACTTGCTATGGGACCAGAGCCGCCGCGTTCGCAGTGCTGCGCCGGCAATCGTGGACGCAGCAAGCAGCGCGCCTATGGTTGTCGCCGCCGACGGCAACGGTGTGGTCACGGAACCGGTTGCCGATGCGACGTTAGACCTCAGCGCGGGCGAAGCGACCCATGTGTTGACTCCCGCGTTGCTAGATGGGGAACCGGCATTGCAGTCGCTGACCATCACCCCGGCGGTTGCGGAAGCCGAGGCCGAGTACAGCGCCACAAACGGCAACGGCTACGACCCTGCGCCGTGGGAAAGCAACGCCGCCGGCGTCACCAACGGGCACAGTAACGGCCTAGATGCCGCCGACCAACTCGCTGCCGATGTAGCGAGCAACGACAACGGCGTGGAACTCGAGGGCGAACCGGCCGACGACACAGAAATCGAAGGCGAACCCATCGTGCTGCCGCCGCGCGCCCGGCGTGCTCCGGCGGCCGTCAAACGGTCCACAGTCCCACGCCCCACAGACAACACACCCGGCTTACTGGAACGCTACCAACCCGGCTCGTTGCCCTACGCCGTCGGCTATCTGCTGCGCCACCCTACGGTGCTGATCACCGGCTTTGCCGTGGCGACGCTGCTCTATGTGGCGCTCTACACCAGCCTGTTCAGCAACATCAACGGCATCGGCACCGGCCTGTTCGGCTCCATCGGCTACTGGCTGGCCCAACAGGATGTGCGGCGCGGCGATCAGCCCTGGTTCTACTACTTCGTGCTGATCCCGATCTACGAACCGCTGATCATCGTTTTCGGCTTCACTGGGATGCTCTACTTCCTCGGCAAAGGCATCGGCGCGTGGCGCGCCCGCCGTGCCGTACCACGCGAGCGCGGGCCGGTGGTGCCGGGCGCGACGGCAGGCTTCAATGTCGGCAAGCCGGTTGAGTTCGCCGAGATTCGCCCCTTCCTGGTCTTGTTCCTTAGCGTCTGGTTCCTGGGCGCGCTGGCCCTCTATAGCTGGGCCGGCGAAAAGATGCCCTGGCTGACTACGCACATCGTCCACCCGTTGGCCTTCCTGGCTGCGTTGGCCCTGGGCCAATTAGTCAAAAGCATGATCCGCCACCGTCGCGCCCGCGTCGCCGCCTATGTGGAGCCGATGGACGAGATCGTGGCTCCGCCGACCCCCGCCCGCAAGGGCGCGGTGCCGGTTCGCGAAGTGCGCCCCGTCAGCGTCTCACCCTGGCAGCGCCTGACCAGCCCGGTGTCATGGGTGCCGTTCTGCACCTTCTTGACCCTATTCCTGGTAGTCAACATCTTCTGGGCGATGAATATCACCCATCGGGTTGCCAACGAAAGCCCTGACCAATACAACAACTGGTGGCAGTTGGCGATCTTCCCGGCGCTGCTGCTGCTGCTGATCGGCGGGTTCTGGACCCTGGTCGGCGGCGGCCGCGTGCTGCGTTACACGTTGACCGGGCTGCTGTTCCTGTTGAGTGCCTACGGCCTGCGCTCGGCGTTCCAGTTGGCGTACATCAACCCGATGGATGCCCGCGAAATGATCGTTTATGTGCAGACTGCGCCCGACACCACGCGCGCCGCCGACACCATTGACCGCCTCTCGGTGGACCAAACCGGCGCACGCGACCTCAAAGTGGTGTATGACAGCCAGACTTCGTGGCCGTGGGAATGGTATCTGCGCGACTACAAAAACAAGCAGTTCCAGCCCACCCTCGCCGCCACCGCCCCCGATGCGAGTGTGCAGGTGATGGTGGTGGACTCGGCGTGGTATGACAAAGCCAAGTCGGGCCAAGCACCGCAACTTGATAACTATGTGGGCACCAAGTACGCTATGCGTTGGTGGTTCCCCGAAGATACTTACCGCGTCTTGATCCCCAACACCTGGGATAAGGTGGACCCGGCCAAGCCGACCAAAGACGACGGCTCGCCCAACTACGCCCTCGACGACAAGGGCAAGCAGATCAAGGAGCCGGTCGGCCAGATCAAGGGGGCGGTGGATACCATCCTCTACACACTGCGCACACCTAGCGAGCAAGGCAAACTGTGGAAGTACCTGATCTACCGCCAACCTTATGCCTCGCTCGGCTCAACCGATATGGCCGTCTTTGTCCGCAAAGACCTGGTGGATCGTTACAACTATCTCGCAAGCCTGCACCTGCCGAACTATGACGCGGAGATGTCGCACTAACCCTACCCTGTACAGTTAAGGAGACGTTTGTTGGAAGCTACCGTTACTCGCCGCTCCACGTCCCGCCAGTCGGTGCTGGATCGCTCGTTCGACTTGTCGCGGGTGGATTGGAGCGTGGTCTATTTCGGCGTGCTGATGCTGATCGTGCTCGGCACCCGCTTCTGGGATTTGGGCACGCGGGCGATGCACCATGATGAGTCGATCCACGCCTATTATTCGTATCAGTTCTTCAACGGCAACCCGTGGAAGTACGACCCGGCCTACCACGGCCCGTTTTTGTACAACATGGTGGCGCTTGGCTTCTTCCTGTTCGGGGCTACCGACGCTACGACGCGCATCATGCCGGCCCTGTTCGGCACGATCCTGATCGGGCTGTGTTGGGCGTTGCGCCCCTATATCGGACGTTTGGGGGCGCTGGCGGCAGCCACCCTGCTGGCCTTCTCGCCCAGCATCATGTACTACTCGCGCGCCTTGCGCCATGATATGTTCGCGACCGTCGGCACGATGATGATCTTTTTGGGCCTACTCGGCTTCCTGCGGACCCATCAGGGTAAGTTCATCTATTTGGCGGCGGTGGGTTTGGGCATCGGCGTGACCAGCCATGAACTGACCTATATCAATCTGCTCATCTTTGGCCTGTTCCTGGTCCTAGCCTGGCTGGTGTTGCGCTTCGTAGGCGTGCCCGGCGACGTAGACCGGCGTATGGATGTCGAGCCGGTCGGTAGCGCGCTGGCGGCGTTGCCGATGGTGCGCTGGGCAGTGCTCGGCGGCTTCGCCGTGTTTGCCGCCATTTACGTGCTGTTCTACAGCAACCTGATGACCGATCCCGGCGGCTTGGGCGGGCTATTTCAGGGCATCCAATACTGGTTAAGCCAGCATGGTGTGGCGCGCGGCAATCAGCCCGTCTGGTATTACGCGCTGCTGATGGCGCCAGTCTATGAGCCGTTGGCGCTATTCGGCGGCATCGCCTTCCTGATCATTCTGGCCGTGCGTAGCCTGCGCGGCGCGGGCAGCCTGCCGACCGACCTGCCGCTCGATGCCTACCCGGAGCGCAACGTAGACACCCGCGCGGCAGCTAACCGGCGCGGCAGCATCCGTGGTGTGGCGGCGCTGGCAAGCGGCACCGACGAATTCGGCCTGGGTCTGCCCTCGGCGGCGGTCATGGCCGGCTTCACGGTATCCTTCCTGGCGTTCTGGGCCTTTGGCGCGCTGGTCGCTTACTCTATCGCCGGCGAAAAAATGCCCTGGTTGCTGATGCAGATCGCCTTGCCGTTTGCGCTGCTCACCGGCGCAGGCATCGGGCGGCTGTTGGGGCGTATTGACTGGGGCGTGGCCTTCCGCGAAGGTGGCCTGCTGATGGGCGTGCTGATCTTGTTGGGCCTATTCGCACTCCAGGCGTTCCTCGCAGCGGCGAGCGGCATCGGCAGCGACGGCACCAATCAGGCGGCGCTCAAGGCCATTATCCTCGGCGCGTTCATCGTGCTGATGATCGGCGGTATCGCGTGGACGGCGCGACAAATGGGCGGCCGCATCGCCTGGCGCGTAGCCGCGCTGTCGCTGATCGTCGCGCTGTTCGCCTACGAAGTACGTAGCTCGGTAATGGCTTCGTTCCGCAACGGCGACGTGCCGCGCGAGGCGCTAGTCTATACCCAGTCGGCCCCCGATGTGCCCGAAGTAGCGCAGCGGGTGGAGCGCCTGGGTCGCGACCTGACCGCGTTCAGCAACCGCAATGCTACGGACCCCACCGGTGGGCACGGCATGGACATCGCGCTTGATACCGACATGGAATGGCCGTTCGAGTGGTATTGGCGCGATCAGAAAAAGCTAGTGCCGTTCGTCAAAACGGCCGTCACCACCATCGCGCCGTCCGCCCCGATCATCGTCGCCAGCCAGGAGACGAAAGATACGCCGGCCTTCCAGACGCTGGTGCAGGGCAAATACCGCGAGGAACACTATAAGCTGCGCTGGTGGTTCCCGGAAGACGACTATAAGAACGTGAACTACCCGACTACCGTCCTCAGCGATCTGTTTAAACTGAGCAACTGGAGTCCGGCCAGTCGCGCCGGCAAGTACCTGCTCTATCGTGATCCCGGTGCGCCGCTCGGTTCGACCGACTTCTACCTCTACACGCGCAACGACCTGGTGACGCAGATGGGCACCCCGGCGGGCGGCACCGCAGCCGGCAGCACCGGCAACACACCGCCGGCTAATCCGGGCGTGACCTACGGTATGTTTGAGTTGGCGCCGCAGGGCAACGGCAACGGCCAGATGAACCAGCCCCGCGGCATCGCCACAGCGCCCGACGGCAGTTTCTACGTAGTGGATACCACGAATATGCGTATCCAGCACTTCGATAAAGACGGTAAGTTCGTCAAAGCCTTCGGCAATGAGGGCACGGGCGAAGGTCAGTTCCAGGGATTGAGCATCAATGGGCGCGTGCCCGGCACCGGCCCGGCCGGCATTGCGGTGGACAAGAGCGGCAACGTCTATGTGGCCGACACCTGGAATCACCGCGTGCAAAAGTTCGACAAGAACGGCACTTTCCTTAAAACCTGGGGATCGTTCCTAGACCTGAATCCGCCGCAGACCGGCGCGGCCCCGCCGGTGCCTGCGGATGCAAACACGCGCTTCTATGGCCCACGCGGCATTGCTATCGGCAGCAACGGCGATGTGTATGTGACCGACACCGGCAACAAGCGCGTGTTGGTGTTTGATGCCGACGGCAAGCCGCTACGTCAGCTCGCCCAGGGGGCGGGCGCGCAGGCCGGGGCATCGAACGGGCCGAGCCAACTGAACGAGCCGATGGGCATCGGCCTGGACAGCCAGGATAATGTCTATGTAGCCGATGCGTTTAATACACGCATCAACGTCTTCAGCAAAGACGGCGCGCCGTTGCGCCGTTGGACCCTGCCCGCCGGTAGTTGGGACCGCAACGCAGCCTTCGAAGAGCCGTATCTGGCACTGGATGGGCAAGGCAACGTCTACGCCACCGACCCGGCCCGCCAGACGGTGGTGAAGTTCGACTCCAACGGCAAGCTGCTGGGCAGCAAGACCGCCGCCGGCAATATCACGCTCGTGCGGCCCACCGGGCTGACCGTCACCTCTGCCGGTGAGGTCATCGTGGTGGACACGGAGAAAAACGGCGTGGTGAAGTTGGGCCAGATCCCGTAGGGAGGATCGGGTGACAATAACCTGATGCCGGATCGCGCATCTCAGTAATAATTCATAAGCTAACCGGGCCGACTTTGACAAAAGGGCGGCCCGGTTAGTTTTTGCCTGTAATATTCCTGCGGCTGGTGCGTCGTAATAGGTGAGAGACATGAGACGGACGTAAATCGCATGAGACTCCTTCCTGAAGCGCAAATACCCCTCGCCTGGGCCGGCGGGGGGTATTTGTTTGCGGGAGACGGGGCGAGGCGAGAGACGGGGCGAGTCAACTCATGGCTACAGCTACGAAGCCCGCCTACGCGGGCTGCGACGGGGTCCGGCGCTTGGCGGGCTATGGTGCGAGGTGGGCCGCAACCACTTGCCTAAAGTGGCAGCCGCCACAGTAAAATTGATCGCAAAGCTATTGATCGCAAAGCTGCTGTAATATCTGCCGGGCTTCATGCGTCATAATAAGTGAGAGACATGAGACGGACGCAAATCGCATGAGAACTCCTTCCTGAAGAGCAAACACCCCTCGCCTGGGCCGGCGGGGGGTGTTTGTTTAGCCGAGTTCTGAATTTTGAGTTCTGAGTTCTGAATTAACGACAGAGAAACGTAACCTGTCATCGTCTCCGTCTTTAATTCAGAACTCAGAACTCAAAATTCAGAACTACCGCGTAGCGTGGGCGCGGCGCACAGCGGTAGCGTGGGCGGCGACTTCGGCCGCATCGTCTAGCGGGGCCAGAGCCACATCGCCGTGGCGGCGGCGCAACGCCTGCGCCAGCAGGTAGTCGGTGAAGCGCGGGTTTTTGGGCAGCAGCGAGCCGTGAACCCAGCAGCCGTAGGCCGTGCCGGCGACGGCACCCTCTTGCCCATCGCGGCCATTGTTGCCCGCGCCGACCACGCTACGCCCCAGTGGCCGGCAGCCGGGATTAAGAAACGTCAGCCCACTGTGGTTCTCAAAGCCGACCAGTTCACCCGCAAACTCGGTCTCCACGACCACATTGCCGATGAAGCGCGTGTTGCCCGCAGTGGAGTAGGCATCGAACAGACCGATGCCGGGCAGCCTATCGCCTTCATAGGGCTGATAATAGTGCTGCAACAACTCATAACCGCCGCAAATGCTCAACATGACCGCGCCGTCGGCCACTGCCGCGCGCAGCACAGCGGCCTTCGCCCCTTGCAGATCGTGCGCCACGCTGATCTGCTGCCGATCTTGGCCGCCGCCGAAAAAGTAGAAATCGTCGCGCGCCCCGTCCAACGGCTCACCCAGCGTGGTGGTATGCACGTAGACCGTGATACCACGCCATTCAGCGCGCCGCTGCATAGCGATGATATTACCCCGGTCGCCGTAGATGTTCATCAGATCGGGGTAGAGGAAGTTGATGTGCAGGTCTAGCATAAAGGTGCCTCTTCGCGTGAACCGTGAAACATAATGTGTGTAATGTATGCAATGTATATTGTATAGCTGAAAAGAAGCAAATACGCAACACCGGATACAAAGCGCGTTTCACGCTTCAAGCACCGTCACGCCCTGATCATCCCAGCCGAACGCGAAGGGTGGGAAGCCGGCCGCAGTCAAGGCGGCGCAGAGTTCAGCCCGCCGGGCGGGATCGCAGACGAGCAGGACACAGCCGCCCCCGCCCGCACCAGTCGCTTTGCCGCCCGTGGCGCCGTGTGCCGCACCGAGGGCGAAAATCTGCTCCAGCGCCGGGGTGCCGGCGTGGGGGTGGAAGGCGCGGAACGCCTGCCAGTTAGCGGTCAGCAGCGGACCGAAATCGCGCAGGTCGCCGGTTTCCAGGCGGGCCGCGACTGTCGCGGCCAGATCGCGCAAGGTATAGAGCCGCGTGCGCGTGGCCGCATCGCCCGCCTCATACAATGCCATCACCTCAGCCAGCACCGCGCCCGACACGTGAGCGGTGCCACTATAACACAGGACTAGGGAGTCGGCTAACGCCTGCTGCGTGGCCTGCGACAGAGCTAGCGACCGTCTTGCCACCGTGCCCGCCGCGAAATGCAGCGTCTGGATGCCGCCGAACGCCGCCGCGTACTGGTCCTGCCCACCGCCTGTAATCCGCAGGCCGGCGGTTTCCAGCCGCACCGCCGCCGCCGCGACCTCCGCGCGGTCAGGATCATCCCCGCGTAGCCGCTGCAACGCCCAGAGCAGCGCCACGCTCACCGCCGCCGACGCGCCCAACCCGGAGCCGGGCGGCACATCCGTCTGCACACGCACATCCAGGCCGCCCGCCACGCCGCCCGCCGCCAGCGCCGCCGTGATCAGGCGCAACGGCGTGTCATGCGGCAACGCCGCCCCCGCAGGATACGTCTCCTGCACGCCCAGGTCTGCCGAGGTCAGCACCCACTGCCGGTCGGCCCGCCGCCGCACGGTCACCGTAGCATAGCGATCAATGGCCGCATTGACCACCGCGCCCCACTCGCGCGCCGCGAACGGGGTCACATCGGAGCCGCCGCCGGCCAAATCGATTCGCACGGGGGCGCGCACGGTGATAATGTCGAAGGGCATGATAGCCTGCTCCTACCAGCCGAAGGTGGCCTGTTGCTCCTGCTGCGAAGAAGGGCGAAGATCCGTCAGCAGTCCCGCCGCTTGCACAACGGATAACGGCAGTGGGAGGCTTTCCAGTGCGCGTGGCTCCACCTTGATGGCTCCGCTGCCGTAAGATTTGCCCACTAATGCCAAATTGGCAAGTGTCAACGGATGGCTCAAAACGTGCCAGAGTTTTTCGATAAACACTGCGTCATCGTCACGCGGATAGACACACAAGAAGCAGGTCAGGGGCAAGGCTCCCGCTTGGTTGCGAATAAAGCGTGCGTCACGCCGCCCCAGATAGGCAAAGAGAATCGGCGGTATACGGCGGGTCTCCATCTTATACCAGGGATTGCGGGTGCTAATCAAGATACGGGTGTTAATTCCCAGTCGCTCCCCTTGCTGAAGGTACTGCCGTGTCCGCTCAGGATAGCGATCCAATGGGCGACTATCCGGCGCGAAGAGCCGCGTAGGGCGGCCTTTGGCAGCGAGGCGATCTAGCATCTCACCACTTAACAGATCGGTCGCCACATCGCGGACGCGCCCAATAGCAGGTTTCAGAAACTCCTCCGCGAGGCCCAGTGTCGCAGCTTGCGCCTCCGTCAAGAAAAAGAACTCGTTTGCGCCAGTCGCGACTCCGCGGACCACCTTAGCAAAATCGGCCAGGGTTACGTTGCCCGGCTGCGGCACCAGGGGGGGCCGTGACAAACCCGTTGCCAATGCCTCAGCCAGGTCACGCCGATACACAGCAAGACCGTCTGCGGATGGGGCGCTCAAATCGGCCAAGGCCCAGGCTTTCAGTGGATCTTTACCCGCTAGGGAGCAGACCGCCCAGCGTAGTTGCGACGGGGGCGGTGCATTCCTAATGAAGAAAATCAGCGCGTTGGTGTCTACCGTAGGAAAAGGAGCAGCCTGCGGCGTGAAAGTAATCACGGCATCTAAGCAGTAGTTTTGGGTCACCCAGCGCCACAGGGTCGGGGCGGACACGCCCTCACAGGTATCGGCGGGCATAATGAAGGCCAGCCGCCCTGCGCTGCCCAATAGTTGCAGCGCTTGTAGTAGAAAATAGACATGAAGCCCCGCGCGCCCGTCGAGGGGCTTGCCGATGAGTCGTGTACCTAGCCGCTTCAGCGCGTCTTTCAGCGCCGGCGGCAAGCGGTGATGACGAATATAGGGGGGGTTGGCGACGATGGCCTGAAACCGATCTGTCGGCGGGCACAGTATAAAATCGCAGATTTGCACCCCAGTGAGATCACAGTCAGCCAAGCCACTGCGCCGCGCTTCCCCTAACGCCGCCGCATCGATCTCGGTGCCCAGCAGCGTAAAATGCCGGTTTGTCTGCGCGGCGACCGCTTTAGCCGCCCGGAAGAATGCCCCGGCTCCCACAGCGGGATCAAACAGGTGGTCTGCGCCGCCGGCTGTTACGTAGGCCACCATCGCTTGCGCGACCCAATCGGGGGTCCAGAACTGGCCTTTTTGCCGCAGGGCTTCACGGGCCGGGCCAGTCGCGGGCAGTTTCTGCGGGTACGTAGCGGGTGGGCTAACGCTCACGGCTATGGACCTCACCAAGCACGCCTAATACGGCGGGACTGAGGTCCATACTACCACCCTCGAAGCGGACATAGGGTAAGATGTGCCCGTTCTTGTCGGTGATTGATGCGGCGATCAACTCCGGTGCTTCACTCGATATGCCCACTGGATAGGTGTAATGGTGGTAGATTTTGTAGACGGCTTTCTTTTGTGTCGCACCGCCGGTTGCCTGGAACGTCTGGATTGTTGGCTCGATAAGTCCGCCGGCAATGAGTTCTTCGGCTGTGTCTAACGCAATACCTATTGCAAGATCATAGAACACTTGCCACATATGGATGGGCACGCCCGTCTGCGTCTGCCATGCTTTCAGCGGAGCGCGGTCTTCCTCTTTCAGAAATACATTCGGCAACACAGCATTCTTGTTCAAGCCGGTTTTACCGCCTAGTCGCTTTTGCGTTCGCAATGGCTTGTTGTAGTCCGGCATCTGCCGAGCGACCCATAGGCTGTTCTCACACTCAATAGCAAGCACCGCTTGTGCAAGTAATGCACTCATCGCCGGGTCCACTTCGGCGGTGAAAGGCAATTCTTGTAAGCCACCTAGCTGCTGGACAATCGCCTGGACAGCGGCTTCGTTCGACTTCTGGAATACGAGTAAGTCGGGGCGTTTTACTTGCCCTAGCCCCGCTTGCTCCAAACGTTCCCAGTATAATTCGTATTCACGTATACCATCAGGGGCTGTCGAACTGAGACCATAGGGGATGGTGACGTAAGCGGCTGTCTCGTTGATAGCCTCAATCATCCGATCTTCGCTCCAACGCCCCTGTGACCAGCGCATCAAGAAGTCACTGCCCCGTAGCCGGCGGGGGTTCAGCCAAAAATCCAGCCACGGCATTGGCGCATGACCACTGAACAGGAATGCGAGGTCTTCGCTCGTGACGCTTAAAGCGCGTTCAAACGGGTGTTGGTGTGAAGGCATCAAGATACTCTCCTAATTACTGCGCCCAGAAGCCCGCCACCCAGCCGCGATCTTGCAGCAGGGCGCGGAAGGCGAGCATGGCGGTGTAGGTGGGCAGCACGTAGAGCGTGTCGCCGGTGGGTAGGGCGGCCAGGGTGGCTTCGAGGGCCGGTTCGAGGTCTTCGATCACGCGGAGCCGGCTGGGGGGGAGGCCGGCGTATTTGAGGCGGTTTGCCATGTCGGTGGCGCGCAGGCCGGCACAGGTGACTTGGGCCACGCGGCCGGGGGCAGCCAGCACCTCGAAGTCCACGTCCCACAGCCACGACACATCGCGCCCATCGGCGGTCAGATCGTTGAGGATGATCAGCAGGTGACGGGGCGGGATCGGATCGTCGGCAACCGGCGGGAACAGCATCCGCAGCACTTCGTTGAAGCCGACCGGGTTCTTGACCAGCGCCAGCAGCAGTGATTTGCCCGTGTCGCCGGCGCGCACCCGCTCAATGCGCCCGAAGGCGGCACTCGACTCGCCCAAACCCCGGCCAATGACCTCTGGGCCCAGGCCGAGAGTAAGGGCGGCAGCGGTGGCCGCTAGACCGTTGTAGGCGTTGTAGAAGCCGGGCAGGGCGATCTGCACGGTGAAGTGGCCGCCGGGGCTGTGGACGGTCAGGCGGGTCGCCTCGGTGCCCAGCAGCTCTACCGTTTCAGCCACGATGTCGGGCGTGGGGCGCGTGAAGCCGCACTGCGGGCAGGCATAATGGCCCAGGTGCGACAGCAAGACGGCGCTATAGACCAGGCGGTGATCGCAGAGGGGGCAGTCAATCGCGTCGGCGGCGTGAGGCAACGCGGCCAGCGCTTGGCGCGTGTCGGCCACGCCATAGTAACGCACCTGAGCGCTGGTGTGGCGGCCCAGCGCGGCCACACCAGGGTCGTCCGCGTTGAGCAAGACGGTGCTGCGCCCGTCGAGCGTGCCCAGTGTCTCACGCCAGCGCCGGGCGACCGTATCGATCTCGCCGTAGCGGTCCAACTGGTCGCGGAACAGGTTGTTGATCAGCAATAGGCGCGGGCGCACCTGCCGAGCAACGGCAGGCACGGTGGCCTCGTCTACCTCGAACAGCGCCGCGTCGGCGCGCAGGTTGCCGATGGCATTGCTGCTCTGCACCACCGTGGCGATTAGCCCGCGCACCAGGTTGGAGCCGGAGCGATTATGGATCGTGCGCCAGCCGGCGGCGCGCAGGATTGCGCCCAGCATCCGGCTGGTGGTGGTCTTGCCGTTGGTGCCGGTGACAATGATCGTGCCGCGCCGCAGTTGCCGCGTCATACGGTGCAAGATGGCCGGCGCGATGCGCTCGGCCAACAGACCGGGCAGGGCCGTCCCGCCGCCGCGCCGTAGTAGCCGCGTCGCCTGACCGGCGCCGCGCGCCGCCAGGATCGCGGCGATTTCGCGCGGCCCCACGCCAGGGGTCATCGTACCAACTCGCCGCGTTCGCCGGGGTGTAGCAACCGCCCGCACGACGGACATTGCACCAGTTGCTGGCCCTGCTTGGCCGTCACCGCCGGTCCGCCGGAGACCGTGACGCGGCAACCCTGACAAATGTCGTGGATCATGGCGGCCACGGCCAGACCCTGCTTGGCTTTACGGATGCGCTCATAGATCTGCAAATCGGCAGGCGGCACCACAGCGGCCAATTTGGCGCGATGGGTGTGCAAGACGCGCAGCTTGGGGTTGAGCGACTCTTTCTCTTCCAGCAAACCGTCTTGATGCCGTTGCCACTCGGTCTCGGCGGTCGCCTGTGCCTCGTTAGCCGCAGCTAGCGTGGTCTGCGCCTGCGATTCGACCTCCATTGCCTCCAGCATCAGGTCTTCGCGGGTGGAACGCACGCTCTTGGTGTTGGCAATATCATGTTCGAGCGCAACCAGTTCTTTGGGATTCTTGACCGAGCCGTCGAACAGGCGCTTGCCCATCGTATCCAGGCGCAGGCTAAGATCGTCTACTTCGTGGCTGACGACGCGCAGGTGCAGTTGGGCTTCGCGCAAGGCCGTGGCAGCGCTGGCCTGCGTTTCACGCACCGCACGCAACGACTCGGTCTCGCCCAACGCCGCGTTGATCGCCAGCAGGCGGCGCAAGACTCCGTCGGATTGGGTGTCTACTTGTTGCAGTTCAAACAATTGGGTGGTGCGGCTCATGGTGGGTCTCCTCCGGCTAGTTTTAAGATACCAGATCCCAGCCCGCCCCGCAACTAACGCGGGCGGAGTTTCAGGGCTGGGCAGAAGGAGAGCGGATATATTGCATCCACGACCAAGCCCCGGCTCAAGCCGGTAACTCATGTTCCACTTTAGCGAACGACAGACCTCTGGTGGCTAAGGCACGGCGGAATTGATTGAGCAGCCTTGGAGCCTATGCCGTATAGTTGAGTTGCTTAAGGTCGGCCTCAGTGAGTTCGGCCGGCTGATTGAGTCGCCGGTAGTCGGCACCCGTGAGCGCGCCGTGCGGGACTAGCCAATTCAAGCGGAAGATCACTATCATGCTCATTGTGTTCTGTTCTCAAAGGACTCCTCCTCCATTGCTACGAACTGTGGATCGTATAAACCGCCGGTGGGCATCGTGCATTTCTGTACGCCACTCACCCCATAGCGCTCCCCTACCGGTGAACGGAATCTGTGCGTCCGCTCTCCTGCGTAGTGACGTTGATCAAAGTCCGGCAGAGCCTCCTCCCGCAGCCCCAAGTTGCGGCTCCTGCTGCCTGATCTCGGGCCCCGGATCCTGATTCTTGCGTCTGCTACCTATTGACAGGCACAGCAATGTTCGGTATAATTAGTTCTATAGAACATGAGTTCTATAAACGGTTTTCCATTCCCTTACACCTAGCAGATTATGTTCGTCCCCGTCGGCACCCTCGTTGCCACGCCGGCACAGCGCTGATTGAACGTAGCGCCGGCGTGAAACATAATAGCAGATAATAACAGAAAAGCAAAAGACCGTAAAAGGCGCGCTGGAGTAGTGACGATGCAGAAATTTTTGGAACAACAGGCGAATATGGTGGAGGCGGTACTGGCTGAACACGGCATTGATGTGCGCGTGGCGGGCGGGACACTATCGCCGCGGCTGATCCACTTCGCACTCCATCTGCGGCCCGGCCTGCGGCTGGCCGGCCTCACGCCCGCCCTACCCGACCTAGCCGAGCGGCTAGGCGTAGACGCGGTACGCTTGGCCCCGGCGGTGGATAGCGGCGCACCGACACTCGAAGTGCCGCGGCCCGACCCCGTGCCGGTGCGGTTACTACCCTTAGCGCGCAGCGTGGCCGACATCGCGCCACCCTGCACCGCGACTCTAGGCCGCGACGTGAGCGGTGCACCCTTGCTGCTGCGCCTCGATGCGCCGGAGGTCGGCCCAGTGCTGATCAGCGGCGACGCGGCGGCGGGTAAGTCGGCCCTGCTGCGCAGCATGGCGCTCTCGCTGGCCCTGCACAACGGGCCGGACACGTTGCGGCTGCTGCTGGTGGACCTGAGCGGCGCCGGACGGCGCGGTACACGTAGCGGCACCTGGGCCGATCTGGCCGGATTGCCCCATCTCGTGGGCGATGTAGTCCGCGAACAGGCCGAGGCGCGGCTGCGCCTACGGTGGGCGGCGCGGCTCGCGAGCGGACGCGCCGAACTGGCCGCCGACGGCGAACCCATCGAAGGGGCTAATCTGGTCGTATTGATTGACGGCCTGGATGACGCCCTGAGCGGACGCGACGGCGAAGAACTTGCGCAAGTCATCCAGACGATTGCCGGGGGGCGCGACCTCGGCGTGCAGTTGGTTGCCGCCGGCCATGATGCCGACCTTAGCGACCTACTCTATTGGGGCGCACGTGTAGTAGGGCGCGTCCACAGCGCCGAAGCGGCAGCACAAGTGGCCGGCGTGCGCGGTACCGGCGCAGAGGGGTTGCTCGGCAAGGGTGACTTCCTGGCGGTGTTAGGCGGCGATGTGATCCGAATGCAGGCCGGGTTCGTGGGCGGCGAGGAAATCCGGCGCACGGTGGCCCTGCTGGCCGCGTGTGTGGACGATGAATTAGCCGCAGCCGTCGGCGGGCGCACGGCCTGGACTAGCCCGCGCGCCCTGCCCGCGCCGGATACCACGGCATCCCCGCAGCGCGCACGCGCCGGCAAAGCACAGCGCGATACAGTGCGCCTGGTGAAATCGGGGTCTTAGGGAGAAGCTGATGAAAACGTTCCTTGCCGCGATGGCGATGCTGTTCACGACGGTACTGGCGATCTGGGTCGCCTTCCGCCTAGCTCCTGAAACCTGGGCCATGATGGCCGGCGTGGTGTTCGGCTTGCCGGCCTCGCTACCGATGTTTGGTCTAGTGGTACTACTGCTGCTGCGCGGCCGGTCGCGTGCCGAGGCGGCGCCCACCCCGCCGGGCTACTACCCGCCGCAACCCTACACGGTGCCACCCGGCTATGCGCCCTATGCGCCGCTGCCCGCCCCTACAGCAGAGGGCTATTACCTACCGCCGGGCTATGTCCAGCCCTATTCTGCGGCGCTGCAATCCAGCGCAGCGCCGCGTGCGTTTGTAGACCGAGCACAGGCTCCCTATGCCCCACCGGCGGCCTGGATTGAAGGCGAAGCCTACGAAGTGGACGAGCCGGCATGGGATCAGCCGACGGCACCCTATCCCGTTGTAGAGCGCCCTGCACGGCGGCGCGAGGCCCGTATCCTGGGCTGGTAATTGATAACTGCTTACGCAGGGAGAACACGCCATGTATCTGGTTTGGTACGACAACTCGAAAAAGACCGCACAAGAGAAGATTGACGACGCGATTGATCGCTTCCAGGATCGCTTCGGTTTCGCGCCCGACCACTGCTTGGTGAACGACGGGGGGCTGATCGAACACCCGCACCTTGATGTGCGCGGGGCGCGCTATGTGCGGCCCGATTACTTTCAGGTGGGCTGCGAAGATGAGACAATGGCTCGTGCCCTGGCGGCCCGTGCGGTGGTGCCGGCCGAAGCCCTGGTCCCGCTGGATTTGGCCGCCGGTGAACGCCAAGGGCCGCGCCGCATGATGTCGGCTACCGCGATGGCCGCGCTTGCTCCGGCTACGCCGGTGGTGAAACGGCCGCGTAAAAGCACCCCTGTAGCCGCACCACCACCGCTAGTCGAAGCACCTGCGTTGCCTGTTGCGCCCATCCCAGTGGTCGAAGTCACGCCCGCCGCCCCGCAGGCCAAGCGCGCCGGCAAGCAGGCGGCTCCGGCAGCCGAGGTGGCTACACCGGTCGTTGAACTTGCGCCGCCTGCGGCGGGCGTGACCGCCGCCCCACGCGGAGCCAAGCGCGCCGCCAGGCCCGCAGAGCCGGCGGCCGAAGGCGCTACGCCAGTCGTTGAACTTGCCGCGCTTGCGGCAGTTACGCCCGTCGTCTCACGGGCCAAGAAGACACAACTAGTGGCTGAGGCACCCGTTGTAGAGGCTCCGCTGCCGGTGATCGTAGTTGCGTCACCCACCTCGCGGGCTAAGAAGGTAACGAAACCGGCTGAATCCGCTGCGGTCGAAGTCCCTGCGCCGGTCGCTGTTGCCCCAGCCGCAGCGCGTGCCAAGAAAGTCGGCGCGCCGCCGGTTGTGGAAGCACCTGCCGCAGCAGTAGCCGCGCCGCCGACCCCTCGCCGCACCAAGCCGGTAGCGACGACGGCCGTGCCGCTCATCGCAGAGCCAATCAGCACCGAGCCGCCCGCCCCGCCCACCCGCCGCGCCCGCCCCGCGCCTGCTGCTGCCGCCCGCGACGGCTTGCGCCAGACCTCAATGTTCGGTGACGATCCGCCGGCTCCGGCCACGCTAGAGCGCGATGTAGCCGCCACAGTCGAAGCCGCCGCGCCACGCCGTGCCGCCCGCAAGGCGAGCGTGGGTTTGCGCCAAGCATCGTAGCCTAATCTTGCAACGCAAAGACCGACGGCAGGGAACAGTTCCCTGCCGTTTTGCTATGCTAGAGGCTCAGTCGTCGCTAGACGAGGGCTACGGGCCGGCCGTACCCTCGGCGGGGGGGGCGGCTTTCGCCGGCCGCATATGCGGAAACAGGATCACGTCGCGGATCGAGGACTGGTCGAGCAGCACCATTGCTAGGCGATCCACGCCCATGCCCAGGCCACCCGTCGGCGGCATCCCCACCATCAGCGCGTTGAGGAAGTCGAAGTCCATCTGGTGGGCTTCATCGTCACCGGCGCGGCGCGCGGTCACCCCTTCGGCGAAGCGGCGGTACTGGTCAAGTGGGTCGTTGAGTTCGCTGAAAGCGTTGCCCATCTCAAAGCCGCCGATAAACGCCTCGAAGCGTTCGACTAGTTGCGGATCGGTTGCGCTACGCTTCGCCAGCGGCGAGAGCGCTGCCGGATAGTCGGTCAAGAACGTGGGTTGGATCAATCCCGGCTCCACCAGCGCGCCGACCGCCTCATTGAGGATCTGCGCCCAGTTCATGTTGGGTTGGAGCTCTACGCCCAGCGCCTGCACGCGCGCATAAAAGCCGTCGCGGTCGTCGTAATAGTCGCTGAAATCAAGGCCGCTTGCCGCGCGCAGGGCATCGCGCATAGACACCCGTCGCCAGGGCGGAGTCAGGTCAATCGGCTGGTCGCGATAGTGGATGTGCAGCGTGCCGCACACTTCCTGGGCCACCGCCGGGATCAGCCCTTCCACCAGCGCCATCATGCTGCCGTAATCGCCATAGGCTTCGTAGCACTCCATCATGGTGAACTCAGGATTATGACGCACGTCCATGCCTTCGTTGCGGAAGTCGTGCGCGATCTCATAGACGCGCTCAAAACCGCCGACGATCAGCCGCTTGAGGTAGAGCTCATCGGCGATACGGAGGTAGAGATCCTGGTCCAGTGTGTTGTGGTGGGTGACGAAAGGGCGCGCCGTGGCCCCCCCGTACAGCGCTTGCAGCACCGGTGTTTCGACTTCCAGGAAGCCGCGTTCATCCAGATAGCGGCGCATGGCGCGCACAATAGCCGTGCGGGCCTGGAAGACGCGGCGCACCTCATCGTTGGCGATCAGATCCAGATAACGCTGGCGATAGCGCAACTCCTGGTCTTGCAAGCCGTGCCACTTTTCGGGCAAGGGGGTCAGGCTTTTGCCCAGCAGAGTGAAATGCTCAACGTGCAGGCTCGGCTCGCCGGTCTTGGTGCGGAACAGGTAGCCCGCCACGCCGATGTGATCGCCCAAATCTATTAGCCGCTTGAAGACTTCGTAGTCGCAGGGCGGCGCGGTCAGGTCGTCGCTGCGGAAGAACAGCTGCAAACGCGCATCGCCGCTACTGATATGGGCGAACGAGGCTTTGCCCATGATGCGCCTGCCCACCACACGCCCCGCCGTGCTAAGGCGCAACCGTTCGGCGGGGGGGCTACCGTCTGCGGCCGGGGGGTGGGCGGGTTCCCACGCTGCGAAGGCGGCTAGTGCCGCTGCCGGGCTATGCGTGCGGGCGAAGCGCGGCGGATAAGGGTCCAACTCGGCGGCGCGCAGAGCAACCAACTTAGTCAGCCGTTGCTGCTCTTGGTCGCCAAACTCCAGGCCGGGATACGCAGCAGGGTCCAGGTCAGCGGGAACGGCAGGATGATCGCTCATAATTTCCCTAACACTAAAGCAAACCAGTCGTGAGAAGTGTCATTATAGCGCAGGCAGTCGGGCCGCGCAACATGGTCGCAATCGTGTCGAGGCTGTCACGGTCGGATTCCTCAAGCGCCGCCAACCAGGCGTGCGGCGGAGTGAACAGCGAATCATGGGCTTCGATTAGGCCAATAGCACTCTGCAAAGCGTTGTGCGCCTGCTCCTGGAGCGCCGGTGGGTACTCTGCCGCCACCGCTTCGCTGTCCACTGTGTAGGCCAGATCGGGCCCGACCAGCAAACCCAGGTCGAGACCCACATATTCCAGGTAGCCTGCGCGCCGCACCGGCGTGGTTGTGACATCCACATAGTAGCCCTGCACCTGCGAATCGGTATCAAGCAGGTAGGACAGGTTGTAGTGGCGGGCCGGCCAAAACAGGCAAACCGCCGGTGCCTGAGTCAGCCAGGTATGGGTGTCGCGCATCAGCACGGCCGCCTGCGGCGGGCGGTAAACCACGATGCGCTCCGGTGTATCCTCTAAGACCCAGCCCGTCCAGCGGCGATGTGGTTTGCGCGCATAATTCAGCGCCAGCACCTGAATACGGCGTAACCCGGCTAGGGCGGTCCAGGCCGGTTGCGATTCATGAATGGACATACACGACTCTTTTCCGCGCGGGATCGTCTGTCGGCAACAGTCCCAACCAGGCTGTTACAGTGCGCCAGGGGCGCCGGCCGTGCCGGCCCTGCCCGCGACTCAGCAGCCGACATCTCACAGGGGCCGGCGCACCAACCCCGATCTCCATAGAAAACACAGCCCCTTGTTAGGGCTATTGGATAGAACTAATGCGTGCCGCAGCACCTAGTTACGGGTTCACCGGCAAGGGAGCACACGCAACCCGTCGGGGTACCGATTCGTTACTCTTATGACGCGGCAATTCGTCAAATAGTTTCATAAGGCAGATCCCCGCCTAAAGAGAAAGCGGGAGTTTACTCTACTCCCTCCTTCTCTACACACGAAGGGGGTTAGGGGTTCACGCGGCCCTATTGCCGGAATAGAACGCAGCGCGCTATAATACGGCATCTCGGCGACCCAGACGGAATCGTGTACCCCGGAGTGACGGCGCGGCCTGTAGGCGGGCCTCGATGGCCTGAATTGGAAAGGGTAACGACATGATACATCGTGTTTGGCAACGGCGCTCCGTTGCCGGTTTGGCGGCGCTAGTGCTGCTGCTAGCGACGGCGGTACTCGCCCCGTGGAACAGCCCCACTCCGGCGCAGGCCGCTTCGGCGATCCGCTGGGGCTTCTACGTAACCTATAATCCCAACTCGCTCGTCTCGCTCCAGGCGCATGCCGATCAGTTGAACTATGTATCGCCGTGGTTCTACAGCGTGAACGGACAAGGCAGCGTCAGCGGCAGCGCGCAGCCAGTGGTCAACGACTTGCTGCGGGCCAAACGGATCAAAAACCTGCCGATGATCCGTAACAGCAGCAGCAATGCTAACTTCCACAATGCGTTGCTCGACCCGGCCATCCGTAACAGCATAATCGCGCAACTGCGAACCCTGGTACAGCAGAACGGCTACGACGGTATCACCATTGACTTCGAGGCGATCAGTCCTAGCGACGAGGTGCTGCTGACGGCCTTCATGACCGCGTTATATCGCGATTTCAAGGCAGACGGCAAGATCGTAGCGATGGCGGTGCCGGCCAAGACACGCGCAGCAACCACCGGCTGGGCCGGGGCGGTCAATTACGCCGATCTGAAGCCCTGGGCCGACTACTTTATCGTGATGGCCTATGACCAGCACTTCCCCGGCGGCGCGGCCGGTCCCGTTGCGCCGCTACCCTGGCTAAACGATGTGGCGAACTACGCCGCCGCCACGCTGGGCAGTGAGCGCATCATCTGGGGCATCGGCGTGTACGGCTACGACTGGAACACCTCGTTCGTGCCGCGCCGGGATGCCGAGCCGCGCACCTGGGCCGAAACTCAGGCGCTGGCTCAGCAGTTTCCGGCAGGTGCAACGCTGGATTATGATTATGTCAACCAAGCACCGCATCTGAGCTATGTGCGCGACAACCAGCAGCACGAAGTCTGGTACGAAAATCGGCAAAGCTTTGACTCGAAGGTCAGCTTTGTCCAGCAGCGCAACTTTTCCGGCTTCGCCGTCTGGCGGCTGGGGCAAGAAGATCCCGCCCTGTGGGGCAGCATCGGTGGGCTACGCAGCCCCTGCACGCCGATCTCCGGCTTCGCCAACACGCCGGATCGCATCTACTTTCCGCAGACCGGCCATAGCCTGGGCGGCGGTTTCCTCGAATACTGGCGCGCGCAGGGCGGCTTGGCGATCTACGGCTACCCGTTGACCGAGGAGTTTACGGAGGCCAGCCCCAGCGACGGCAAGGTGTACACGGTGCAATATTTCGAGCGTAACCGCTTCGAGTTCCATCCCGAATTGCGCGGCACACCCTACATCGTGCAGTTGGGGTTGCTAGGCAACCAATACACGGCGCGCCGCCAATTCCCCCTCAGCGACCCGGTGCCCGACAGCGCGACACTGCGCTATTTCCCCCAGACGGGGCACCGCTTGGGCGGCGGCTTCCTCGACTTGTGGCTGACGAAAGGCGGGTTGGCCCAGTTCGGCTACCCGCTGTCCGACGAGTTCCTGGAGCGCAGCCCCACCGACGGCCGCAACTACACAGTGCAGTATTTTGAGCGCGCCCGGCTGGAGTGGCACCCGGAGTTCGGCGGCACGGCCAACGAGTTCCAATTGGGTCTGCTCGGCGTGTGGGCTGTGCAACAGCAGGGCTGCACGCCGTAGTAGTCAGGGGCCAGGGTTACTCGCAAGAACGGCAATACGGAGACACGGCGATGGGCGAGCGATTAGTGGGTTTGTCGCCCACAAACAGAGCCTTATGGAGAAAATACAACCATAAATGTACTCTCCAGCGCGTTGCGTCGCCGTGTCACCGTGTCGTCGCGTTGTCGTCACCGCTGACCCACGCGGCGGAAAACTGAGATTAACCGTAATGTTCGACTTCATCTTTGCCGTGCTCTGTCTTGCCTGGGTGGGACTAGAAATTGGCCTGCTGCTGCGCGAAGCGATAGGCGGGCCGGCCGCCGCCGACCGAGCCTCAGCGCCGGCGATCATCGGCAGCGTGGGCTTGGCCGGCTTGGCGGCACTGGCCTGCGTGCCGGCCGGCTGGGGAATGCTGCCGGGGGCCGACGGGCGCGACCTGGGTCTGGTGTTGATGGCGGGCGGGCTGATCTTGCGTGGCTGGGCCATTGTCACACTGGGCCGGTTTTTCACATCCGTAGTCCGCTTGCACAGCGGCCAGGCGGTGGTGCGCGCCGGCCCCTACCGCTGGGTGCGCCATCCCTCCTACACCGGCACCTTCGCCACGCTGATCGGCTTTGGGTTGGCGCTAGGCACGGGGTTGGGCGCGGCGATCTTGCTGCTGCTGCCTTTGCCCGCCTACCTTTACCGCATGAGAGTCGAAGAGCGCGCTCTACTGGTCGCGCTCGGTCCCGACTATGCTGCCTATATGCAGACCACGCGCCGCCTCTTGCCGGGGATTTGGTAAGCCGGCGCTACCATCCGTCCTGGGACACGATCTGGTATAATAGCTTTCACACTGCCGGATCAGTTGGTTTACTCGGCCCAGGAGTTACCCCTTGCCCACCATGCCACGCTCCCTTAGCCCCCGCCCCGCCGAGCCGGAGCCGCATTCCTACGAGTCGCAACCGCTGTCTGCCCAGCCGGCCGATCTCGATCCGGCCGCAATCCGTGCTTATCTGACCGCGCTCGATGCCGAAGCCGGGCGCACAGGGGTGCCGGCCCTGGCCTCCCCTATGCCCCTTCCCGCCCCAGGAACGGGAGAGTTAGAGGATCTACCGGAACCTGCGGCCATGCAGAACGTAGAACTCAGAACGCAGAACTCCGCCTACAAGGAGGGGACAACGGGAGAGGCGTCCGTCGCCGGGCGGCTGACGGCGTTAGGCTTGGGGGTCGGCAACGAGGCGGCCTGGAGTCCGACCGTGGCCGGGCTGTTGCTGTTTGGTCGTACCCCGCAGCATCTCTTGCCGCAGGCGCAGGTGAAGGTGGCCCGCTTCCGGGGCGACGATGTGACCGGGCTGATCGTGGATCGCGCCGAGATTGGCGGGGCCGTGGGGCCGTTGATCGAGGCAGTCACGCAGTTTGTCACCCGCAATATGCGCGTGGGCGGCGTGATCGAGGGGCTTTACCGGCGCGACGTGCCGGAGTATCCGATCCAGGCAGTACGCGAGGCCGTGACCAACGCCATCGCCCACCGCGACTACAGCTTGACCGGGCAAAAGGTGCAGGTGCGGATGTTTGACGACCGGCTGGAGATCGAAAGCCCCGGCGGGCTGGCCGGCCCCGTCACGCTCGACACACTGGAAACGCGCCGCTACTCGCGCAACCCACGCCTCGCCCAGACGATGTATACGCTGCGCCTGGTGGAAGAGATGGGCACCGGCATCCGGCGGATCAAACGGGCATTAGCCGCGCTCGGCTCCGGCCCGCCAACCTTCGTCAGCGACCGCGCCGCCTTCCTGATCCGCCTGCCCGCCCTGCCGTTGGCCGATGCCGACCTCGATGATCCAACCACTGATCGCGCACCGCAAGAGCGAAGGGAGCAAGACGCGCTGCTCCCGCGTCAGGAAAGTCCCGACGCCGTCGATCTGCAAGCCGCAAGCCGACGGGCGGCCTGGCTGCGGGCCGGCCTCAGCCCGCGCCAAGCGGCGGGCCTGGCCCACGCCCAAACCGCCGGCCGGCTGACAAACCGCGAGTACCGTGACCTACACCGCGACCTCAGCGACGAAGCCGCCCGCCTCGATCTGGTGGATCTCGTGGAACGCGGCTACTTGCTCAAAATCGGCTCCAATCGAGGCACCTACTACATCTTGCGGGAGCAGTAGACGAGTAGGCGCACGTTTCACGAGCCGCTGCCTACCATCTAGCTACCGCCGACCCCCTACCCGTTCCAGCCACCAGGTGCCGGCGGGGGCGAAGCCGAGTTTGGCGTAGACGCGGGCGGCGGGCACGTTGGCGGGTAGGTAGAACAAGCCGATCTCCGCAATGCCGGCAGTGAATAGCGCCCCACACAGGGCCGCAACACAACGGGTAGACAAGCCTTGACCGCGATAGGCAGCGAGCGTAGCGACCCCTCCGATCAGCGCGGTACTGGGGGTTTCGGCACTGCTGAGGGCGGCGGAAACCACCCGCCCGGCCGTGTCGGTGACACAGTAGAGCGTGCGGTGCGTTAATTGTTCGGTTAGGCGGGCGGCCCAGGCAGCGCGGGTGGGCAGATAGGCCAAACTGTAGAAGCCCTGGATGTAGAAGTCAATTAAGGCGTCCAGGTCGGCTGGGCCGGCGCGGCGCGGTTGCAGATCCGGGGTAACAGCAGGCACGAGCAGGGCAGCGGGCTGCAACGTTTCAAACGGACAGTGATCGCCGCGCGTGGGCTGGGGCAGGGCTGCCGCTAGAGGCGCGATGTTCGGTTGTGGGCCACTGAGCAGCGTCAGGCCCAGAGCGGCCACCGCAGGCACCAGGGCCGCCGCCTGCTCCGGCGTATCCCATACTGCCCAGCCAATGGTGTCGTGCGCCACCAGTGCGGCGCCGAGCGTGTCTTCCGCGCTTGGACACACCCAGGCGGTCACGCCGTCCGGTCCGATGCCGGCAGTCCGCAGGTAGCTGCGCGCGTAAGCTCCGGCGAAGGAATGGCGCGCCAGCAACCGATCCAGCGCGGGTGCGTCGCCGGCCGTCAGCGGACGCGGTGCAACGGGGGGAGCGGGTGTCACCAATGGCCTGGTCCTGCACGGTCGGCGGCGCTGGGTAGCAACGGGGCTACGGCCGTAGCCGCCACAAGGGGATCATAATGCACCTGCGGTAGAGTCGTGAGATCGAACAGGTCCAAGCGATCCGACCCCAGCGTGACCACAGCGGTCCGCACCACGCCTACATCAGCAATCAGTCGTGCCACATCAATACCCAACGCCAGCGGCGTAAAATCGCGCAGGTAGCCCACCGCCGATGCGAGCAGATTAAGCGTACCCCGATAATTGCTGTTTCGCAAATGATAGAAGCCAACCCCCACCTGCAAGATACCCTGATAGAGGCGACGAATGGGAGCCGGTTCCCGCATCCAGATGGCCTCCAACGTCTCGTGACACTCGAAGTAAGCCCCTGTGTTAAACTGGGCGAGGCCGGTATACAGGGCAGCAGGCGGTGGATCTGGCATGATTTTTGCTCTAAGGATGGCGAAGTCGAAGGGCGCGCCGCAAGTGAACCGCCTTCCCCACACACGGGACCAAGAGAAGGCCGACGCCAAAGGAGATATTGATGACGTACTGGAAATCGCTCCTCAGCCGCATCGCGCTTTCGACGGCGGCGCTGCTCCTATTCACCGGCCTCGGCGTATTCGGGGGAGCCATGCTTGGTGCAGTGCTGGAACTTGCCATGCAGACCATCCTGGAACTCTCCCTCTCGGCAATGCTAGTTGTCCCCATCTTTGCGTTGCTCGGTCTCACCGTCAGCTTGGTATGGTGGGCCACGGTCATGGCCCAGATGCGCGCCGGCACGGAGTTCTGAGTTCTGCATTCTGCGTTCTGAATCAGAGACAAGCCGGCTCCGTAAGAAGTAGCAGTGTCCAGCACAACGCAGAACGCAGAACCTGTCTACTCCCCGACTTGCACTACTACTGCGTCGCCTTGCGCGGTACCGGAGCAGATAGCAGCGATGCCGATGCCGCCGCCCCGGCGGCGCAACTCGTAGATCAGCGTCATTAATAGGCGGGCACCGCTGGCCCCGATGGGGTGGCCGAGCGCTACCGCGCCACCGTTGACGTTCACCTTTTCGGGATCGATACCTAATCGCCGTGCGCTGATAATAGCGACGCTGGCGAACGCTTCGTTGATCTCCACCAAGTCCACATCGCTGATTTTCAGTCCCAGGCGATCCAGCGCGTTTTGCGCGGCCATGGCCGGAGTGTAGGCCAAGTAAGGTGTATCCCAGGCCGCTTCACCATAACCCAGGATACGAGCCAGCGGCTTGAGGCCGTGCGCTTTGGCGTAGCTCGCGGCGGCCACAACCAGCGCGCCCGCGCCGTCGTTGAGACCCGGCGCATTGCCGGCAGTGATGGTGCCGCTTGCGCTAAAGACCGGCTTCAACTTCGCCAGCGCCTCTAGCGTCGTGTCGCGACGCACCGATTCGTCGGTGCTAACCGTGAGGGGGTCGCCTTTTTTCTGCGCGATCTGCACCGGCACGATCTCGTCGCTGAAGCGACCTGCGTCAATGGCGGCAGCAGCCCGTTGATGGCTGCGGTAGGACCAGGCATCCTGTTCCGCGCGGCTCACGTTTTCCTCTGCGGCCACGCTCGACCCATGCTCGCCCATGTGGACGTTGAGCATGGGATCGGTCAGCCCGTCAGCAATCACGCCGTCAATCAATTCACCGTGGCCCATGCGCTGGCCCCAGCGCGTGCCTTTGAGGTAGTAAGGCGCGTTGCTCATGCTTTCCATGCCGCCCGCCACAATCACCTGATGCCGCTCCAGGCGGATCAGATCGCCCGCCAGCGCCACGGCGCGCATCCCGCTGGCGCAGACGCGGTTAATGGTGTCGGAGGTAACAGTGCGACCTAGGCCGGCCTTAAACGCAGCCTGGCGCGACGGCACCTGGCCCAGCCCCGCCTGTACTACGCAGCCCATGATATTATGCGTAATGTCGCCTTTATCCATGTCGGCGCGACGGATCGCCTCGCCCATGACACACGCACCGAGGTCCACCGCCGACAGGCTCATCAAGCTGCCGCCGAACTTGCCGAACGGCGTGCGCGCCGCGCTCAAAATCACCGGATCATCCATTGCCATTCGCTTGTATCCTTCACTTTCCTCATTGAAAGTCGCTATTGCCGATCAGTCCCTGCTACAGCCCCATGGGCCTGCCCCCTAGTGTACCACCGACGGGCGTTGGGGCGCAATGCGCGCGGCCGGCCAAACCCCCTTTGTGCTGTAGCAAGGGGCTTGGGGGTTAGGGCCGGCCCTTACGGGGCGAGGGTGATGTGGATCACCACGCGGCCGGCAGCCAGCCGGTGCAAATCGTCGGGCGTAGGCGGGTGCTGTGGGTCCAGGCGCAGGCCGATCTTGCGGGCGTTTTGCACGCCGTGGGTGTGCAAGAAGCGCCCAATTTCGCCGGCCACGGTCGCGGGGTCGCTGTCAGGGGTCGCCAGCGCACGCACATCGCGGCCCTGGATGCGAAGTGTGACCGGCGCGCCGCCTTGCAAGTTGGGCCACCAAGAGCTAAACGTGAACAGGATCAGCCGGCCCGCACCGTCGGGCAAATAGCTGACTGGTGTGGTGATGCGCCGCCCGCTCTTACGCCCGGTCATCGTCAGCAGCATTAGCGATCCGCTGATCAGTCCATGCAGTGGCGAGCGCAGCAATGGGGCGATAATACGGTTCGCCACTTTCATCAGCCCTTTAGGCGGGGTGCCGGGTTGGACGACCGGCGCGGCGGCTGTAGTTTTAGATGTAGCCATTAACCAATCTCCTCATATGTATGTTGCGTCAGGGCCAGACGGTGCGAGTGGGGACAAACTTGCCGGCTTGGAACGACGTGCCCGCCAGGCCCCAACTCCAAGAGATCGTCGGCGTAACCACGATGTAATGGCCGGGGCCGAAGCGCCCATTACCTTCAATCGCTTCGGCGGTGCCGTGGATCTTGATCCCGTGCGGCTCCCACGGTTGCTGCGATTTGAGATCATCAATGATCAGCGACACTTTATGGTTGCCGGCGGCGATGCTGCGGTATTTGCGCGAGTTCTCTAGCTTGTGCCCGCCGATGATGAAGCGTGTACCGTCAAACTCAAAGCCCACGGCATCCACATTCGGTTGCCCTATCGCATCTACTGTGCCCAGGCGGGCGAGCGGTTGTGCGCGCAAGTATTGTAATTCTTCCTCCGAAAACATAGGGCACCTCAATCTTGCCGCAGCCTGCGGCAGGGAGTAGCAGCTAAAAAGCGTAAGGCTCCTTGCCCAGCGCGCAGTTATCTGCACTTCTGAGCAAAGAGCCTTACACATCACGTTCACGTTTTACGTGCCACGCGGCAGGCTTTACGCCTTCGCGCCGGCCGGCGCCGCATCGGGAGCCGCCGCCGCTACCGGCTGCATAACCTCTACTTCGAGCTCGACCTTGACCACGTCGCCAACCATGAAGCCACCGGTTTCCAGGGCGACGTTCCAGGCCAAGCCGTACTCTTTGCGATCCAGGTTGCCGGTGACGGTGAAGCCCCAGCGGGTGTTGCCCCACGGGTCTTTGCTCGGTCCTTCGGCTTCCACATCAAACGTCTCGGTACGGGTTACACCCTTCATCGTCACAGCGCCCGTCACCTTATAATGACCTTTGCCGGCGGCTTCTACTTGCGCGCTCTTGAAGGTGATCGTAGGGTACTTTTCCGCATCGAAAAAGTCGGGCGACTTGAGGTGCTGATCGCGCTGTTCGTTGTGCGTGGTCAGGCTGGCGGTTTGGATGGTCCATTCCACGTCCGACTTGCTCAAGTCGGCGTCGTCGAGATTAACGATGCCGCTGAACTCTTGAAACGCACCATGCGCTTTGGAGATCATCATGTGTTTGACGCTAAAACGCACTTGCGAGTGCGCGGAATCAATTTGCCAGGCCATGTTAGTGCTCCTTGTGGTGGGGTTGCCCCCTAGTGATTCTTGGCTTGCTGTCAGGCGGAACGGTTCCGTCTGTGCTTGATGAGCCTATCGTAGCAGGGAGGTGTCCCCTGTCTTGTCCCACCACCTGTCCCAGTACCGGGTCGTACTGTCCCAAATAGCGACCCAGTTTTGCCGTGTGCGCGGGGCGGGGTATAATAAGCATAATCCCGGCAGTCACTGGGAGGTTAGTAGGAGGAAACGGATGACCATCAGCACCGTCCGCATGATGAGCCACGCGTTGCAACGGCCCAGCACCTACACAGTGATCCTACCTAACGCAGCGGATGCGGGTCCTGGGCCGTATCATGTGCTGTTGCAACTGCACGGCTACGGCGACGATCACAGCGCCTGGATCTACAAATCCAACATCGCCCGTTATTTGGAGCGGGTGCCGCTGATCGCGGTCTTCCCCGACGGCGAGAACAGCTACTGGTCAAACTGGGAACCGACGCGGCGCTATGAAGACTTGCTGATTGAGGATCTGTGGGCACACGTCCAGGCTACCTACGCGGTCGTGCCGGCGAGTCGCTGGGCCATCGGCGGGCTGTCAATGGGCGGCTTCGGCGCGCTCCGCCTGGGCTTGAAGCACGCCGACCGCTTCGCCTCGATTTTCGGCCATTCCAGCTTCATCCCCAGCCCCACCGAGATGGTTGAGTGGATCGAGCGCTCGCCGTGGTGGTCCGAATCATTCAAGGAGACAGTGCGCGCCCAGGGCAGCCCTTATCAGTGGGCCGCAGCGGTGAACCGGGCGCAAGTGCCGCGTCTCGGTTTTGATTGCGGCGTGGATGATGAACTGCTGGGGCAAAACCGCCGCTTCCATGCCTACCTGGAAAGCATCGGCCTGCCGCACACCTACATCGAACACCCCGGCGGGCACACGTGGGACTACTGGGATCGGCACGTCCACACCGCGTTACAGCAGCATTGCAAAATCTTCGGGCTACCCTACCACGGCCCCTCCGGCGAGCGAGACTAAGGCAGCAGCGTTACCTGCCCGCTCGCCAAGTGGTAATACGCGCCGGCCACGCGCACCACCCCGGCGGCCACACGCGGCGCTAACACGGGCGCGGCCACTTGCAAATGGTGCGTGGCCCGTCGGATATTCGCCCGCACCGCGTTGTCCAGCGCCGAGCCTGGTTGGCCTTGCGCATCGCGCACAGCGGGCAAAATATCGTCTACCACCGCGTACAGGTGGCCCGGCAGGTCTACCCCCGCCGTGGCGACCTCCAACGCCGCCGTCACCGCGCCGCAGCGTTCGTGCCCCAACACCAGCACCAGGCGCACACCCAAATACAGCACCGCATATTCAATGCTGCCCAGCGCCTTGTTATCGCCGGCGAAATTGCCCGCCACCCGCACCACAAACAGGTCGCCCAACCCCTGGTCAAACACCAACTCCGCCGGCACACGCGAGTCCGAACAGCCCAACACCACAGCGAACGGTCGCTGGTCGTGTGCGATTTCGGTCCGCCGGTTCAGCCCGGTGCCGGGGTGTTCGGCCTGCCCGGCCACATAGCGGGCATTGCCGGCCAGCAGGCGATCCAGGGCGGCAGCGGGAGCCATGCCCCTCGGCACAGAAATATCGGGCATTAGCGGGGTATCCTCTCTCCAGCAGACAGTAGTAAGTGGTCTCCGGCCCGGCTACCGGCAGCAGGTGATTGTAGCACGGCCACGCGCAAAGGGCAAGCGGCACAGAGACAAGGCGGTAACGCGGCCTACAGCACAAAATGCCGCCATCCGCTATAATCGGGCTATGTCCGCGATACACTTGTCGTTTTTAGGGCCGCCACACTTTGAACGTGCGGGAGAAGCGATAGCCCTGCCCTCGGCCAAAGCGGTGGCGCTGCTGGCCTACTTGGCAACTCGCGCCACACCGCCCGCGCGCGAGGCGGTGCAGGCGTTGCTGTGGCCCGAGAGTTTCGCCGACGCGGCGCGCAAAAATCTCCGCAACACACTCTGGGCGATCCGCAAAGGGCTGGGCGAGGCTGCGCTGCGCGGCAACGATGACCGGCTGGCACTAGGTGACGATGTGTGGGTAGACCTGTGGACGGTGGAAGGACGACCCGGCCACATCGCGCACCCGCTGCGCCCGCCGGCCGGCGGGGTAGGCGTGCTGCCGGCTCCCGATGCGTTGGAAGCCGCCGCCGCCGCCTACGGCGGGCGCTTCCTCGACGGCCTGAGCTTCAGCGACGCGCCCGAGTTCGACCTCTGGCTGGCCGGTGAACGGGAACGACTCGAACAGACCCACCTGCGGACGCTGGCCGCGTTGGTTGAGCGCCGCCGGGCGGCGGGCGACTGGGCGGGCGTGGTGACGCTGGCCGAGCGGGCGCTGGCGATAGACCCGCTACTGGAACCGCTGGGCCGCGCCTTGATCGAAGCGCACGTCCGCCGAGGCGACCGGGCCACAGCGCTGCGGACTTACGACACCCTGCGCGCCACGCTGGACCGGGAATTGGGGGTCGTGCCGCTGCCCGAAACCGAAGCCCTGCGCGCCGCCATTCTTGATGGGCGGCTGCAACCCGCCGCCCCCTTGCAATTGGTGACTCGTCTGCTGCCGCGCCCGCCGGTACCCGGCGAGGCCGCCACCCCGCCGCTGGTGGGCCGCCTTGCCGAGCAAGCTGTGTTGGCGGAGGAGCGGGGGCAGGCCGCCGCAGGCACCGCACGAGTTGTGCTGCTCACCGGTGAGGTAGGTATCGGTAAGTCGCGCCTGTGGCGCGAGTGGGCCGCCGGCCTGCCGCCCGATCTGCCGGTGCTGGAAGCGCGCTGTCTGGTCGCCACACAAACATTGCCGTTCGCGCCGTTGACCGAATTGTTCGCGGCGGACGGGCCGCTAGGTCGGTTGCTCGGTTCCGACTCGCCGGTGCCGCTGCTCTGGATCGCCGAAGTGGCGCGCTTACTGCCCAATCTGCGCGCCGCCCGACCCGACTTGCCCGCGCCCCCCACGCTGCCGCCCGAAGAAGAACGCCACCGTCTATTCGAGGCGTTGGTGCAGTGCATCCAGGCGTTGGGCGGCACGCCGCTGGTGCTGTTTTGCGACGATCTGCACTGGGCCGATCAGGCCACACTCGACTGGCTCGATTACTTGGTGCATCGCCTGAGCGACCATGCCCTGCTGCTGGTGGTCGCCTACCGGCCCGAAGACGAATCGCCCGCGCTGCTGGGTCTAGTGGCGAGTTGGCAGCGTCTGGGTGTGGCCCGCCCGCTGGCGCTCGACCGGCTGACCCCCGCCGAGTCGGAGACGCTGGTGCAGGCGTTAGGGGGCGACCCGGCGCTGGCCCGCCGCGTGCAGACGCAAAGCGCAGGCAATCCCTACTTCTTGCTGGAACTAGTGCGCGCTCCGCCCGGCGATCTGCCGCCGGCCCTCGCGGTCTTGGTGCGCGCCCGGCTCGACCGCTTGCCCGATACGGCGCGCCAGGTGCTGCAAGCCGCCGCCGTCCTCGAACCCGACCTGGAGTTTGCCCTCTTGCGGCAGACTGCCGGACGCAGCGAAGAAGAGACGCTGGATGCGCTGGACGCGCTGCTGACGGCGGGCATCCTGATTGAGCGGGCGGGCCATTACACTTTCAGCCACCCGTTTGTGGCCGGGGTAGTGCGTGCCGGCCTGAGCGGGGCGCGGCGCGCCTATCTGCACCGTCGTGCCGCCGAAGCACGCGAGGCGGCTTATGCCGGGCGGCCGGCTATAGTGGCCGGGCGGCTCGCCGACGACTATGCCGAAGCCGGCGAGCCTCAGCGCGCCGCCCGCTATGCCGAGACGGCGGCCCGGCACGCGCTGGCGCTGGCGGCGCCGACCGAGGCGGTCGGCTTCTACCGCCGCGCGCTGGCGCTTGACCCCACCCCGCTACGGCAAATGGGCCTGGCCCGCGCGTTGATCTGGCAAGGCGACTTGCCGCAGGCACGCGCCGCCTATGATGCAGCCCGCTTAGCCTACGAGGCGACCGGCGACCGGCTGGGTATGGCGCACGCCGGCCTGGGCATGGCCGATACCTATCTGCCTGCGGGGCGTCCCGATCTGGCCGCCGTTTGGGGCAAGCGCAGCCTGACTTACCTGGCAGCAGCCGGTGACCCGGAAGCCCAGGCCCATGCCCATTTTGTGTTGGGTGCAGCACAGATAGAAAGTGAAGACACCCTAGATGATGCCGAGTTCCATCTGGCCGAAGCAACGCGCCTGGCGACGGATCATCAGCTACCGGACATGGTGGCGCGCACCTTCTTCAGCCTGGGCAACCTGCGGGCGATGCGCGGCGACGGCAGCGGCGCGGTGGCCGCGTTCCGCGAAGCGATCCGCAGCGCCCAGGCGACAGGCGATCAATTTCAGGAGGTGCTGTCCTACAATAACGCCGCCTATAATACGCTATTGCTAGGCGACCTCGCCGGGGCGCTGCAGTTGGTCGAGACCGGCTTGGATCTGGCCGCACGGCGCGCGCTACGCCTGCCGCTACAATATCTCTACAGCACGCGCGGCGAAGTGGCCCTAGCCGCCGGAGAGCCTGCGGTAGCGGCGGCATGGTTCCGGCGCGGGTTGGCCGAAGCGGAGGCGCAGGGTAACGCCCGCCAAGCCGCAAACTATCACGCCAATCTGGGCCTAGCCGCGCGCGCGGTGGGCGATCCCGCCGCTGCCCGCGTCGAACTAGAAGCCGCCCGCGCTGCCGCCGCCCTGCTCACTGCGCCCTATTTGCAAACCCAAATCGATCTCTGGCTGGCCGACCTCTACCAAGCGACCGGCAACCCGGCCGCTGCTGCCGCGCTGGCCCGCGCCGAAGCGCATCTGGCGCGGGGAGCCGGGCCGGGCTTGCGGCCCACGGCGACGCGCTTGCGGGCAGCGCTGGATCGTGAAACGTGAAACGTGAAACGTGAAACGGAGACGTGATGCACCCAATCATCGTCGCGTTTGAGCAGACACTAGAGGCCGATTTCCCGCTCATCCTCGCTATCGGGCGCGAACCCAACAATGAGGGGCTGGTCGAAAATTGTGTCGGCCTCTATGACTTCCGGTGGAGTCCGCGCTGCGCCTTTTGGAACACCGCTTATACCGTGATGGCGCGCACTATCGGCTCGAACATTCGCGATCTCAAGCAACAGTGCATCGCCCAACACGGCTCACCAATCATCCTTGCCGATGCCCTGCCCCAGTGTATCCCAACCCGCGTCGGCAACAAGCAGCAGCTTCGGGCCGCCATTCCGCAGACGACAGTGTCGGCCCACATCGGCAATATGTTCAGCTACAAAGCGGTTCTGGCGCGTGTGCGGCTGGTGTTGCTGTCGGGCTTAGACAGCGATCCCTTTGCTGCCGCACGAGCGGCGATCATTCAGCAGTGTAGCGATCACTGCCTACCTTATAAAGAGATCCCCTTTCTCTACCCCACTAATACGCCCAAAATCCAGCAAGCCCTGAGTGGGTGCGAAACTGCGATCATCCGCGACGTGTTCGCGCAGTTCCGCGCCGCGTAACGAAATGGTGAGCCGTGTAGCTGCCCCGCCCGATCACCCTGTCCGCTGGCTGGCCGATCCCACCCGGCAACGACTGTTGCTGCTCGCCTTCTGGCCGCTGACCGCGCTGGTCTT
>JBBRPH010000039.1:0-51338 GCA_038228295.1 Chloroflexia bacterium | reverse complement strand
GCGCAGGTGTTCGAGTACGGTGGCGAACTGCTGGTCAGTAGATGGCATGGTAGCTCCTTTGCTAAAGGCTACCCTAATCTTACCAAATCCGCGCCCCCACCCGCCGCTGACCCCCTTCCAGATTAGATGCGTAAGCCCTGGCTACCACCTTAATGCATATTGACATCATCGAAGTAGACATGAATGGGCGACGCGCCGGCCGGGGCCACATAAAGCCGTACTTCAGCGTAGCCGGCAGTGCCCGGCGCGGTAGCACTCCCGCTTACTTGGGTCCAACTGCCGCCGGCACTGGTCAGCAGGTTGCTGTCGTTGGTCGCGATCTGCGATCCACCCGTACACGCTGCGTACCAGGCGATACGGATGCGGGCACTCGCTAGGTTAGTGCCGGTGGGGACGAGGATCCAGCCGGAGAAAGCGTAGGACGTGCCGGCGGTGATCGGAATGCGCGCCCCGCCGGGGCAACTCCCGCCCCCGCCGACGCCACTGGAGCTGCCGGCCGTCGCACCGGACGTGAGATTCGCACTATACGATCCGGTATGAACCGCGCTGGTAGTCACGGCGGCGCTGCCCCCACCGAGGTTGGTCGTCCAGGGGCTGATGCTCCCGCTCTCGAAGCCGCCATTAACCACCAGATTGCCGGTCGCCGGGGGCGTATTGGTGGGCAGTGGTGTAGGCGTATTGGTGGGGCTGGGCACCGCAGTGTTGGTCGGCGGGGGCGTATTCGTAGGCCCCGTTGCGGGCGTGTTGGTGGAACTAGGCACCGCAGTGTTGGTCGGCGGAAGCGTATTGGTGGGGCTGGGTGCCGCAGTGTTGGTCGGCGGAGGTGTATTGGTGGGTATTGCTGCGGGCGTGTTCGTCGGTGTCGGGTTGTTGGCGCCCGTCAGGCTGACATCGTCTATGTACATCGCGGTGTCGTCATTACAGGTGCAACCGTCTTGGTGGACAAGGAATTTGACGCGCACCATTTTGCCGGCATACGCCGCCATGTTGTAGGTGACGTTTGTCCACGTTTGGCTATTGCCGGCGATATGCAGGAGCGTCGCCAACACCGTGCCGCTCGTATCGGTTACATAGGCATCTTGCCAGTCGTAAGTGATTGTATCGGCCGTCTGCGGGCGATACCAGAAGCTGAGGGTACCACCCGCCGCCGGAACGGTCAGTTGCTGATAGAGCGAACTATTGCCGCTCGGCTCAGACCCGGACCCGCTACCGACGAGTACGGCATAGCTGCCCCCATGTGTCTGCGCTGTCGTGATCACCGGCGCATTGCTGGTGCCGTCTACTGTCCACGCGCTCAGGTTGCCCGTCTCGAAATCGCCGTTCGCCAGACTGCCACCGGGGGTGATCGTCGGGGCAGGGGTAGCTGTGGCCGGAGGCACCGGCGTGTTAGTGAAGGTTGGTCCCGGCGTATTAGTGGACACTGCCGTGGGAGTCGCCGTGGGGCTGTTAGTGGGCACTAAGGTAGGGGTGGTCGTGGGGCCGGTAGTACTCCAGATATCAATGATCGGGGCGGCCGTACTGCTCTGGCCGGCATAGGGTAGCCCATACATATCTTCAATGGTTCGCAGCACGTTGTAATGGTTGATCGTCTCGGCATACTGCCCGGCCTGGACTAGCGCGCCGTTAAAGATCGTCGCCACCTGGTTTGTGCTCGTGAAATCGTCTTCATCCCATGTGACAATCAGCAGACTATTATGGGTGCGTGCCCATTGCACATAGCCGTCCAAATGTTGCTGGAGCCAGGTGTCGCCTTGCTGAATCGTGCCGTCGTGCATATCGTTGGTGAGATTCGGGACGACAAAAGCAACGGACGGCAGGGTGGTGTAATCGGTGGGGAAGCGCGTGAACGGCAGATTGTCGCCGGCAGGCACATTGGTGAAGTCGGCCCAGGGATTATGCTTACGTGCGTAGCCACCGGACGTGCAGACGGTTGAGCCGGCGGCCGGGAGATCCTCGGAGTAGCCGGCAAAGCTCCGACCTGCAGCAATCAATGCACTGCCGAGGTTTGCCGTCGCAAAGGTATGTGGGCAGGTATCGTTGGTGATCCCCTGGTTGGACCCGGCGAAGATGTCGAGGTAGTTAGGCTGGCTAGGGTGTTCCACACCGTGCGCATCAGTGAACGATGCACCGCCGGCGGCGAGGGAGTTAATGTACGGGGCGGCCGCCGCGCCGATAATCGAGCTGTAGGCGTGGTTCTCTTCCATAACGATGACCACATGGTCGGGGCGCGGCACACCACCTGCCGCTGTGGCCGCCGCACGAGCGATGGGTGTGTTGGGTAGGTGCGCCGGCGCCGTAGCGACTAGCCCACCTAGGATTAACGCGACACTAAAGACAAGGGAGCGATAAGGAGACTTGGACATAGGGATTGGTTCCTCCGCACAGCAAGCCACGCCGTGCAACTGGTGATGGTCAGCAACTCCAGGCCGGCCGCAGCCGCTGATTCGATCAAACCAATGCCCCGTGGGCAACGCCCATGGGGGACTAGGACCATTCTACTACAGCGGTACTGACAAAAGTACCGACAACTGCAGGATAAGCCGCCGACATTACCAAACCTGTAATGGGGCCGGAGCAACCGGCCGTTTAAGCTACACTACAGACCCGGCGCGCCGCGCGGTCCGCCTTCCTGCGTATAAGGTCGCGCTGCGCCCCGTACTCCCCCGTTGTGCAGGGTAGCTAAGGCACAGCCCGCCTAGTATGTGGCGTTCTTGAGCGTGCGGCACAAACGCGAACGTACCGCCTTGGAGGTTGTCCGCAGGATGTGTGCCTCGTACATCCCTGATCTTATATGAGCCAATCGGGTATGATAAGCGGGACAGTCTTCATCTAATCTTCATGCGGGCGCGCTATAATCGGTTCACCAAAGAGCCGCCGAGTATAGGCCGAGCGTTATGCAGCCGGAACGTTACCTGTTGCTAGACCGGAAGGGGAGGCACGGCCTGATGCGTGTGCTGGTGGTCGAAGATGAGCCGAAAATAGCGGCCTTTATCCAGCAAGGGTTGCAGGAGGAACACTATGTAGTAGACCTCGCGGCGGACGGCGAGGCCGCGCTGGATCTTGCGGCCGGCGTGGAGTACGACCTGATTGTGCTGGATATTTTGCTGCCCAAGCGCGATGGACTCAGTGTCTGTCGGGAATTGCGGGATGACGGTGTCACCACTCCGGTGCTCATGCTGACGGCTAAGGATACGGTGGATGACCGCGTGACGGGCCTCGACAGTGGGGCCGACGATTACCTAGTGAAGCCGTTCGCATTCAAGGAGTTGCTGGCCCGCCTGCGGGCATTGGCGCGCCGGTCGCCGGTGGTCCAGGGGCCCGTGTTACAGATACTGGATTTGACGCTCGACACGATTCGGCACGAGGTGCTGCGGGGCGGCCGGCGGATCGAGCTGACCCCCAAGGAGTATAGCCTGCTGGAATATCTGCTGCGGCATCCCCAGCAGGTGTTGAGCCGGACGATGATCGCTGAACGCATCGGCAGCTACGACTTTGCCGGCGAGTCGAACATCGTGGATGTCTATATTCGCAATCTGCGGCGCAAGCTGGACGATCCCTACCCCGTGAAACTGATCCAGACCGTGCGCGGGCTAGGCTATAAAGTGGCGGAAGGTGGCGTGGATGCGGCGCTTTAACGACTACTGGAGTAGCCACCGGCTACGTACCCGTAGCCGGTGGCCGGCCCGCCCGATTATTCGCGTCCGACTCACCCTATGGTATGTCCTGGTTCTGGCGGGGGTACTAATATCTTTCAGCGCTCTCCTGTATTTAATCCTGGATCAGGCGCTGGATGATCAAGTAGATGCGCATTTACGCCTGTCGGCGGAGCAGGCGCTAGGTGCCCTGTCGTTCAACGCGGACCAGTTGCAGGTGCTGCAAACTGAAGGGGAGAGCGAGATCACACCCCTCGCGGAACAGGGGCTGTTGGTGCGGGTTCTACAGATCGACGGGCGGGTCGTGGCGAGTGCGGGGCCGTTCCATACCCTACCCTTGCCTGCGGCCGAGCTTGCGGCAGCACGGCAAGGGCAGGCCCGCTTTACGCAAGTGGACGCACCGGGTGGTAGCACGCCGGTGCGCTTGTACATTACGCCCTATACGATCACTAACCGGGTGTACGGGGTTGTGGTGTTGGGCCAATCCCTCCAACCCAATCAGGATACCCTACAGCAGCTTTTACTAATCTTAGCCGTGGTCGTGCCCCTCACCCTGGCGGCGGCTAGTGCCGGTGGCCTCTTTCTAGCGAACCGTGCGCTCCAACCTATTGATCGCCTCACCCGCGCTGCCGGTGTCATCAGCGCCCAGGATCTGAGTCAGCGGCTTAATCTCGATCTGCCGGACGACGAAGTGGGTCGGCTGGCCCAGACTTTCGATCGGATGCTGGCGCGGCTGGACGAAGCGTTTCAGCGCCAGCGGCAATTCACCGCCGATGCCTCGCATGAATTACGTACCCCGCTGGCGATTATGAAGGGGCAAATCGGTGTCGCTCTTAATCGCTCGCGCGCTCCCAGCGAATACCAGTCCGTGCTCACAGACCTAGAGGAAGAGGTAGATCGCCTGACCCGGCTGGCGGACGATCTGTTGCTGCTGGCCCGCGCAGATGATCATCTGCGCGCGCTCCAACGGGAGCAGGTGGATCTGGGCATCTTGCTGCCCCTGCTCGCTGACCAAGTCTACCCGTTGGCGGCGGCTAAAACGCTCACCCTCGACGTGCAGGTGCCCACCGACTTGTGCGTGCTGGGTGATCCCGACAAACTGCTGCGGCTGTTTCTAAATCTGCTCGACAACGCCGTCAAATACACGCCGGCTCATGGCCGGCTCATCCTACGGGCGACCAGCGGGCGTCCGGACCAGGTAGTGGTCGAGGTGGCCGACAGTGGGCCGGCCATCCCGCCCGATCAGTTAGCGCATATCTTCGAGCGATTCCACCGCACAGATGCGGCCCGCTCGCGAGCCACAGGTGGTTGGGGGCTAGGGTTGCCGATCGCGCAGTCTATCGCCGCAGCGCACGGCGGCGCGATTACCGTGCAGAGCGACTCCGGCGGTAATGTCTTTACCGTGCATTTGCCGCAGGACACGAGTTCCGTGTTGTGCCTAAGCTAACGTGGCGCACAGCCTACCCCTCTGCGCCACGCCGCGTGAGCACCGGGTTCGCGTAGGTTATGCGGTAGCTTGGTTTTCAGCGCTGAGACGCTTCATGGTTTCTTCATGTTGCCGTGTTATTATCAAGCAGTCGAGCAATGAGACGCATTTTTAGGAGGAACCTAATGCAACAGGCCGAGACCAACGTCCACCCCACACAACGCGAAGATGCCGTCACCCTCGGGTTGCTGCTGTTCTTGATTATCGCTGCCGTGGGGCTGGCCTTGCTGCTACCGCCCGCCTACCGTGTACCGGTCACGCTGGGGGTGGTGCAAGGGCTGAGCGAGTTCTTACCGATCTCATCGTCGGCGCACCTGATCATTGTGCCCCGGCTACTGGGTTGGGCCGATCCCGGCCTGACCTTCGACGTAGCGCTGCATGTGGGCACCCTGCTGGCCGTGCTGGGCTACTTCCGCCACGAGTGGCTACGGCTCCTCCAGCAGGCGCATCGCCCCACCACGACCGAGGGCCGCCTCTTCTGGCTGTTGGTACTGGCAACGTTGCCCGGCGGACTGGTGGGTCTGGCGCTCGACAAGCCGGCGGAAGATCAACTCCGCTCGCTGCTGCTCATAGCCTTTACATCCGCTAGCATGGGTATCCTGCTGTGGCTGGCTGATCACTACGCGCCACAGCGTAAGACGCTCGATCAGGTCGGCCGGTGGGATGCCTTGCTGGTGGGCCTGGCCCAAGCGGTAGCGATCATTCCCGGCGTGTCACGCTCCGGGATCACGATTGCCACCGCCCGTACACGCGGCATGACGCGGGAAACGGCGGCGCGCTTCTCATTTCTGCTATCCACACCCATTATCGCAGGCGCAGCGATCTACAAACTGCGTGACTTGCATCTGCAAGATCTGCAAGGCCCCTTTTTCGCTGGGGTGCTGGCCGCAGCCGTTGTCGGCGCACTAACAATCAGCCTACTACTGCGCTACTTGCGGCGATCCGGCCTGGGCATCTTCGCCCTCTACCGGTTAGCCCTGGCCGCAGTAATCATCTTTTTCGTCCTGCTGCACGGCACACCGTAACGACCCGTTTATCCGACCCCGGCAGTGGGCGTATTGATTGAATGCGATCCGTATCGTGACTAGCTAGAAGGAAACACTACTTATGTTTAATCAACGCCGCCCAGCCTACCTGCTGGTGTCTTTGATCTTAGGTCTGACCACTGTGGCCTGTGATACTACGGCGCCGACCGCAGCTCCGGTCCCCTCGTCCGCGTCCGCAGTGCCCGCCACTCCGACCGGGGCGGGTACCGCGACCACAGCCGTGCTGCCCAGTCTCCCGCCTTCCGAGCTAGCTAGCCCGACGGCATCGGCGATCTCAGGAGCGCCCAGCACCGGCGTGACAGCGGTACCCGCCACGACAACCCTGCCAGTGGCAACCCAGGCACCGGCCACGCCCACGGCCCTTACGGCACCCCCGCCAGTGGTAGCCCAGGCACCACCGGCCACCCCGGCCCCGACCGAGCAGGCGTTAGCACCCGAACAAAATCCCGCCGGCGATATTCCGGATACTCAGGCGTTCATCACCTATCGTTCCACCACGGGCGGTTATGATCTGGATGTGCCGGAAGGCTGGGCGCGCAGCGAGAACGGTCCCACTGTCGGCTTTATTGAAAAGCTGAACGGAGAGACCGTAACCATTACCGATACCGCTGCCGCGCCCACCGCTGCGACGGCCCGTACAGCGCAAGTCGCGGCCTTGCAGCAATCGCCGCGCGCCGTGCAGGTGACGAGCGTCAAAGACGTGCAGCTCCCCGGCGGGGCAGCGGTGTTGATTGACTATACGTCGAATTCGGAGCCGAACGCCGTCACCGGTAAGCAGGTGCGCTTGGAGAACAACAGCTACCTGTTCTACCACAGCGGCAAGCTGGCGACGGTTACCGTCTGGGCACCCCTCGGTGCGGATAATGTGGACCAATGGCAGCGCATCGCGCATAGCTTCCGGTGGCGCTAATATGGATGTGTTACAAGCCCATGACCTCTATCGCTTTTATCATATCGGTGACGACGAGACGCTGGCGCTGCGGGGGGTGAGCCTGGATCTCGCGGCGGGCGAGTTCGTCGCCGTTATCGGGCCGTCGGGCAGCGGCAAATCCACGCTGCTGGCCTGCCTGGCGGGGCTTGACGAGCCGGACGGCGGCCACGTCACCCTCCTGGGGCGCCGCCTAACCCGTCGCCCAGAGCCGGAACGCGCCGCCCAGCGTGCGGCCAATATCGGTATCCTGCTTCAGGCGGGCAACCTGTTTGATCATCTGACGGTAGAGGAGAATATTTTGCTGCAAATGCACTTAGCGCGTAAGGTAGACCGTCGTCGGCTTGAGGGGTTGCTCGAACAGGTGGGGGTGACCGCCCGCCGTCAGGCTCGTCCGGCCCAACTATCGGGGGGCGAGGCCGCCCGTGCGGGCCTTGCGGTCGCGCTGGCGGCCGCACCGGTGGTTTTGCTGGCCGATGAACCGACCGGCGAGGTGGACTCCGCTACCGAAGCCCAGATCCTGAGCATCTTCGCCGCGCGTCGCCAGGCCGGCGAGACCACGCTAATCGTCACCCACAGCGCTGCATTAGCGGCACACGCCGACCGGGTCATCCACCTGGAAGACGGGAGGATCCTAAATGTTGCACACAACTGACCAACGCCGTCCCGGCGCCCCCGCCGCGCAAACGCGGGATGTCGAGGTCTACGCGCAGGCGGAAAGCATGGGCCGTACCTACCAACAGGGTTCTACGCTGGTGCCGGCACTGGCTACCGCAACCTGTGCCGTTTATCCCGGCGACCGCATCGCCCTAGTGGGACCGTCGGGTAGCGGCAAATCGACCCTGCTACACCTGCTGGCCGGCCTGGATACTCCGACCAGTGGCACCCTGATCTGGCCTGCCCTCGGCGAGCGGGCGACCCTGCGCCCGCTCAAGGTCGGATTCGTGTTCCAAGCACCGAGCCTGCTGGCACCCCTCACCGCGCTAGAGAACGTCGCACTCCCGCTGCTGCTTGCCGGCAGCACTGAGCGCGAGGCTGAGCAGCAAGCTCAAGCCATGCTGGAGCAGATCCAGTTGGCAGAGATCGCCGATAAATTGCCGGAAGAGCTATCCGGCGGGCAGGCCCAGCGCGTGGCGGTCGCCCGTGCCCTGGTTACCCGGCCGGCACTTCTCCTGGCTGATGAGCCGACCGGCCAACTCGATCATGCGACTGCACAGCGCCTGATCGACGTGGTGCTGGCGGCGCTCAACGACACTCCGACAGCCCTTGTCATTGCCACGCACGATCCGCTGATTGCCGCCCGCCTGGACCACGTATGGCGGATGGAGCACGGTGTCTTGGGGGAAGACCGGGTATGTTGATAACTCTTTGGCTTAAAGGGCTACTAACCCAGCGTGCTGGGCGCTTGCTGGGGGTGCTGGCGGGTGTGGCTCTCACCGTCACGCTGCTCGTGTCTCTCGCCGCCTTCATCGCCTTCAGCGCAGCCTCCATGACTCAGCGGGCCGTCGCCGATGTGCCGGTAGACTGGCAAGTTCAGCCGGCGGCGGGCACCAACCCCCAGCAGATCGTCGCAGCACTGAACCCGGCAGCCCCGACAACCGCTCTGGAGCAGGTAGGGTACGCCGACGTGAGCGGTTTGGCAGCGACCACTAACGGCACAGTGCAGACGACCGGCGCAGGCAAAGTACTCGGTCTGGATGCGACGTACCGGCAGCATTTCCCTACCGAGCTACGGCTCTTGATCGGCTCACTGGACGGAGTGCTGGTGGCCCAACAGACGGCCGCCAACCTGCATATCACGGTGGGTGATCAGGTGACGATCACGCGCATCGGCCTGCCGCCGGCCGCTGTTTCGGTTGCTGGGGTAGTGGATCTACCCAACGCCGACTCGCTCTTCCAGGCCATCGGTCTGCCGCCCGGCTCCGCGCCGCAAGCGCCGCCCGACAATGTGCTGATCCTGCCTAGCGCACAGTGGCACACCTTGTTCGATGCCCAGGCCGCAGCGCGGCCCGACACGGTGCGTACTCAACTTCACGTCCGGCTGGCACATGATCTCCCGACTGATCCCGGCGCGGCCTTTAGTCAGGTCCAGGGCTGGGCACGCAATCTGGAAGCGCGGAGCGCGGGAACCACTTTGGTGGGCAACAACCTGGCCGCCCGGCTGGACAGCGCGCGCGCCGATGCCCTCTATGCCCAGGTGCTCTTCCTGTTCCTGGGGCTACCAGGGGCTGTGTTGGCAATCCTGCTCACACTGGCGGTCGCCGCCGCCGGCGGCGAGCGGCGCCGCCGCGAACAGGCACTGCTACGCACTCGTGGGGCGACCACCACGCAGATCCTGCGCCTTGCAGGACTGGAAGCGGCGCTCATCGGCGGCGGCGGGGTCGCACTTGGGCTACTGGCCGCCTATGGTGTGAGCCGACTCTTAGCCGAGGCCGGAGGGCTGCTGGGCAGCACTACCCTGCCCTGGACGGTCGGCTTTGCCCTGCTGGGCCTGCTGCTCGCCGGGGTTGTAGTGCTAGGCCCGGCGTGGGTGCAGGCGCGTGAAACCACCGTGGCGGCGGGGCGCGCGGTAGTGGGGCGAGCCGACACTCCCTTGTGGCAACGCATCTATCTAGATGTGATTCTGTTGGCCCTCGCCGCGCTCGTCTTCTGGCAGACGGCCGGTACCGGCTACCAGGTCGTTCTGGCCCCGGAAGGCATTCCCGCCGCCTCGGTCGCGTATGAGACGTTCCTTGCGCCGCTCTGCCTGTGGCTGGGAGCCGGCCTGCTGGCGATGCGCTTATGGCGAGGTATCCTGGGCCGGGGCCGCCGCTTACTGGCTGTGATCTTGCGGCCGCTCAGCGGGCGGCTGGCGCAGGTGGTCGCCGCCACCTTGGGGCGGCAGCGCACACTGGTCGTCCGCGGTGTGGTGCTAGTGGCGCTGGCCTGTGCGTTCGCCACTTCCACCGCCGTGTTCAACACCACATACAATGCGCAGGCACGAGTAGATGCCGAGCTGACCAACGGAGCCGATGTCGCGGTGACCGGCTCCACTGCCGTCCCGGCAGGCAGCAAGCTGGACGCGCTACGGGTGCTACCGGGGGTCGGGGGCATCACGCTATTACAGCATCGCTATGCCTACGTAGGCAACGACCTGCAAGACCTATACGGCATTGATCCCGCCGGTATTAGTGCGGCGACTGATATGTCCAACGCTTTCTTTGTCGGGAAGAGTGCCCCCGCCACCCTGGCCGCGCTCACCGCGCAACGAGACGGTGTACTGGTCTCGCAAGAGACCGTGAACGATTTTCAGTTGAACCTTGGCGATCAGATTAACCTGCGACTGCAAAACGCGGCAGACCATCAGTACCATACGGTGCCGTTCCATCTGGTCGGCATCGTGCGCGAGTTCCCCACCGCGCCCAAAGATTCGTTCTTAGTGGCGAATGCCGGCTATATTGCCGAGCAGAGCGGCGTGGCCGCCGAGATCGTCCTGATCCGTACAACCGCTGATCCGGCCCAGGTGGCGGAGCAAGCACGGGCGGTAGTGGCCGGGCTACCAGGGGTGACAGTGCGCGACATCGGGGCAACCCAACGCAAGATCAGTTCCAGCCTGACGGCGGTGGACTTGCGCGGGTTGACGGCCCTGGAACTGGCGTTCGCGGTGCTGCTGCTGGCCGGGGCGACCGGACTGGTGCCGGCGCTGGGCTGGGCCGAGCGGCGACGCACTTTCGCTATCTTGGCCGCGCTAGGGGCCAAAGATCGGCAGCTTGGAGCGTTTATCTGGAGCGAAGGACTACTGATTCTGCTGGGAGGCGGGATCATCGGCCTCGCACTGGGCTTCGGCGTAGCGCAAATGCTGGTCACGATCCTGACCGGCGTGTTCGACCCACCACCGGAGACGCTAGCAGTGCCTTGGACGTACCTGGCGCTGCTGCTGGGAGCAGCAGTGCTGTCCACGGTACTGGCTGTGGTTAGCGCGCAACTGGCGGCGCGCCGCGCCGTATTAGTCGCCCTCCGCGATATTTAAGCACGGAGGAGTATAGCAGAGTATGGGGATTAGACAATCAGCGGGGCGTGCGTCCCTCCGTCCGAAGAGGGGCGCGCCCGGCTGGTGGAGCGGGGCAGCCCTCATCCTCCTGGCCGGCCTGTTGCTCCGCGGACACTGGCTCGCGACTCCTGGTTACAACGGTATGGGCGTGTGGAAGGCATGGGCCTACGGCACGAGCCAGGTCGGCATCACGGGGGTGTATCGCCTACGTCAAAGTCCGGAACCCGCCTTGACTCTAACTAGCCTCAGCGATGCTTTTACCGGCCGCCTGCCGCCGATCAAAGTCGGCTTCCCTGACCGCGCCTTCGATCCTGATTATCCGCCCGGTACTTTCTATCTGCTCGGCTTACTGGCGAGCGCGTATCGCACCTGGATCTCGCCCGCCTTCCGGGACGGCCCGCTGCTGAACCTGACTATCAAGCTGCCCCTGCTGCTGGCTGAGTTAGCGACCTCCGTGCTTTTGGGCTGGGCGGTAGGGCGCCGCTGTGGCCCAGGTGCCGGATTAACGGCCCTGGCGAGTTACTGGCTCAATCCGGCCGTCCTGTTAGGCGGGTCCATCCTGGCCTTTCTGGATGCGTTCTATGGGTTGGCCTTGGTGATCGGGGCGATTGCGCTGCTCCACGGGCGGCTGCGGGGACTATGGCTGGGCTGGGCGCTCGCGCTGGCCCTCAAACCCCAAGCACTCCTCTTGCTACCCATAGTGATCCTCCTCACCAGCCGGGCGGGGCCGGGGCGGTTGGTGCGCTATATGATGCCGGCGGCGGGTCTGTTGCTAGCGATTAGCCTGCCCATGCTGGTGAGCGGGCATCTGCTGGGGCTGATCGCCGGGGTGGCGGGCAATGCCCATGAAGGCTACGTGTCGGCGAATCAATTTAACATCTGGTGGCTATGGTCCTATCTATACGCGCATCGGCATGGGCACCATCAGGTTGCTATCCTCCAGCAGGAGCAGGTCAGCGGCGCGATTATCAGCCAACTGCGATTGTGGGGCTGGGTCTTATTTGCCCTCTGGACGCTCTTCCTCAGCTTGGGGTGGTGGAGACGGGTCCGCCAAACGGCCGACGATACGCTTCCAGGCGGCGAGGCTATCCTGCTGCTTGCCTTGCAGCTCTATGGCGGGGTTATGTTGCTAACCTCCATGCACGAAAACCACCTGCTCGGTGTCTTACCGCTGCTCGCACTCGCCGCCGGTTGGACCGTAGCACCCCAAAAGGAAGCGGTGCAACCGTTGCGCCGGGCAAATCGGGACCACCAAACCGGGTTCCCGCTCCCCATACCCGCTACGCCGATTGATTGCGGCGCCTGGCTGCCAAGACTCCTCTATGTCGGAGTATCGGTTGTCGCGGGAGCGAATCTGCTGATGATCTTCGGGCTAGGCGTGGGGGCACCCTATCCTTTAGCGCGCAGATGGGGCGGCTGGGACGGCAGTATGGTGCTCACGGGCCTAAACCTGGTGCTTTTCACGCTAGGTGGGGTCGGCTGGGCTTGGTCGGGCGCCACCCGCCGGCTCCCGTGGCTGCGGGCGACCTTGACTACTCGCGTGCGACCGGCGGCCCGCTGAGGGAAGCCGGCTGCGTCGCCGGGCGTGGACCCGTCTCCGGCGCAACCATCCCGTGCAGTGCAATTCTACCCTTAGAGGTAGGGTTCGAGGGCCGCGCACACGGCGGGCAAGGTAGCATCCACAACCAGCGGGCGGTTGGCATAGAGCGGGCCGGCTACGCCCGCACGGGCATGGTATGCGGCGGTGGTTTCACTGTCCTTCAGGAGATGACCGGTCAGAATGCCGGCCACCCGTGCGTCCGGAGGGATAATGCCGGCAGCGACCAGCCGGCGCGCCCCAGCCAGAGTCGCGGCCGAGGCCGGCTCGCAGCCAATCCCTGCACGGTCGATCACCGCCTTGGCCTCCAATAGTGCAGCATCGTCAACGGTGGTTACGACACCGGCGGTCGCCCGAATCACGGCGCGCGCCCGCTCGTAGCTCACGGGGTCGCCGATTTTGATCGCGGTAGCCACCGTGTCGGCGATGACCGTGAAACGCTCGGTGAACCCGGTAGCATAGCTGCGGTAAAACGGGGCGGCACCGGCCGCCTGCACCGCCGCTACCTGCGGCAACTGGGCGATGAGGCCACAGGCGCGGGCCTCCTGCAGCGCCTTGCCGAGCGCGCTCGTGTTACCTAGATTGCCCGCAGGCAGCACGATCCAGTCGGGTGCCTCCCACGCGAGCTGTTGCAGCAACTCGAACGCAATGGTCTTCTGACCTTCGATGCGAAACGGGTTAACCGAGTTGACTAAGTAAATCCCCAACTGCACGCAGGCATCCTGCACCAGGCGCATCGCCGCGTCGAAATCGTCCTGGATCTGCACCGTCACGGCCCCGTAAGCGAGGGTCTGGGCGAGCTTGCCGGACGCGATCTTGCCCGCCGGTACAAACACAAAGCAGGGAATACCCGCCTGCGCCGCATAGGAGGCCAACGAGGCCGAGGTGTTGCCGGTCGAAGCACAGGCCACGGCCTGGGCACCGAGGGCCACGGCCTGGCTCACACCTACGGTCATGCCCCGGTCCTTAAAACTGCCCGTCGGGTTCTCGCCTTCGTGTTTTAGATCGAAGGTGGCGAGGCCGGCGTACTCCCCGATGCGGCGCAGCCCGCCCGTGCCTGCCGCTCCGGCTGCATACAGGTTGGTGTTGCCTTCGGGTTTAGACACGATGTGCTCAGGTGCCAGCGGCGGTAAGAGTTCACGAAAGCGCCAGACGCCACTGCCCGCCGCCCCCACCCGATCACCCAGTCGCGCATCAAACAGCGCACGTGTGATCGGCGGCTCTATGCTCACTGTGGCCCGCGCGATCTCCAGGGGTGCGCCGCAAACGCAGCGATAGCGGATCTCGGTCAGCGGAAAGGTGCGGCTGCATTCGCCACAGACGAAACGTGCGGTCATGGGCACGCCTCGGCAGTCGTGACGTCCGCGCCGCGACAGGCGATGTCGAGTACCAGCGCGTGGCCGGTTAGCCCGGCGGCGCGTGCGGTCGCTTCCATCCCGGCCGCGACGGCCGCGAAATGGTCCGTGGCGAGGGCGAGTACCGACGAGCCGCCGCCGGCCAGGCACGCGCCTACCGCGCCGCCCGCCAACGCCGCCGCGATCAGGGCCGGCAGCAAGGGGAAAAGCTGCGTCCGATAGGGCTGGTGCAGGCGATCTTCCATCGCCACGCGCAAGAGATCGTAGTGCCGGCCGGCGATAGCGGCCACGAAAAGGGCCGCCCGGCTGCAATTAAAGACGACATCCGCCCGGCTGTAGCTCGACGGCATTAACGCACGGCCCTGCACCGTATCCATATCGAACTCAGGCATGAACAACACCGCCCGCAACTCGGCCGGCCAGGGCACAGGCGTGGCTAGCACGCCGGCGCCGTCCATCACGTTGACCACCAGGCCACCAAGCAAAGCGGGTGCGACATTATCGGGATGCCGGCCGTGCTCCAGTTCGACGGCGTGAGCCAGCAGCGCCCGCTCGGCGAAGGGCACGCCCAGGTAGGCGTTTGCCGCGAGCAGGCCGCCGACCACCGCTGTCGCGCTACTGCCCAGACCCCGACCGGCCGGCACGCACTGACGCATTCGGACCCGTAGCGCCGGCGCCGGTCGGCCGACTGCGGCGTACAGGTGCGCGAAAGCCCGGTAAAAGAGATTGCTCTCACCTGTGGGTAGGGCACCGGGTAGGCCGTCACCCGTGATCAAGGTCTCGGTGGCCTGCGTAACGTGGAATTCGTTATGCAAGTTTAGCGCGAGACCCAGCACATCGAAACCGGCACCCATATTGCCGACTGTGGCCGGCACAGTCACCCGCAACGCCGCACCGGCCGGCGCGGCGCGTGGCCCGTCAGCGCTGATTTGCAGCATAAGACCCTCCTGCCCCGTCCGGGGCCACATCCAGGGCGAACTCCGCATGGAGGCTTCGCACCGCGTGGTCAGCCGCCGCCGTGGGCAGCACAAAAGATAAGTTCAATTCGGACGACCCCTGGGCGATAGCCAGAACCTCGATGTTTTCGCGCCCCAATAGGCTGAACACCCGCCCGGCCGCCGTGGGCAGTCCACGCATACCCGCGCCGATCACGGCTACGATGGAGACACCGTTCTGTAAGGCAATGCCCTCGATCAGACCCTGCGCGCGCTCCCGCTCAAAAGTCTGGCCCAACGCCGCCGCCGCCCGCACGCCAAAGCGCTCTTCAATCAGCAGGCAAATGTTGTACTCCGACGACGATTGTGAAATCATAAACACATTGATCTGCTCCTGGGCGACTGTTGAGAAAACCCGTGCGGCGACTCCAGGCAGACCAATCATACCTTTTCCTTGCACGGTGAGCAAGGTGAGCTGGGCGATCGCGGTAATGGCGCGCACCGGCTCGCGGCTCGGCGGGCTATCGCGCCCGATCTCGGTGCCCAGGCCGTTGGGCCGGAAAGAGTTACGGATATACACCGGGATGCCGGCCTCAATCGCAGGCGCGATAGTTTTTGGGTGCAGCACCTTGGCACCGAAGTACGACAACTCGGCCGCTTCCAGGTAGGAGATTTGCGGCAGCGTGCGCGCGTTCGACACCACGCGCGGGTTGGCCGTCATCACGCCGTCCACATCGGTCCAGATGATGATCGCCGTCGCGTCCAGCACGCCGCCGATGATGGCCGCCGAGTAATCGGATCCCCCGCGCCCCAGAGTGGTTGGCGCGCCGTCCGCCGTGGCCCCGATGAAGCCGGTCACCACCGGCACCACGCCCGCCGCTAGCAATGGGCCGAGCGTTGCCGTGGCCCGTGTGCGTGTGGCATCCATGAGCGGGAACGCCTCGCCGAAATGGGTATCGGTCACCAGGAAGCGGGTGGCATCCACGGCCTCCGCCGGGCAGCCCCCCACACACAGGGTCGCAGCGACCAGCCGGCTGGAGAGCCGTTCACCGAGGCCGGCGATATAGTCCAGCGTGCGTGGGGTGACCTCGCCCAGGACGGCGACACTCTGTACAAAACTACGCAGTTCGCCGAACAGTCCGGCCAGTGCGTCGGCCACCGCCGAGCCGGCGTTCTCCAGTGCCAACTCCTCCAGGATCTCGCTATGTATGCGCTGGACGATGGTCACCTGCTCCTGCGCCGCCCACTCCTCGCGTGCGGCCGCCTGCTGCGCGGCCATGATCAGGCGGTCGGTCACGCCACCGACGGCGGAAACTACGACAATCACCTCCTCCGTAGCGCGCGCCGCCGTGACAATGCGCGCCGCCGCGTGGATCCGCGCCGCGCTCCCGACGGAGGTGCCGCCAAATTTCATCACAATCACCGGGATCCTCCTGATTTTGTTGCGGGTTGTATGCTACGTCGCACCTTGTAGACGAAAGATCCTGTCTTAAAGGCCGCACCGGCCGCCGTCACCTGTCCCCATCACGTCGCCCAGTAGATGTCAGGAGATCGCGCCGTATAATTAGCGTTCAGACAAACGGGCGGCGTGTGACTTGCACGCGCCGCCCAGTGAAAGCAGAATTAGCCTATGTACGAACTTAGTCCCTGCGCCCCGTCGCAGCTTACCAACTTCACCCACTTTCGTCAAGCCCGCTAGGAGGAGGTCTGCACTTGCCACCTTTCCCTAAGCGCCCATAGGTCTACAGCCACAGCGAGTCCCGTGCCGGCAACCAGCCCTATTCTGCTACCGGTGTGGATGCCCGGCAACGTCGCCATTGGGATCTAGCGCTTGATGTGCGCCGCAGTAGAATCGCTTCAAACGGGAAGCCACCTAACACTGTGCTTGCTTTAGCGGAAGGTTACTGTCAGGTAGGAAAATCGGCAAGGGGCTAGATACCAAAAGGCTCTTACTAGGTCGGGGATCGCGCTGAGGGCTACGCCATACAGAGAACCGACAGGATCATTAGGCGGGATCGGCGGCTCGGAAGCGGTAGCCGATGCCCGGCTCGGTCAGGATATACTCCGGTTCAGCGGGATTAGCTTCAATTTTGGTACGCAGTTGACCGATAAACACGCGCAGCAGTTGGGTATCGGCACCGTAGCCGCTGCCCCATACCTCACGTAAGAGCACACGGTGCGTGCTGACTCGCCCCGCGCCTGCTGCTAAGGTAATTAGTAGCTTAAACTCGGTAGGGGTTAGATGGACTGCCCGACTCCCTATCGTGACCTGATGGGCCACCGGATCAATGCACAACTCGCCGATGCGGATCGCGCTGTTGTAATCGGCGGGGAGGCGGCCCGCATGGCGCAAGGCAACGCGGATGCGAGCCAGCAATTCGCCCATGCCAAACGGCTTAGTCACGTAATCGTCGGCGCCGCTCTCTAGCGCCGTGATCTTCTCGTACTCTGCGTCGCGAGCCGTCAAGACGATAATCGGCACGGCGCTTTGCGTCCGCAGGCGCATACAGACATCCAGCCCGTCCATGTCGGGCAGACCGAGATCGAGCAGCACTACCTGGGGCAAAGGCCGCTGCAAAGCACGGTCATAGCCCGTCGCACCGGTAGGTGCTGTGTCCACCACGAAGCCGTAGCCCTCCAGGCTGATGCGGATGGCGCGACTGACCGCCGGCTCATCGTCTATGATCAAAATGCGCTCACCAGCCATTGCTGCTAACCCCTGCCTGCGGTACAGTAACTGCTGCTGGGCCGGGGAGGAACTCTGGTTCCCGCCACTGCAAAGGTAAGGTGAACGTGACCGTTAGCCCCTGGCCGAGAAAACTGCGGGCAGAAATCGTGCCGCCGTGCGCCTGCACCATGCCGCGCACAATCGTCAGCCCCAGCCCGCTGCCCTGCGCCTGGCCTGGCGCTGCGACGCGGTAGAATTTGTCGAATAGATGGGGCAGATGCGGCGAGGCCACTCCCGGTCCGCTATCCTGCACCACTACCACGAGCCGGTCGTCACCTACCAGCGCACGGATGGTGACGGCAGTGCCCGGCGGGGTGTATTTGATCGAGTTTTCTAGCAGATTGGTCAGCACCTGATCGATCTTTACAAAGTCGAGCGGTACGAGCGGCAGGTTGGGAGCGATGTCGAGCGTCAGCGGATGATCGACCAGGCGCGGCGCTAAACGACGCCGCACCGTGTTGATCACTTCTTCGATCGCATACCAATCGCGCTCCAAGTGCAACACCCCGCCTTCGATGCGTGAGATGTCCAGCAGATTGCTGACTAGCCGGGTCAGCCGGTCGCATTCCTCGTCCACGCCTTCAAGGAACTCGCGCTGGGTGGCGGCATCCCATTGGATACTGGAGTCGAGCAGGCTGGTGACGGTGGCTTTGATTGAGGCTAGTGGGGTCCGTAAATCATGGGAGACGGCGTGGATCAAGGCCGATTTGAGTTCATCGGCCTGCTCAAGCAATTCGGCACGGTTGGCTTCGTCGCGCAGGCGCAGGCGCTCCAGGGCCAAAGCCACCTGATCGGCGAGCGTCGCCAGCAGCGTCTGTTCAGCACCGCTGAACGGCTCCGCCCGACTGCTCACACTCACCCCCAGCACCCCCAGCGCACGATCGGCCACGCGCAGCGGCGCAAACAGAACCCGCGGGCGGCCCGGCGCGGATCCTGCGCGGCGCGGTACGCCTCCGATTAAGTCGTGCTGGACATACGCCTGGCCGGCCAGCGCTACTTCAGCAGTGGTGGGCAGGCGGGCACCCAGCGGAGCTTGACTCACCACAGTCAACGGCGCATCCGTCGCGGCATCGGGCAGCAGCACCCAGCCCGCCGTCGCCCCGAACGTTGCCACGATCTCGGCCGTCAGGGCCGGCAACACGGCTTCGCGCCGGGTGGCTCCCAGTGCGGCCTGGCCCAGCGCGTAGAGCCGTTGCACATCGGTAGCGCGCCGCCGCGCTTCGGCCGCTTCCTGGCGGGCGCGCGCGATCAGGCTGCTGATTAACAGCGAGAAGCCCAAGAAGACGAATAAGGCTAGGATGTTATGTAAATCGTTAATAACAAACGTCAGATAGGGTGGGACCAGGAAGTAGTCGAACAGCAGAAAGCCGACTACCGAGGCCAACAACCCGCTGCGTCGCCCACCGATCGTGGCCGCGCCGACCACGATCACCAGAAACACCAAGCCGATGTTGAGCAAGCCGACGGCTTCTTTGATGGGCCAAAACGCACCCGTCGCTGCGCTCAACACCAGCAAGGTACTCACATAATGGCGTATTTCGCGCCTACCCAGTGTATCTTCGGCAGCGGGTTCGTCGATCAGGCGGTCGAGAGGTTGCTCCACGACCGTGCGCTGCCGCAGCGCCGTAAAGAGGTCACGTCCAGGCATCGCCTTATCTCCGTTAAGGTTTGGCTGCGGGCACCGGCGGTGTGCTCACCAGGTGGATGTCGATCTGCACTTGCGTCATAATCCGGCGCGTCAACGACGGCTTGATCAATTCCTGCCAGGGCGGGCGTAACGACTTGCCCAGTACTAGCTGGGTGACATGACGCTCAGTGATCAGCCGCGCCAGCGTGCCGGCAAGGTCGGGACTTTCGACGGTCAACACTTCGGCTCCCAGGTCTTCGGCTAGTTCCAAACTGTCGTGGGCGCACGCTTCATCTTCGGGCGGACGCGGATTAGCGGCATCGCGCACATGAACGACCAACAGCGGCGCTTTAAGCGCACGGGCCAATCCCCAGGCGCGCCGGATCAGGTCGCGGGCGAAGGGGGTGTAGTCTACTGCCACTAAGATACGCTCGCTGGCCGGCCACGGCCCGGTGATGGCGTGGTCGGTCATATAGCGTTCTAGTTGGCTGTCTACGTTTTCGGCGGTGCGCCGCAGGGCCAGTTCGCGTAACGCGGTCAGGTTGCCTTTACGAAAGAAGTTTTGCAGCGCCATGCGTGCCTGCGCCGGCGGATAGATATTGCCCTCGGCCATACGGCGGTGCATTTCATCCACCGATACATCCACCAGCGAAATCTCGTCAGCTTGGTCGAGCACCCAGTCGGGCACCGTTTCATGCACCGCTATGCCGGTGATCGTCTCCACTGTGGTGTGCAGGCTCTCGATGTGTTGGATGTTCATCGTCGTCCAGACATCAATGGCCGCGTGGAGCAGATCCAGCACATCTTCGTAGCGCTTTTCGTGCCGTGAGCCATGGGCATTGGTGTGGGCTAGTTCGTCCACCAGCACGATAGCCGGCCGGCGGGCCAGTACGGCCTCGGTGTCCATCTCGGCTAAGATGATGCCGCCGTACTCGATTTGCTTACGCGGGATTACCTCTAGCGTACCCACCTGGGCAGCGGTTTGCGGACGGGTGTAGGTTTCCACTAAGCCGACGACCACATCCGTGCCGGCCTGCGCGGCTTCGCGGGCCTCGGTTAGCATCTCGTAGGTCTTGCCCACACCGGGGGCCGCGCCGAGAAAAATCCGCAACCGGCCTGCGCCGGCGGCTGTGCGCGGCGTACCATCTGCGGCCTGCACCCGGGCCAGCACCGACTCCGGCGTAGGCCGACCCGGTTCGCGGGGCGGTAGATTCGGCATTTTAGGCTCCGAACTTCCCGCTGGGCGCAACCTGTGCTTCTACGATGTCCAACAGATCGTCAATAGCGAACGGCTTGGGCAAGAAGGCGAGGGGGTGCAGTCGCTCTAACCGCTTGGCCGCTGGGGTGTCACCAGAGATCAAGATCACTGGTACCGTCCCGACGTGCCTTTCAACCCAGGCGGCGACATCCCAGCCGGTGGCATCAGGCAGGTTAATATCGAGAATCATCAGCGCGGGTTTGACCGCAAGTTGGTCGGTAGCAACGCGGAAGCTGCCGGCGATCAGCACGAGGTAACCTTGCTCCGTCAGGGCGCGGACAATCATGGCGCGTAAGACAACATTATCTTCCACTACCAAGATAAACTTAGCATGATTACTCATCGGGATGCTTCCTCCATCAGTGCTGGGGCGATTGGTTCCGCTGTCGCACGCGGTATTGGTAAGGTAAAGGTGAATACCGTACCACCGTCTGGTGGCGTGGCGACGGTGATCGTCCCGCCATGTGCTTCGATGATACCTTTGGCGATAGCCAGCCCCAACCCGGAGCCGCCGTTGTCCCCGGCGTGGACGCGGTAGTAGCGGTCGAACAGGTATGGCAGGTGTTCCGCCGCAATACCCGGTCCGCGGTCGGCAATGCTGATGCGAATCATCGCGCCGTCGCGCACTGCGCTAATGCGAAGCGGTGTGCCGGGTGGCGTATATTTAACCGCGTTCTCAAGCAGGTTAGTCAGCACTTCGTCGATTTCCACTATATCAAATGGTATACGCGGCAAGTCGGACGAGATCAGTGCGGCGACCGGGTGGTCCGCTAACCTGCCGGCCAAGCGATCCAGCACGCGACTGATCACATCGCCGAGCGCGCTAAGTTCTTTATGCGGACGCAATTGGCCGGCCTCAATGCGATCTTGGGCTAGCAAATTGCTGATTAGGCCGTTAATATGCGCCACTTGCTCAACAATCATCGTCAGAAACGCCTGTTGGTCGGCGGCGCTCCAAGTGAAGCGGCGGCTCAACAAGCTGCCGGCCGCCACTTGAATCGCCGCCAGTGGACTACGTAGATCGTGGGCCACTGCGGAGAGCAGCGCCACGCGCAGCGCGTCAGTGCGGCGCAGCACTTCGGCTTGAGTAGCTGTGTCTTGCAGCGTCTGGTTCTGAGCATAGAGTGCGGCGACGGCTTGGGTCTGCCGGTGCGCTTCGGCGGCTTCGGCGCGCAGGCGAGCCAGCACGCCGCTGGTGCCGGTCGCCAGCGCTAGGAAAATGATCAGCGCTAGAATATCTTGCGGGTCCGCGATAGTGAAGGTAAAGCGGGGGGAAATGAAAAAGTAGTTCGCCGCCAGGAACGCCAGCACCGCCGCCGGCATACCGGCCCGGCCACCGCCCCAGGCGGCCACCGCCACCACGGCCACCAGATAAACCAGATAGATACTGCCCAGGTTTAAGACAGCCTGGGTCAGCCAAAGAACCGCTGTGGTCGCGGCAATCGCCGACCCGGCCAGTGCATAGCCCCAACCCGTCGCCGCTAGTGCCCGTGTGTTCCACTTCATTGTGTTGCCGATCCTTGCGGGCGGGATGCCGCATTGCATCCCGCCCGCCACGCTACTTGCCGGCCTGCGCTTGATCCAGCGCGAGGTTGAGTTGCAACACATTCACGCGCGGCTCACCCAGGAAGCCGAGATCACGCCCGCTGGTGTAGCGATCCACCAGCGCCTGCACCTGGGCAGGCGCCAGGTTGCGGGCTTTCGCCACGCGCGCCACCTGGATTGCGGCTGAGGCCGGCGTGATGTGCGGGTCCAGGCCACTAGCCGAAGTGGTCGCTAGATCCACCGGCACGGTGCCGGTGATGCCTTCCTCCTGACGGATCGCGTCGGCGGTTTGCAGCGTGGTCGTCAGCACCAACTTGGTGTTGGTCGGCCCCAGGTTGGATCCACCCGACACGCCCGGCATGGTCTCCACATTGGTGTCGAACATGGCACCGGCCGAAGGGCGGCCATAGAAATACTGCGTCTGGGTAAACACCTGGCCGATCAGTGCCGAGCCGACCGGCCGACCTTTCGCCGTCACCATGCTGCCGTTGGCTTGCTCCGGCATAGCAACCTGCGCGATCCCCGTGATCAGCAGCGGGTAGATCAAGCCCGTTACCACGGTAATTACCAGCAGCATCAGCGTGCCGATACCCAACTGCCGTCCAATGTGAAAGCCCTCTTCTAGCGGTAGCGCCGCCTCCGGCGTACTCGGCACCGCCGCCGCCGGGATCGGATCCATCTTTTCGATAGCCATTTAGTATACCCTCATTTCAGTTACCGGTCGTCAGTTGCCGGTTGGCGATTATTCAGAACGCCGAACTCAACACTCCGTCACACGCCCAGGCCGAATAGGTTCATCAGCAGATCAATGAGCTTGATGCCGAAGAAGGGTGCGATGATGCCACCTAAGCCGTAGATCAGCAGGTTGCGCCGCAAGATCACGGCGGCGGGCAGCGCGCGGTAGGTTAGCCCGCGCAGTGCCAACGGGATCAAGACGACGATGATCAGGGCGTTGAAGATGATCGCGCTCAGGATGGCGGTACCGGGGTTGAGACCCATGATATTCAGGGCACGTAACTCCGGGAAGACCGTCACGAAGGCAGCCGGCAAGATGGCGAAATATTTAGCGACATCGTTGGCGATGCTGAAGGTCGTCAGTGCGCCACGGGTCATCAGCAACTGCTTGCCAATCTGCACGATGTCGAGCAACTTGGTCGGGTCGCTATCGAGGTCTACCATGTTGCCGGCCTCTTTGGCCGCCGCCGTGCCGCTATTCATCGCCACCGCCACGTCGGCTTGGGCCAGCGCCGGGGCATCATTGGTGCCGTCGCCGGTCATTGCCACCAACCGCCCCTGCGCCTGCTGTTCGCGGATCAGGCGAATCTTGTCTTCCGGCTTGGCCTGAGCCACAAAATCGTCCACGCCGGCCTCGCGGGCAATCGTCGCTGCCGTCAGAGGATTATCGCCCGTGACCATGATCGTGCGGATGCCGATGCGCCGCAGATCCTCAAAGCGTTCGCGAATACCCGGCTTGACGGTGTCTTTCAGATAGATGATGCCCAGCACCTCGCCGTTGCGGGCCACGGCCAGCGGCGTGCCTCCCTCGTTGGCGACAAAATCGCTGATTTCAGTCAGGTCGGCGGGCACGCTAGTCACTTGGCGACCCACCGAATCGACCGCGCCTTTGATCAGCCGCATCCCGCCGCGGGTCGCGCCACTGATGCGCGTCTCGGCGGTGAAAGGGATGGCCTCCACGTCGCGCCCCTGCCACTCGGCGGGGATTTGGAACCCCATGCTCTGGGCCAGGGTGACGATAGACTTGCCTTCGGGCGTTTCGTCGGCCACCGAAGCCAGCAGCGCGGCCTGGGCCAGTTCTTCGCGCGTGTGGCCCTGCACCGGTAGGAAGCTGTTTGCCATGCGGTTGCCGAACGTGATCGTGCCGGTCTTATCAAGCAGCAGCACATCAATGTCGCCCGCCGCTTCAACGGCCCGGCCGCTCATCGCCAGCACATTACGTTGCACCAGACGGTCCATGCCGGCGATACCGATAGCTGACAGCAACGCGCCAATCGTCGTCGGGATCAGCGTCACCAGCAAGGCCACCAGCGTGATGACCGTGAGGGCAATGCCACCGTAGCCGGCAATCGGCCCCAGCGTGAAGACCACAATCAGGAAGATGATCGTCAGCCCGGCCAGCAAGATGTTAAGTGCGATTTCGTTCGGCGTTTTCTGCCGTGCCGCCCCTTCGACCAATGCGATCATGCGGTCAATAAAGGTCTGACCCGGCTCGGCGGTGATACAAATCACCAGCGAGTCGCTGAGGATCGTGGTGCCGCCAGTGACGCTGGACGAAATATCGGTGCCCGGCTCTTTGACCACTGGAGCCGACTCGCCGGTGATGGCCGCCTCGTTGACGTAGGCCACGCCGCTGACCACTTCGCCGTCGCTAGGGATCAGGTCGCCGGCTTCTACCAGCACCAGATCGCCTTTGTGTAGCTCCGTAGCTCCGATGACCGTGTAAGCTCGGCTAGCTCTAGCGGTCAGGCGCTTGGCTTGCGCGCCCACTTTGGTCTTACGCAAGGTGTCGGCTTGCGCTTTGCCACGTCCTTCGGCCAGGGCTTCGGCGAAGTTGGCGAAGATCACGGTGATCCACAGCCAGACAATGATCGAGGCGTTGACGACTACGGTGCGGAGGTCCGCGCCATCGGCGATCAGCTTAATCAACATTATCGTGGTCAGTGCGCTGCCCACTTCGACCACAAACATTACCGGGTTTAAGACCAGCGTGCGCGGATTCATCTTGCGAACACTGTCGCGTAGCGCCGGCCCCACCAATTCGGGCGTGAACAGGCTGCGGGCGCTGCGGTCACGCTTCTCCGGTTGGGTGGGGGCCACGCCCGGCGTTAACGTTTCTGTATTGGTAGCCATGGGAGTCTCTTGCCTCACTTAATTCAGTTTGCCGGCAAGCATCTGGAAATGCTCGACGATGGGACCGAGGGTGTAGACCGGGAAGTAGGTTAGTGCGCCGACGATCAGGATCACACCGATCAGCAGGCCCACGAACAGTGGCGTATGCGTTGGGAAAGTGCCGGTCGTCGCGGCGGTGCGTTTTTTGCCGGCCAGCGCGCCGGCCAGGGCCATCATTGGGATGATGATAAAGAGCCGCCCGATTATCATGGCGATGCCCATCGTAATGTTGTAGAACGGCACATTAGCACTGATGCCCGCAAAGGCCGAGCCGTTGTTGCCGACCGCTGAGGTATAGGCATACAGAATCTCGCTCAGGCCGTGCGGCCCGCTATTATTGCGTGCGTCGAGGGCGCCCGGCCAGACCAACGCCAGAGCGGTGAAGCCTAAGATGGTGAGCGGCAGCACTAGAATGCTCAATGTGACCATTTTCATCTCAAACGCGCCGATCTTTTTACCCAGGTACTCCGGCGTGCGACCCACCATTAGCCCCGCGATAAACACGGCCAGTACCGCAAACAGCAGCATCCCATACAGACCGGAGCCGACCCCACCGATGATGATCTCACCCAGCGCGATATTGAGCAGCGGGATCATGCCACCAATGGGCGTGAAACTGTCGTGCATTCCATTGACTGCACCGCACGAGGCATCGGTAGTGATGGTGGCGAACAGCGTACTCGAACAGATGCCGAAGCGCACCTCTTTGCCTTCCATGTTGCCACCGGCCTGCAGTGCGCTTGCCGTTTGGTTTAGCCCGGCATGGCTCGTCAGCAGGGGGTTGCCGGCTTGTTCGGCGGCCGTCAAGATCAGCGCACCGGCCACAAACACCAAGATCATCGCGCCCCACAGCGCCCAACCTTGCCGCCGGTCGCCCACCATGATACCAAAGGTATAGGTCAGGCCCGCACCGATAGAGAAGATGGCAAGCATCTGTAAGAAGTTCGTGAGGCCGTTCGGGTTCTCGAAGGGATGCGCGCTATTGGCGTTGAGAATACCGCCGCCGTTGGTGCCGAGCATTTTGATCGCTTCTTGCGAGGCGACCGGCCCCATCGCGATGGTTTGTACGCCGCCACCCACCGTATGCACGGTCTGATAGCCGTTGAAGTTCTGGATCACGCCTTGCGAAACCAGCACCAGCGCCAGCACGAACGAGATCGGGATCAGGATGTAAAGATGGCAGCGTACTAGGTCTACCCAGAAGTTACCGATAGCGCGCGTTTCGCGACGGGCGAAGCCGCGGATCAGGGCGATAGCTAGGCAGATACCGATGGCGGCCGAGGTGAAGTTATGCACCGCCAAGTTGGTCATATTGGTTAGGTAGCTCAACGTGGTTTCGGGCACATAGTTCTGCCAGTTGGTATTGGTCGCAAACGACACCGCCGTGTTAAAGGATAGATCGGGCCCGACTGCCCCCAACCCTTGCGGGTTCAGCGGTAGCACGCCCTGCACACGTTGCTGCACATAGGTCAGCAGCACACCCACGACCGTGAACGCAAGCATGGCCGAGGTGTAGGCAAGCCAACTCTGCTCCCGTTCCGGGTGAATCCGCAGCACGCGATAAAGGCCACGCTCCACCGGCACTAAAACAGGACTCAGCACGGTGCGTTCACCTGCAAAGACGTGCGCCATGTAGCCACCCAACAGCCGCGTGATAGCGACTAGCAAGGCTAGGTACACGACGAGCTGAATCGCACCAGGAATTAAGGTCTCCATTATCCTCTTCTTTCACTTTCTTTCACTAACCACAGGGTGAGCAGACTGCGCCTAGAAGCGTTCAGCCCGCAACAACACATAGACCAGATAGATCAGCAAGGCTAGCACGATGGCCGACCAGAGCAGGATATCCCAGGACCCGTTCATGATTGCCTCCCTAGTGCTTCGCAGAGGCGAGTATAGCCCCAACAGGCTACGAATAAGAGGGCGATCAAGCCCACGTACAACAGATCATCCATTCCGAACCTCCTGAGTAGTAATATCCGGTACCGCTAGGCCGAGCGCCTCCGCGATCAGCCGTTTCAAGGCATCCACCGGGAACGGCTTAGGCAAGAAGGCCCACGGCGCGAACTCGGCTATGCGGCGCGGTGCCGATTGGCCGGCCGACAATACAATCGTCGGCAGCGTGGCGCAGGTGATACCATGGCTCGCCAGCCGGCGTAACACGCCCCAACCGGTGCCGTCCGGTAGGTTGACATCCAACACCAGCACCGCCGGCCGTTCGGCCAGAGCGGCGGCCACCGCCGCCTCCACAGAACCCACAGCCTGCACTCGATAACCGCTTTCTTGCAACACGCGCGTGAGTACCCGCTGTAAATGGGGTTCGTCTTCGACGAACAAAACCAGGGGGATCTCCATGCGACTCCTCCTCCCGTGTAAGTCTTTTGCGGCCGCCTCGTGCTGCGAACTCACACTCCAATGCGCAGGGCGTATCCTCCATAAGAATCATACTACGGCTTGGCTAAGGGAAATATAAAGATTATGTGGTACTTGTATAAGGACACGGTATAGATACGGCGGAGCAAAAACGGAGTGGTTGCGTGAGCAAGTGGGGGATTTTGACCTCGCCTTGGAGCGGGGTCCGGCACGGCGGCATTACAACTACCACCGGCGCATGGTTAGTAGGGGGGGCTATTGGCGAGCGCTCAGTGTTTTCTAAGATTCCTCAGGCGCAGGATCTAGCATACAGATACAAAGCGTACCGTAGCGTAACCCCAATACTGGGGACCCCGGCTTTTGCCGGCTGCGCGCACGAGTACAGAACAGGCTCTAGTTTTAATCGGGAAGGAGCCGTGCGCCACGGCGATCACGGTCTGCCTGCGCCGACTCCTAGGCTGGTGTATCATTGTGATCCCATTGGCGAAGTCGCGAGGGCGCAGAAAACACACTATGTGTGATCGCGCCGCGCTACTTGGATGTGTGTCGCCCTGCGGCTTCGCCAATGGGATCTTATTGTTATCCGTAAAAGCTTCAAGGCGGCACTAACTAAGTGCTGCCCCGCCACCTAATCCGGCGCGTCCTGTGCTCTAGCCCGGCAGTGGCGGCCCCACAACGTCGGTTTTATATTTCTCGTTCACTTTTGCGAGGCCGGCCAGATCGACCGGATCGGCGAACATATAAGGCGATGCCTCCTCGAAGAACGGCTCCATACCGCCGGGAATGTAGGTGAGCAGCATACGGGAGGTGGTTTCCAGCGCGTTGCGCCATGTGTGGGCCGTCCCGCGCGGGACAAAGAGGAAAGTTCCGGCCGCAGCGGTCAACAGCTTGTCGCCCACCTTAAAGCGGAACGCCCCTTCCAACACGTAGAAGAATTCATCCACCGCGCGATGGATGTGCTCCGGTGCCCCAGCGTGGCCGGGGTCCGCTGTCAGTTCGAACTGATCTGCGATACCGCCTGTCGTGGTCGCGGTCGCTTTCCAGACGAGCTTCTCACTGGAACTGAACTGTAAGACATGGCCCTCATCGCTGTTTTTGACGATAGGGCTAATGGGGGTAGGCACCAATAGCATCCTCTCTCTATGTTTATCGCGTGGTCGGCGCTGCGCCAATGGCGCCCGGCACCGACCACACGTGCGTGTTATCGTGGATGTCTTGCGGGAGCGCACCGCCCCCGCTAGCGTGTTTTCTTCAGATCCGGCACATTGCCTTCCAGGGCCGGGCGGTCCCAGGCCGCTAGTAGCGCGCTCGCTTCATAGGCGCTCTGGAAAAAGCTGACGGCCGCATCTTCGGGCGAGGGAGCGCGGCGAACATCGTCGTAGAGCAAGATAAACTCACCGAGGGTCGCATCATAGTGCGCCCCATCCGGCTGCAGCCGCGCCTGCGCGATACCCTCCGGCGCAGGCGCCATATAGGCGTACAGAGCGGGGTGGGGGAAACGCCCGTCGCCCGGCCAGAACCCAACTGCGAAGTTCTCCTCATTTTCGCCGTATTCCATGATGCGCCCGCCTGACGACGGCGGCGGCGCGGGCTTGCCGCTGAACCGCGTAGCGTCTAAGTCAAACCCACCCCAGAAAAACTGCACCGGGCTACTCTTACCATGGAAGGGTGTTCGGAAACGCTCCATGGCGCGCCCGACCGCCAACATAGCACGCCACCAGCGCTGCACAAACTCCGGATCGTAGGAAGCGTGCGCGGTGTCCTGATCGAACCGCGTGGGGTTAGGCAGCTCTGCGGGTATCGGCATGATCGCCACTTCGATGCCGAGTGCGGCGAGTGCGTCCATGAACAGGTGGTAGAACGCGGCGACCGAACGCGGCTCCAGCGCTATCTCCCGGACCCGCCCGTCGCTCAAACGAACGGCAAGGCGGTGGGAGAAGAAATCGAAGTCAATGTCGAAGCTCTGCTCCCGCCAGGGGATGATGCCGGTGGTCAAGCCACGGGCGGTCAAGTAGAAGGTAACCTCCCACCACTGGTTGAGAAAAGGGCAGAGTTCGAGCTTCACCTTCCCTACGATCTGCATCCACAGTTGCAGTGTGTCGCGGGTATCCTTCCAGGCATCATACGGCAGATCCGGCCACGCTATGCTCGTTTCGCTTGTCGCACTCATCTGATCCCTCCTACATACAGCGGCTCATACCCCGCCATGGGCATCGCACGCCTAGTGCCCCAGTCGCGTTGTCGCTCGTACTGTCCATTTGGTTGTGGTTGATCCCGCTGTGGCACGAAAAAGCCACTATGCGGGTGCGTGGCGTCAGAGAACGGCGTGTTGGGTGATTGCCCACAACGGTTGTCTACCGCTCAACACGTCACCTATACTATCATAACACCACCGCGATGTTGGCGTGCGCCCAATCCGCGAACGTGCCTGGACTCCGACCGGTGGCCTGCGCAACGGCCGATCAAGATCCGCTGCTATGACCGCCAGTTTGCCCCTGAATGTTTCGGCCTTGGCCGGCTCACGCACCAGTAGTCGTGCCGGTGTCCCTGTAGTGGCGAGCATCCGTGCCAGATGCCGCCCAATGTTCCCGCTTGCTCCTGTGATCGCGATGATACTATATCGACTCCGTTGTGCTGTGTCCCCGGATTGAAATTGAGGTACTTCCCTAAAGAGATGACGCCTACTATCCGTCCGTGTGCTTTGGGTATAGTGAACGATAGCGCCACGATAAGCACTCAGTGTGCAGTGTCCCCTGTCCGATTGGGCGCGTACTCGTCGCCCTGGCTGATCTCGATCAAGTGACCGTCCGGGTCGCGGAAGAACGCGCGGATCTCCCACGGATACTCCACCGGCGGCGTGAGGAACACCGCACCCCGCTCACGCAGTGCTGCATAGGCGGCGTGGCAATCCGGCACCCGGATCGTGATCTCGCTGCTGACGATGTCAGGCGTGGCGGGTGGGGCAAAGGTGACGGTGGGCTTATCCGGGGTGGGACCGCCCGGCACCGACAGGAGGAGCCGGCCGCCCGCAAAGTCCAGGAAGGCTAGGGTGCCGGGCATCTCCCGGACGAGGGTCGCGCCTAAGACATCGCGGTAAAACGCGAGGGCACGGTCGTAATCGCTGATTACGATGAGGTGCATTAGTCGGACACCGCTTGTGAGGAATGTGCTCATGATCGATCTTCTCTCCTTAGCACTGTACGGGTGGTCATGTGGAAGGGAGTGGGGTGCAGTCCGAGGCGCGACGGTACTCTTGCGGACGGATCGCTCGTCCTGAGAAAGCGGCGCGCCAAGCCGGGGTCGCCAGGGTGAAAAGGTTGGCGTGCCGTAAAGCGCAATTGGGTCGGGATGAGTATGTGGGGGTGCCTGTGAGGGCTGTGACGAAGGCCAAACATGAATAGTAGGCATTGGTCTGCAGCTCCTTAGCGTGAGCGGGTCTGATTGTACTGCCGTGTCTGGATGATCGTGGTCGCCGCCCAAGCCGAGTGCCTCAAAAGGGATAGGCGCCATATCCTTCAAATTCACAATACCATAAATAATTCAAATTTACAAGATATACTTCAAATGGGAAGCCATAGCGGTCACATGGTATAATAGCGAGGAAAGAACGACAACGACAGTGTGCATGACTGCTATACTCCCTGAGATTGGGGGCTGTGGAGAAGTTATGGGAACGAAGGTAGACTGTCTCCGGGTGCGGCCACTGACGGAAGAGGAGCAGCGCGCCTGGGTTCCGTTAGTCCAGGGAATGCTCCACCTTCTGGCTACACTTGAAGACGATCTCAAGCGGACCCTCGACCTGTCTCACCTTGATTACGGCATCCTTATGCTGCTCCAGATTGATCCGCAGCGGCGGCGGCGCATGACGGAGCTTGCCACGACCTTCGGTGTCGAGCCCAACGTCATCACCTACCGCGTGCGGCGGATGGAGGCGCACGGGTGGGCGCGGCGGGGGCGCTGCGTCGAAGACAAGCGGGGCGTTTATGCATTCCTGACAGAGAGTGGGCTGGCACTGCTGGAGCGAGCGGTGCCGCTGCACGTGGCGGGCATCCGGCGGCACTTCCTCGACGAGGTTACGTCGGCGCAACTCGTCATGCTTGCCGATGTGTTCGGCCCGCTCCAGCAGCGGCAGATCGCCGGACCGATCACTGCCGCAGTGGGTGACGATCGGGACTCTGAGATCGCGGGGACAGCGACGACTGCACAGTTCCAGGGCGATCACATGGTGTAAAGCTACGATCCTCACCCGCCGCGTCGGCCGATCCCTGCTGGACAGCGTGTCGGGATAGAGCAACGCGCCCGCAGAATAGCAAGCGGATAGAAGAGCCGCACGCTTTCGCTGACCAGCCTGCCCCGTTGGGCACCGGCAACAAGCAACGATGGGGGTCCAACTGTTCCGGAAATTGGACCCCGTCGCCGGGCGAACCAACCACGGAACCGGCATCGCAGGGCATATGCCAGTAATGGGGAGCCGAATAGGGAACAGGGGCGGCGCAAAACAGTGCCGCCCCTGTTCCCTATGTGATTGCTTCTATTAGGCATGGTGCATAAGCCGATCAGGCTCCGATCTTCGCCGGGAGGGCTCCCACGCCGAACACCGCAGCCGCGACAATATCGGCAAGGCGTTCCGGCGCGCTACGCCCGTTCGCCGCGACTTGCCCAAACCGATCCTGGATATAATCTACCCCGGCACTGTTGTCGGTAGCGGGTCCTGATATGCAGTCCACACGCAAGCCCAGATCCGTCAGGAAGCGCAGTCCACCCCAGGCGGCGACCAAGTCGTTGGCGCACAGGATATGCGCGCCCACATGGGCCATAAGTTCCGCGCTCCGCAACAGATGTTCCACCCCATAGTGGCCCATGATGCCGTCGCCAAACTCGACCACAATGGCATCGGGGCGCGTAGCGGTCAACGCCGCGAGAATGCCCAACGCCGCCGGCACAATGCAGCTATCAGTGCGGGTCGTGGAGGGCAGCCCGGCATCGCTGAAGGAGAGTGCGGCCTGTGCTCCGTGATCTTGCATACTGAGCAGATCGCGCTGGGTGGCGACACCAGCGAGTTTGGCCGCTGCCAAGCGATAACCGCGCTGCCGCAGCACACGCACCAGTTCGCAGGCGACGGTCGTCTTGCCGGCATTCATACAGGTGCCGGAGATCAGAATCAGCGGCGCGCAGACGGGTAAGGAGGTTTGCCAGGGCACGGCGCCCTGTGCGATGTTGGCCGGGCGACCCTCGTGTAGCGCCGCGCCCAGCACGCGCACTCGTAAGGGCTGCCCCACTTCGGGATTGGCTGATCGGCACTGTCCGATCACGCCGCCCATATTCAGAATATGCAATACATCGCCCTGCACCACCTGGGTGGGGATAGCGCCGACAAAGCCTTTGAGCGCCTGGCGTTCGCCCAGGACTCCAGCGATCCGGTCGCCCTTGATAATTCGTGCGAGGCGGCCCCCGCATAGCTCCAGTTCGCCATACACCGCTTTTTCTTCCAGCGCTTCGACAATGACGATGCCGCCGCGTTCGGCCGGCACCGTCAGGCCGATTTCGACTTCTGTGGGCAAGCCCATCCGTGCCGTGGCTGACGCGATTTTATCCAGTTGAATACGCATCGCTATTCCTCCTGTCTCCCCGCTCAGGGGATACCCTTCGTATGGATCGCCACAACACGCCGTAGCTACAGGGATCGGAGGTTGCTGGAAACGCCCGGTTTTTGGGCAATAAAAAAGCCCCGTCCCCGCTAAGGGACGAGAGCCTAAACTCCCGTGGTACCACCCTTATTGTCACATTTGTGGCCTGTGACCGCTCGTGGTTATTTCTGGCTTGGGGACCACCCATTCCCTCCTACTTGCGCCCTGTGGGGCGCTTTCTTCGGCGGACCGCTCAGTGGCGGGTTCGCTGTGCGGCAATTGCTTGGGCTTCCACTCTCCCCAATTCGCTGGAAATCCGCCGCACAGGTACTATTCCACGTCTACGCGGGCATACGGCTCACGCCGCTATTCAGTTGGCGTGATTGTATCACACTTTTGCCCGCCGCGCAATAGCCAATGGCAAACAAATTGTGATGGCGAATTGACACTTGCAATTGCGCGGCCGGCGCAAGGTGCCAGTGGACTCCGCAGTGCGGGGAGCCCAGGCGTGCGTAAGCTGTCCACAGATCCAGTAGGCACAGATTGTAACACAAAACCGGGTCTTATCGAAAAAATGTGCTTGACACGTTTTCGCCGCCCCGCGTATAATGAAGGCCAGCGTTGCGGCAATGGAGCGGCACGCGCCGGCGGAGAAGGGGACGGAGGAAGCGGGATGGCACAAACGCGGCTCATCATTGTGGATGACGACTCGATTATTCGCCTGGATTTGCGGGAATTGCTGACCCAGATGGGTTACGCGGTGATCGGTGAGGCCGCCGACGCAACAGGTGCGATTACACTGGCCCGCGAAAGCCGACCCGACTTGGTGCTCATGGACATTCGGATGCCGGGCGACTTGGACGGTATTGATGCCGCTGCAACGCTCACGGCTGAAGGCGTGGCGCCGGTGCTGCTGCTGACGGCTTTCAGCGATCCCGAACTAGTGCGCCGGGCCACAGAAGCCGGCGTGGTGGGCTACCTACTTAAGCCGTTCAGCGAGGGTGAACTGCGCCCAGCCATCGAAGTCACACTGGCGCGCTTCCGCGAGTTCCAGGCGTTGCACCACGAGAGCCACGACCTGCGCGAGCAGTTGGAAACGCGCAAGCTGGTGGAGCGCGCTAAAGGCGTGCTGATCGCCCAGTTCAACCTAAACGAGGCCGAAGCCTTCCGCCGCATCCAGAAGGCCAGTATGGACACCCGTCGCCCCATGCGCGCTATTGCCGAGGCCATCCTGCTGACGAGCCAGGTGAGTGCGTAAAACGTAAAACGTAATGCGTTGTGCTGAGGGGCGGGTGCAGAGCAGCTGGCGAATGTGTTACCGACCCGCCCTTCTACGTCTGATCTACCCGTAGGAGCCGCAATCGTAGCACCCCCTAACAATACCGGCCGACCCCAACGACCCCTCACCCGCCGCACAGTTCACGTTCTGCGTTTTACGTTGCACGCGCCCCTGATCACCTTCGTCGTTGCCCTCCTCCTACGGCTGGGGCTGATCGCCGCTGCCGGATTTTGGCGTGATGAAGTGGCCTCGCTGACCGTGGCAGGCTGGGGGTGGGCGGATATTGTGGGCGGGCGGTTCGGCGAGGTGCGGAACCAGCCGCCGGGCCATACGCTGCTGATGCGGGCAGCGATGGCCGTGAATGATCTGCTGGGCAGCCGGTTGCCGGCGGAGGTGGCAGCCCGGCTGCCGTTCGCGTTGGCGGGCGCGCTCACCTGTGCGCTGCTTGCGGCCTGGGGCGTGTGGCGTTTTGGAGCAGCCACCGGCCTGATCAGCGGCCTACTACTGACAACGTCCTATGGGCATCTCTTCCAGTCGGATGAAACACGCCCGTATGCTCTGCTGACCCTCGCAGCCCTGACGGCGCTGATTGCGCTTGATAGGGCGCTCGAAGGCGGCCCTCACGCGGCGCGTTGGTGGGCGGGCGTGGTGGGAGCCGGATTGGCCGGCGTGGCAAGTAGCTACCTGATGGTCTATGCCGTGCTGCCGGGGTTGGGACTATGGGCGGCGGCGCGGCTGTGGCCGGTCGTGCGCGCAGCGGCACGCCCCATACCTGCGCCCAGCGCCGACCTTTCAGGAGAGGGATCGAGGGTGAGAGCGGCGCGGCGGCAGTTGCGTGCCCCGCTCCTGGCGGCGGCGGTACTGCTGGTCGGCACGCTACCCGCCCTGCCGGAAATGCTGCGCGTACAGTGGGCCGGTGACCGAGCGGGCAACAACCCCACCGATGCCGCCGTCAAACTGCTGCTCTACAACGGCCTCAGTTTTGGCCCGGCACCGGGGGTGGGCTGGGCCGTCGCACTGGTGGGAGCCGTCGCCGTGGGCACAGTGACGGTGTGGCGGGCGGGCGGGGCGGCGCGAACCGCCCTGATCGGCATGACGACTGTAGCCGGCGCGGGGCTACTCGCGCTGTCGTTGGCCGGGTCAAGCGAGTTGGTCGCGCCGCGCTATTGGAGCAGCAACTATCCCTGGCTCTGCCTACTAGCCGGGGGGGGATTGACGCACGTAGGGCGGGCAGCGCGAGCGTGGTGGCCGCAAAGGGGGGCGTGGCCGGCCCTGACGCTCAGTGTGCTGGCCCTCAGCGGCGCGCCGGAAGTGGTTGGCGCGTTGGCCCGTGGCGAGTCGCCGCCCGGCCAGTCGGCACGCCCCGACTATCGCACGGCGGCGCGGCTGTTGGCCGGGTTGGCCGCACCCGGCGACGGCATCGGCATCCTTAGCCAGCCCGAGCACGCCTGGCGCGTCTGCGACTGGTACTGGCGCACCGCCACGCCGTTGCGCTCCAGCGTGCAGGTAGCCGACGCGGCAGACCCGAGCCTGGGTGAACGGCCGGCCCCACGGCGCATCTACTGGTTGATCGCCGCCGACGATGCCGCGCTGCCCACCGCCTTAGCGGCGACACCGCCCACCGGCCGGACGGTGGCCGGGCAAGCGGCCCGGTTGGTGATCTTGCGCGAGGATAGTGCCGTGGCCCAGCCGTTCGCTGCCCGCTTTGCCGCCCTGGCAACTGTGCTCCAGGCCCGGTTGCCCGGCGACGGCTTGGCGCGCACTCTGGCCGTGGCCCAAGCCGCTGGGCGACAAGCAACCGGCGATTGGGCCGGAGCGGCGGCCTGGGCGCGGCAGGCGGGCCGCTACCGTGCGTTAGGCGACGAACACCTGGCGAGTGCAAGCGGCTTCCTGGCGCGCGGCGAGCCGGATCGCGCGCTGATCGAGATCGCCGCCGCCCGTGCGCTGGACCCCGGCAACCCCGCGATCCACGCTGCTGCCGCGCCCCTACTGGCAGCAGCCGGCTACCCCCAGGCGGCCGCCACGGAACGCCGCCTGGCGACGGCATTAAAACCATAAAACACCGCGCCGGCAGGAGGCTACTCCTGCCGGCGCGGCACATGAACCTACAGAACGCTACGGTCCGGGGGTCGGCGCGATACAGGGACCGGTGTTGGTCAGGCCAAGATACACGATCTTGGCGATTTGGGCGCGAGCGGCGCTGTTGACTGGGCGGAAGTAGGGTCGCCGCCCCGTATCGCAGGGTTCGCCGGTGCCGCCGCAGGTATAGCCGCTAATGATACCACGGCAGGCCGCAGTTTCGATGTCTTGGTAAAAGACCGAGTTCGTAGGCACATCAGCGAACGAGCCGCGCGTCGGGTTGATCAACGCCCAGTTTGCCGCGATCACCGTGATTTTGGCAAGTTGGCCGCGACTGACATCAGCCCCCGGTCGGAAGTAGGGCCGATGTGTGCTGTCGCAGGGTTCACCGCTAGCGCCACAAGTATAGCCGCCGACAATGCCGGCATGGGCCGCAGCTTCGATAAAGCTGTAGAACACATAGTTCGCCGGCACATCGGCAAAGGTAGAGGTGCCGTTCGGGGGGGTATAGGCCGGAACATGGAACCCGCCGACCACGATCTTGACCATTTGACCGCGTGATGTGTTGTTGTAAGGGCGGAAAGTGTTGTCGCTGTAACCGGACAGAATGTTGTGACAGTATAAGTATTGCACCGCCGTGTAGAAATAGACCCCTGCCGGCACATCGGTGAAGGTAATCGTGCAGCCACCGGGCGTATTGGTCGCGCCCGGCCCGCCGGGCGTGGCGGTCGGCCCACCGGGGGTTTGCGTCGCCACGGGGGTGCCGCACTGCGTGATCAGTTGGCCGCGGATCTCGCCACCGGGGAAGGCCGCAGTACGGATGCTCAGGTAGACGTTACCAGCATACAGGGCCGTAAGTTTATCGGCCGGGAACGGGAACGAGCCGTTTTTCGGCGTGCCTAGTGGCAGCGTAAAGAAGACGGTGCCGTTGGTGCCCGGCGCACTGACGCTAAGATCGGCGGCGGTCTCGTTGGAGGCCAGTCCCTGATAGGTGACATTGTAGCTCATCGTGTTGTTAATCAGCAACAGCGAGAAGGTGCCCTGACCGATACCCTGGCTGGTGTTGCTCGGCACAACGTTACGGCCGTTCAACGCCACGCTGAAGCTGGCGTGCTGGTTATCGCAGATCGGCGGTACGGTGGGGCTGCCCTGGATCAGGGTCGGGATGGCGGTACGGGTCGGCGTATTCGTTGCGGTCGGCGTGATCGTCGGGGTTCGGGTGATCGTGGGGGTAGCGCAGGGCACCTGGACATAGGTGATCCGCAGCCCCGGCATGAGCGCGGGCGTGTTGCACGAGAAGGAGCGCGCTAGGCTGCCGGTGGTACGTTGCACCCCCACCGAGGCCGAGTTGCCGTTTTGCAGCAGCTGGCCGTAGACCAGCTCCATGCGTTGCGTGTTTTCGTACAGCCGCACTTCAAAGTTCGTATCCATACTAGTGCAGCCGGCGCTGGCATAGACACAGGCACGCCACTCGATATTGAAGATGCGGTTGGGGGCACTACCCACCAGCGAGGTGTAGACCCCGACCCCGCCTGCGCCGTCGGTCCGCAGATCATCCCAGTAGGGAGCGATGGCATCGTTGAGCAAGCCGGTTGCCAAACACGCATTGGTAGCGGGTGTGGTATTGCTGCTGAACTGGAGCGTACCGTTTGAGCTGATGTTGGCGTTGCTGAACGGTTGGCCGTAGAAGGTGTAAGGGAACGGCAGGGCAATTGTGGTGTTCACATTATCGCCGTGGTTGCCGATGTCTAGCGTGCCGGGGTCGAGGGCCACAGCAGTGGCCTGGAATTGCACGTAGTTACCGTCGGTGCGGCAGGTTTCGGCAGTCGGGGTGTAGGTAGGCGTCGGCGAGCCGGTATTGGTGGGGGTCGGCGTGATCGTCGGGGTCGGCGTGATCGTGCGCGTCGCGGTGGCGGTCGGGTTGATGATCTGCGAGATCCGCACGCTGTTGCCCGCCCAGATATAGTTTGTCAACTCGCCGCTAGGCCCAGTGCCGGTGTTCGATTGGTAGTTTACACCGGTCGTACCGTCGTAGCTTTCGCTACCGATGGTGGCCTCCCGGCCGTCCCCCGCGCCTAAATTAAAGGTGGGGTAGACCAAGTAGAAATTGCCGCCGGCTTCATCAATCTGCAACTCTACGGTATTGCTGGTAGTCGTATCGTTCGCATTGGCAAAATCGCGCCATTCGAACAGGAAGGTGCGGTTGGGCGCGCTACCGACAACCCCAGTAAAGATTCCGCTGTTGGGGTCGGTGTTGATGCCGTGCAGATCGTCCCAGTTCACAGCTACGAGGCCATTCGGAAGACCCTGCGAAGGAATCGAGGGGTTATTAGGGTAGCAATCGGGTGGGCAGGCGAACTGGCTACCGAGCGTGATAAAGCCGTTAGCACTCAACGTGCCGGTCGTCACACTGCGATTGTAGAAGTTGACCGCAAACGGCAGGGTGAAGTTCGCCGTCTCATCGTTAAAGTTGTTGGAAAAGAGGCGGGTCGCGGCCGGGGTGTAGGCGCGACCCGCGTTGTCGTAGCAAGCGTAACCTACTGCGTCAATCGGGCTGCGCGCCAACGTCACGTTGACGGTCGTAATTGTGTCATGGGTAACGGTGACTTGTATATTCTGGGGCACATAGCAACCACTGGCGGTAACGTTCATGCCGTAGCCGCCCACGGGGGCAGTGAGGGAGTAGCTCCCACCGTTCGTGGGATCACTTTGTACCACTAGATCACTAATACGTAAGGTGGCCTTGATTGGTTGGCCGCTCACCGCGTCATGGACGGTGCCGACAATGGTGCCGCTGTGAGCCAACACAATGGCCCCGGCCGCGATGTTGATACCCATGCTCTCACTAAAGGCAAAGCTATGGACCAGTTGCCCTTGTGACGGTTTGGCAAAGGGGACGCTGCCGAACCCCTCGGCATTGGTGCTAATCCCACCCACGATAGTCCCGTCGAGCTGGAGGGCACCGGCCTGGTTGGGCGCAAAGCGGGTGAAAAGGACGTTGACCCCGCCGCTACCCGTGCCGTGGGCCGGGGAGACAATCGTCGTCGGCACGTTGATGGCGCGACTGTCGGCCAGCAACGCACCGTAACCGAGCCGACCGCTGCTCACGCCTTGCAGCACCAAGCTATAGAGGTTCGCCCCCGGCGGGGTTTGGGCTAGGAAAGCCACCGCTCCGTTTGCGTCGGCGGTAGCCGTCCCCACTAAGCTGCCGGGATTGCGCGTTAGGTTGACTACTTCGTTCGGCTGGAAGCCTTCTCCGATCAAGCCGAGGGTGGTGGTCACAGTACTCGACAACACCGGGCGATCCACAAAGGCGCGCGTGATATTACGGTCGCCTAGCGGTGCGTGGATGGGGCCGGCATCGGCGCGCTCTTCGATACTCTGGCCGGCCAAGCTGCCTATCGGGTTGACGTTAGTGTAACTGTTATAGACTGCTGCGCCGTCCTGCCCCGCCGGGACAGTGATCTGGATCAGGGGGCTGGTGCCGAACGTCGGATCTACGGGGTAGCCGCTCGGATTCAATACCGTATTATTGCGGGCGACGTATAAGGTCGTGCCGGGTGTATAGCGCACGCCGTACATATACACGCGGTCGCCGGGGCGGACCGCGTGTGGCCCGACCGCAAGGCCGGGCACCGGCGGGGCGTTGGGCGTAATCTGAACCACCCCGCCCGTCACCTTGCCGCTGTATAAGCCTTGCGCGCGCACCCAGGCGTAGCCCGAGCCGCCGCCCGTACTCAACCCCACGAAAGTCGCCCCATCAGCATTGGCCTGCACATAAGCCGTGCCCTGCCCGCTGAAGGTATAGATGACCAATTCATAGGGCTTGAAGCCGGTGGCGATGGTGCCGACCGCCGCCGCAGTCGAAGGCCGAGCGGCATCGGGGCTGATACTCATATAGGCATTGTCGGAGCCGATGGCCCCGCCCAGCGGTGCGCTCAAACCGGCCGCCGGCCCTTGCGCGCCGCGTGCCGCTTCTTTTTGCGCCGTGGCAAAATCGGCCACCGGTTGGACTCCCATCTTGCCCAGATCAATCCAGTGGATGGTATCCGGGGCGAGGGCAGCCTGTGCGGGACGGGCGTTGTCCACGGCACTCGGCGCAGTCCAGGGAATCTTGACCACCGGCACGTTAGCGCTCGGCAGCATCGGTATGGCCGTAGCCGCCGGTGGCCCACTCTGGGCAGCGGAGCGGGCTTGCTGCGATCCCACAAGGCCGTTTAAGGCCAGCAGCGCGAGGATCAGCGCGCCCAGGCTGGAGAGCAAGCGACGGCGACGTTGAGTTCTGTTCACAGAGACTTTTCCTTCCTGAAGTGAGAAGCGGTAAGTAGCGAAAAAGGCCTGCGGTCCCTGGTTGCCTATGGGCCGGGAGCCGGTGATGCGGAAGCGGATTGCCACGATCCACCGCGTTGCGAATGCGCCCTCAACAAAACGTCCCACAGGCAACACAACCCAAAAGAGCAGCAGGAAGCAGTCGCTACAAAGGGGGTTACAAGCGTGCAGCTATGGGGTAATGTCTATTCATCTAGGAGTAAGACAAGTCTAATGCTAACACAAGTCCACTGACTTGTCAACTAGCTAGAGTAGTGTAACTATTCACACCCCTAGTGAGCTTGTGACCAAGCTCGCCCGCAACGCACTCATCAGTACACCCCCATGCACCCAACTCATACCTGTTGCGATCTCCTTCCGCCTTGCGACGGATACCACCTCCAGCCACCGGTGGTTGTCGTCGGGCGATTCATCGCCTATACTGACCCTGCCGGCGAGTCCGCAGTTGAGTGGCGCGCACCGGTGCCCTAAGTTAGGAGCTGACTGTATCCCTATGTGTCCCTGCTGCCCCACCACCCCGCCCGATAACCGCCTTTGCCGCCGCTGAATCCTGACAGGCGCAAGTGCCGGCCGGCACCTGCGCGCGATCTTCGCATAACGCAGAGGAGCAAATTACGATGTCTAGTCAAACTGCTCTGGTCATCATTGATGTCCAGGAGGCGTTCTTTAGCGGCCCCGATGCCGCCTACCAGGCCACCGCCGTCATGGAGCGCATCAACCGCTTACGGGCGCAAGCCCAGGTGGCCGCCGTCCCCGTGATCTATGTGCAGCATGACGGCGATGCGGACAGTGCCGTGGCCCCCGGTAGTGCCGGCTGGCAAATCCATGCGACCGTGGCCCCCACGGAGAAGGATATAGTGATCCGCAAACGGGCCTCCGATGCCTTCTTCGAGACAACGTTGGAGCACGAGCTACAGGCGCGCGGCGTGGGGCATGTAGTTCTGGTCGGCTACAAAACGCAAATGTGCGTGGACACGACCAGCCGCCGCGCCACGAGTCTCGGCTACGATGTGACCCTGGTGAGCGACGCACACACGACTACCGACGGCGCGGCGCTGGCTGCCGCGCAGATCATCGCCCATCACAACGAAACGCTGGACGATTTCGGCACCGACCATCATGCCATTGTGCTGAAGGACGCGGCCGCGATCGTCTTCTAACCCGCTACCGATCCGCCGGGGCCTACGCAATCCCGGCGGATCGGCTTATGAGAACGCGACACTGGGTGCGGATCGGCTGCAGCACTCAGTGCGTCGGACTTGCCGCCGGCGGCGCGGTGTGATAGACTGGGCGAGACGCACACCGTTCACCCCGCCGCTACAGCGCGGCAACAGAGAGGTCCGACAGGCTGCGTATGGCACCCGATCCCGTTCAGCGGAGTAGTGACCCGCCCCAGCGCCGCAGCCGGCGTGATCTCGGTTGGGCCGTACTATATATGGCTCCGGCGCTGATCATTTTCACCGCTTTCACCTACATCCCCTTCTTCCGCTCTCTATGGTTGAGCTTTTTCATCACTGATCCGATTGGCAACCCCTCGCGTTTTAATGACATCAAATACTATACCCGTATCTTAAATCTGGACGGCAGTGGGCGCAATGAATACCTGCGCAGCATCTGGACGACGTTCCAGTTTGTGCTGCTGGTAGTGCCGCCCGGCATCGTGCTGGCAGTGGGCCTAGCGTTGCTGGCGAGTGTGCGCCTGCGCGCCATCGGCCTGTTTCGCACCATCTTCACCAGCACCGTAGCGATCTCAGTCGCTAGTGCCGGCGTCATCTGGGCACTGATCTACAATCCCAGCCTGGGCCTGACCCGCTGGGTGCTGGATGTGTTGCATCTCAAAACCGAAGGCGTGTTGCTCGACCCGCTGACGGCGTTGCCTGCCGTCGCCTTTATGACCATTTGGACCACGCTCGGCTTCAATTTTATCATCGCGCTGGCGGGGTTACAGGCCATTCCCCAGGACTTATATGAAAGCAGCCGCATTGACGGCGCCGGTGGGTGGAGCACCTTTCGCCACATCACCCTACCCCTACTGACCCCGACCCTACTGTTTCTGTTGATCATCGCTACCATCAGCGCCTTCCAGGCGTTCACGCAGTTCAATGTGTTGATCGCTAACGAAGGGCCGGACGGCACCACCAACGTCGTGGTGTTCGCCTTGTATAGTGCATTCTTTAAGGACAATCGCTACGGCTTTGCTTCCGCTATCGGGGTCGTCTTGTTTGTGGTGCTGTTAATATTGAGCTTGATTCAGTTCCGCCTGCTGGATCGGAGGGTCCATTACCAGTGAGTCAATACACCGCCGGTCTCACGGGCGAACCCCTAAGTGGGGCGCAACGGTTAACCGAGGGGGGGAAGACGGTAGCGCTCTACGTGCTGCTGATCGCGGCGGCCGGTGTACTGCTGTTTCCGCTGTTTTTTTCGCTCTCGCTGGCCTTGCAAGGCCCGACCCTGGCCCCAACGCTGATCCCTGATTTCAGCAAACTCGATTGGGCGGTGTTCCAAGCGGTATTCCAGCAGGAGGGCAATCTAGGACGATGGATCTTGAACTCCTTTGTGGTGGCGACGGCGGTGACGGTGGGTCAGGTGGGGACTTCGGCATTGGCTGCTTATGCGCTGGCTACGCTGGAATTCCCCGGCAAGCCGTTCTTTTTCTTTGTGTTTCTCGGCACGCTGATGATCCCCTGGGAAACGATCATCGTGCCCAACTATCTGACGGTGGTCAACCTGGGCTGGAAAGACAGCTACCAGGGGCTGATCGTGCCGTTTCTGGCAAGCGGGTTCGGGATTTTCCTGTTACGGCAGTACTTTCTCACCATCCCCCGCGATCTATTTGAGGCGGCGATCCTAGATGGATGCAGTCGCACGCGCTACTTATGGTCTATTCTGTTACCGCTGTCGCGCCCGGCGCTAGGGACACTGGCGGTCTACACCTTCCTGAACACCTACAATCAGTATTACTGGCCGCTGCTAGTCACAGATAGCGCCGAATGGCGGACCACGCAAGTCGGCATCACGGTCTTTCGGTCGTCCGAGATCACGCTGTATAATTTGCAGATGGCCGGCACCCTGGTCGTCATGTTGCCGACCCTGGTGCTGTTGGTGATCGGGCAGCGCCAGTTGATCGCCGGCCTGACCGCCGGCGCGCTCAAAGGCTGAGGGAATCCGCAGCGGCCTTAACTTCCTGCTAATGATCTTCGGCTATACTGAAGAGGCGTACAGGCCGGTACACCCCCCACCGATTGGGCGATGCAGGGGGGCAGCGGCGTGTTCGTATGCGCTGTAGCGCAGTGTAGTACTAAAAGCAGCACCATTCGTAAAGGAGGAGAAAAGTGCAATTGTTAGGAAAATTCTATAGCCGCCGGTCGGCAGCCTTGGGGGGCTTACTGGTCGCCGGACTACTAACGGCCTGTGGCGATACCGCCGGCACCGCCGTTCCGGCGGCCCCTACCACCGCTGCGACTGCCGCTATGACCGGCACCACTCCCCCCGCCGGCATGGCGGCCGGAATGACCCCGACCACCATGCCGGGGGGGAAAACACCAACCGCTATGATGAGCGGCATGACCCCCACCGCTATGCCGGCCGGGATGACCCCGACCGTCGCCCTGCCGGCCGCGACGGCTGTACCGCCAACCCCCTATCCAACGGTGGCCCAGCCGGCCGGCTCGACCAAGATCACCTTCTGGTACGGTTTGACCGGCTTCAACGGCGCGGTGACGCAGCAGGTCGTCAACAAGTTCAACACCAGCCAGAGCAAGTATTACGTCGAAGCGGTGCAGCAGCCGAACTACGACGACACGATCAACAAGCTGAATACCAGCCTGGCCGGAGGCGCGCTGCCCAATATCGTTCAGGTTTACGACATCGGCACCCAACGCATGATCGACTCGAAGCGTGTGCGGCCGGTGCAAGATTTTATCGACCGCGACAAGCTCGATATTATCAACGATCTGGAGCCGGCAGTAGCCCGCTACTATACGGTCGGCGGCAAGCTCTATTCGATGCCCTTCAACAGCTCGGCCCCAGTCATGTATTACGACAAAAACGCCTTCAAAGAAGTGGGCTTGGATCCGGCAAAACCGCCGCAGACCTATGACGAGGTGCTGGCCGCCGCGCATAAATTGGTGAAAAAAGATGCGAACGGCAAAATCACCCGCAGTGGGGTGGACTTCACGCTCTACGGCTGGATCCTCGAACAGGAGATGGCAACGCAGGGCGCGGTGTATGCCGATCCGGGCAACGGGCGCAACGCGCGCGCCACCAAGCTGGTATTTAATAGCGAAGCCGGCCAAAATTGGCTCACTTTCCTCAAGAAGCTGCAAGATGAAGGCGTGGGCCGCAGCGTAGGCCGTGCCAGCGGCACCACCAACGGCACCACGCTAGGCGCGAATTTCTCGAAGGGCGACGCGGCAATCACCTTTGAGAGCATCGCCACCCTGCGCGGCTGGTCGAGCCAGGCCGCAAAAGCCGGCGGTAAGGTGGACATCGGCGTGGCCTTCCTGCCCAAACCTAGCGGCGCACCCGGCGGCGTGATTATCGGCGGCGCCTCCCTCTGGATCACCGACCAGGGCACACCGGAGCAGCAGCAGGGCGCGTGGGAGTTCGTCAAGTTCACCGCGCAGCCCGAAACGCAAGCCTTCTTCGCATCGAACACCGGCTACTATCCGACGCGCAAAGCCGCTTACGATCAGCAAGTGATGAAGGATGCGCTGACGAAATATCCGCAGTTCCAGATAGCGGTAGATCAGTTGCGGGCCACGACCGCCGGCCCGGCCACCGCCGGAGCGGTGTTCGGCACTTTTGCCGGCGCACGACCCCTGGTCGAAGGGGCGATGGAGCAGTTCCTACTCGGCAAATTCACCTCGGCCAAAGCCGCGCTGGATGATGCGGCGAGCAAGGCGAATGATAATCTGAATGAGTACAACTCCACGGTAAAATAGCCGCCCAACTCGGCTGACGTTGGCACAAATCGCCCCCACCCAGCACCAACTCTGGGTGGGGGCGATCTGCGCTTTGATCACACGCCTGCGGAAAACCGGCGAACAGGCTACACCGCTGTTTGACACTCCCGCGTGCGTTGGAGTATAGTGGGGCCACGAAACCCGGTCCAATGGCGCACACGGGGGGATCAGCACAATGCGAGTCGGTGTGGGACTGCCTACAACCTTGCCTAGCATGGGCGGAGCGGCGGTCATCGAATGGGCACGGCGCGCCGATAGCGGGCCGTTCAGCAGCCTCGGTGTGCTCGACCGCCTGGTGTACGATAGCTACGACCCCCTGATCAGCCTCGCCGCCGCCGCCGCCGTAACCGCGCGCGTGCGGCTTGCTACCACCATCATCATTAGTCCCCTACACGTCACCGCCCGCCTAGCGAAAGAAGCAGCCTCCGTGGATGCCTTATCCGGAGGGCGACTGGTACTGGGGGTAGCAGTCGGGGCGCGAGCCGACGATTACGCCGCCGCCGGGGTGGATTATCACACGCGCGGGCGGCGGTTTGTGGAGCAGTTGGCTACACTGCGGAATTATTGGGAAGACCCTAGCTACGGCCCGGCTCCGGCACAGCCCGGCGGCCCGCCGTTGCTGGTGGGCGGCCTGAGCGATGGGAGCTTTGCGCGCTTGGCCCGCTATGCCGACGGTTATGTGCATGGCGGCGGGCCGCCTAAAGCGTTCGCCCGCGCCGCCGATAAGGCCCGCGCTGCCTGGGCCGATGCCGAGCGACCGGGCCACCCCCAACTGTGGGCGCAAGGCTACTTCGCCTTCGGCCCCGCCGCCGGCGGCGGAGCCGACTACCTGCGCGACTACTACGCCTTCACCGGCCCCTTTGCCGACAAGATCGCAGCCGGCCTGCTAACCACGCCACAAGCATTGGCGGGGTTTCTACGCGGCTATGCCGAAGCCGGTTGCGACGAATTGATCCTGTTCCCCACAGTCGCCGATCTGGGCCAACTCGATAGCCTGACCGCGATTCTGGCCGCGCTGGGAGTCACGGCGCAGGGCGTGCTAGGTGAGGAACCGGCGTGAGTGGGCCGCACCGCATCGCCATCCTGGGCGGCGGACCGGCGGGCCTCTATTGCGGCTTGCTGCTCAAGAAGGCCGACCCCACGCGCGAAGTCACAATCCTGGAGCGCAACCCGCCCACCGTGACCTACGGCTGGGGCGTGGTCTTTTCGGATCGTACACTCGATTCGTTTCAGCGGGCCGACCCGCGTAGCTATGAGCAGATCATCAATCGCTTCGTCATCTGGGATGCGATTGATGTTCGCTACCGCGGCACGACGATCCACTGTGGCGGTCATATCATCGCCAGTATCGCAAGTCGCGATCTGCTCGGCATCTTACAGCAGCGCTGCGCCGAATTGGGGGTCACACTACGCTTCGGCACCATGGTGGACGATCCGGCGGCACTGGCCGATTGTGATCTGCTGATCGCTGCCGACGGCATCCACAGCACAGTGCGCCAAGCTCAGGAAGCCGTGTTCGAGCCACAGATCACATTGGGCAAGGCGCACTACATCTGGCTGGGTGCCGAGCGCGTGTTGGATGCCTTCACCTTTATCTTCCATGACACGCCGCACGGCCTGTTCCAAGTCCATGCCTACCCGTTCAGCGGCACCACCAGCACTTTTATCGTCGAATGCGCCGACCATGTTTGGCGAGCCGCCGGCCTAGACCGCGCCGACGAAGCCGCGAGCCTGGCCTTCTGCCAAGAGCTACTAGCCACCGACCTGGGTGGCGTGGCGCTGCAATCCAATAACTCCAAGTGGATACAGTTCCCCAGCTTAACTACCAAAACCTGGCACGCAACACTAGGTCTCGGACCACCCGTCGTGCTGTTAGGCGACGCGGCCCACACGGCGCACTTCTCGATTGGGTCGGGCACCAAGCTGGCGATGGAGGATGCGATTGCATTGGCGGCGGCGTTGGATGCCCAGCCGGATGTGGTGACGGCCCTGGCGGCCTACGAGACTGAGCGCCGCCCGGTGGTCGAGCTGTTCCAACGCGCCGCCGCCGAAAGCCGCAGCTATTTCGAGACACTGTATCGTTATGTCAACTTACCGCCTGTGCCGTTCGCTTTCCACCTGCTGACGCGCAGCGGGCGCATCACCTATGACGATCTGCGATTGCGCGACCCCCACTTCGGCGCGCTAGTGGATAGCACCTATAGCGGAGTGTCCAGCGCGCGCGTCGTACCTCCCCCCTTGCTCACCCCGTTGCACCTGCGGGAACGAACCCTGCTCAACCGGGTGGCGCTGCCGGCGCGGCCGACTTGCCCAGCCCACGACGGGTTGCCGCCGGCGGCATGGACCGCAGCATTCACCGCGCAAGCCGCGGCAGGGGCGGGTCTGATCGTGACCCCCATCTCGGCAGTAACGAGTGACGGCCGCATCACACCCGACGACGCGGGCATCTGGTCAAATGCGCAGGCTGTCGCTTGGGAGCACATCACGGCGGCGGTACACGCGGCTGGACCGGCGCGGTTGCTGCTGCAAGTCGGCCATGCTGGGCGTCGGGGAGCCACGCGCCCCCGCGCCGGGGGGCTAGATCGCCCGCTGCCGACAGGTACCTGGCCGCTGATCGCCGCGTCGGCCCTGCCCTACACACCGCAAAGCCAAGTGCCACAGGCGTTAGATCGGGCGGGCATGGACACGATTCGGGCGGCGTTTGTGCGGGCGGCGGAACAGGCCGACAAGGCGGGTTTCGATGTTCTGCAAATTCACGCGGCGCACGGCTATCTACTGGCGGGGTTCCTGTCGCCCCTGACGAACCAACGCGCCGATGAATACGGTGGAAACCTAGCGAACCGTTTGCGCTTTCCGCTAGAAATCGTGATAGCTGTGCGCGCAATTTGGCCTTTCGACAAGCCGCTAGCCGTGGCCCTCAGCGTGACCGACGGTGTGCGCGGCGGCACGGTTGAGGATGCGGTCACGGTAGCACGGGCCTTGCGCGAAGCCGGCTGTGACCTTATCACTGTGCAGGCTGGACAGACTACACCCGCCGGCGAGGCACCCTACGGTCGGGGCTTCTTAACCCCACTTGCGGCCCGCATCCGCAACGAGGCGGGCATTGCCACGCTGGTCGGCGGCTATCTGACGACGGCCAACGAGGTCAACACTGTGCTGGCCGCCGGCCGTGCCGACCTCTGCCTAATGGAGCCTGTAGATAATTGGCATTAGCTAGCTATTGAAGTGAAGTGAAGGGGTCTATAGCATGAACGATCAGACGAAATACCTGCTGGCAGAGACCGAGATGCCGCGCGCTTGGTACAACATCCAGGCGGATTTGCCCACTCCGCTGCCGCCGGTTCTGCACCCCGGCACCACCGCCCCCATCGGCCCTGCCGACTTAGCCCCGCTCTTCCCGATGGAGATCATCCGCCAGGAGGTTAGCCGGGAACGCTACATTGACATCCCGCCGGAGGTGCAGCAGGTTTACCGGCTGTGGCGGCCCACGCCGCTCTATCGCGCACATCGGTTGGAGCAGGCACTTGGCACCCCAGCGCGCATCTTCTATAAATACGAAGGGGTCAGCCCGGTCGGTAGCCACAAACCGAACACCGCCGTGCCCCAGGCGTTCTACAACAAAATCGAAGGGGTGAAACGCCTCGCCACCGAGACGGGGGCCGGACAATGGGGCAGTGCGCTGTCAATGGCGAGCCGGATGTTCGGCCTGGAATGTCAAGTCTATATGGTGCGCGTCTCCTACGAGCAGAAACCCTACCGCCGCTCGCTGATGCAGGTTTATGGCGCGCGAGTGATCCCCAGTCCCAGTGACGAGACGGCGGCGGGCCGGGCTATATTGGCCCACGACCCCGAATCGAGCGGCAGTTTGGGCATCGCCATTTCAGAGGCGGTTGAAGACGCAGCGATGCGCGACGACACCAAGTATGCGCTGGGCAGCGTCCTCAATCATGTCTTGATGCACCAAACGGTGATCGGGCAAGAAGCGCAGCGGCAAATGGAGCAGGCCGGCCTTTATCCCGATGTGGTGATCGGCTGCGTGGGCGGCGGCAGCAACTTTGGCGGCCTGGCACTGCCGTTCATCGCGGATAAACTGGCGGGCCGGGCATCCGGTTTACGTGTGATCGCGGTGGAACCGGCGGCCTGCCCGTCGCTAACGCGCGGGGTCTACGCTTACGACTACGGCGACACGGCGGGTATGGCGCCCATCACCAAGATGCACACGCTGGGGCACGGCTTCATGCCGCAGGCTATCCACGCCGGAGGCCTGCGCTACCACGGCACTGCGCCGCTGATCAGCCATTTGTACGAGATGGGCCTGCTGGAAGCGGTCGCATATCCCCAGAACCCGGTGTTTGCCGCCGCGCTGGAGTTCACCCGCAGTGAAGGACTAGTGCCCGCCCCCGAGTCGGCGCATGCCGTCCGGGCGGCGATAGATGAGGCGCTACGCTGCAAAGAGTCGGGTGAGGCGCGCACGATCCTGTTCAACCTGAGCGGGCACGGTTTCCTCGACATGGGTGCCTACGACCGTTATCTAGCCGGTGACCTACAAGACTATGAATATCCCGCCGCCGCCGTGCAGGCCGCGTTAGCCGCACTGCCGGTCGTAGCTGGGGTCGCGTAACCATGCCGGAATCAGCACTCCGCCCCCTGGCCGGGCGGCGGGCACTCGTTACCGGCGCAGGGCGCGGGTTGGGCCGTGCCATTGCGCTGACCCTGGCCGCCGCCGGAGCCGACATAGCGCTGACCGCTCGCACCTCGACTGAACTGGAAACGCTAGCGGTGGAGATCGAGGCACTGGGGCGTCGCTGCGTATGGCATATGTGCGATGTGACCGACGCGGCACAAGTGCAGGCGATGGCCGATAAGTTAACCGCCGCGCTGGGTGGGCTGGACATCCTGGTGAACAACGCCGGCGCGGCGGGCAGTCACAAGTTCCTGGGCCATCCCGACGAGTTGTGGCACACTCTGCTGGCGACCAATCTGACCAGTGTCTATTACGTAAGCAAAGCCTGCCTGCCGGCGATCATTGCGGCGGGCGGCGGGCGCATTATCAACATCGCCTCAGTGGCCGCTCGCACCGGCGTGGTCTACACCACCGCCTACACCGCTGCCAAGCACGGGGTGCTGGGCCTGACCCGCGTGCTGGCAGCCGAGTTAAGCCGCCACGGCATCACCGTCAACGCCGTCTGTCCCGGCTACCTCGACACGCCGATGACCGAAGCGAGTATCGCCAACATCGTCGCCCGCACCGGCCAATCGGCCGATCAAGCACGCGCCGCACTCGAAGCCATGAGTCCGCAAGGACGGCTGATCCCGCCCGAAGAAGTCGCTGCCCTCGTCGCCTATCTGGCCGGCGACCTTAGCCGCGGCATCACGGGACAGGCGATCAACGTGGACGGCGGCAGCATTCAGTCGTAACGAAGGAGGCTATACCAGGGATTCTGCCTGTCTCTAATAGGGCGATGTGCTAGATCGACGCATTGACAAATGGTCCTCCGCTGTGATACAGGGAAAGTGCAACCTTATCCCTACCCAACGGAGGACCACCCAAATGATAACCAATTTTGACGATTTTTGCCTGTGGATGCTGGT
>JBBRPH010000038.1:0-52155 GCA_038228295.1 Chloroflexia bacterium | reverse complement strand
GGTGCTGCGCCACATCGCGCTGAATCTACTGAAGGCCGAGCGGACAGCCAAAGTCGGGGTGCATGGCAAGCGCCTCAAAGCCGGGTGGAGCGACGATTACTTACTCCAAGTCTTGCAAGCAATTTAGATGCGTAAGCCCTAAAATCCGCCTCCAGACCGATTGCCGATGCTTGACAACAAAGGGGGTTTGGGGTATGCTGAGAGCTATACTACCGGCCCGCGCCGTCCGATCACCGACCTGAAGGAGTCCATTGTGCCGTTCACCGATCCCTTTCGTCCGCAGGATCACATTGACGAAGTACGTAAAGTGGGACGTTTGGCCCAGGTCTTGTTAGATTTGCGTGCCGAGTATGAACACAAGCCGCAGCGAGTGTTGCTGGAACAAATCGTGCAGCGCCTAGACGAGTTGACAGCCTTACGCACCGAACTCGACAAGGCTTTGACCCAACCGGCTCCCGTCGGCCCGCCCGCCGCGTAATTTTACGGCTCTTGCCCCGCCCGCCGCGCCTATTCGGGTTGCGGCGGGCGGTTTGCTTTATGGCGCAGGCGGCACTGCATAAAGGTCAATATTCCCCCGACTATATCTAACGACGGCTACGGAAGAGATCGTCCATCTGGCGGGCGGCATCGGTTTGGAAGTCGGTTCCCAAGTGGGCCGGGGCGGCGCTGCCGGCTAAGGGTGGGCGTGAGTCGGGGGGCTGGGGGCCGACCGGCAGCGGCGCAGGAGGTAGTTCGCCGCTGGGTGGGGCGGCGCTCTCGCCCAAGATGCGGGCTAGACGCGCCCCGGCTTCGCGGCTCCAGAAGTTGACTAAGCCGCCGCGCGATGCTTGGCTGTAGATCGTCATCAAGATGGCTTGCGTGCTGACTGGGCTGAAACAGATATTGAGGTCGGCCCCCTGGTAGAGGAGGGTTGAGGCTTTATTTTCGCCCAAGCTGCGCCCCAATTCTTGCCAGGAGGCGAAGATGCCGGCCGCCAGCGCGAACAGCGCTGGGTAGCGCAAATGCACGCTTTCGCCGTAAAACGCGATCAGCGAGCCGCTGCTGCTGATCAGGCAAACTTCGTGGCCCTCGGAGCGGCTCAGCAGCGCGGCCAGCACCGTCCGCAATCGCTCGGTCAACGCCGCGTCCACCATCACTGTGCTACTGCCCGTCGGCGGGCGCGGTAGCGGTGGGTCCGCACTCATGCTCGCTGTGGGCGCCGGCGAGACGACAAAATTGCCCCCCGGCGACTCGTCAGCCGGGGTGCCGTTGCTGGTCAACAGCCCGGCGGTCAGCAAGTGGCTGACGATGCCCGCGACCTGTTCAGGTTCCCGCCCCGTGACCGCTGCCAGGTCGCGTACACTACGCCGCCCGTCTACCGCACTCAGCACGGTCCACTCATCACCTTCCAGCACCACGCGCTCGCTATCGCGGTTGCGGCCCGGCACGATACTATAAACTGTACCAAGTAGCGCGTTTACATCTTGGAAGGGATCTACGTTGTCGAGCAGGATAATCTGCCCACTAAGAATCTCGTCTACCGTCATGGAGCCGGTGGGTAGGGGACCGCCGGCATCGGCGTTCTCAAACTGAAATTGCCAGCGCCCGCGATTCCACAACACGAGGCGCGACATCACTTCGAGGATCTGGATCTGTAGCCCCATCGCCAGGTCGTCATCGGATAGCAGGAGCATTTCGCGCAGAATTTGGCCGAGCCGCCGACTGGGGTAGTGGCGGAGTTGTGCGCTAGTGGCCTGTTCTAGTTGAGCGCGCGTGATGCGGTGAGTACGGACCAAGATTTCGCCGATACGGTTGGCCTCTAAGGTGGACTCGGCGTGGATGACATAGCCGCGTAGGAAGGTGATGACCGCCCGGTTGGCTCCATCCCACACGCCGAGGCTACCGCTCATCTCCCCACCCGCCAGCGTTTGCAAAACGGCGACGATATTAAATTCTTCGAGGTTGCCTTCGAGGGCCATGCCGATCTCCCCGCGCTTGTGCCTCTGGTTCCTGTCAGTATACCACATTCCCTTATTGGACTTATTTGGCAATGTCGCGGCGGGCGATGCCCCACAGGGCGAGGATCAGCAACCCGGCGGTGGCGAGGCTAAGGACGACTACACCGTCCGCCCGTCCGCCCGCCACGAAGGGCCGGCCGTATTGGGTGAAGATCGAGAGGCGACTTACCCAGTCGGGCAATTGCAGCAACGGGGCCAGTGCGTCGAGTATGAACATGGCGACGACCACCGCCGCTAGAGCCGGCACCGCCCAGCCGGGGCGCGCCAAATGGGTGGCGAGTGCCCAGCCCGCCGTGCTGATCACCAACACAAACGGCAGTAGACCAATGAGCGCCGCCGGTAGACGTGAGCTATCGAGCTGCAGTCCGTAGAGTCGGTCGCCCAGCAGCAGCGCGCCGCCAACTGTGGCAGCAACGGCGGCGGTCAGCACGGCTAGTGCTGCCCAACGCGCCAGCAGCAGCCGCAGGCGAGATTGCGGTGTGCTTAGGATCAGTTCCAGCCGCCCTGCTTCTTCGTCGCCGGTCCAGGCTGCTACTTGTAATATAGCAAACCCGGCCAGCAACAGGACGACAAACGACCAGTAGGCTGCTTGGAGCACGGCCATCGTCGTGTCGGCTCCCCCCAGAAACATTTTGCCCAGCGGGCTGCGCGCCAGCGTGCGGATGGGATCCATCAGATCGGGCAAGGCGGCGGTGATCAGCAGTGTGTAGACGGCCAGGAAGCCGGCCCAGGCAATAGCAGATGGAGACATATCCCGTAAGGCGCGGGTAAATAAGCTGCTGAGACCAATGGTGCTGCCGCCGTTGCCTGCACGGCGGGAGGGGGGACCGATGCGAAATGCGGCTCCCACATCACGGTGGTTGAATAGGGTGACGGCGAGGAGCGTGGCTGCCGCGCCGATGCCCACCAGCATAGCATAGGCGGCTGGGTCGAAGGCGCGCCCAGGCACCAACGGTCGGTTAGCGAGCCAGTAGTGCATCGGCAACAGCGCGGTGAGCGCCTTGTAGCCGACGATGCGCCCCAAGTTGGCTTCGATCAGGTAAGACGCGAACATTAACCCCACTGTGCTACCGGCGGCAACGCGGCGCCCGGCGCATAATTGGCCCAATAGCAAGGCGATGCTGCCCCACATCCAGACCATTGTTAGGGCGTTGAGCGCGGCCACTGCCGCGCGCTCGACGGGTAGAGGTTCGCTGGCGATACCGCCTATCACCGGCAAGCCCAGCGCGACGACTGCGGCGATCACTGCACAAGCCACGGTAAAGCCGCCCCAACGTGCTACCGACAGGGTTGTGCGGGGGATGGGCGCAGATAGGTGGACATCCATCTGCCCCTGTTCCTCTTCGCCGCGCAGCAAGCCGGAGCCGGCAATAGCCGCCCAAATGCCCAGTAGCAGTGGTAGTGTGGTTAGCAGACGCAGGCTGAGGAAGCCGGCTACGGTGTCGAGCGGCAGCACTTCCCCGATCAGGTAGCTGAAGCTCGCGGCGAGGCGGCGGATCTGGACCAGTTGCGTATTGCGTTCGGGCGCGCCGGCTCCCAACGTGACGTGGTAGGCCACAATATCTATGGTCATCAAGAACAGTGCGGCTACACTAAAGCCGATCACCGCGCCGCGCAAGTCACGCAACGTCTTGCGGAACGGACCACCCAGCCACCAGTTATCCATTAAGGTTCCCCTTAACTACTCGCGCGCACTAGCCGTTCGATCCAAAAAACTAACGCCGTCCAGGCTAGCGTGCTGCTCAGCAGTCCCGCCGCCCAGCGTGCCCAACCGCCGCGCTGCCACAGCGCGGCCAGCACGATGCCGCTGCCCAGCGCCAGCGGCACCATTGTATAGAACAGGTGCTTGCCGATCATATCCACCCGGTAGTTCACCACCACAAAGATCGGCAGAATTGCCACCCACCAAGCGAGAAGTGTACTGAGTGTTGCGCGTTGTGCGTTGCGTGTTGCGCGTTGGATTGGGGCTTCCGTGTCCGCGCCACCGCCCGCCGCCCGCCGCCCGTCCAGCCGGAGCAGCGCCAAGCCGGTCAGGCCGAGCAGCAACGGCAGCAGGCTGACGAGGTAGCCCGCTGTCCAGCCGAGCAGGTCCAGCGGACCACTCCAGTGGACTGTGCTGCCGCCGGGTGTAGCCGCCGCACCTGCCGGCCGGGGGCCGAGCATCTGCGGCAGGGTGTGATTGATAAGGTCGCTGATATAAGGGCCATAGTATACTGCAATCGCTACCACCCATGCGCCGGCCAGACTGCCCAATAGCCCCAACCCTGCCCACAGGCGGCGGCGCACCAGCCGGGTCAGCGCCACGCCGCCGATCACCCAGGTATCGAACACGGCAATCGTCGGGAAGGCAACCAGCGCCGCCGCCAGCAGCAGGATGAAAAAAACGTAAAATGTAAAACGTAAAACGTGCTGCGGCAGGCGCGCCTGTCGCGTGCCGGCTCCCGGCTCCCCAGCCCAGGGACCGGCGATCACGGCGACAAATGCCGCCAGCGATAACCATTGGGCGAGGATCGTCGGCAGGATACCGTAAGCCAGGGCACGGAAGGTGAGTGGGGTGGTGGCGTAGACCACCGCCGCGCCCAGGCCCGCCCGTCCGCCGCCGACTCGCTCATAGCGTGCTAACAAGCCGTAGCAGATCAGTGCGGTGCCGGCATCGAGCAGGCAAACAAACCCTTTGATCGCTGTATCCAAGCTGCCGGGCAGTAAGGCCAACGGCGTGGCGACAAAGTAGAACAGTGGCGACTTGGGGATGATCACGGCCAGACCCCATTCGCGCGGCGGCTGATTCAGTCCGCCGTGTGGATCGGTCAGCGCGGTCAGATTGCCGGCCAGTAGTTCGTGAATCCATTTCAGATGGTAGGGCATATCAATGATCACGCTTTGCGGTAGGGCCATGCCGCCGAAGCGCACTGCGAAGGCCAGCGCAAAGATCGCCGCCGCCCAGCGTGCCTCGTTACCGGCGGCCGGCACGATCCGCCGTAACCCGGCTTCACTGATCACCAGTAGCGCGTAGCTCAGGCCGGCGGTCAGCACCAGATGCCCCGTCGTCACGGTCAGTGGCAGATGGACGGCGGCCAGCGTGCCCACGAGGCTCAGACCGACTAGTGCCGCGCCACCCGACGCGACGCGCCCTGCCGTCGGCTGCGATGTGAGTGCTCGCCCCAGCAGCAGATACACCAGCAGCACCAGTCCTGTCAGTCCCGCCAGTTGGTTGAGCGCCGGCACGACAAAGCCCGGCCCCTGCGCTCCCACGTCTACCGCGTCCACGGCTACGCTGCGGACGGCGGGGGTCCGCAACTCCAGCACCGCGTCACGCGCCGCGAGGGCGTGTGGATAACGAGTATCTATCGTGAAAGCCTGCGTTTGCCAGGTGCCGCTGATCGCCTGCTGGAACAACGTATCGCCGTTGAGCAGCAGCGTAATCGGCAGACCGTTCCGCGCCGGCTTGAGCGTGACGCTGAGGGTATAAGGCACACCGCCACCCACGCCAGGCAAGTTGATATAGCTATAAGTGCCACTGGGTCGAAAAGTGGGACCGCCGCGCTCCCCGTCGCGGTCTTGGAAGTTGACTACATACGCTTGGTCGCTGGGGCTGCCTAGATCCAGATGATAGGTATGGCGCACCTGGTAGGCTGCCGACAGACCGAGCACGGTCAGGCCGAGCAGCGCCGACAGTGCGGGCCGCGCCGCCAAGTGCCCGATCAGACGCAACTCCGGCCACAGGGCGCGGAGCAACGGCCCCGCCCCCGCGACCAGAGCATAGAGGATCACACTGAGCAGCAGTAGCGCCGGAGTCGTCGTCGTCGTTGCCGGCCTAATTAGGGCCAACCCTGCGACTAGTCCCGATCCGACCAGTAACGCTCCTGCGCTGCTGAGAGAACCCGTCCTTCTGCGCGCAGCGAAGACGGCAGTAGCAAGGAGGCGGCTTAGCGTTAGATAGGCCAGCGCCACAATCACCAGTATAGCGGCGACCTCGCTGAGGGCCGGCACGACAAAGCCCGGCCCCGGCGCGCCGACATCCACTCGGTCGAGCAGCACGCCCTGACCCGGCGGGGTTCGGATCTCGATCACTAGATCACGGGCGGCCAGCGCGGCAGGATGGGCCGCATCAAGCGCGAAGTGATAGCTGTGCCAGCCGGCGGGTAGGCTGCGATCCAGCAACTGGGTGCCGTTGATCAGGATCGTGACCGGTCCCCCGGCGCGGCCTGCATTCAGGCTGAGGGTGAGGCTGATCGGCACGCCACCGCCCAGCGCCGGCAGCACCACATAGCCGTAGGCATCTGAGGCGCGATACGTCCGCCCATTGGATTCGCTACGGATTTCATGGAAATTGTGCAGATAAGGGAGGTCGCCGGCAGTGCCGATGTCGAGCGCGATGGGGCGGCGTACTTGGTAGGCCGCCGTCGCGACCACGGCGGTGAGGATGATCAGCAGCCAGAGCAGCGGCTGCCGCAACGCTCGCCCCAGATAGGCTACTTCCGCGCGCAGAGCGATCATCCGGCGGCCGGCTCCGGTTCGCGATAGTAGTCGAGGAAAGCTTCCTCTAATGTCGGCTCATGACTGGTTAACGTGAGGAGTGGCCGGCTGCCCGCCCAGCGGATCGCGCCGGCTAGATCGCCCTGGACCGCAAACTGTACCCCGTTGCCGTCGGCGGCGACATTGCTCACGCCGGGCACCGCGCGCAACGCCGCCAGCGCGGTCGGATCGGCGGGCGCGCTCAGGGTGAGGGCGATCTGCTGCCGTTTCTCGGCCACTACCTCGCTGACGGAGGCCACGCGCACCAATTGTCCGGCGCGCACGATGCCTATGCGGTCGCTGGTATGCTCGACTTCGCTCAGGATATGCGACGAGAGGAATATGGTCGCGCCGCCGGCCCGCGCCTCGGCCAGCATTCGGTAGAACTCCTGCTGGTTCAGCGGGTCCAATCCGCTGGTCGGCTCATCAAGGATCAGTAGGCGCGGCCGGTGCATAAACGCCTGGATCAGGCCGACTTTCTGCTTATTACCGCGTGAGTACTCGCGGAACTTTTTCGTGAGGTCCAGCCCCAGCCGTGCTGCTAAATCAGCGACAAAGGCGGGGTCTACGCTGCCGCGCAGGTTGCTGAGGTAGGTCAATGTCTGCCGGCCGGTTAGCCCCGGCCAAAGGGCCAATTCGCCCGGCAGGTAGCCCACTTGCCGCCGCACGGCTACACCGGCCGCCTGTACATCTTGGCCGAAGATCCAGGCGCGTCCCGCTGTCGGCCGGATCAGGTCCAGCAGCAGCCGAATAGTGGTTGTTTTGCCCGCGCCGTTCGGCCCCAAAAAGCCGAATACCTCGCCCACGGCCACCGTCAGGTCGAGATCGCTAATGCCGCGCGCCGGCCCGTACCACTTGGTTAGCCGTTCGGTGCGAATCGCGGCCGGTGGGGAGGGTACAGTCATAGCTGTATTCTACGCCGATCCGAGGGGATGTCAAGGCGGCCGCTGTAGAATACCCTCTTCTGCGGCTGAAGGGTTGCTCCTGCTCACGCTGCGCGCCCGGTTGCGCGGCACGGCAGTTTCGGGTACAATAGACAGTGGCCTACCGCGCACCGGGCGGGAGAATGCTGTGTGTAAAATGGGGTGGCGGCCTGTGCCAATGTCTTAGGAGGAGGGTGTTAAGATGGATGATGAATTACGGGTGCGGCCGGTCGATCTAGACCGCCTGCTCGAATGGATGCGGCGCAGCGGGCGACCGCGCGCAACGGCGGAACTGGTGCGATTGTGGTTGGAGCGGTTGCGCGATGAAGCCGGGCGTGGGCGTTAAGGCCCGGCCCCCTAAGGGAGAGAAAGCAGCATGAGCAGTGGAACCGCTGCGGCCACAAGCGGGCCGAGCTTTACCGGCAGCGCGGCGCAAAGCGCCCTGGCTGCCCAAGCCTTTGATCTGATGCGTCGTCAGGGTATCTTGTATGCCGCTGACGCGCCGATTACGGTGTCGCTCGACCGCCTAGTGCAGGGGTTAGCCCGTCACTACCCGCAAATGAGCGCCGATAAGTTGCGCGCTCAGGTGGTTGCGGCACTGGATGCCAATGCGGCCGTATTTACCCGCCTGGAAAGCGGCGGCACGGTCGCTTATAGCACCACCAAGAGTGGCGGCGGCGCGGCCAACGTGCTGGATCAGACGCGCTATATGTTTCGCCGGCGGCTCAACAACGAGGCCCGCGATGTAACCGCGCAGGAGTCGCACGAACTGACCGACGGCTGGATCGCCCAGGCCCAGGCGCGCGCCTCTGAAGCCTTCACCATCTTCCAGGAACCGGCGGCCGAAGCGGCCGTGGCTGGGCGCTGGTCGGGGCCGGCCGACATTGCCGCTTATGTGGCCCCAGCCCATCCAGTGCCTGCTGCGAACGCCGACGTGTTCGAAGCGGATCTGAACACGCCGTTTATGGTGCCGACCCAACCGCTGCCTGTGGCGGAAGTGGTTCCTGCCGAAATGCAGTTGCCGACCCCGGAGGCCGCAGCAGTTGCACCGGTTGAAGTTGCGCCTGCTGAAGCGGTAGCTGCAGCGCCGCCGGCGGTGGTGCCGGCGGAACCCGTTGCTGTTGTGGAAACGGCCCCCGTTGCGCCGCCAATCCCAGCGCCTGCCCCGGTGCCCATCGCGCCGACCCGCCCTGTCGCACCGCCGCCGCCCGTTGCGCCGCCGCGTCCGGTGCGCTTCACGCTGCCCACCGCCGACGGCACGGCTACACTAGATCTGGCCGGCGACCTTGATGCCGTTATGGCCGAACACGGCGACGCGCTGACGGCGTTACTCGGTAAGGCGTTGGGCGAAGATTTTCGCTTTGCCTCCTTCGGCGGTGACTGGTATCCCGAAGACCATGTGGAGCGCTTCAGCAAAGGTGATTTCCGCCGCGTCAAAGATTATCTAATCGAAACGCAGGAAGCCCTATCGGATCGTGCGTTTCTCGGTGACGTGCTGAATCGGCGCGAGACCGACCCAGATTACGAGCGCCTGCGCTTTTCGCTCAACTATCGCCTGTTGCGCGAAAAGAAGGACTTCGAGTTTGTCGGCGTGCCCGGCGACCGGCTCTGGATCGTGGCCGGTGCCTCGCCGATTAGCGCGCCGAAGCGCAAGCCGAGCGAACTGGGCCTCGACTTCCGCTACCTGGAAGATGCGACGGCACAGGCGCTTGAACCGCCGGTGCCCGCCGGCACTACGACCTGGGAGCACGGACTGACCTACTACGAATACGAAAATGGGCTGCTGCCCTATAGCCCTGCTGCCCGCGCTTTGCTACCGCCGCCGATGCTGGAAGATCAACGTGCGGCTCTGCTGCGGATCGAGGTGCCTTCGCTGTTCACCAACTTCCCTGTGGAGTTGCGCTACCCGACCGGCAATCGCGGCGGCTATATCGTCGGTTTCGATGCCTTTTTCGGCGAATATCTGGTGCCGGGCGCGACTTTCACGCTGGAAGCGACCGACCAAGCCAACGTGCTGATCCTGCGCTTCGAGCGCACCGCTGCGCAAGAAGACTCGTTACTGCAATACGACGAGCGGCGCAATCGTTTCGCCTACCGGCCCACTACGTTCTATGCGGCGGTCAGCCCCGATTGGGTTCTACGCGAAGAGCGGTTCCCTCGGCTGGATGGCCTCAAGCGGTTGGACGAGACCGAACGTAAGAAGGGCGAAGCCATCGTGAGCAAAGCCTTTGAATTAGTCGGTGAAGAGATAGACGGCCGCTATATGGCCTTGCTGACCGACCTCTTGCCGGCTATCAACCTGGAGCGCCCGTTCTCGCCTGGTGCCCTCCGTGCAATCCTCGAAGCAGGCCACCACGCCTATTTCGAAGCCGATCCGGATACGGCCGGCGCCTATTTCTACGACCCTAGCAAGCGTTAAATCGTCGTTACGGATCACCGGCGTGTAGTGGGCGAAGGTGCCTGGCTACACGCCGATGATCCGTAACGACCGCCATCAACGACTGCTGACCGACAACCGATGACTATGGACTTTCACGACCAACTCAACGCTTTGATTGGCGATAACCAGCCGCTAACTGCGGCGGGCCTGACTTTTCTCTCCGACTTGCCCACTGCCGAGTGGGCGACCCTTGCTCTGCTGTGGCCAGGTGTGGGTGTGGCGCGTCGGCGCAAAATCGTGACTATGCTGGTCCAGGTGGCGGAGGATAACATCGACTACAATTTTGCCGGCGCACTAACGGTGCTGCTGAACGATCCCGATGCCCAGGTGCGCCAAAGCGCCGTTGAGGGGCTGGTCGAAGACGAGAGTACCGGCACCCTACGCCGCCTGATTACCGTGTTGGAGAGCGATCCCACCCCGGCAGTGCGCGCTGCCGCCGCCGTCATCCTCGGCCCCGCTGCGTTGCGTGCCGAAACCGGTAAGGTCAAGCGCGATCTGGCCGCCCGGCTGCGTGATAGCCTGTTGCAGGCTGTGCGCGACCCGGCTGCCGACCCCGAAGTGCGCCGCCGCGCGCTAGAAGCGTTAGGCTACTTCGGCGGCAATGCCGACGTGGAAGCCGAAATCGCCCGCGCCTATGAAGACAGCGGTTTGTTGCCCGCCGGCGCCGTTCACGCGATGGGCCGCAACATGAATCGCCGCTGGGTGCCGACACTGCTCAAGGAAGCGAAAAGTGCCGAGCCAATGATGCGCTTCGAGGCGGCGCAGGCGCTGGGTGAAATGGGCGAACGCGCCAATGCGCCTGCGCTAATCCCCTTGCTTGACGATGATGACCCCGAAGTGCAGCGCGCCGCGATTTGGGCGTTGGGCCAATTGGGTGGGCGTGTGGCGCAGCAAGCGTTGCAGATGTTGGGCGACGATGTGGATCCCACGCTGCAAGACGCCGTAGACGAGGCGCTGACCGAAATTCGCTACGCCGATAATCCGCTCGGCCCGTAAGCCGCGCCAGGGACCGCTACCGCTATGCACTCTTCCTTCCAGCCTGTTTGGGCGGCTTCGGTCGCCGACCTTGATGTGCGCCCGGCTCCTGGTGCGCCACGCGCTGCGATCAGCTTCGCTTACGGCCTCCCCGACCCAGCGCTCTTCCCGACCGCAGCCTTAGAGACCGCCGGCACGCTTGTCTTGCGTGAGCACAGCGATCGTGCCTTGCAATACGGGGCGAGTGGCGGACTGCCGCAATTAACCGCTACGCTGGTCGAGCGCTTGAATCGCACCGAAGGGCTAGACTTGCGCGGCCATAACTGCCTGATCACCGCCGGGGCGGGTCAGGCACTAGGGCTGGTGGCTCGTGCGTTGCTCGATCCGGGCGACACGGTGCTGCTCGAAACGCCGGCCTGGCCGGGTATCTTGCACATCCTGGCGCGCCATCCCTGTCGCGTGGTGCCGGTGCCGCTTGACGCGGAGGGGCTGGACGTAGCGGCGTTGGCGCAGCAACTGGCCGCCCTGGCCCGCGACGGCGTGCGGCCCAAGTTCCTCTATACCGTGCCGACCTTCCAGAACCCGACTGGCCTCACGCTCTCATTAGCCCGCCGGCGGTCCCTGCTCGATGTGGCCCGCCGGTATGATTTGTTGATCCTGGAAGACGATGCCTACCGCGACCTCGCGTTCGACGGTGTGTTGCCGCCGTCGCTGCTGGCGCTGGACACCGACGGCCGGGTGCTGCGCGCCGGCACCTATTCCAAGATCCTGGCCGCCGGGCTACGCCTGGGCTGGATCCTAGGGCCGCAGGCGCTACTGGCCCGCTTGGTCTCACTTAAAGACGACGGCGGCACTAGTCCCTTCGCTTCGTATGTCACCGCCGCCTACACCCGCGCCGGCGAACTCGACCCGCATATTATGCGCCTGCTTGATACCTACCGCCTCAAGCGCGACACGATGTTGCGTGCGCTCAACTACTACTTCCCGCCCGCCGTGCATTGGACCGCGCCGGCCGGTGGCTTCTTCATCTGGGTGACGCTGCCGCCCGGTCAGGACTCAACGGAATTGCTGGCTCGTGCCCGCGAAGAGGGGGTGGATTTCCTGCCGGGCCGCGCCTGCTTTCCCGATCCCGCCGCCGGCGCGCCTTACTTGCGCCTCGCCTTTAGCCTGGCTACGTTAGAGCAGACTGATGAAGGCATCAAACGGCTGGGCAAGTTGCTGGGCCGCTAGCGATCAGTGGCCGCTTAATCAGCGGCGAACTGCCGGTATGGCTTTGTTGATATGCTGAAACGGCCAAGTCAGTAGCACCCTTCCCACCAGCCGCAGCAACCCGATGCTGCTTGCAGGGCCGGCTACGGTTTTGGGTCGGCGGTGACGATGGCGAAGGCGAGGCCGTCGTAGCCTTTGCTGCCTACGGTTTGCAGCACGGTCGCTGTGATGCGCGGCTCGGCAGCCAACGCGGCATTGAAACGGCGCACGCCCTGCACGTTGGGATCCGGGTTGGCAGCATCAATCACGGCGCCGTCGCGCACCACATTGTCGGTGATGATCAGGCTGCCGCGCCGCGTCAGTTTGAGCGCCCAGGCGAAATAGGCGGCGGTGTTCGGTTTATCGGCATCAATAAACACCAAGTCGAAAGGACCGTGCCCTTCGGCCACCAATTGCGGCAGAGTCTCTAAAGCTTTCCCGATGCGCACCTCCACACGATCCGCTAGGCCGGCGTGCGCGATATTGGCCTGGGCCACGGCGGCGTGCTGCGGATCGGCTTCCAAGGTGATCAGGCGGCCCTCGTCCGGCAAGGCACGCGCCAACCAGATCGTGCTATAGCCGCCCAATGTACCGATCTCCAAGATGGTCCGCGCCCCATGCGACAGCGCCAAGATATGGAGTAGCCGCCCCTGGTTTGGTGCGACATTGATCGCCGGTAGTCCAGCGGTGGCGCTGGCGTGCAGCGCCGCCTCCAGCGCCGGGTCGGCGGGAATCAAGAGATCGGTGATATAGCGATCCACGGCGGTCCATTGTTGCTGACTCATAGTTCCTCCTTCGTGCCGGTCCTGTCACTCTACTGTACACAGTTAGGTCGTTGCTTGCCAGCGTAATACCATGCAGTCATGGGCTGTGATGTGGACGGTCACGCCGCCTTCGGCGGCTTGTGCCCGGCTTTCGCTCCCGCTGAAGATCCGGTGCAGTTCCCCGTTAATCCCTGCGGCCGGTGTGAAGCCCAGCGTGCCGCTCTGTGCGCTGGGCAGGCGGTTGATCAGAAACAGCAACCCGCCACCGGGAAAGGGGCGGTGTGCGACCTCGATTTCCAGGTCGGGGCTGAGGACGATAGGCGGCCCGAGGCCGCGTGGTTTCAACAGCTCAGTCCAGAAGGCGCGAATGCCTTGCCGTTCGGCGACCGTGAGGCGATAGTACTGCGGCGTGAAATAGCTGCCGCCGGGCATGGTGCCGATCATCGTGCTAGTGCCCCGATCCACCCGTACTGTATAGCCCGCTGCTTGGCCTTCGGCGATCCAGCGAGCGTACTGCGGCGGCAGGCGATAGGTCTGGCGCAGGTAGTCGCCGCGCACCACGCGGCCTATCGGGTCGCGCAATTCGGTTGCGGCTTGCGGGCTGTAGAATAGTGCCGATAGCGGTGCGCCCAGGTCCAGGCTGTGCCCGCTGGTGGGGTGAACGGCGTGCAGGCGGTGGCGATCCCACAGATTGTATTTGAGGATATATTCCCAGCCCAGATAAGCCATTGTGGGCAACCGGCCCAGGAACGCAGTACGGCTGACGGCAGCAGGGTAAAGGCGGCGGCCGGCTAGTGGTGCATCGGTCAGGGTGCGGCGTGGTGTGCGCCCGCAGGTGATGAGGTGCCCACCTTGTTCCACATATCCTTGAAGCATCCCGTAAGTAGACGTAGCGAGTAAACCTTTACTGGGCAAGACGACAGCCGCACAGACGGCGAGATCGGCGGGTGTGGCCGTATCCAGATTGATCAGACGCAGGGTAGGACCGTAACCCGCCGCTAGCAGCACAGCATAGAGGCCGAACGCGCTCATCACCAACGCAAATACGCGCACCGGATCTTGCAGCCCCATACCGGGCAAGAAATCGTCGGCCGTGAAGCGGAAATCGGGAAAGTGGAACGCAAAGCCTAGCACCGGCTCTACACTATCAGCGGGGGGGCCGAGCGGCGCGGCGGCCAACAGATCGGCCTCGTATTCGCGTATAAAGGCTAGTAGGCGCGCCGTCTCACTGTAGCGCGGGCCGGGCTGCCCGGCGGCATCCAGCACGCTGCCGTAAGTGTAGGGATGCCCATCGGCTTCAATGCCGTCCTGCGCGAGGTAAAAGCTGAAGCCCATCATGCCGTGCGCCAGATTACCCAACAGGTTATTGCGCAGCGCTAAGTCGCCGGCCTGACTGTGGGGATCGCTCCAACCGATGCCTAGTTGCCAGCAGAGCAGCGGCAGCGCGGGCGGTGTGACGGCGCGGAAGTAGGCTGGGGCGCACGCGCTGCCCCACGGATAATCCGTCGCGGTCGGCTGGTTGCCGGTCTTGACCCACAGATCGTAGCCCGGCAAGTCGCTTACGTTCGCTGCGATTTTATGCGCCGGATTGATCGGCGGGATAAAGTTCGCGCTGTCGTTGTGGCTCAGGGGCACCGGCACTCCGGCGGCGCGCGCAGTATCGCCCAGCCAGCGCAGGTAACTGTTGATCCAGTCTTCTAGGAAGCGGGTCCATTCCTGCACTAGCCCTCGACGGAATGGCCGGCGTGGCGGCTCGACTGCTGCGAAGGTCGGGTAATGGCTACCCCAGGCGCGGTTGAGCGCGGCCGGTGTGCCGTACTCGGCGGCCAGCCAAGCGCGGAAGCGGGCCAGCGTGTCGGGATTCCAGTCCCATTGCCCCTGGCCGTTAGCGTAAAGCAGGCCCGTCTCGTTATCCAGTTGCCATGCTAGCACTGGGTCGTTCCAGCTATCGGTCAACGCTGCGGCGACCGCACGATACCAGCCGCTGACGGCTGCGCGATAGGCCGGGTGGCCGAGGCTGTAGGCTGCCCAGAAGGGGCCACTCACTGGCCGGTCGCTCGGACTCCGCATGAGGGCTTCCGGGATCAAGCGCTCCAACCAACGTGGCTGGCCGAAGCCGTCATACTCGGCGTAGATGACGGGACCAGGGCGCACGATCAATAGCAGCCCGGCTGCACGACAGGCGATAATAAAGCCATGTAGGTCGCACCGTGGGTCCGTTTGCCCGCTGAAGTCATAGTGCCCCGGTTCCGGCTCATGCCGGATCCAGGGCACTGGTGTACTAATGCTATTGAAGCCGAGCGCTGCCAGCCGTACCAATCCTGGCTCCCATAGATCCCGCACGATGCGGAAGTAGTGGAACTCCCCGGCGCGCATCAGCCAGGGTTGCCTGTCGAGGTGCAGCCGTCCGCCGGCGGTGGTCAGGCGTGGCTGCGCCTCCCTCACGGCGTGCCGGCTACGGGAGTCAGTTCCGGCGCGGGCAAGCCCAGTTCAGTCGCATAGGGCACGCCGCGCATCGTCTCGTGGATCAGGAACGTCACCACGTCACGGATGTCGCCCGTTTGGCGATAGACTTGCAGTTGGCGGTCTGCGCCCGATCCCATCTGCAAGATAGTATGGACATAATTTACCGCGTCGCGGCTTTGCAATTCGTCCACCACATCGTCCACAAACTCCAGCAGTTCCATTGCCAGTTCGCGCATCGGTACCTCGGCGCGGCGCCCAAAGTCGATCAGCTTGCCGTCAATGCCGTAGCGCATCGCCCGCCACTTATTCTCCTGGATCAGCGCCCGATCATAAACGCGGAAGCCGAGGTTCTTGCGCCGCAGCTTATACAGCTTGTAGACGATGGCCTGGAACAGTGCCGCGAAACAGATCGTTTCTTCCACCGTCACCGGCATATCGCAGACGCGGAACTCAATGGTCGGGTAGAACGGGTGCGGGCGCACGTCCCACCAAACCTTCTTGGCGTTGTCAATACAGCCGGTCTCGATCAGCGTGTTAATGTAGTTTTCGTACTCGCTCCAGGAGTTGAAGGTGCTGGGGATGCCGGTGCGCGGGAACTGCTGCCAGACCACAGTGCGATAGCTTTTGAGGCCGGTGAAGCGGCCCTGCCAGAACGGCGATGAGGTGGAGAGCGCCAGCAAGTGCGGCAGGAAGTAGCGCGCCTCATTCATGATGTCGATCCGCATCTCTTTATCGGGCAACCCGACATGGACGTGCAGGCCGAAGATCAGGATCGAGCGCACCACATCTTGCAGGTCTTCTTCCAGGATTTTATAGCGGTCGTTGGTCGTGATCAGTTGGTTTTGCCACTGCGAAAACGGGTGGGTGCCCGCCGAAACAACGGCCAGGCCGCTGCGGTTGGCGAGATCGGAGATCGTGCGGCGCAACTTCATGACCTCGTCGCGTGCTTCGCCCACGGTCGCGCAGATTTTGCTGACCGTTTCGACCATAGACTGCATCATTTCAGGCTTAATCTGATCACCCAGCGTGTGCCGCCCGGCATGGGTCAGCATCTCCTGAATGTGGGCGCGCAGATCGCCGGTGGCTGGATCGACAATCTGAAATTCTTCTTCGATGCCGATGCTAAAGAGTCCGTCTTCCATAAGGCTCCACCCTCTCTTGGGATCGCAGCAGCCGGCAGATCGTCCGCTGCGCCTACTTCGGCTCGATAATCATGGTGCAGGTGACGGAACCGGTGCCGGCGGTGACGTTGAGCAGGGCCTGGGCCGAGAGGCGGGTCAGGATGCCGTGCGTATCGCCGTTGTAGATATAGGGATCGCTGTCGGTTGCCAGTTCGACGACTTCGAGACCGCCGTTGTCGGTCAGGTAGGGGAACGGCTCTTTTTCCAGGATCACCTTTTCCTGCACCACAAACGATGCGGCCTGGGCTTCTTCAAGCGCCGCTTCCCATTCGCCTTGCGTCATGGTCCAGCCGATATACACACCTTTGCCGCCGTACTCGTCGTTCGGTTTGAGGACTAAGCGGTCGCGGTTATCGCGGATGAACGGCAGCAGATCCAGCGGCTTGCCCTCATAGTTAGTCGGTCCGGCGACTACTTTGCGCGTCCAGGGGATGTGCCGCTCGATCACCGCAATCTGCTCCGGTGTGAACAGGTGCCAGTTGGTGTCGTCGTGCAGCAAGGCGAAGCTCATCTTTTTGTGCAGGATTTTGGCCTGGAAGGCGTTCATCACCATCACTTTGCCGTCCACATAGGCTTGCGTGATCGGGGCGGCGATCTCCGGCTTTTCCAGTAGTTCGCTGGTCAGCACGCGCTTGTAGAGCAGGTCAATAGTGAAATCGCCCGCCCGCAGTCGCCCATCTTCATAGTGGCAGTCTTCGGGGCGTGCCAGCACCGCCTGCAAGCCGCGCCGCTCAAAGTAGCTCTGGAATAGCTCATGCTCGGTGCGCGTCGGCACGCCGGTCCAGTCCACGATAGCGATACGTGGTTTAAGCGGGAACTCGTTCGGCCCGCGATTGGCGCGGAACTGCGCGTACTGGCGCTCGATCTCTTGCATGAAGCGGTCTAGGCTGTAGATCGGCTGCACGTTATACTGTTTTTGGAACTCCTTGATACACGGCAGATCTCGGAACAGGTCGCTGCCCACATCGTCGTAGGCAATGGCCGCCGGTGACTCGCCGTTGCACTCCACGAAGTGCCAAGCATGTTCCGACCAAAAGCTGTCCATGCGGATGCTAGGCGACGGCTCTTCGAAACCGGGATCCACCACGGCTAGGCGATGTTCTTCGGGCGTAAGGTCGAGTTGCGCCATCAGTGCCTCGTTAGCCAGCACGGCCTTGCGTAGGCGCGTCATCGCCGCCGCCAGTGTGTTACACGACTCCTGAATGTAGCGATACTGTGCCCCCGTGACGAAATGCGGGCGCAGCGTTCGCAGAAACGGCACACCGCCGAAAGTCAGCTTATCGGTGAGCGAGCGCGTGGTCAGCATCTCTGCCGAAGCCTGAGCCAGGTGCAGATCGGCATCCAACATGGCATTGTAGGCCACAATCGCGCCGGCGGTTGAGCCCAGGTTGAAGTCGTCGAGCGTTTTGCGGGCCGCGCTCATTTACCGGCCTGCACTTTTGTTTCAGGTACGCCTTCGGTGTCTTGCGCAATCGGGGCAGTGGGGGCTTTGCCTATCGCGCCGGTTGCCGTCGGCCCACTGCTGGGGCGTTGCAGGCCGGGGATCTCGTAGCCGTTCCAGGCCCACGGAATGCTCGTCGGATTCACCAGCGCCGTCTTGCTGAATTGCGGTTGCGACGGTCCGGCTCCGCCGGCTTGTGTGCCGGCGGGGGTGGGTGTGGAGTTGAGCAGCGCATCCCAGCGATAGATCGCCCCCGGCGCGTAACCGTGCAGCGCACGCTCGATCACCAAGCGGCTCATGTTCTCCACCACCCAGGTGAAGTAGTGTTCACCGACGCTGTGGTAGTCCATGTCGGGCGCAACGTTCAGGAAGTCAATGGCATACGGAACGCCGTCGCGCACGGCAAATTCGACCGTGTTCATGTCGAAGCCGAGCGCTTGGTTCAGCACCTGGGCATCGTGGACGACTTTGCCGGCGAGTTCCGTGTTGAGGAACTTGGGATCGTAGACGTAGCGTTCGTGGAAGGCGTTGTTCGGCTCATAGCGGATCGGCATGATGTTATTCTGGCCCAGGCAGTAGCAGCGCACATACTGGTCCCATTCGATGCCCTCTTGCAGGATCATGCCCAGTTCACCGGTCTGGTCGAAGGCCCAGATCAGCTCTTCGACCGAGTTGACCTTGTAGACATTCTTCCAGCCGCCGCCGATAAACGGCTTCATGAAAGCGGGCAGGCCGACATATTCGATCAGGGCTTCCCACGGCACCGGATAGACCAAGTTGCGCAGCGACTCGCTGATCACGCCTTGAGTATAGCTTTTTTGGGGCAGCACCACCGTCTTAGGCACGGCTACACCCAGCTTGGTCGCCAACGCACACTCGAAGAACTTATCGTCAGCGGACCACCAGAAAGGATTGTTGATGACGATGGTGCCTTCCAGCACGGCTTGCTTCAGATAGGCGCGATAATACGGAATCTCGTGCGAAATGCGATCCACGATCACGCGATAGGGATTCGGTTCATCCATGCGCGTGCCGCCGAGTTGGACGAATTCCGCCGTAATGTTATGCTCGCGGCCCAGATCATTTACCCGCGCCAGAAAGGCTTGGGGAAAGGTGTTTTCACGCCCGACCAGCAGGCCAATCTTCATCGCGTTACTTGCCATCGTTCGGTCTCCTCCTCGCTAGTGGTGCGTAAAACGTAATGCGTAACCTAAATGTGCAATAAATGCTTAAATGTGCGAGTTCGATCTTTAGCTATCGTGCGTGTCGTATTGTACCCTTAACGTTTTACGTTTTACGTTTTCTTAGTACAGGAACTTGATCGCCATATCGCGCCAAATGGGCCAATCATGCCAAGCGCCGCCCCACACATCAAGCAGGTGCGGTACCGCCTTATCCCATAACTCTTGCGACAGAATGCGCGTCGCGCCCAGGCAGATGTCTTCGGAGCCGACGGCTAGGATGATCTCCTGACGGCGCATTTGCGATAGATACCAGTCGTCGTGCAGGTTGGGAATATAGTCGGCGGGGGAGTTGAGGTAGGCATCGGTGTCCATATCCATGTGCAGCAACGACTTTAGGCTGTACGCGCCGCTCATAGCAACGATTTTGCGCACCCGATCCGGGTGCCGAAAGGCGAAGTTGACCGCGTGATACGCGCCGAAGGAGCAACCCGTCGTGACCAGATTATCCCATACGCCGGGGGCGCGTTCGGCCCACCAGGGCAATAGCTCGTTGAGCATATACCCCTCATAGGCGTTATGGCGCATGGCGCGATCATGGGCCGAGATACGCCGGTTGTACCAACTCTCCTCATCCACGCCGTCCACACAAAGTACCTGCACTTCGCCTGCCTCAATACGCGGCTGGAGCGCGGCGATCAGCTTAAAATCCTCGTTCTGATAATAGCGTCCCATAGACGTGGGGAAGGCCAGGATGGGTCGTCCGGCGTGGCCGAACAGCAGAAACTCCATCTCGCGCCCCAGATGCGGGCTGTACCAGGTGTGGTACTCTCGATTCATGCGCCTCCCCAAAGCTTTCGCTGGGCGCTGCCGGTGGCAACGCGGGTCGGTGGATCCGTCGGCAGCCCGGCCGGGGCCGCATAGTTTGGCTGATTGTAGCACGTCCCGTGCCGGAGTGCAAGGCGGGTCCCGGCTGATGGAGCCGGCGCAGCAGCAACTGCTAATCCTATTTGGGAGTATAATGCCGGTATAGCGGCACGCAGGTTGCCGCCCGCCCAGCGTAATCATTCTGTATAATGAGCCGTGATTACAGAGAGGAGCGCGACCATGAGTAACGAGGATACAATCGGCGGTATGCACGGGGTAACCATTGCCCGCGAGTACGGCGGCGGCGGGGGTGAAATCGCTCGCCGCCTCGCCACCCGGCTGGGGTGGCAACTGCTAGACCATCAGATTGTGGCCGAGGTAGCGCACCGCATCGGCTTCCTGGAAGCGGATGCCAACCGCTTGGACGAACACCGCGCGAGTTTCCTGACACAGTTGCTCAGTGCGTTGGCTTATGCTGTGCCGCCGAGTCCATTAGTCCCATCCGATCCGCCGCCGAACTACCAGAGCGCTGTGCGGCAGTTGCTACAACACGCACCGACAGCGGGGCAGGTGGTGATCGTCGGCCGGGGCGGCCAACTCGCGCTGGCCGAGCGGCGCGATGTCTTACATGTAGGCGTGATCGCGCCATTGCCGGGGCGGCTCGCCTACGTGATGCGGCGCGAGGGGCTGACCGAAGCGCAAGCGCGGGCACGCATCCAGCACGAGGATCAGGAGCGGCAAGGCGTGTTACAGGAAGAGTATGGGCAGAACGGGTTAGACAATCACCTCTATGATCTAGTGATCAATACAGCTGTGTTGGATCTGGATAGTGCGGTCGATCTGATTGTACTGGCGCTGAAGTGCAAAGGCCGGCGGCTCCATGTGCCCGCCGAGGAGTTGGGGCCGGGCGCGGGTCTGGCTCTATACCCCACTTCACCCGCTGCCACCGTTTAGCCATTACCTATGTCACTGTCGTACATTGGGCTAGTGCCCTAGATCGTATCGTATCAGGCACCTGTCCGGAAGAATAGGCCGGCTGGATGGCATAGAACCTGCTCAAACGGCCCTTACTAACCCCGGCGGTCCCACGCTGAGATCGCTGAAATTTTCATACTCGACACCTGACGGCGGATAGCTAGGAGACGTGCATGGATGAACCTTTTGATCGGCAAACAGTGTTGCTATCGGCGTTACAGCCGGGCCTCGGCCAATTAGCAAGCGGGCGCACTGAACGCGCAATCATTCTAATCGCGCTGGATCTCGTTTTCGGTGCATTGAGCGGGGTACTGGGGGTGTTGCTGAAGGTGCTAACCTTTGGTCGCCGCCCCATCAAAGCCCTGCCCGACCGGCTGAACCCACTGGCGCTTATCTGGTTGGCGATTTATCTCTACAACCTCTACGATGCCTATAATATCGCGGCGGGCGCAGATGACGATGATGCTGACCTGCTGGATTACGAAGAATATACGCCCGGCGACACAGCGGAGGCGCACGCAGCCCAAGCCGGTAGCACAAATCCGCCGGCCGGCAATCTTGCGCCGCCCGCTATGGTGCCGGCTTCGCCAAATGCTCCTGCCGCTACGGCGAATCGTCCGGTAGATGGCTTTACATCAACCACACCCGGCACAGACGCAGGCGCGGTGGGTGCAGATAAGCCCGCCGACGACACCGCCGCTAAAGCCGACCGGATCCCTTCCAATACGGCACCGGTCACAGCTACTCAGGATTTGAGTGTAGCTCCAGGTACAACCGCCGCTCATAGCGCCCCGGCCACGCAGGCACAGGATCAAGGCGGCACAGCCGCTGATGCGGCGGCTGCTTCCGCTGGTCGGGTAGCCGACGAAGTAGCGGCGCTCCAAGCAATTGGCGGCAGTGGGGTCGGTGGGCCGGGAGTCAGCCGTGATGTTAGCGGCGGCAATGCCGGAAGCGCTGCGAGCAGCCCGGCCACCAGCAAATCCGGTGGCAGCGGAGCCGGCCACGCCCCGGCCTTCAACTTTGGCGAGACTACGCTGGACTGGGCGGCAGGGGTTAGCAAGGCGCAATTACTGACTGCGTTGGGCGATGATCCGCAAGTGATCGGCACGTTCGGCAACTACCTGCCGGCGGACCGCTTGTTTCATTCCTTCGATGAAGCCACGGATTTAATCCCGGAACAAGCTTGGCAGGACGCGCAAGGCCGTAACTGGACCGGAGCCGACATCCCTGATGGGGAGGAGCCAAGCGGCTATCGTGAATCGGTAACGGGGCAAATGCCGGCGGGCGATACGACAGCGTAAAACGTAAAACGTGAAGCATAAATACGAACGCCGCCTGACTGGTCAGGCGGCGTTTTATGTGCTACCGGCTTTTGCGATTAGCCGGCCATGCGCACGAGGGCTGCATCACTGGTGTGATCATGACAGATGTGCAGGGCGTTGGCGACTGCCGCGAGGAGTTGTTCCATAGACGCACTTTTTTCGACAAACCAGGTATAGGGTACGCGGGTAGCCTCGATCTGGGCTGCGCGGCGTAACCCTTGTCCGCCGCCGCTGGTCAGCACTACCCCCAGCCCTTTGGTCAGCGGGTCTTCGCGCAGGCGATGCAGCATTTCCAGGCCGTCAATACCCGGTAGGATCAAATCAAGCAGCAGCAGACTAGGCGGGTCGGTGGCAACCATATCCATCGCCGTCTCTGCATCCTTTGCTACGCGCACCCCGTAGCCCTGGCTCTCTAAGATGCGCTGGAACATTGCTGCCGGAATCGGATCGTCTTCCACGACCATAATCACCGCAGACATAGGCCAATCCTTCTATGTCGGTTCGGTAGCGCCGCTACGGGCCGGAGTGGAAACTCCCTTTTATATCTATAATATAGTGTAGCCCGCAGGGCGTCCTATGTCAAGGCGCCGACTTATGATTGCAGTAGCACTAGAGCTACGGTCCGCGAGAGTCGGTTGCTTGCCGGTGTCTTTCGATTCCTTTTCAGATGCAGCCCACACGCAGGCTGTGATCCTCGCGGCACCGGCGCCGGGCGTGCGTACTCGCCGGGGCGTTAGGGCTGCCGGCCCGCTCGGTTGGCACCTTCTACTCGGCCGGCTTCGGTCGCTGTCTCAAAAGGAACGATCAATCAGGGACGGGGCACTACTGCCCCGTCCCTAACTTTGCGGCCGGCGGGCGACTCGCCCACCGGCCGCAGGCTTACTTATTGCCTGCCGCAGCATTGCAAACCGATTCAGCGGCCACGGCGTTATAGACGATCTTGGCGATTTGGCCGCGCGTGGGCGGGCTACTGGGTCGGAACGTACCGTCACTATAGCCGCTCAACGCACCATGACAGACGGCTGTTTGGATGAAGCGATAGAACGTCGAGTCGGCGGGCACATCGTTGAAGCTGGGTGTAGGCGGGTCGATCAGCGTCCAGGCCATGGCGATAACGACGATTTTGGTCAGTTGCGCGCGCGTCACATTGTTGCCGGGACGGAAGTAGGGGCGACGGGCGCTGTCGCACGGCTCATCTAGGCCGGTCTGCGGGTTGGTACCACCGCAAGTGTAGCCACTGACCACGCCTCGCGCGGCAATCGCTTCGATAAGGGAGTAGAAGATGTTGTCGGGGGTCACATCGGCGAAGGTGACCGCGCCTGCTGCCTGTTCATAGGCACCGAGTTCGATGGCGGCTCCGGCTTGCCGGTGCAGCCGCCAGGCGATACCCCCTGATCGTCCAGCGCGCTTACCAGGCGCCGGCTCTCCTCGTAGCGTGCCGCAGCCTGGGGATAGGCTCCGGTGAAAAAGTCCAGGTCGCCGAGAAAGCTCAACACTGTGGCAGCGGTTAGTGTATCGCCCACTGCTTGAGCGCCGGCGAAGCTCTCCTCCAGCAGGCGCATGGCGGTGGTATACTCGCCCGTGTTCGCCAAGATGCGCGCCAAGGCGAATTGCGCCTGCTACTGAGCCTGGTAGGGATAGCCGGCTCGTATCCGGTATCTCTATGTCTGCACAATCCAGCGCCCGGCTGACCCGACGTAACCCCGGCATTTTATGTCACATATGTGCTACTGGGACGCAAAGCGCGGCGGTACTGGACAAGGTCTATACTGGGCGAATGGTCACGGGAATGCCGTTGAGGATCGCGTTGCCGGATAGCGGGTCTATCAACGTTTCATCGGCCAGAATGTTGGTGTTGACCCCTGCGTGTTGGGTGGCGACGTTGATCTGCATTCCCGTGAGGGCGTGTCCCCAGCCGTGCGGTAGGCTGACCACACCCGGCATGATCCGCTCCGTGATCTCCACCGCTACATGGATCACGCCGGTGCGCGACTCGACACAAGCTAACGCGCCGTCGGTGCCTAGCCCGATCTGTTGCGCGTCGTGGGGATGGATGAGGAGGCTACAACGATCTTTGCCCTTGACCAGTGAGGGCAGGTTGTGCATCCACGAGTTATTGGAGCGCAGATCGCGCCGCCCGATTAGTTGGGCGGCAAGCCCCGATCCGCCCGCTGGGCCGGGTCGGGACTCGCGATCCAGGGCGGCCGTCAAGCGCGGCAGATCGGCCAGGATCGGCGCAGGCGTTAGCTCGATCTTGCCTGATGTCGTGCGTAAGACATCGGGGAGACGCGGCTGCAAAGGGCCGAGGTCTACCCCGTGGGGATGGGCTTCCAGAACGTCCAGCGTCAGGCCGCCGGCGCGCGCACCAAAGCCGTCGCCGTAGGGTCCCACCCGCAGCAGAAAGTCTAGGATACGTTCGGGGCCCTGCCGAGGTGCGAGCGCCGCCAGTAAGGAGGCAGGATCGCGTCCCTCCACCGGGGAGTCCGCATTGCGTACCTCGCGCCCGATCAGGCGCATCACCACCGCCTCATCCAATTGCGCGGTGGTGGACCGGGCGGCGGCTGGTGCCCCGTCTTTGCCGGCGCGGGCGACAACGTCGGCCAGTTGGATAACGCTCTGCCATTCGTCGCGGGCAGCGGCGGGGGGTGCAAACACGGGCGGCGAGTAGTGCGCGACGTTGTGGGCCGCGAGCTGGTAAAACACCACATCGTAGTGCGGGTGTTCGAGCGGGGATAGGGCCGGCAAGATGACGTTGGCGTGGCGGGTCGTCTCGTTCCGATACAGATCCACACTGACCATAAAATCCAGCGTGGCTAGGGCGCGCTCTAACCGTCCGCTGTTAGGCGTACTCAACGCCGGGTTGCCGCCGATTGTCACTAGGGCGCGGACCTGCCCCGCGCCGGGTGTTTCGATCTCTTCGGCCAGACAAACTACCGGTAATTCGCCATAGGTTTCCGGCAAGCCGCGCACCCGGCTGTGCCAACGCCCCAAGCGGACCCCGGTGCCCTTGCCGGGTGTACCGGTCGCGTTGCGGGCCGCGACTGCCGCACGCGGGAACAAGGCACCGCCCGCCCGATCCAGGTTGCCGGTCAGGATGTTTAGCACGTCAACTAGCCAACTGGTCAGAGTGCCAAACTCCTGGGTGCAGGTGCCGATGCGTGCGTAGACGACGGCACGTTCGGCTGCCGCTAGTTCGTGGGCCAACCGGCGGATCGTGGCGGGGGCGATGCCGCAGACTGCGGCTACCTGTTCGGGGGTGAACGGGCGCGCGACGGTTTCTAGTTGTGTGAAGTCCTGCACGTATTCGACTAGCCGCCCCGGTCGCGTCAGCCCTGCGGCGAACAGAGTTTGCACCATCGCCATGAGCAGGAAGGCATCCGTGCCGGGCCGAATGAAGAGGTGTGTATCGGCTTCGTCGGCAGTGCGGGTGCGTACCGGATCGATCACCACCAGCCGGCCGCCCCGCTGCCGTAGGCTACGCAGCCGTCCGCGCATATCGGGCGCGGTCATGAGGCTACCGTTGGAGACCAGCGGGTTGGCACCCAGCACCAACAGGTAGTCGGTACGTTCGATGTCGGGGATGGGCACGCTAAGGCCGGTGCCAAACAGCAACCCGACCGCGACCTGCTTAGGCATCTGGTCGACGGTGCTGGCGCTGAAGAGGTTGCGGCTACCCAGCGCCCGCAGAAATTCGGGCACATAAAAGCTGCCCGCCAGGTTATGGACGTTCGGGTTGCCGAGATAGACAGCGACCGCATCGCGACCGTACCGGCGGATAATCGGTGCAAGTCCTTGCTCAATGTGGGCGAACGCCGCATCCCAGGTGACGGTGTGCCAACTGTCACCCTGTCGCACTAAGGGCAGGCGGATGCGGTCGGGATCGGCATCCAATTCTTTGAGGCTCGCGCCTTTCGGGCAGAGATAGCCGCGACTGAACACATCGGCCGCGTCGCCGCGAATCGCCGTCACCTCCCGTCCGCGTGTGGTGACGGCTAGGCCGCAGGTGGCTTCGCAGAGCGGGCAGGTGGTGTAGGCGGTGCGCTCGGCTTGCGCGGGGGTGTTCATCGGCGATCTCCTCGAAACAGCTTCCGGTGGATCTCTCTGTTAACCCTATTGTACGTTCAGGGATAGCGGCGGTCAAGGCTGTATTGCGCTTCCGCTGCGCCGCGCAGATCGTCGGCGATCCTGGTGCGCCGGCCCCTGGCCGTGTAGGGCTGGATCGTGCCGAGTGCGTTTGGCCGCTTGGCTTCCTCCCTATCTTAGGAGTAAGTCACCCCGCCTGCCACCCATCTACGCCGTGACGCGGCGCTGGATGACCTGACCCTTACGGTAGCGGCTGGTCGTGCTTACACCATGCGGCTGATCCCCATTGGCGGCGGTAGACCCTGACCCCGATCAGCGGTTGCCGCTCAGAATCGTGCAAATTGCACGGTTACGCGGCCAAACGAGTGATCCCGATCACTGTTCAGCACACAGCCGGCCTTGCTATACTAAGTGGGTGCTCGATTCAGGTTCGTAGTTTTAGCAGGCGTAGCCCCATATAAAATCTACGAACGTAGCCCATTCACCCACTTAGCTACATCTGCTCCAGCTCCTATAATTGTGCGCTTGATCGCCGCATCCCGACCGCGTGCGCGCCGCGCCGTGCCTAGCTTTAGTCGGCACCAACTACATGGCGTGTTGTGCTATCGGTACTTACTTCGCTGCCTTGACGGTACGTGACTCAACGAAAGGATTTTAATCAGATGCCTCGCGACATAGACCCCGCTCGCAACTTCACTTGGCGTCACGAGTTCACGCTACCCGGCGTACTCGATCCACCTCCGACAGTGCGCCATCCGTTTCTACGGCAGTTGCACACGACCTCAATGGCCCCGTTGCCCGCTGGGCAACGATTCAACTGCGATTTAGCGCGGCTCCACCTCGCCTGGGTCGATCCCGGCACGGCTGCACAGGATGCCGCGCTCGCCTTGGTGAGCCATAGCTATGGCCTGCTCTATCTAGGCGATCAGGATGCACTGACCGCCGCCGATCTGGCGATTGGCCCCGCTCACGGCGGTAATAGTCGCACCTTAATAGCATGGCAAGAGATCGCCGGTGGCTTGCTGCCTGTTGGCACGCTCACCACCGGTGGTGGGACCGACCTGGACCTGTTTGAATTATTTGAGGTGGCGGCCCCGGCAACCTGGCCGCACGTGCAGAACCCCAACGGACCGTTGCAACCGGGTGAAGTCTGCCGCTTTGGGTTGCACCCGGTGTTTGACCTCCTGGACCGTGCGGCTGACCCCGCCACGCGGCAGCAGGTGGATTTCTATCGGCGGCTGATTTTGCGGCGGCTCACGAGTCTGTGCTTGGAGTGGCTGATCGCCCAAGACATCACCATTGCCTATTGTGTGGTCGGGCCGCACTTGCTCTACTTTATGCGTCGTTGTGGGATGTATGTGATCCCGGTGCCTGCCGCCCAACCACGTGACAACGCCGCCGTGACTCGCCTGCGCCGCCAATTTGCCCGCTACTGGCGACCGGACGACCCCCCAACCCGCCAACCCCTACCCTACCAACTAACCGGCATCATCCGCCCGGTTGCGGAACTGGCTGACCTGCCGGCCGATGTGGCTAACCGCCCGGAGCTAATCACAGCCCTGGCCTAAGTCTTCAAGTACCGCCAAGCATGTAATGGCCGCCGTGCCGCCCAGCCTGCCGGGGGCGCAACTGCCCCCGGTCTGAGCCGGCTCAGCGCGGTCCTGCACCGATCCCTCGGCTACGGGTGGGCGGCGCAGGGGGCCGATCCCCAATACAACAGCGTCAGGACGTGGAACGGGGCGGGTGTCTCCCCGACAATTTGCGCGTATACGCAGCCCGCGAGCTGATATTGCTGCTCCCCCACCTGGTGGCGCTGCTGCGCGAACAGCGGCAGCGTCACTCGGTAGGCGGCTAACGCCTCCAGTGCTTGCCGCACCGCTGGGCTATCGGTCGGTGGACGACCGCGCACCCAGGCGCCGACCTCTAGTGTCGAGCTGTTGGGGGCGGGGCTGCGGTAGTTCTGCCGAGTGCCGGGCGCGGTCAGCCCGGCCGCTAATGCTGCCGGTTGGGCGTCTCCGTTCCAGGTGAGCCAACTGTAGCGCAAGCCCCCCTCATATTCCACATCCACCGACCCGCCGAGCGTGCTGTTATCGAACGCCGATACGGAGACGATCAGCGGCACTAGGAACGGTCCGCCGGGGGGAGGTGCCGGTAGATCGCCGAGCGCCGCCGGCGGTGCGGCCAAGCGGGTTTGAGCAGCCCGCACGAGGGCCGTGCCTTGTGCCGCGCCTTGTGCTGCGCCTTGTGTTTGCAACGGCGCGACCCCCGCCGCCATGGTCGCCAAATTGCCTGCGGGTGGCGGCGTGATGCCTGCGTCGGCGGGCAGTAGCGCCGGCGCCGGGCGCTGCGTTGCCCACAGTAGCCCGCCGAGGAGGATCAGCCCCACTGCCGGCCCGATGATTTTTGCTTTGCGCCACCATGTATGCACCTATCTATTATACTATACGCCAAACCGGCTTTTGCTCCTGACAAACTTTGCCCCAGCGGGTATAATGGGGCAACGGATTGTCCCCGCACCGGATCGCCCACACCGGCGGCCTGTTTCCATCAAGGAGTCCCGCCTGTATGATTGCCCCGTCTGACCCTCAGCTAACTGTCCCGCCGCGCGGTAGTCCGGCAGCACGCTCGGAAGCAGGTCAGAACGGGCCGGTGGGGGCGACGGCTTTGCCGGCCCCACCGCAATCCACGGCACTGCCGCTCATCTACCGCGTCCTCCTCGGCTTCACCATCCTCTTGGCCGTGGTGGAGTTCCGCACACTGGCCCAAGGGCCGTTCGCCGGGCCGTTGGGCACCTTTAGCGTCCTGTTCCTAAGCATTTTCCTCGAAGCCGCACCGTTTCTGTTGCTCGGCACACTGGTCTCCGGCGTGATTGACACGTTCATCCAACCGGAGCAGATCACCCGCTGGGTGCCACGCCGCCTGCTGCCGGCGCTACTGGTCGGGGTCGGAGCTGGGTTTCTGTTCCCGGTCTGTGAGTGTGGGGTGGTGCCGGTGGTGCGCCGGCTCTCGGCCAAAGGGCTGCCTCGTGCGGTCGGGGTCACGTTTTTGCTGGCCGCGCCGGTTATGAACCCCATTGTGCTGTTCAGCACCTGGACCGCTTTTGGCTTCGGCCCGGTGTTGATCGGGCGCTATCTGATCACCGCGTTTGTCGCGCTCACCACCGGCCTGGTGTTTCGCTTAGTGGAACGCCGGGCCGCGCGCACCGGGCTTGCACCGGCGACCCTGGTGCCCGTCCTGCCCCCACTGCCCAGTGCCGCACCGCGTCCCGCACTGGGGCCGGGCCTGGCCTACGCACTGCTGGTGGCGGGCAGTGAGTTTTTTGAGATGGGCCGCTACTTAGTCGTCGGCGCGAGCTTGGCCGCCGGGCTGCAAACGGTGGTCTCACAGGAGACTTTAACCGCGCTGGGCCAGGGGCCGCTGGTCTCGGTGCTGACCATGCAGGGGCTGGCCTTTGTGTTGAGCGTCTGTTCCACGGTAGATGCCTTCCTAGCGCTGGCCTTCGTCGGTACATTTAGCACCGGTTCGATCTTAACCTTCTTGACCTTCGGCCCGATGGTAGATATCAAAAGCACGATCCTGTTTTTGGGCACCTTTCCGCGTAAGACGGTCGCAGCGCTGGTGCTATTGCCGCTGGTGCTAACCGGAGCCATCGGCATTCTGTTGAACCTGAGCGGTCTGTTCTAGCCGCCACGACGCGAGGGAGATTTCTGACCATGCCTACCGCTCCGTCCTCTGAACCCGATGTCACAGTGCCCATGCCCGCCTGGTTGCCCACGGCGGTATTGGGCAGTCTTGGCCTCTACTGCGGGTTTACCGTCCTGAGTGGCACGCTCAGTAACTACACGAACCCGGAGTTCGGCTGGTTGGTGCTGGTGGCAGCGGTCCTCTTCCTGATCCTAGCGGTCGGTAGCGGCTGGGCGTATTGGACGCAACGGCAGCCCGCCGCCAAGCTGTGCGCGGCGGGGGGCGTATCCGCTGCGCTGCCGCCCACTGCGGACGCGCCTGAGCATCACCACCACGGCCCGCGCTGGCCTACGTTAGCCGTTGTAGCGGTACCGCTGCTGCTCGGCCTGCTGGTGCCGCCGCGGCCGCTGGGCGCGAGTGCGATTCCGCAAAGTATCACTAGCGGCACCAGCGGCGCGGTGCGCGGTAGCTTGGCGGGTCGCACCAATAGCCCCAGCGTCGGAAGCAGCAGCGAGGAACTCACCCCGGATAAATGGACGATTTGGGAGTGGCAACGGGCAGCACAGTCAGGGCGCTACACTCAGGCGTACCTGAGCGGTTGGCCCGTGAACGTGATAGGCTTCGTCGCGCGGTCGCCCAATCTGCCGGCGCACAGCTTTGTGGTGGCCCGGTGGGTGATGATCCACTGTGCCGCCGATGCGCGGGGCGTGGGCCTGCTGGTGCAAGATTTCCCCGCCGATGATCTGGCAACCGACACCTGGGTGGCGGTACACGGCTTGATGGAAGCGAACAAAGTGGGTGATAATTTGCAGCTAACCATCCGCGCTACTGCCATTGATCCCCACGTGGGAGAACCGCGCAACCCCTACTTATTGCCGTTCAACCCCTGGTAAGGCAGTACGCCGGCGTAAGTACGGTATTCTTTTGCCGTCGAGGGATTGACAGCCGCCGGCAACGGTGCTATAATAATAACAGATACTAAGTATCAATAAATACCCATGGCTGCCGGTAACAGTGCTATAATCTCAGTAGATACTTAGTATCACTGTATAAAGGACGAATGCACAGCATCAGGAGTGAACTATGCTAGACGTGATCATCGTAGGCGGGAGCGTGGCAGGGTTGAGTGCGGCATTGGTGCTGGGGCGTGCTCGTCGCCGCGTGATCGTGTTCGACACCGGCACGCCTTGCAACCGCTTCTCCCATGCCTCGCACGGCTTCTTCACCCAGGACGGGACGGCCCCCACCGACTTGCGCGCCACAGGACTCCAGCAGTTGCAACCCTACTCTACCGTAGAAGCCCAATCAGTCGCCGTCAGCGTAGTCGAATCTGACGTGGACGGTATGCGCGTCCGTACCGCCGACGGCATAACCCATAGCGCCCGCACCGTGCTGCTGGCCTACGGCCTCAGCGATCAGCTACCCGCTGTGCCCCAGATCGAGCGCTTCTGGGGCACGAGCGTGTTCCATTGCCCTTACTGTGACGGCTGGGAAGTACGCGACCAACCGGTGGCCGTCTACGGCAAAGGCGACGACGCCTTCCACAAAGCGATGATGGTACATAATTGGACGCGCGATCTGGTGATCTGTAGCGACGGCACCGCCGATCTGTCCAGCGAAAAGCGCGATCTGTTGGCCCGTCAGGGCATCCAACTGCTAGAAACTCCGATTACCACGCTGGAAGGCAGTGCCACGCTGGAAGCCGTTCGCTTTGACGACGGGACGCGCCTCGCTCGCCGGGCGATGTTTATTCAGCCTGTCAGCACGCATCAAGCCGACTTTGCCCAGCAATTAGGCTGTATCTTGGGGGAACGTGGGCTGGTGCAAATAGACCTATTCGGGCGTACCAGCGTGCCTCATATCTATGCAGCGGGTGATGTAGCCAACCCGCTGCGTAGCGTCGCCGGTGCCGTCGCGCAAGGAGCATCAGCCGCCGCCGGCATTAACCTCGACCTGATCATGGAAGACTTCCAGTAACCACCAGGCGGTCCTGCGCCGCGGGTTGGCTACAGCGCCCGGTGGTTACCCGTTCGCTTGCTCCTGAATAGGCGCGGATCCGCGTCATTAGCGTGCAGCACGTGGTAAAAACCGCCCTGTGTTGATGATCTCGCCGGTTGACCGACGGACGCTTGACTGCTGCTGAAGGTTGGGCTACAATCACTGCGGATATTAAGTATCAAGCTAATGAGAGGATGACAGTGATGGTAACGGCACACTACACCGGCGAACGGGCCGGCAACTTGGCGAGCAGCGGCCCGGCGGTCCGCTTGCAAGGTGTGACTGTGGGCTACGATGCCGCGCCGGTGCTGAATAATGCGGACTTAGAGATTGGCTGGGGGCAGTTGGTGGGCGTAATCGGCCCCAACGGCGCGGGCAAATCCACCCTGCTCAAAACTATCCTCGGCACCTTGCGCCCGCGCGGCGGCACAGTCACGATTGGAGGCTACCCGGCCCACACTGCCGGCGCGCGCAACGCGATCGGCTATGTGCCGCAACGCGAGGTCGTCAACTGGGACTTCCCGGTAACAGTGCGGGACGTGGTGCTGATGGGCCGTACCGCCCGCCTGGGCCTGCTGCGTTTCCCCGGTGCTGCCGACCGCCAGGCCACGCAGGCGGCGTTGGAGCGGGTCGGTATGGCGGACTTAGCCGGGCGGCAGATCAGCCAGTTGTCGGGCGGCCAGCAGCAGCGCGTCTTTTTGGCGCGCGCGCTGGCGCAAGGCGGTAATCTGCTGCTGCTCGATGAGCCGCTGAACGGCGTGGATGTGACTACGCAAGAGACGATTGGCGCACTGCTACACGCGCACACCGCCGGCGGCGGCACGGTGCTGCTGGCAACCCATGATCTGGAACTCGCGGCAGAGTGGTGTACGCAGATCGTACTGGTCAACCATGCTATCGTCGCCTGCGGTCCGCCGCAGACGGTGCTGCAACCCGATCTGCTGCGGGCGGCCTACGGCGGTCATGTGCTGGTCATGCCGACCGGCAATGCCGATACCGCCCACCTGATTCCCGACGACCACGGCCACCCCGGTGGGCGCCCGCCGCCCACCTCGCGCCGTAGCGAAGGGGTGGCCCCATGACGGAGTGGCTCCACTGGTTGCTCGATCCCTTGCAATTCGCCTTTATCCAGCGCGGCCTGCTAGAAGTGGTGCTAATGGGGCTGACCTGCGGGCTGATCGGCACCTATGTCGTACTGCGCGGCATGGCCTTCTTGGGTGACGCAATCTCGCACGCGATTTTCCCCGGCGTGGTCATCGCTTTCTTGCTGCATATCAATTTTTTTGTCGGCGCGCTGGCCTTTGGCGTGCTGACCGCCGGGACCATCGGTGGCCTGAGCCGCAACCGGCGCGTGTCGGAGGATACGGCCATCGGCGTGTTATTCGCCGGGATGTTTGCGCTGGGTATCGTGCTGATCAGCACCATTCGCGGCTATACTGCCGACCTAGCCTCATTCCTATTCGGTGAGATCTTGGGCGTGAGCAACGAAGATGTGATCGCCAGTATGATCATCGGGCTGCTGGTACTGGGCGCGCTAGTCCTCTTTCACAAAGAGTTAGTGTTGGTGGCCTTCGACCGCGAGATGGCCGAGGCGATGGGGCTGCCGGTGTGGCTGGTAGACTTGGCCCTGCTGATCCTGATCGCCATGACTATCGTCGTGTCGCTGCGTGCAGTCGGCAACATCTTGGTGGTGGCGATGTTAGTCACGCCCGCAGCGGCGGCTCGCCTGTGGACCGACCGCCTGGGCGTGATGATGGCGCTCAGCGCGTTGTTTGGCGCCTTAGGTGGCGTGATCGGGGTGTTTGTCAGCTATCGCACCGACCTGGCGGCGGGCGGTACGATTGTGCTGGTAGTCACGGCGTGGTTTGGCGTGTCGCTGCTCATCGCACCGCGCCACGGCCTGTTGGCACAACGACGCAGTGCCGCACGGACGCGCGCCGGAGAAACTCATGCCTGATCTGCCCACGATCTTGGCGCGGTTGGATCGCGAAGGACTGCGCTTGACCGCGCCGCGCCGCACAGTCGTGAGCGCGATCCTGGGTTGGGCAGAGCCGTTCACCTCAGCCGAATTGTGGACCGTGATTCAGGTGCAAGCACCAACAATTGGCCGGGCGACGGTGTTTCGCACGCTAGACTTGCTGGTGCGGCTCGGCTTTGTCCAGCGCATCCATGATGATGCGGAGGGCGGGCGCTGCCACGCTTACCTAGCCTGTGATACCGGCCATCATCACCACCTGATCTGTAGTGCGTGTGGCAACGTGACGGATTTTGTCGAAACGCCGGCCTTCGCGGAGGTGGTGCGTGCCGTCGAGGGGCAGACCGCCTATCGCATCGAGGGTCATCGGCTGGAACTGATTGGCCGCTGCCCGACCTGTCAGGCGGGCGGGCCGCCCTAGCCGCCCAGTGTAGGGCGAGGAAGGTATTTCTATCGCGCTAGTTGATACGTAGTATCATAAAAAGCCTGTTACGATGAGCAAGAGCATAATATACTAGCTACTGATGAGATTTAGTTTCAATAGAAGAAGGTTATTACCATGAACACAGTGCGTATTCAACGTCCCATAGGGGTTTTGCACAGCATTGCCGTATTGGGTCTGCTACTGAGCTTGGTCGCTTGTAGCACCGACAGTGCCACCCCGACAGGCACTAGCCCCACGGTTCCTCCTGCCGTTACCACGCCGCCGGCCGCCACCAACACGATGGCTGCGGTTGCCGATCCGGTCACGCCGGCAACGGGCGCGCCCAGCGGGACACCCGCTACGCTGTTGAGTCCGACCGGCACCGGCGGTGCCAAACGGATCGTGGTGGCGACTACCACCCAGATTCGCTCGATGGCTGAAGCCGTGGCCGGCGATCTGGCGACGGTACAAGCGATTCTGAAGCCGGGGGCTGACCCCCACGTATTTGAGCCGCGCCCCAGCGATGTGGAGGCGATCAGCAAGAGCAACTTGGTGCTGAAAAACGGGGCCGGGTTGGATGACTGGGTAGATAAGATCATCCAGAATGCCGGCGGCACCCGGCCCCTGATCACGGTCAGCCAGGGGATCACCCTGCGGAAGGGCACTGCTGCGGAACCGGCCGGCGACCCTCATATCTGGTTCAGCGTGGCGAACGCGATGACCATGACGCGCAACATTCGGGATAGCCTAGTGATGGTTGATCCTGACCACGCTGTGCAGTATCAAGCTAATGCTGTGGCCTATCTGCAACGGCTGACGACGCTCGATAGCTACATCCAGGCGCAGATTGCGACGCTTCCGGCGGCTGGGCGGAAACTGGTCACCAACCATGATGCGTTTCGCTACTTTTTGGATCGCTACGGCTTGACCTTTGTCGGGTCGATCATTCCTTCGATGACCACCGATTCAGCTCCCTCGGCCAAGGATGTGGCCGACTTGATCACGAAAATCCGCAGCGAACACGTCAAGGCGATCTTCCTCGAAAGCTCGATCAATCCCCAACTGGGCAAACAAATCGGTGAGGAAGCGGGCGTGCGTGTGGTGGACACTTTGTACGGCGATACGCTCGGCGATATCGGCACACCAGGGGCGACGTATGAAGGCATGATGCGCTATAATACCGATACAATTGTCCAGGCGCTCAAATAAAACGGGTAGCGCGCCGCTAACCTAGCCGCAGGAGGAGTCCCATGACCACGGAACGCGGCGTGCCGGTTGCGCAGGGCCGGGTGCGGCGGCAGGGTTGGGCCCTCCTGGTGTTGCTTGCCCTCGTGATCGGGGGACCGCCTGCCGTGTACGCGCAAGTCGGACCAGGCCAGCCCGGTAACCCGACTACTCCATCGGTGGTGCCCCCGACTGCCGGGTCCCCCGTGCCGGTGGGCACCCAGGCCGCACGCGCCGCCGTAGGAGATCAGCCCGCGCAGGATACATTTGAAGGGCGCATCGTGTGGGCCGCTGCGCTCCAACCGTGCCCCGGCGGATCGGGGACCGGCAGCGCCGTGCCGGGACTTAATCGCCGCAACTGTCAAGCGGTGGATGTGCAACTGACGCAGGGGCGGTTTGCCGGGCAGGTCATCTCCTTGCCGCACGCTACCGTGCCACTCGGCGCGCCGAGCGGGGTGGGCTTGCAGGTCGCTGATGGCGTGATCGTGGAGTGGGAGCACACGCCCAACTACCCCGATACCTTTTACATCGTGGACTACATCCGGACCGGCGGGTTGCTGATTCTGGCGCTCCTGTTTGCCGGAGTCGCCATTACCTTCGGGCGGCTGCGCGGGTTCACCTCGCTGCTGGGCCTTGCCGTGAGTTTCGCCATCATCCTGTACGGCATCCTGCCCGCTCTGCTGGCCGGCGCCGATCCGTTGGGCATCAGTCTCGGTGGGGCCGGCGTGATCATGGTGGTGACGCTCTACCTGTCGCATGGCTTCAATCGCAAGACGACTGCCGCCGTGATCGGCACCGCGATCAGTCTGATCCTCACCGGCTTACTGGCGATCTGGGCCATGGATCTCACTCGGCTATCCGGCTTCAGCTCCGAGGAAGCCGCGCTACTGCAAGGGCTACCCAGTGGACCACTCAACTTGCGTGGCATCTTGCTCGGCGGCATCGTGATTGGCGCGTTGGGCGTGTTGAACGACATCACCATCGGGCAAGCCTCGGCCGTGTTTGAGTTGCACGCCGTGGACCCTCGGCTCACCTGGCGGCAATTATTTCGCCATGTCACCAATATCGGTCGCGACCACATCGCGGCCACCGTGAACACGCTGGTGCTGGCCTATGCCGGTGCCTCACTGCCCCTGTTGCTGCTCTTCGCAGCCGGCACGGCCCCGTGGACGCAAGTGATCAATGGCGAATTGGTCGCGGACGAGATTGTGCGGACGCTCGTCGGCAGCATTGGTCTGATCACCGCCGTACCGATCACCACCGCCCTCGCCGGCTTCCTGGTGACACGCGCCCGTCGTTCTGTCGGCATACCCCCGGTGGGCCATGCGAAGACCAACCGCTTATAGTAAAACAAGTTGCGTGACTTGGTAACAGTCGTACTCCTACTTGCCTTACTTGCTACTGCCACGCAAACGGGGTACAATCTTAAGTACAATTCCGCCCTGATCGGGTCTACTGTGGCCGGCATTTCGACAAACAGCGTCATACATGCCCGACTGTACAAAATGAAGATTGAAGGAGGATCTTATGAGCGCAACACTTCAGGCACCGTCGCAGGTGGTAAACGCCACCTCCCCCGCACCGACCGCGCAATTCGATACCGCTACAATCATGGGCGGTCTCTACGGCGAAGGTATTATCGCCCTTAAAGGGGCGTTCCCGCGCGCGTGGGTGCAGCAGTTAGGCGAGGACATCGCTGTGTCGTTTGCGGATGCTTTGCAGCGCCCCGGCGGTGCGGTCGGGCGCGGCCCGAAACGCTACTATGTCGAGATCCATCCGGAAGAGATTCACGGCTTCGTGGATCTGGTCACGCATCCGTGGGTTGTGGCGGTCTGTACCGCCGTGCTGGGCACCAACTACAAGATCGTGGAGATCGGCTTCGATGTGCCCAATCCGGGCGCGGTGGATCAACCCTGGCATCGCGATTTCCCGGCCCCGCCGGAGACGTTGATCGGCCGGCGCTTGAACTCGCTGGCTTTCAACCTCACCACCGTGGACGTGCTCCCCGATATGGGACCGTTTGAGATCGCGCCGGGTACCCAGTGGGACGCGCCGGAAGGGTTCGAGCATGAGATGTTCCCCGCCAAGTCGCTGTATCCACGCTACCAGGAACGCGCGCAACGTAAAATGCCGCAGATGGGCGATATTTCGGCGCGATCCGCGCTAACGATCCATCGCGGTACCGCAAACCATTCCGACAAGCCGCGTCCGGCACTCGTCCTTGGCGTGGATGCGCCCGATGCCCACAACGCAGATCGCCACGACTTGCAGTTCACCAGGGCGTTCTACGACACGTTACCGGCGGAACTACAGCGCCACCTGACCTGCCGGATCGTGGATCAGTTAGAACCCATCGTGCAGGGTCACACCATTGAGGGACTGATGATGGGCGAAGCCTGATCCCCGGCGGGATAGGCTACAGCTCAACCACAACCTTCACGGCAGCTACCTGGCCGGCGGCGAGGCGCGCAAACATCGCCGGCGCGTCGGCCAGGGTGCAGTGTGCCTCCAATAACGGCCCAATCTCCACCCGCCCCGTGTTTAACCACTCCACCGCCTGGCGATACTCAGCGGCACTGTAGGCGTAAGCACTTTTAATGATCCGCTCTTGCGGCACCAGGTCATAGAGACCCACTTCGACCATAGGGGTCGCCAACCCCACCAGCATCAACACGCCGCCGGGGGCTAGTGCCGGTAATGCCTGCCGGATCGTGCCCGATACCGCGACGGCATCAATGATTGTGGCGAAGCCGCGCCCGTCCGTCACTTCCCGGCCCAGCGCGGTTAGATCGGTAGTGCGCGAGTCGCGTGGCTGCCCGCCCAGCCGGGCGATCATCGCCAATTTATGCGGCGTGATATCGGTGACAAATACTGGATCGGTCCCCCGCTCCCGACAAGCCAGCAAGGTACACAGCCCAATCGTGCCCCCACCCAACACCAGCAACGGCTGCCCCGCCCTCGGATCCGCCACTGTCGTGGCCCGCAGGCCAACCGCCAACGGCTCGGCTAGCGTACCGGCGGCAAAGCTCACGTTATCGGCCAACCGCACAGCGTTGCGGGCCGGCGCAGTTACCCACTCGGCGAAGCCACCCCGCTGCCCCAGGTTGACCCCGATACTGGTGCGCCGCCGACAGAGTTGCTCCCGCTCCATCCGGCAGTCGCTACATTCGCCGCAATAGAGTAGCGGATTCACGGCTACCCTCGTGCCCACAGCCGGCTCGTCCACCCCCGGCCCGTGCGCGACGACTTCGCCGGCAAATTCATGGCCCATAACCATACCGGGTGTGCGCCGGCCCGACGCGCCGGTATAGCCGTGGATGTCGCTGCCGCAGATACCCACGGCCCGCACCGCGATCAGCACCTCGCCGGCGCCGGGTATCGGGCGCTCCAAGTCGGCTACCACCATGTCGTTCGGCCCCCGCCAGATCAACGCTTGCATCGTTCGCGTTCCTCTCTGTGGCTATGCTTAGTCAACCACCCCGTTGGGGCAAATCAACGCCTTGACCGCCGAGCCGCTGCCTAGAGCATCAAAGGCCACACGCCAATCTTGCAGCGCGACACGATGACTGATCAGCGGGGCACATTGCACTTGGCCGGTGGCTTGCAGACGCAAGGCGCGCTCCCAGGTGTCCCAGGTGTGGCTGAATACGCCCTGTAACGTGACGGCTTTCGCCGGCAGCGGGTCCAGACTCAGGTCTAACGGCGGTGGTCCCCAGGCAATTTTGGTGATCTGCCGCAGATGCCGACCGCACGCACGCGCAGCAGCACCTGATTGGCGGTGATCTGCGGCAGCGGCATCTCGCGGATCTCGACCGCTTCCGTTGTATTAGCATACTTCACTAAAGCTTCCATGATGCTTCCCATCTGCCGAGTACTCCGGCCCACCGCGCTGCTGCTCACCCGCCCAGGCCCGGATCGGCCATGATCCGGCTCAGGTACTCGGCCATCGTGGCGGCATCTAATTCGCCGATAGTGATATTTTGAATCACCCCGCTGCGGTCCACAAACACATGACTGGGGATGCCGGTGAAGACATATTTGCGTCGTACCGTGCTGTTAGGATCTAACAGAAACTGCCAATCGAAATGCCGGTCGCTCACGAAAGTGCGGACATGGCTCGCATCCTCCTGCGCGTTCACGCCTAATATGACCAGCCCCCGGCTCTGGTAACGGCCGTACAGGGTTTGCATGGCGGGCATCTCGGTCTGGCAGGGCACGCACCAAGTCGCCCACAGGTTGATCCACACCGGCCGTCCTCGATAGTCGCGCAACTGCACCGGCTGACCGGCGAGATCGGTCAGCGTAAAGTTAGGTGCAAGCGAGCCGGTAAACGGCTCTTCGCGCAACGCGCTGGGGCTGCCTGGCGCACGCGCCGGGGCAGTCGGGGACAGGGTGGGCGACGTGACGCTAGGCGTCGCTATGACAGACCCTGGCCCCGAGCTACAACTTGCTAAGAGCAGGCACACCAGCAAACAAAAGCCACTACGCCAGGCACCCTGCGCCCGTATTCTCCCCATCACGCGCTCTCTTGCCAGGCCGGATTAACTCCGGCGGCGTTGGGCCAGCCGATTTTGCAACAGCACCACCACGAGCAAAAACGTGCCGCGAATCACCGACTGCCAGTAAGAACTCAGGCTAATGAAGCCGTGCCCATTCTCAAAGTTCAGAATATTAAAGATCAAGCCCAGCAACAATACGCCGACCAGCGTTGCGCCGACCGATCCCATGCCGCCGGTGAGCAAGGTGCCGCCCACCACCACGGAAGCAATTGCCGACAACTCCCAGCCTAGCCCTTCGGTCGGTTGGCCGGTGTTAAATTGTGCGGCCAGGATCACGCCGGCCAGCGCGGCCAGTGCGCCGCTGAGGGTATACACGCCTAGCTTGATGCGATCCACCGGCAGGCCCATCAGGCGGCCCGCTTCCTCGTTGCCGCCTACCGCCAGCACATGGCGACCAAAGCGCGAGTAGCGCAATAGGATTACGCCGGCCACGTAGGCCACCCCCATCACCAACGCCGGCACCGGCACGCCCAGCAAATCACCCTGCCCAAACCAGACAAAGCCTGGATCGAGGGTAATACCCACCGAGGTGTTGTTCGCCAGCAGCAAGGCTAGACCGCGTGCGGCCAACAACATCGCCAACGTGACAATAAACGGCAGTAGGCCGAGTCGGGCAATGATCCAGCCGTTGGCCCACCCGATCACCATGCCGACCAGCACCGGTACCACAATGGCCGGCAGCACGCCATAGGGGGTGAGCAACGCGGCAATCACGCTACCCAGCGCGACTACCGCGCCCACCGATAGATCAATGCCGCCGGTCATAATCACAAAAGTCATACCCAGCGCGATCAGGCCAAACATCGAATAATAGCGCAGGACGCTGGCGATATTATAGACCGAGAAAAAGTTATCGTAACGCAGCGCCCCGAACGCGATCAGCGCGATCAGCGCGATCAGCACGCCCTGCCGCTGGATCAGGCTAGCTGCGCGCGCCCGATTGAAGGTAAAGCGGCGCGCGCTGGGTTCGGTTGAGACGGTAGCCATAGAGATATCCTCGCTGCGGGTCAGGCCCGTCGCTGACGCTGGATATAGACGGCGGCCAAGATGATGGCGGCTTTGACGATGCGCGCCGCCGCGTCGGGGATGCCGTGCGCCAGCAGTGTATAGCGAATCAGTTGGATGATCAGTGCGCCGATCAGTGTGCCAATCACGGTGGCGCGGCCCCCGGTCAGCGGCGTACCGCCGACAGCCACGCTAGCAATTGCATCCAATTCCATGTCCAGCCCGACACTATTGGCATCCGACGAGGCGTTAATCGCAATGACGATTAGCCCGGCCAGCCCCGCCAATAGGCCGCTGAGGCCATAGACCGCCAACTTGATGCGCGTTACCGGCACTCCGGCCAGGCGGGCCGCCGCCTCATTGCCGCCGACCGCCAGCACGTAGCGGCCGAACGTGGTGGTCCGCATAGCCCACGCCACCCCGGCCACAATCCCTACCATCAGAATCACCTGAAACGGGATACCGAAGGGGCGACCGATGCCGATATAGCGGAAACCGGGATTAGTGAAGTTCTGCAACGCGCCGTTGGTAACCACCTGGGCAATGCCGCGCCCGGCGATAAACAGAACCAGGGTGGCGATGATGGGCTGGATCTTGAAATAGGCGACCAGACTGCCGTTGAACAGCCCGAACGCGCCGGCCACCAGCATCGGTATGAGCAGGGCCAAGCCAATACCGATAAAAGGGTAATTGGCCGGCAGCAAGGTGCTTAGGAAAATCAGTGGCGCTAACGCCCCGGCAACGGCCATCAACGCACCGACCGACAGGTCAATGCCGCCGGTCGCGATCACGAGCGTCATGCCCACCGCCACAATCACAATTGGGGCCACCTGGGTCAGATTGGAATTCACCGTCGCCGGGTTGAGGAAGAAGGGCGTAAAGCCGATGTTATAGATAATCAAGGCCAGCAAGGCTAGGGCCGCGCCGTAGGTTTGGCCGACCGCCGCGAAGCGCGTCGACAGGACGGGGCGACTCACCCTTTTCAGGGTGCGATCTGGATTAGCCATGCGGCGTCTCCTCGCTCGGCGCCGCCGCGCTGCCGTGGGCCATCGCGGCCATGATCGCGGCCTGGCTGACGGTTGCGTGCGGCAATTCGGCCACGGTCTGTCCTTCCCGCAGCACCACCACGCGGTCGCAGCCCTCGGTTAGTTCTTCCAATTCCGACGAGATCATCAGCACGCCCAAACCGGCGTCGGCCAGTTCATTGATCAGCGCCTGGATCTCGCCTTTCGCGCCCACATCAATGCCCCGCGTCGGCTCATCCACCAGCAGCAGGCGCGGATTCATGCACAGCCAGCGGGCCAGCAGCACTTTTTGTTGATTGCCACCGGACAGTTCGCGCACCGGCTGATCCGGCCCGGACGTTTTGATACCCAGGCGCCGCACAAATTGATCGACCAATGCCTGCTGCTTATCGCGGGCAATGATCCCGCGGCGGGCCAGCGTGGGTAGGACGGCCAGCGTGAGGTTTTCACGCACCGACATATAGGGAATGATGCCCTCGGTCTTGCGGTCTTCGGAGCAGAAGCCGATGCCGGCGCGGATCGCATCACGCGGCGACTTGAAATGGACGGGTGTACCGTCCAACCGCACCTCGCCGCTGTCCACCGGGTCGGCTCCGAACAGCGCGCGCGCCACTTCGGTGCGGCCCGCGCCGAGCAGGCCGGCTAGGCCCACAATCTCCCCGGCCCGCACCTGGACAGAGGCACCTTGCAGCCGGTGGCCCTGGCGCAGCCCGTCGGCGCGGATTAGTTCGGCGGCGGCGTGATGCACCCCATCGCTGAAGGCTGTCGTGCCGGAGCGTTGCACCACGCTAAGATCTTTGCCCAGCATCAGCGCGACGAGTTCCAGTTTGCTGATCTCGCCCATCGTGCGCTCGGCGACAGTGCGCCCGTCGCGCATGATCGTCACCCGATCACAAACGGCATACAGTTCATCCAGCCGGTGGCTGACAAAAACGACCGACACCCCCGCGGCCTTAAGCTGCCGGATCACCGTGAATAAGGTGGCGACTTCCTGCTCATCCAACGATGAAGTCGGCTCGTCCATCACGACCAGTTTGCTCTGGAAAGAGACCGCCCGCGCTACCGCGACCATCTGTTGGATTGCTACATTGAGCGTCAGCAGCGGTTGGGTAACATCCACCTGAATGCCGAAGCGGTCCAGAATCGCCGCCGCTTCGCGATTCATCCGCCGCCAGTCGATCAACCCCCAGCGACATGGCTCGCGGCCCAAGAAAATGTTTTCACTGACTGAGCGAAACGGCACCAGATTGACTTCCTGGTAAATCGTGCTGACCCCGCCCGCCTGGGCCTGCTGGGGCGATTGGAAATCTACGGCCTGCCCATCAAAGCGCACGGTGCCGCTGTCACGGCGATACGCACCGGTCAGGATTTTGATGAGGGTGGATTTGCCGGCTCCGTTTTGCCCGATCAAGGCATGGACTTCGCCCCGCCCCACGCGCAACGACACATCTTGCAGAGCCAGCACTCCCGGGAAGGTTTTGCCGATGCCGGTCATTTCGAGTAGGGGAGCCGGCGATTTGCTTTGCTCCACGATAGAACCTCGCAACATTGCTAGAGGCCGGGTGGGGGCGCGCCGGCGCGCCCCCACCCGGTCGGGCCGGCGTGTCCCCTCTGAGGATACACCGATCCGTGATATTAGTACGAGCCGGCCAGGTTGTCCTTGGCGTTGGTCGAATCATAGAAATTGTCGGGGTTGATGATCTTGGCCGGCACCGAAGCCGGATTGGCGGCATAGGCCACGAGCGTATCGAAGGCTTTAGGGCCGAAGCGAGGGTTGCATTCGCAAGTCGCGCCCATTTTGCCGTCTACGACTGCCTGCAAGCCGTCTTTTTCGCCGTCAATGGAGACGACAGTCACATCGGTGCCCGGCTTTTTGCCGCCGGCTTCGAGTGCGGTGATGGCGCCGACCGCCATTTCGTCGTTGTGAGCGAACACTGCCGTGACATCGGGGTGTGCGGTGAGCAGCGTTTCCATCACTTTGCGCCCCTTATCGCGGTTGAATTCACCCGTCTGCGAGGCTACGATCTTCATGCCCGGTGCGGTTTTGATCTCGTTCTCGAAGCCGGTTTTGCGATCCGTGGCCGCCGAAGCGCCGGTGGTGCCTTCCAGTTCGATGATGGTGGCCGTGCCGCCGGTCTTTTTGATCAGCCAGTCGGCGGTGCGCTTGCCTTCTGCGATAAAGTCCGAGCCGATGAAGGTTACGTAGTCGCGACCACCCTGCGCCTGAGTCTGATCCACGGTGCGGTCCAGCAGGATCACCGGGATGCCGGCGGCTTTGGCCTTCATGACGGCCGGCACCAGCGGCTTTTCTTCTTGCGGAGCCAGGAAGATCGCGTCTACCTTCTGCGCGATGAGCGAATCGACATCCGCTACCTGCTTGGCTGCCGAGCCGCCGGCATCGGTCACGACGATTTTCCAGCCGCGCTTGGCGGCTTCATCCTGCATACTCTTGGTCTCGGCCAAGCGCCAAGGATTGTCGCTGACGGTCTGCGCGAAGCCGACAGTGTAAGTGTCTTTCTTGGCGAGTTTGGGCAGGCTGCCGGCGTCGGTGCTGCCGGGCGCGCTGGTGGCGGCGGCGCCGGCGCCACCGGTGGTTGCAACGGTCGGGGTGGCGGTATCCGTACCGCAGGCCGTCAGGAACGATACGCTCATCAAGAGCGCGACCGCCGAGGTCATTAGACGTTTGTGGTTCACAGCTTTCCTCCTCATAATGATAGATGCGGGGTAGTGCCTCAAGGGCCGGGATTGCCCCGGCAGACAACGCTGAATGCCGTCGGACCACCTCCTTTCTGTTGAGTGCGCGCTGCGTAGCGGCAGTTATTCCAGGCGCGTGGAGTTCGCCGGTGCGGTGGATTGCCGCACGATCAACGGGCTATCTACAAGGGTGTAACCCTCGCCTGGCACGGGTTCGTCACGCAACATCTGGAGCAAGAGCTGCATCGCCAATTTGCCCATGCGCTGCTTGGGTTGCGCGATGGTCGTAAGGGGGGGGTTGGCATGGACGGCCATAGCGATGTCGTCAAAACCTACCACCGAAATGTCGTCGGGCACCCGCAGGTGGTATATGCGGATCGCGTGCAAAGCGCCGAGGGCCAGCACATCGTTGTAGGCTAGCACGGCGGTGGGCCGTATGCCCGTCCCCTGCGCCAACAGCGCGCTCATGGCCTGGAACCCACCTTCAACATTGGGGAACGTGGTGGGGCACCACTCCGGACGTAGGCTCAAACCGGCTTCGGCTAGCGCCAACTCAATACCCCGCCGCCGCGCCCGTGATGCGTCCGAGTTGCCTGCGCCGGCCAGATAGGCGATTTCACTATGCTTCAGATCCAGCAAATGGCGGGTGGCCCGATAGGTCGCGCTCTCGAAGTCCACAATGATATTGGGGATCGTGGGATGATCCAGCCGGCGGTTAATCACTACCATCGGAGTCTGCCGGCGCTCATGCAAGGCCACTAGGTCGACGCTATTGAGGCGTGAGGCGCACACAATGATGCCGGCCACCGGGCGTTCGGCCAGCAGGCGTAGCGTGCGCTGCTCGTGCTCTTTATCCTCGCCGGTATTGCACAGCAGCAAGCCCATGCCGGCGGTGGCGGCATCTTCTTCCACCGCCCGCACCATTTCGGGGAAGAAGGGGTTCAGAATATCGCTGATCACAAAGGCGATCAGACCGCTTGTGATAGCTTGCCCATTGCGCCCGGCGGGGGGTAGATAACCCAGCGCGGCGGCGGCGCTGAGTACCCGGCTGCGGATGCCCGCACTGACCGGTGTGGTGTTGTTGAGTACACGCGAAACCGTGGCCTGCGAAACTCCGGCCTGGCGTGCGACCTGTCCTAAGTTGGGACGGGGTGTACTCATGGATCACTCTATTCTGAAAACAATGGAAACTTTTCTGAAATATTTCAAGATCAGTATAGCACTGCCTGCTATTACTGTCAATAGGGTGCTGTGGGGTGCTTAGGAGCTATAGCGCAGGGCAAAAGAGAGTTTATCCGGCTCCTGCGGGTTGCGGATGAAGCCGGCAGGGCTGTAAACCCATGTGAACTAATGGTGATCGCGATTGTGGTGCGGCTGATCGTAACCTCTGCTATAATGGGCCTAATCGCCGCACTTGGGAGGTTGGAATGCATTCATTGCCTCGTACACCGGCCGCCGCAGCCACGCTCGCGCAACTGCTCCCGCCGGCCGCAGCCCTGTGGCTGGCCTATTCGCTGGTTTTCTTCTTGGCCGACCGGATTTCGGCCCGGCTGCCGATTGCGCCTACCTACTACGGTCTGAACGCCAGTCTCGGCCTAGTGCTCCTGGGCCTAGCTTGGTGGCGGCCGGCGCAGGTGTGGTTGGGGCGCGCCTTTGCGCCCCTGGTGATCAGCCTTATGTCTGTGTTGCCGATCCTCAGCAATTATCTCTTGCTGCCTCGTTTCGGGCCGGGCGGGCCGTTCGCTATGACTACACGCGGCGGCGGACCCCCGATGTTACCCGGCCCTACCCTCACCGCCGAGGGGATCACGCTGCGCTTGCTGCCGGTATTGTTGCTGGCGGTGGTGCTGACCGCTTGGCATTACCGCCGGCCTTGGGTCGTCGGCTATTGCTTGGCAACCGCTGCCCTGTGCCTCAGCCTGCGGCTTGACGCAGTGCTGACCAACGGGACCAGCTTACTATCGGCGGTGCTGCCGGATGCGAACCACCCCGTTACGCCGCTGGTCGCCAGCCTGATCGTCGTCAGCGTGCAAACTCTCTGCTTACTGATCGCCGGCTATTTTGTCAGCGTGCTGATGGGCTTGTTGCGGGCTCAGCAGGTGACCCTGGCCGAGGCAAACCTCCAGCTGCGCCGGCACGCGGGCACGCTCGAGAACCTGACCATCAGCCGCGAACGTAACCGGGTAGCGCGCGAACTGCACGACACACTGGCGCATACGCTCAGCGGCCTCGCGGTGCAATTAGAGGCTGTCCAAGCCTACTGGGTGGTGGACCCGATCCGTGCTCAAGGGTTACTGGATAAAGCGCAGAGTGCGACCCGCCAGGGCTTGCATGAGACGCGACACGCGCTGACTGCCCTGCGCGCCGGCCCGCTGGAAGACTTGGGCCTGGGCCTAGCCTTGCACCAAATGGTGACGGCCGCTGCGGCACGGGCCAACCTGATCCTCGACTTGACCGTGCCCGACCCCTTCCCGGTGTTGCTACCCGATGTGGAGCAATGTATTTATCGCGTGGCCCAGGAGGCGGTTGCGAATGTGATCTATCACGCCGATGCCCGGCGGTTGGCGGTGGCTGTGCGCCAAGAGCAGACCGCCGTTGAGTTGGTGATCCAGGATGATGGGATGGGCTTCACCCCCGATACCCCGGTAACAGCGGGGCATTTCGGCTTGGCGGGAATGCGCGAACGGGCGCGCTTAATTGCCGAGCAGTTGAGCATCAGCAGCCGCGCGGGAGTTGGTACGACCGTGCGCCTGCACATCGGTCAAAGCGTGGAAGTCGCATAAAGATAGTCATTGGGGGTGATCAGGAGCTGGTGCGCAATGGGGTGGGGTTACTGCTGGAATTGGACGCCGAAATCACCGTTAGGGGCTTGACCGCGAAGTAATTGCTGAACGAGTTCGGCTTTGAATGCCGGAGTAGCCCATCGTTACTTGCTGCTGGTCGGATGCTACCTTCAACCGTCCGGTTTTGTTGTCCGTTTCATGTGTATAGTATACCCTTGTGCTCCACGGTTTAGGATACCTTAGAGGAGGTGGATTCCGGCACCGCCACATGTGTCGCCTGCGCCCGCCGGCCTTCGAGCGCTTGGCTGAACCAAACTGTGAGCAGTACCAGCAGCACGATAGCGGCGGCCGGGGGCAGAACCAACCAGGGCCAGACCGGCCGACTGAACAGCAGCGGGTCATCGAAGGCGTGATTGAGCATGGTCCCACAACTGATCGTAGCCGGATCGCCTAACCCTAGAAAGGCTAGCGTGGCTTCGGTAAAGACAGCGAAACGCACGGTTAGGATCAGCTTGGTCGGCAGCACATCCAGCGTCGCGGGCAGCAGGTGGTGCCGGATGATGTGCGCCGGGGTTGCGCCGAGCGCCTGGGCGGCCTCCACATAAGGCGCGGCTCGCACAATGAGCACGAGGCTACGCACGATGCGCGCAAAGGGCGGCCAGGAGAGCAGCGCGAGCACTAGTATTAGGTGGAGTAAGCTCGGCCCGACGAGGGTAACGGTCAGCAAGTAGAGTGGCAGGCTGGGCAGGGCAAGCAAAAGCTCGGCGAGCGGCAGCAAGACACTTTCCGCCGCGCGGGACATACCGGCGGCAAGGCCGATACCCCAACTTAACGCCGTCGAGAGCAGGGTCACGCTGCCGGCTACCAACACCGAGGTACGCACCCCGTAGAGGAGGCCACTCCACAGATCTTGGCCTACGTCGTTGGTCCCTAGCAGATGCGCGGCATCCGGTGGCGCCAGCGGCGGACCGGCCAGTGCTCCTGGATCGTAAGGAGCCAACCATGGCGCGATGACGACCAACGTGCATACCACGCCGACACTCCCGCCGATCCATGCAAGCGCCCGGCCCTCACTCATAGCGTGCCGGCTGCCGGCGGGCTAAGCGCAGGTAGAGGAACTCGACTACGCAGTTTGCCGCGAGCACGCCCAGGCCGGCGAGCAGAAATAGTGCTTGGAGGACCGGGTAATCCCGCTCACGGATAGCTTCGTAGGCGAGCAGGCCCAGACCCGGTATGTTGAACACCCGCTCGACAACCAACGCTCCGCCGAGTACCGCCCCTAGGCGGAGGCCAAAATAGGTCAGTAGCGGGCCGGCTAGATGGGGCAGCGCGTGGCGGAAGGCGATCTGGCGCTCTGACAAGCCCTTGGCGCGGGCGACGATGAGCCAGGGTGCGTAGCGGATGCCCACCGTCACATCCCGCGCGATCAACGCGAAGCCCGCTATCCCGGCCAGGACTAGCGCCGCCGCTGGGAGGATTAGGTGCAGGCCCACGTCAAGCGCCCGCTGCCCGCTGCCTAGCGGGTCCGCGCTATATTGGGCAAAGGGCGTCTGACCGCCTAGCAGCGGGAACCAGCGCAAGGTGACGGCAAATATCAAGAGCAGGCCGAGCGCCACCAGAAATTCGGGTAGCGCCGAGAGCGCCGCCATCAGCGCAACTAACCGCCGGTCCCGCCGGCTACCGGGAGCCCACCCGGCCAGCAACCCCAGCGCAGTGCCCCCGCTTGCCGAGAAGATCAGCGTGGTGCCCAGTAGGCCCAACGTCCAGGGCAGCCGGTTAAGCAGCAGCCCGCTGACTGGCGCCGACCGGGCGATGGACCAACCGAGGTCGCCACGCGCTAGATCGCCCAGATAGGCGAATAACTGGCCGGCCGGCGGCTCGTCCAGGTGGTAGTAGGTGCGCAGTTGGTGACCGGCGGCCGCCGTCAGCGGCGGCCCCAGATCTAGTCCCTCCGCCGCTCCGACATTCAGCGGATCGCCCGGTAGCAGGCGGGGCAGCAGGAAATTGAGCAGGACGACACCGCAGGCCAGCAGCAGGTAACGGATAAGGAGCCGCGCAACCGCACGCGCCATAGCCGCCTACGACTCGCCGAGCAATGCCAGTTTGTTGTTCGGGAAGGGGATACCGTTCATGATTCCACCCGCCGTCTCCAGCGGCGTGAAGACGGCGGGGTCGTAGACCCAGTAGAACCGACGGTGGTAGAGGACAATGGTCGGTAACTCCTCGGCCAAAATCTCTTGCATACGGAAGATCGCCGCCCGGCGCTGGGCAGGGTCAAGAGCGGCCGCTTCTTCCAGGCCCAGCTTCGCGTACTCGTCGTTGTGGAAGATCGAGCCTTGCGCGAACGCATTCGCCTCCTCGCCTGCGTACCAGCGGCGCAGGTAATCGGGATCGCCCCCCACACCGATGTGGCTGGTCAGCGCGACCTGGAAGTTGCCCTCGGTCAGCAACTGGTTGCGGGTTGCCGGATCTACGTTCTGTACATTGAGCGTGATGCCCACCGCCTTCAACATGGGCCGCATCAGTTCCGGCTCTCGTGCGCCGGCGTCGGCAATGAGATTCAGGGTCAACGGCTGCCCACCGAGCAGCTTCTGGGCTTGCGCCGGGTCATAGGCGTATTGTTTGAGGTTTGGATTATACCAGGGAGTCTCCGGCGGCACCACGCCGGCGCTGCCGACGATAGCGGGGCCGTGGGTCACTGTCGTAGCAATGCGTGCTCGGTCAAGAGCGTAGGCAATGGCCTGGCGCACTTCTTTGCGGTCCAACGGCGGGTGCGTGGTGTTGATGGCGAGGCGGACGATGGACAGGGGTGCGGTCGCAAAGATCCGCAGGTGCGGATCACTCGCTAGCAGGTCGCGGACCGAGGCATCGCTGCTTAGCGAGACATCGGCGCTACCCTGGCGGACGACCTCCACACGCGCTGCCGCCGGCACAGTGAACTGCCGCCACTCCCCCACGGTAGGCTGCCCCCGCCAGTAAGCCGGGTTGGCTGTCAGCCGGTAGGCTCCGGCGGTCTCGTCGCGGCTCACGAACCGGAATGGGCCACTGCCCAGCGTTGCGTCTGCGCTCGTGTACTTTACTGGGTCGGCGACCGCTTCCCAGATATGGCGCGGGATCATCGGCACGGTGCCGGCGATATCTTCGAGGAAGGCCGCGTAGGGCCGTTTGAGCCGCAATTGCACCTGCCCCGGCCCCAGCACGGTCGCCGATTCCACAACCCCCGTGGACATCCAGCGATAGGGGTGCTTGGCGTAGTAATCGAACGAGAACTTGATGTCGTCGGCGGTCAGCGGCTTGCCGTCCTGCCAGGCAGCATTCGTGACCAGATGAAACGTATAACTCCTGCCGTCAGGAGTCACCTCCCAGCTTTTCGCCAACCAGGGAATGATGCCTTGCGCGTTTTTCCAGGTTAGGGTGTCAAAGAGGAGGCTGAGCAGCACGACTCCGCCGGGTCCCATCGTCGAGACCTGGAACGGCGTGAGGTTACCCACGTCGGTCCACCAGGCGAAGCGCAGTAGCGCGGCCTGCCGGCGCGTGGTCGGGCCGGCGGTGCCTATTGTCGGTGTCGTGGCGCTGGGGCCGGCGGTTGAGGTGACACCCGCAGTCCCACAGCCCGACAACACGCCGGCCCCGGCCAGCCCGGCCAGCCCCCGCAAAAATTGTCGGCGGGTCATATTAGATCGCATTATGTCCCTTCGTGTACGCTCCATTCAGGCGCTGCCCACGGCTGCCGCGCCCGTGCCCACCGCCGCGCCTCTGCTATCGTGCAACCAAGCAAGGATTGAGCGCAGCAACGGGCGGGTTGTCTCTGTACCGAAGCCGGCGTGGCAGTCCGGGTCCAGGGTGCCGACCAGCAGTTTGCCGTGGAAGCTGCGCTCATCCACGAAGAGGATCACGCCGTCTGCGCCGTCGTCCACCAGGATTTCGGCGTTGGGGTAGGGGGCATACGCGCCGTGCGAGTGCCAGCGTACCTGGTCGGGAGTTAGGCCGGCTACGACCGGGTGCTTGCCCAAGCGCACGTTCTCCACATCAAGTCGGCGCGGGGTCCACGTGCCCGCTGGAAGCCAGGGCTGATTCACCTCATCGAAGCAGATCAGCGTGCCGCCTTCGTGCAGGTAAGCACGCAGTTTGGCCCGGTTGCGCATGAGGGCGCTTTGATTGCTCTCGCGTGGCACCCAGAGCGCCGCGTAGTCGTGTAGATCGGTGGCCGCCAGTTCCCAGACCGGTAGGATAGCAAACTCCTGATCTCTATAAAATGCACTATGAAAATGCACGCCGGAATAGAGGCCCGCGATGCGCTGGGGCACCCTGCGCCGCCGCTCATCCGCGCGTTCGGCTTCTAGCGTGGCCCAGGTCAAGAGGAGAGTGAAAAAGGCACCCGCAATCGTCTGGCCGAGGAACAGGTG
>JBBRPH010000037.1:0-52429 GCA_038228295.1 Chloroflexia bacterium | reverse complement strand
CTGGGCTAGGTCAACACCGTACCAACTTTTCAGCCAGCCGGTCATCTGGTCAATCTCTTTTGTTTGGCTGCTGATGATGCCGGCGGCCAAATCTTTGAGTTCTTGGTGGGTCGCGCGGCTGGGCACCAGCTGGGCCATCTCCACTGCGCTCGCGTGGTGCATACGCATCTGGGTCAAAAACTCTTGGTCAAAGCTGTCGCCTTGCAGGCTTTGCAACTTGCCCATATCCATGCCCATACCCGTCATGGACATCATGCCCTTTTGTGGAGCCATGCTGTACCAGCTTTGCAGCCAGCCGGTCATATTAGTGATCTCTTTGCTCTGGCTACTGAGGATGTTGCCGGCCAAATCCTTCAGTTCCTGATGCTTGGCCTGGGCCGGCACCAAGTTCGCCATGTCCAGCGCTCCCTGATGATGCTCGATCATCATACTCAGGAACATTTTCTCAAACTCGGCTCCGGATAACTGGCTCAACTTGCCCATGTTATCTCCAGTCTGTTGTAGCGGCGCAGCCGCCGCCGGGTGGGCCACTAGCCCACCTAATAGAAAGACCCCCAGCCCCGCGCCCAGCAGCGACCGTAACCAATTACGCATGACCAAACCTCCTCGTGGTGTGATTACTGGCTCTCTGCACAGAGGGACCGGCACGTATTGCAGGGTTCCGCACGGTATCTGTGCCCTATACCTATTAAGGTATATTCATAGGTTAATCGGCAAGAAGTGTGCCGTCACGCGCCAATTGAGCTTACGGTTGATCCTTGTTCACTGGGAAGTGCCATGATCCGTTAAGGCGCAACTTCACTTTTCATGTTGGGTTGCTTGGATGCCACGCCCAATCCAGCAACGGGCCCAACAACCATAGACTCACCACGCCAAAGAGTATGCCGGTGGTGGTGCGCCATAGTGCGTCACTCGTGCGCCAGCCCAGGCTTTGGCTGAAGATGTCGACCAGCATGGGCATGCTGCCGGCGAGCACCCACCAAGCATTTAAGGGGCGGAAAAATCGATACCGGCGCAGCACGGCATACAGCAGGCCGGCGACCGCCTGAGCAGCCGGGATCGCTACCATCCGTTGTTCCATGCCCATGGGATAGCCCCACAGGAAGAACGAGTGGGTGGGCCGTTGCATACACAGGATACTATAGATCGTGAAAGCCGGCCGGGCGAGGGTCGGCCACCCCAGCTGATAAAAGAGTGGACTGGCGAACGTTCCCAGAAACAGCAGGAGATTGGCCGTGTTGTACAGCAGCAGCCAGTGCCGGCGCATCCAGGCACTAGCCCCCTCGATAGCCGCTACCAACGGCGTGATCAGCACGAGAGCCAAACGATCCACTTGCCGACGGTGACCGGGAATCCCTAATTGATCATAGTAATCCCATGGTTCATTCGCAGCGGTCGTAACAGATATTGCATCATCGGGTTTCGCAGTTAGGGTCATTGCATTTGCGTCTCCAACTCAGGAAGTACACTGCTATATTGTCCAGTTGGCAGCACTACTTACGAATCCTGGACACGGGAATAGTCCGCTTGGTTATCCTAGATAAACATCAGCAAACCCAGTAGAGATGCGCGACAGCACCAATTCATCCATGCAATATTTGGCACAAAGCGGTTACGTTCAACGAGTAGGGACAGCGCAACGCCGTTCCCCCGTTCACCACAACCGCCGGGATGGCATAGCGGTAAAGGCGGAACAAGGTGGGGTCCGGCAAAATGTTCACGCTCTCCAACCGCCATTCCGCCCGATCTGGACGTGCGGCAAGCAGTTGTTGCAGGTAATAGGCCGCTTGATCGCAAAGAGGACAGCCGGGTTTACGATATAACGTCACGATCCGCATCGTAATCCCCACTGGAAAGCCTGTTACCTACGCAAGATCTGCCTGAACATGATGCTGCTTCCGGCTCGGCAAGGAGACATAGGAACCGGCATCCTTTTGTGTTGCCGCACCACGCCAAGGCGGTGCTTCCGATTCCGGTGCTGGCCGCCATAGCGTTTGCTGTTTGTGCGAAAGTAACATGGCTAACTTTTATGATCTACGTAGGTAGTATAGTGAAACCTCCATATTGTGTCAAGCCGGAGATTGGTTGCTAGTTCTAGCAAAAGCCGTCCTGTGGATCGGGTTTCCTCTACCGAAGAAATACGGTAGCTACAAAGTGCCTGCGTATGCGCGGCGGGCGCTATGCCGGACCCCGCTGGGTGCTGTACTCCGCACCGTTGCGGCGATCAGAGTTGCAGCACGGTAAAGGCTTCGGCCAGCGCCAGTCCGACGGGCGCGCCGATGGCAGCCGCGCGTTGTCGCCAGCTCGCACGCAAGGCCGCTGCATCCGAGGTTTGGCTCACATGGGCTAGGCGGGCGGTAATCTTGCGGTCAAAGGCCGCTGCAATATCTACGTAGGCGGTGGGCGTGTTACTGGCAAACAACCAGACTTCCTCCACCCGATGGGGGGCCAGTCCCGCTGCGCCTTGCTCCGGGAAGGTCAAGCGATCCCGTGCCAGGGGATAAGCGCTGTCCAGGGCCACGCGGCCGGTGATACGATGATCCCGATGACACAGGTACGGGGGATAGGGGTGCTCCGGGTCATGGGTGAATAGCACCTGCGGTTGCCAACGCCGGATCCAGGCGACCACTGCGCGGCGTAGCGGGCGCGTATCCTCCAGGTCGCCGTCAGGATAGCGCAGGAAGGTCACCTCCGCAATCCCTAGCTGTTGGGCCGCCGCCTGCGCCTCCTGCTCGCGCAACGCTGCCACCTGCGCCGCCGTGCAGGTTGGGTCGTCCGTCCCCTTATCGCCCGAAGTCAGCAACAGCAGGCGCACCGTTGCGCCTGTATCAATGGCCCCGGCCAACGTGCCGGCGCACCAGCTTTCTATATCGTCTGGATGCGCCGCCACCACCATAATGGTGGCGACGGCTGGGGGCGGGCGGCGGAGCAGATCCGCATTAGGGTCGGTCGCAGGCATCAGAACATCCTCCTACGGGGTACTGGTACTGTGCGGAGTTGGGGGCGCGCTGCCCTGATCCTGCAGCCTGTTGGGTCTCACGCCGGACGATGGTGCCAGGTCGTCTCATGGTAGTGTTCCGGCGCGTGCCCGGCCGGATCGATATGCACTAGCGCCTCGCCTAGCCCCGCCACCTTATGCAGTAGCGCGTGGCGAATCGCTTCCGCAATGGCGTGACTGTCTACCGTCGAGAGCGTCGGGTCCACATCGCTATGCAACTCGGCGATCAGCCGGTGTCCGTGCCAGCGCACCCGCACATCATGGATGCCCTGCACCCCGGCGACTCGCTGCGCCGTCCGCTCGACTTGATCCACCAGTTCCGGGTCCACCGCATCCATCAGCCGGTAGAGGATGGCTTGCCCCGCCTGCTTGCCGATGACCAGGATGGCGAAGGTAATCAGCAAGCCAACGAGGGGATCCAGCCAGGGCACCCCCAGCAGCGCGCCAAAGGCACCAATCAGCACGGCCAGCGAAGTGATCCCATCGGCCCGCGCGTGCTGACCGTCAGCCACCAGTGCCGCACTGCCAATCCGCGTGCCCGCCCGGATTCGCACCTGGGCGACCCATTCGTTGCCAATAAACCCGGCGACGGCAGCGGCCACCACCCACCCGATATTCGCCATCGGTGCCGGGTGCAGCAGCTTCTGCACCGACTCCCACACCGCCACAGCGGCGCTGAAGAAGATGATGAGGACGATCAACACGCCGGCTACATCTTCCGCCCGATCATAGCCGTAGGTAAAGCGGCGCGTGGCGGGCCGGCGGCTGAGGGTGAACGCAATCCACAGCGGCAGCGCCGTCAGCGCGTCGGCGAAGTTATGGATCGTGTCGGCGAGCAGCCCCGCACTGCTACTGATCCAGACAATTACGAGCTGGAAGACCGCCGTCGCGCCGAGGATCACGAGGCTCGTTCGCAAAGCCCGGATGCCCGCTGTACTGCCCTCCAGCGCCGAATCGACTTGCACTGTGCCGTGCGTATGGCCGTGACCGATGCCGAAGATGCCTAGCACCCCCGCCAGTAGGCCCGCGTTATGGGCATGGCCGTGGTCGCCGTGTTCAGGCGCGTCGTCATGCGCGTGATCGCCGTGCCCATGCGCGCCGTCATGGCCCAGGACATCATGAGCAGGGGCGGCATCATGCGCCGCATTGGCCGGGGCATGGTCGCCATGCTCCTGTGCGTCGTCATGCGCGTGATCCCCAGGCTGCGGTCCGCCCGCAGCCGCAAGATTCTGCGCCTGGGATCGCAAGGGAGAGTTGGGCGGGTTGGTAGCCATATTGAACGCTTCTTCCTTTCCTTGCCGCAACTAGTGATCTTCGTGATCGGGTAGACCGCGCGACACATGATCGACATGATAGTCGGCTTCGCGAAACAGCGCCGCCACATGCCTATCGTCCAGCGCGTAATAGATCACGTTGCCGGCGCGGCGCGGTTTGACCAAGCGGCGATCCCGCAAGTAGCGTAACTGATGCGACACGGCCGACTCCGACACGCCGACCAAGATCGCCAAATCTCGCACACACAGCGGCCCGGTCAGTAGGGCATAGAGCAAGCGGACGCGCGTGAGGTCGCCCAGTGCCTGGAAGGTATCCACTAAGGCGGTGAGCCGCTCCTCTACGGGGATGGCCGCCCGCGCAACGGCGATCAGATCGGGATCAATGGCAGGGTGTTGTACCGCTTTGGTCATAGATATACCTCTTCTAAATGAGTACCTGCTCAGATAGTACCATAACAGCATAGGAGTGTCAAGACTTTTCACGCGGGTAATTGCCTACACCTCAGAAACCTGGAGGACGCTAAACGTAGGGCGGCTAGGATCATGCTGCCCGGCGGTTAGGTGCATTAAGGTGCCGGCGCGTTACTTTGACAGATGCCGGTAGGTGTCTGTAGATGGTAAATTTGCACCTGGGGATCGCGATAGAGCGGTTGGAAAAAGCCGGCTTGCGCGGCCATCGCCGGTTGGTGGTCCACCAGCCACGCCTGATCCACGACCAGCGTGTGTACCCCTAAGCCGACGGTTAACGTGCATAGCAGATCGGCGGTAGGGAACTCCTGCGCCAGGGCCGCCTGAAAGGCGGTGTAGCCGGGGGGGAAATAACTGGAATAGCCGTTCACAATCGGTTGGTGATGGTCGATCTGCGCGAACATCCGCCACGCATCAATTTCGTAATCCGAGACATGGACCCCGCCGGCAATCGGAATATGCAGCACGGCGGTCCCCGGCGGCTGGCCAGCTAACCAGGCGGTCCAACCTGTACGGGGGCTGCGCGGCACGGGCGTGGTGGGGGCGAGGATGTTGAGGTTTTCAGCCGCGCCCAGCAGCCCCAGCAGAGCCACCAGGCCCACCACGCACGGTGGCAGGCGCTGTGCCACCGCTGTCAACCCCCACGCGGCCAGGATCGGGAGGGCCAGTTGCCCTAGCAGGGCGTAGCGGAAGGGACTGCGGAGCTCACTCAAGCCGGGTAGCACCCCGCGCAGCAGTTCAAAGGGCCGCCACCCGGCCAGATCGAGGTTCAGCCCTAGCGCCAGCAACACACTGCCCCCCACCATCCCCGCCAAATAGATCGCCCAGCGGCGGCGCTGCGGGTCGCGGCCGGCGGCCACCACGCCGCCCACCGCCAAGGCCAGGAGGATCGCGCCGGGAAACAACCCGGCCGTGTCGGCCGGATCGGTGGAGGGGAGCGGGAGGGTCGCGGTGCCGGGCCGGGTGAGGAAATCACCGGGGCGGGCTGATAACGCCTGGACTAAGGCATCTGAGCGGGTAAACCCTAACTGCCCGTGGAGAGTCAGGGTGGGCCAGGCCACGACGAGGATGGCGAGGCCCACGCCCAGTGCGCCTCCCAGCAGCCGCAGGAGGGCAGCGCGTTGCCCGCGTTGTTGGGCTAGCGCGAGTCCACCGGCCACCAGCGCAAACGGTGCGAACAGGAGGGCGTACTGTTGGCACGTCAGATAGGCGGCAACCAGCCCCGCGCCGGCCCAGGCGGCATGACGGAGTGCGCCACTGCGGCCGAAGCGAATCAGCCCCTCCAGCGTCGCCAGCAGACCAAAGATCGGCACGAGATTCAGCACGCCCCAGACTTTGGCAATGAAGGGGAGGGTAACCATCAGCACCCCCGCCAGCAGCGCGGGCAGCCGGGGGATGTCGAGCGCGCGAGTCACGCGGTAGCCGAAGATGCCGTTGAGGACCAGTAAGCCCCATAAGGCCAGGTTGTGGATCAGCGCCGGGGGCACCCCCAAGCCCCATAAGGGAGCCACCATTAAGCCGGTCAACGGCTCGGGCTCGGAGTAGGTAAACACCCCCGGATTGGGGTAGAAAAAGGGGGCGTTCCAATAATCCGCCAACCCGTGCGCCAGCCGATCCGCCGTCCACCAGAGCGTCCAGATGCTGAATACCTGCACCGTCGCTTCATGTTCGGTACCCAACAAGACCGCATCGGCTGGGTGCAAGGCGAGCGGCCAGGTGGCTACCAGCGCGGCGACCACGCACACGGCAAGGACCAACGCCATGCGCGGTAGCGCCAACCGTAGCTCGCCCCCCCGCCCTAGAGATTTAGTCGGCATCACAAGGGTTCCTTTGCAGAATCAGCGCACGGCGCGCAACGGTATTATACCCGACTGTGGGGCTGCCAGGGCATAAAGAAAGGAACAGAGAAGAGACGCATCTCCTCTCTGTTCCTACACCCACAGAGGCGGGCGGCTAGCGGTTACTTACCGGCGGCCAGCATGCTTTTGAAGGCCGCCAGGCTCATGCCGTCGGTTTGGGTCATGAAGGGCTGCTCACTCGCCGGGTGAACCTGGCCGGCCACCACGGTGAAGCGGCCTTCCGGGGCGACCAGCACATAGCGCCCGTCGGCCCGCGTTTCCGCCAAGAACAGCACGACCTGCTGCCCCACAGCGTAGCCGGGATCGCCGTCCGCAAAGCGATCACTGGTACCGGTGTGGAACACTTGGATCGTGGCGGCGGCCTTGCCCTTCAGGGTATCTTTCACCGCGACGGTGATCGTCTGATTCGCCACGCGGTCTACTCCATCGGGTTCCCCCTTGGCCGGCACGACGATGTCTGCGGCCTGCGCGATGCCCGTGACCGTACCCACTACAGCGAGCGGGCTCATGTGGAGCGCATCCTGGGCACTCTGGGGGTTGCGGTACCAGACCGCGTGCAGCGGTGCAGGGGCTGCGGCTTGCCCGGCAGCAGCGGCCGTGACGCTGTGGTAGCGGTACATATTGTAGATGTCGTCCGCGTTATGTTGCACGACACTGTAGGAGTTGTTGTAGTAGCCGGCCCCCATGCAGCCGTCATTGGAATGCGTCAGGCCGAACAGGTGGCCGACTTCCTGGCAGAACACGCCCCGCTTGCCGTTGGAATCGTAGCTGTAATAATAGTTCAGGCGGGAATGACCGTGCGTGATGTGACTGCCGGAATAGTTGATGATCTCCGCGAGGCCGCCGTAGCCGGTCGCACCGTAGTTGCCATCGAAGTTGCTGATGTCACTGTGCCCACCGGAGCGCGGCAGGGAGAGCAGGGTCTTGCTGTCCCAATCGTTGATCGCCGCGTTCGACTCGTTGCGGTAGGAGGTGGTGTCCCAGATATAGATCGTGACCGTTGACCCGCCCTTATTCCAGTGCCAGGATCCCCATTGGTGCGCGGATGCCGCCCCGGCAGCCAACAGGCCGATCCCCAGCATACCTACGGTAGCAGCCAACTTCAATGCTTTTTTCATCAACTGGTCTCCTTTAGTAAGTACCTCGGTAACTTCTCTGGTAGCTCCATAAATCGCGACCTACACTAGCTCCTTTCCGCATACCCCAGCGCCGCCGTTAGCCGCTCGATGGTTCCCACGTAACGGGCGCATTCCACTAAAGTGCGCTGGTAGTTAAGGAAGCGACAATCCTATTACGTGTGGACCTATTATAGATCCCTCATACTGACAAAAGAACTGACAAGCAATGGTCGTTTTTGGTAAGGTTGGTTGCCCGATGCTAATGCCCGATCAGGGGGGGAACCAAAGGGTGCCGCACTACGTCTTTAACGCAACGACCAGCCGGCAATTTTTATTGAGGAGGCACTGTACCAATGATAGACTCCTGTAGACGACCAAGTGCGTTCTTACTACCAGTGCTTGTGCTACTGGTGGGCTGTGGGGGACAATCCGCCGCTGCCTTGCCGCTAAACAGCGCTACTGGCACCATCCCGACGGTAACCAGCTTGGCTAAGGTGCCGGAGGGCACCCCCAGCGTTGCGCCTTCCCTCCTGCCCACCCTAACCGCCGTGCCGCTCTCAGCGGCACCGGCTACGCCGGGTAGCACAGAGCCTACCTCGACCGCGCTGCCCGGATCTGAGCCGCCGGCCGGGGCGGGGTCGCAACCACCGATCACGTCCCACGGCGGGCCGGTGCGTAATTATGTCAGCCTGGTAGACACCTTACGGGCCGCTGGCCTGACGGTCATCCCAGCCGGTGAAATGAGCCAACCGTTTTTCGCCGTCAAAGGGCAGGCGATCACCGTGCAGAGGGGGAATGTTCAGGTCTTCGAGTACGCGGATGCGGCCACTGCGGCCCAAGAGGCGGCACGGGTCGCGCCCGATGGGGGATCGGTCGGCACCACGATGCTCAGTTGGGTGGCCCCGCCGCACTTCTATCGGCAGGCGCAACTGATCGTCCTCTATGTGGGGCAAGATGCGGCGGTATTAGCCGCGCTGGCAACAGCACTGGGGCCGCCGTTTGCCGGGCGGTAACACGCTGTGGGGGGCGGTGGCCGCCACCAGAACGGCACCCCAGGGGTGGGGTGCCGTTCGGCGGCTAAGACTGCGCCTCAGCTTTTCTTGACGTACTGGGCGGGATTCGCATCAAACTTGTTTTTGCAGCCCGCCGAGCAGAAGTAATACGTCTGCCCCTCGTGCGTGCTTTGACCGGCAGCCTGCTCCGGCTGGATTTGCATTCCACATACGGGATCAGTGACCATGGGTGTACCTCCTTTCTGTGTAGTGTGATTACGGCCCGCCACCCGGCACGAACAGCCGGGCGGCGCTTTGGGCGAGCGCGACCCAGGGGCCGGGTAGCACCCCGCTGACCAGGGTGGCCCCGCCCAGGATCAGCAACCCGGCACGCAACGCAGGCGGACCGGCGGCGTGCGGGCGGCCAGCGCCGGCCTGCAAGTACAACGGCTGGATCAGCCGCACGTAATAGTAGAGCGACAAGGCGGTATTGAGTACCAGCACCACGGCCAGCCAGCCCCAGCCGGCTCCCAGTGCCGCCCCGATCAGCATGGTCTTGCCGATAAAGCCACCGAAGGGCGGGAAGCCGGCCAGCGAGAGCAAGCACGCCGTCAAGACCGCCGCCGGCAGCACACTCTGCCGGCCCAGCCCGGCCCAGTCCGCAATGGTGTCGCTGCCGACTTGGCGTTCCAGCGCGTCCACCGCCAACCACGCGCCCAGGTTCATAAACAGGTACACCGCCAAGTAGACCAGCAGCCCCGGCACGGCCAACGGGTCGCGCCCGGCCGCCGCCACGCCGACCAGCAAGTAGCCGGCTTGGGCAATCGAGGAATAGGCGAGCAGGCGCTTGGCGCTGGTTTGCCGCAGCGCAAAGACATTGCCCACCGTCATGGTCAGCGCGGCCCCGCCCGCCAGCGCCAGCGGCCAGCCGCCCAAATCACCGGGGAATGCGACCACCAGTGTGCGGAGCAACACGGCCAGGGCGGCCGCTTTCGGCCCCACCGCCAGATAGCCGGCGATGGCGGTCGGCGCACCCTGGTAGGTATCGGGTGCCCACGGGTGAAACGGCACCAGCGTGATCTTGAAGCCGTAGCCGACCACCAACAAGCCCAGCCCGACCAGCACCGCAACCAGCGGCGCGCCCGGCAGCCGCGCCCCCAGTTCCGGCAAGCGCAACGTGCCGGTCAGCCCAAACAGCAGGCTCATGCCGTAGAGCATGATCGCCCCCGCCGCCGCCGAGTAGAGGAACAGCTTCAATGCGCCCTCGACGGCGCGGCTGTCCGTTTTTGCCACGCCGACCAGGATATAGGAGCCAACCGTCACCAGTTGGATGAACAGCGCGATGAGTGTGAGGTCGTTACTGGCGGCCAACCCCATCAGTCCCAGACAAGTCAGAACCAGCAGGGCCGGCACCACCCCGCCGTCCGGGCGCTCACGAAAGTAGCTTTCGGTCGCCAGCAGCGTCAGGGCGGTGAGGCCAATCGCCAGCAGTTTGAAATAGACCGCAAACGGATCGACGACATAGGTGCCCAAAAAGATCACGCGCGGCGGCCACGCCAACATCGCCACGCTGACCGCGCCGGCGCTGCCCAGGCCCAGCAGCGCCAGGGCCGTCACGACCCATTGGCGGGCGGGGCGCAAGAACATACCGAGCGGCAACAGGACCAAGATGCACACGGCGAGGATCAGTTCAGGCACCAGCCAGAGGAGATCCTGCCCCATATCCATCGCCGGCAGACCGGTCATCGGTTAACGGCCTCCGACCAGGGTGCCTAGCGCGCCCAGCACGCCCAGCGGCGCAGCGCGTAGCGCGCTTTCAATGAGCGTGACCCACGGCCCCGGCAGCAGGCCCAGCAGCAACACCAGGCCCACCAGGGGCAGGATCGTGATCCATTCGCGGCGCGTCAGGCGGGCGAGGACAGGCGCATCGGGGGTTGAGGGTCCCAGCAAGATGCGTTGGATCGTCCAGAGGAACAGCGCGGTGGTCAACAAGATCGCCAGGACCATGCCGGCGGCAGCCCACGGATACATCCCCAGCGTGCCCAGCACGATCTGCACTTCGGCGGCAAACCCGGCGAGGGCGGGCAGCCCCAGCGAGGCAAAGGCCATAAAGACGAACAGCCCGCCGTAACCGGGCAATGCGCCCCACAGCCCGCGCAACTGCCCGATCTCGCGCGTGCCCGTCCGGGTGTCCAGCATCCCGACCAGGAAGAACAGCGCCCCGGTGATCAGGCCGTGCGCGACGAGCTGGTAGGTGGCCCCCGTGGCCGCCGCGATGCGGTCCGCCGGCACGCCGACCGCTGCCGCCACCGCCACGCCCAGCAACACGTAGCTCATGTGGTTAATACTCGTCCAGGCCACCAGCCGTTTGAGATCGGTCTGGGCCAGGGCGACCAGCGATCCGTAGATGGCCGAGACGACGGCCAGCGCAGCAATGGGTGCAGCCCAGGCCGCGAACGCGCCGGGCACCGCCGGCAACACAATCCGCAAGAAGCCGTAGCCGCCGAGTTTCAGCAGCAGGCCCGCCAGGATCACGCTGCCCGTGGTCGGTGCGGCGGTGTGGGCATCGGGCAACCAGGAGTGGAACGGGATAATCGGCAGCTTGATCGCAAACCCGATAAACAGGGCCAGCAGCACGAGCGTCGCCGCCAAATCGGTTCCCGGCAAGGGCCGGGCCGCCAGGATCAGCGGCAGGTCGAACGTGCGCGGCGTGGTGTTGAGATAGAGGCCCAGCAGTCCCAGCAGCATCGCCAAGCTACCCAGGCGCGTGTAGAGAAAGAACTTCATGGCCGCTGCCAAGCGCCGGCCATGGCCCCAGCCGCCGATAATAAAGTACATCGGCACCAGAGCGACCTCGAAAAAGACATAGAACAGCAGCAGATCCAGCGTGCTGAACACCCCCAGCAGCCCGGTCTCCATCACCAACAGCAGGGCAAAGAACTCGCGGGGCCGCTGCGGTTCATAGGCGGAAAACACCAATCCCAGGCCGGTGAGCAGCGCGGTCAGCAGGATCAGCGGCAGCGACAAGCCATCCAGCCCCAGGTGATAGCTCGCCCCCAATGCCGGAATCCAGGGCACCCGCTCTTCCCATTGCAGCCGCCCGCTGCCCCAGTCAAACCCGGCGGCCGCGACCCCGCTGAGGAGCAACACGGCCCCACCGGTCGCCACGGCGATCCCGCGCCAAGCGGCGGGGCGCGGGACGAGATATAGGACCAGCACCCCGACCAGCGGCGAAAAGATGATCAGCGTCAGTAAAGGCACGAAGGGCGACTCCTCTGCTTATAAAACGCGCCGGGTACGCCCGGTGCGACCGCGCCACTAGCGCAACGGCACGAAGAGGCCGATCACGACCGCGACGACCACGACCCCCAGCCCCCAGGCACACAGCAGCAGCAAATAGTTCTCGATGCGGCCGGTTTGCAGGCGGCGCACCCGGCTCCCGACCCCCAGGAGCGCGCTACCCAGTCCCGTGAAGCCGGCATCCACGCGCCGCGTGTCGAACCGTGCGCCCAGCCGCACCGCGACGAGGGTGGTCTGCGCCAGCGCGGTCGCCGCCGCGTCAAACACCGCGCCCTCGACCCGCCCGGCCCCGCGCGCGACCCGGCGGGCGGCCCCCGCCACCTGCGGCCCCAGTGGATTGAAGACCGTGTCGTCAAAGGCGGCCACCGCCCGGCTCACTGCTAACACCAACATGGGCAGCACCTGATACAGCCGCACCAAACCGAACTCGCCCGCTAGCAGCGGCGCGATCTGCACCAGTGGCGGCCAGATCACGCTGCCCGGCCAGGCGCGGCCCGCCAGCAGCCCCAAGCCCAGCCCCACAACTGCTGTAATCAAGCCCAAGACAGTCGGCACGAAGGCAGCGAGGGTCGGCGCAGCCAGCAGTCGGCTCAGGGGCGATCCTAACCAGCCGGCATTTCCCAACAGGCCCAGCGGCACCAGGATCGCCAGGGCCAGCACCGGCCCGCGCAAGCCCAGTGGCGCGTCACCGTGCGCTCCGCCGGCGGCACGGGCCACTCCCAGAAAGACGAGGCTCACGAGGCGGGCGGCATAGAGGCCGGTCAAGACGCTGGCAAGCAGGGCGGCGGCAAACAGCGGCCCGCCGGCGGACCAGGCGGCGGCCAGCACGGCATCTTTCGGCGGCCAAGCCAGCGTCACCGGCAGCCCGGCCAGCGCGACCGCACCGACGAGCGCTGCCGCGAAGGTGCCCGGCATCGTGCGGGCCAGCCCGCCCATGCGGGCGAAATCCGTGCCGCCGACCGTGTGGTCCACAGCCCCGGCGGCCAGGAACAGCAGCGCCTTATAGAGCGCCTGCGCGACGAGCAGGAACATGGCCGCCAGGAGACTGCCCGCGCCCAACGCGAGGAACATGAACCCTAGCTGGCTGATGGTCGAATAGGCCAGCGTGCGTTTGAGATCCGGCTGCACCAACGCCGCCGCCCCGCCCAGCAGGGCCGTGATCACCCCGATCCAGGCCACGAGCGGCAGGATCGGCCCGGCGGCCAGGAAGAGCGGATAGAGGCGCGCGATCAGGAAGACCCCGGCGGCCACCATCGTGGCGGAATGGAGCAGCGCCGAGACGGGGGTCGGGCCGCGCATCGCATCAGGCAGCCAGCCCTGAAACGGCACCTGAGCCGACTTGCCCAGAGCCCCCGCCAGCAGCAGCGCCGCCGCCGGAACCAGCACTGCCGGGGCCGGCTGCCCCCGCTGCACACCGGCGAGAATGGCGGCGATATTGCCCGTGCCGGCAGCCCGCGTCAGCCCGACGATGCCCAACAGCATGATCGCGTCGCCGATGCGCGTGGTCAGGAAGGCTTTGGTCGCCGCCGCCGGCACGCCCGGCCGCTCCCGCCAGAAGCCGATCAACAGATAGGAACAGAGGCCCACCACCTCCCAGGCGATGAACAGGGTGATCAGGTCGGCGGCCAGAACCAGGACGAGCATCGCCCCGGCAAACAGGCACAGCAAGCCGAAGAAGCGGTCCCGTTCACGGTCGGCGGCCATGTAGGTTGCCGCATAGACAAACACGATCAGCGCCACCCCGGCCACCAGCGTCGCCGCGAGCGCGGATAGGGGATCGCGGGCTAACGCCAACGCCCAGGCGCGCCCGCCCACCGTCAGCCAGGGCACGGTGACTATCGAATCCGCACTGCCGGTCGCCCCACTACTTGCGACGAGCGCGCCGGCAGCGAGTAGCAGGGATACCACCAGCGCCGCAATCGCCAGGGCCGGCGCGATCCCTCGTCGGATGCGTCCCACCCCCAGCAGCAGGGCCACCGCAACCAGCAACGGGAAGATCGGCACCAGCCAAAAGGGGAGCATACTCATCAATCCTTCAACTCGCGCACTGCATCCACGTTGCTGGTCCCCCGGCGGCGGAACAGCAGCAGCATCAGGCCGAGGCCCGCCGCCATCTCGACCGCGCCGACGGTCACGATGATGATGGCAAACACTTGCGCGTCGTAGTTGGCGGGCGCGACAAAGCGCCAGAAAGCGACCACGTTGAGCAAGGCGGCATTGAGGATGATCTCCAGGCTCATAAGGATCATGACCCCACTGCGTTGCGACAACACCCCGGCCACGCCGATGCCGAACAGCAGCGCGCCGACCACCAGATAGGGGACTAAGCCCGGCCCGCCCATTAGTGCCCTCCTCTTCCGCCCATCGTATGCCCGGCATGAGCCGGTGCGGTGTCTGCGGCGGCGGCTTCTGCCGGCACCAAGTCCATGCCGCAAATGGGGCATTGCCCCGGCCCATCCTGCCGGATTGCGGGGTGCATCGGGCAGGTCCACACCGGCGCGGGTTGCGGGGCGGTCGCGCCGTCGGTCGGCGGCGCAGCGAATCCACTAGCCGCCGGTGCCGGAATCGTCGCGGCTGCCGCCACCGACTGATCACGGGGCAGCCGGGTAGCGAAGACCACGGCCCCAGCAATCCCGGCCAGGATCAGAAAGGCGGCCCCCTCAAACGCGATCATATAGCGCGACAACAGGAGATTGCCGACCGCCGCAGTCGTGTCTCCCGTCGGTCCTGCCGTCACGACCGGCCAGCGCGTCGTCAGGATCAGCCCAATCAGCGCCAGGGCCGAGCCAGCCCCCACCACGCCCGCCCACGGCAACTGGGCCGTGGACATCGCCATGCCAGCCATCATCTCATAATGCTGCTGCGGGTTCAGCGCGGTCATGGGTGCGTCGCCGGCAGGGGGCGCGGCAGCATGAGCCGCGCCGTTCGCTGCGGCACCCTCTGTATGTCCCATGTGCATATCCGCTGCCGGCGAAGGCGCTGTGTCTTCTGCCGGCACCAGATCCATGCCGCAGATCGGGCACTGGCCTGGCCCATCGCGGCGGATTTCGGGGTGCATCGGGCACGTCCACACGGCGGCTGCCGGGGTGGTCGCCGCCGCTGCCGCTGGGTCTTCTGCGGGCACGAGGTCCATGCTGCAAATCGGGCACTGGCCCGGCCCATCCCGGCGGATTTCAGGGTGCATCGGGCACGTCCAGACGGCGGCCACTGGGGTGGTCAGAGCCTTCGCCGGTTGCGTCGGGGCGGAGACGGGTAGCCTCGGCGCGTGGCGGGGCATACTCATGGACAGCGCGCCGGGGCCGGGGAGGTGCATCTTGCGCTTCATGTCCCACATCATCTCGCCGCCGGGGTCAATCATCAGCATGACCATGAACAGCATCATCACCATCATGCCACCGATGTTCATCATCACCTGGATCGCCGCCAGCAGGTCGGCATCCAGCAGCACAAACAGGCCGGCCAGCGCTACAAAGCTCGCCATAAGCGCCAGCCCCGCGCGATACATACTCATGGTGATCAGCATCCCGCCGGCCATCCAGACGGTCACCCCGCCCAGCGCCAGGAACAGCCCCCAGCCCAGGATCGCATTCACGGGCTGCCTCCAATCAGAATTAGGGTCAGAATACCGACCAGCGCCACGTTGAGCAACGAGGCCGGCAACAGCACCTTCCAGGCCAGCGTCAACATCTGATCCTGGCGCAGACGCGGCCAGAAGCGGGTGCCAATGGAGACCGCCGCACTCAACCCGGCGGTTTTCAATAGGAACCAGAGCGGAGCCGGCAAGAGCGGTCCCTGCCCGCCGCCGAAGAACAAAACGACCCCCATCGCCATGAGCAGCACAAACATCGCATCCAGCGCCACCCGCCAGAGCAGCAAGCGCACGCCGCTGTACTCGCTGAACACGCCCCCGGCCAGTTCCGCGCCGCTCTGCGGGATGTCAAACGGATGGTGAAAACTGACCATCAGGGCCGCCGGCAGATAAATCGCCAGCCCCAGCGGCTGCCAGACGGCGTACCAGAGGCCGGCCTGCGCGGCGACGATGCGGGTCGTGCTGAGGGAGCCGGCGGCCATAACGGGGCCGATGATGGCGAAGCCCAACGGCACTTCATAGCTGATCAGGTGGGCGGCGGCGCGGAACGTGCCGAACAGCCCGACTTTGCTGTTCTGGCTCCAGCCTGCGTTCATCATGCCCACGGCGAACGGGCCGAGGACCACGATGAAGTAAAACACTCCAATGGGCGGGTCGAAGCCGATCCAGTCTGGCCCCAGCGGGATCACCAATGCGCCGAGCGCCACGGCGACCAGCGCCGGCAACGGGGCCGAGCGGAATAGGCGAAAGTCGGCCCCACGGGGCACCAAATCTTCCTGACGCAGCAAGCTCCAGGCTCGTGCCAGCGGTAGCCAAACGGCGGCCGGCCCGGCTCCCCGCAGAGCAGCCTCGCCCACGGCAATGCCGTACCCGGCACCCAGCAGCGCACCAAGGACCAGCAGGGCGGTGCTAATCCCGCTCATCCGTCAGCCTCCGCCATCGCCAAATCCAGACTTGCCACGATCACTTCGGCATCAGCCAGCCGCCGGCCTACGAGCAGCGCGGGTAGCAACGGGAGCCACGCCGCCGAAGGCCGCTCCCAGGTGACGGCGGTCGGCCCCGTGCCGCCGGCGCTCCGCAGGGTCAGGGTCAGCGGACCGCGTGGCCCGGCCACCGTGCTGCGGGCTGCGCCGGCCGGCCCCGTCCAGTGACCGTCTCGCGGCACGCCGCCCGATCCGCCGGAACTGGATGGGTCGGCCATCGCCTGCTCCACCGTCGCCAAGTCGCGCGTTACCGCGATCAGGCGCGCATCGAGCCGGCTCTGCACATCCCCGGTAGCGGCGTGGTTGGCCTGCGCCACCGGACCGCCAACGCCGGCGGCGGGGTGATCCGTCGGCAACTGTCCGATGCCGCGTGTGCGTAAGCCGAGCAGCCGATCCGCCTGTAGCTGCCGGCCCAGTGCTGCCACCTCACGCCGCAGCCCGTCCAACTGCGGGAGCAGCGCCGGAGCAGCGACCACCGTCACCTGTGGCGCGATCCAGGCGGTCGGCGGCTGCGGCCAGAGTGCGGAACCAAGCGCCGTCAGGGTCACGGCCAGCCGGCGCGCCGTCTCTGCCGGGCGCGCCAGCGCCACGAGGCCGACGAAGCGGGCCAGCCACCACAACCCGTTCGTGCCCCGCTCCCAGGCCAGCACCGCTGACCGCGCCGCCGCCACCGGCTCCGGCGCGCCCCAACCCTGTAGTTGTTCCAGCGCCTGGACATAGGCCAGTTGCCCAGCCAGGGGAGCCAACGGATCCAGCAGCCGCGCCCAATCGGCCCCCGCCCGCCACGTCGCCCCACGCATCGCGGTCGCAATCCCCCGCGCCGCATAGCCGGCTTCCACGCGGGCCTCCAGCACCTGCTCGCCATCGCAGGTCAGCAGCAGGCGTAATGGACCGGCGGTGAAGGGCTGGATCGGCCCCAGGCTGAAGACGGCCAGTTCGGTGGCGATTTCCCGCTCCCCGCGGCCCGGCAGCCGGATCGTTTCCACTGTCGGCTGCCGGGCCGCGGGGGCAGCGACACCGCCGGCCGCCGGTGGCTGGTCCAGCGCGATCCAGATCGCGGCGGGCGTGGCGGCCGCAATAGGGTAGGCACCCGGCAACACAGCGGCGACATCCGCTCCGGCTGCGCCCGGCGGGCCGGCCACGATCAGGACGCGGGCCGCCGCCGGTAGGGCCGCCGCCAACGCCACCAACGCCGGGAGAAGCGGCTCTTGGATGGGCGCAAACACGAGCATTAGGGTGGCGTGACGGGGCGAGTCCACCGGCACCAGCCGTGGGTCTAGCCCGGCCAGCGCGGCCCCATCATGGGCACCCACCCCACCATCCACCACCACATAGCGTTGCACGATGGTGCCGGTGCGGGCTGGGCGGGCGGGCGCGAGGCTAATCTTCCCAGTCAAACGCGCCCGCTTTCCAGGCAAAGATGATGGCGGACAGGAGAATGGCGATAAACACAAACATATCGCCAAAGGCGACCATGCCCACCGCCCGAAACACCACCGCCCAGGGGAACATAAACACCATTTCCATGTCGAAGGCGACAAACAACAAGGCCAGGACGGCGTAGCGGAGCCGGAACTGCACCCAGGTCTTGTGCCCAGTCCGCCCGCCATATTCAGGCGGGGGATTGTCGGCGGGCGACCGTGCGGGCGGACTGGCCCAGCGCCCCAGGCCCAGCGCGCCCAACCCCAGCGCGCACGCCACCACCAGCATGATCGCCGCGATCCCATATTCGGGTGCCAAGTCCCCTGTCATTGGCGTTCCCCTTTGCCGCGCTGACCGGCCCGCGCATCCACCGCCCGGCGTGCCTATAGTTACCTGTTGCCGGTTCCCGCATCACGCAGATCAAGCGGGCGGTGGTGCAGCGCGCACAACTATCGCACGGCACCACCGCCCATCTGAAGAGCCGGCCTAGGCCGCCATCGCGGCCATGCGCCGGCACGATTCGGCGCAGCGACGACAGGCTTCGGCGCAGGCTTGCATCTGGGCATCGTCGCCCATTTGCGCGCAGGACTCGGCGCAGCGTTCGCACACAGCGGCGCATACGCCACAGACCGACCCGTGGAACTCCGAACCCCGCAGCATGAAATCGGCGCTGCTCTGACAACTCGCCGCGCAGTCGAGTAGCAGCCCGATGTGCGCCGCTTGTGCGTGCCGACCGCCCATTAGCAAACAATACGCGACGCTCGCCAAACAACTGCTGTGGCAGTTCTGACAGTTCTGGATGCACTGCTGCATCTCAGCACCCATCGGCCCGCCGCCCTGCAGCATTCCCGCGTTCATGTGCCCACCGGCGTGCGGCAGCCCGGCGCTCGTTCCGCTTTGAGCTGTGTGATCCATGGTCGCGACCTCCTTTGTTGCGTGCTAATATTGTCTAGCATCATCTTGTAGACGGCGCAGCACCCGCGCATACGCACTATTCTACGATAGATCGTTAGTAGCAAAGAGTGTGCCCTCATAGCGGCAAAGCGGATCGTTAGCTGTGACACCGATCAGCCGTTCTGCTTTAACCGCCACCTCGTGCGTGGTCCCAATAATTGGCGCGTTGCACTACAGAACAACCACGCAGCGGCAAGATGCGGGCGAGTGCGCGCAGTTGAGTGGTTTGGGTTGAGACCGCAGCGGCGGCCGGCAAGGCGACAGCGGCCTGTTGTCTGCGGCGCACAGTAGGTACGTGGCATTGGTCTTGCGCCCATCGGCTATAATGAAATCGCCGGGTCAATGGGGGTAAGCTTCGGGCACGCGCGATGTTGGCCGGTCGATCTTACCAACCTTAGCTTGTCCGGTCACTCGCCTCGTGTGGCGAAACCTCTTGCGGGCTGCTACCCAACGGATGAGAGAAGCATTCTAAATGAACTGGAAACGTTTGGCCCAAATCCTGGTTCTGCTGTTGCGCGAATACCGCGCCCTGGCGTACTTCCGCACCCTCGCTGCGGCGCAAAAGGCCCAGCGCACGGACATCCCGGCGCGCTTGGCCCAAGCGCTGATTGACCTGGGACCGACCTTCGTCAAGCTGGGGCAGATTCTGAGTACGCGGCCCGATGTGCTGCCGCAAGAATACATCGCCGCGCTCGAAAAGCTCCAAGAAAATGTGCCGCCCTTCGCTTGGGTGCAGGTGAATGCACTCGTCAGGCATGAATTGGGCCGTGACGTGCAAGCGGTCTTTGCCTCGTTTGATCGCCAACCGGTCGCGGCCGCGTCGCTGTCACAGGTACATTTCGCCGTCCTGCACAGCGGTGAGTCCGTCGCCGTCAAGGTGCAGCGCCCCGGCATCCGCACACAGGTCAAGCGCGATATGGTTGTTTTGTCGCGCTTGATTGGGTTTGTGACGTGGCTTTTGCCAAAGCAGGCCCGGCGCGCTAATCTCCTAGCGGGCTTTAATGAGTTCAAACGGTACACGTTGCAGGAATTGGACTTTGCCCAAGAAGGCAAGACAATTGAGCGATTTCGCCGCAACTTCCAGGGCTGGGACGATGTGGTGTTGCCGACTGTCTACTGGGATTATACCACACCACGCCTACTGACCATGGAGCGCGTGTCGGGAATGCGCTTGCGTGACGCGGCGCGGCTGCTGCCCCCAGCAAAACGGGAGCAACTCAATACCCGATTGATTGAGATGGAGATGAAGATGTTCATCTCCGATGGCTTATTTCACGCGGATCTGCACCCCGGCAATATCTTCTTCCGTGAAGACGGCAAGATCGTGCTGCTGGACTTCGGTATGTATGGCGAGCTGACGGACGCGCAACAGGATCAGTTTGTGCTCTACTGGATGGCCGTGGTGCAAAACGAGGTCAAACGGGCCTTCTATCATTTTCAGCGGCAGTGCGAGCGGCTGGCCGGTGCCAACGAAGCGGCCTTCTTTGCCCGGTTCGCGGAGTTGGCAAACCGGTTCTACCACTCGGTGTTGCGGGAAACGAGCATTGCCCAGGTATATCTGGAAATGATCGCCGCCGGCTATCAGTACGGCTTTGTCTTTCCCAGTCAACTGTTGCTCCATGCCAAAGCGATCACCACGGCGGAAGCACTGACGTTTGCCCTGGTGCCGGATCTGAAGTTTGAGCAGGTCTCTAAGCCCGTGATCGTGCGCGAGTTCGCGCGGCGTGTGGCCGACCCCGTCCGGCTCAAGTACCGTATGCAGCAGATTCTGCCGGAATTGCTGATCTCCGGGGAGGTGCTGCCGATCATCGCGCGCGACGCTTATCGGGCAGATCAAAGCGCCGCTTTCTTGTGGGATGAATTGGGCGCGGCGTTGCTGGGCGCACTGCACACGGCCGAGCGTGCTGCCGGCCTGCTCAAGGCGCTGATCAATCCGAGCGCCCGCCAGGTGTTAAAGAACTACCACTCCGCTGCGGAGATTCCGGCGCTGCTGGATCGCGTTTGGACGGAGTATAACCGCCTGGAGCCGGAGATACCGCTGCTGGATCAACTGGGGCCCAGCATGAATCTGCATCTGGCCGGGCTGACGCTGGCAATGGACCGCGTCCTGCTGCAAGCCGGACACAGCGCACCAGCGGCCCACCAGATCATCAACGACATCGCGTGGCGGATCTACAGCCAGATGGGGGAAGGGCCGCTGATCCTGGCGAGCGCGTTCACCAATGACCCCGCCAAGAAGATGCGGTTGGCGACCCAGATCTTCCGATCATTTCCCTTTAGTGCGCCGGGCTATATATGGCAAGACCTGCCGTCCGACGCGCAGACGGTGGCCTTTGACTGCCAAAAATGCCCGGTGGCGGAATTTTTCCAGAGCAAAGGTGAGGCGGAACTCTGTGTCAATACCTGGTGCAACCTGGATTTTGTGCTGGCATCGAAATGGGGCGGCACCCTTAAACGGACCACCACTATTGCGGGGGGCGGCAAGGTCTGTGATTTCAGGTGGCATATTCCAACCGCAGGCCGGGAACCGCCCAGTCCTTAATCAGCAACGCTAGAGGCTATTCCGCCATAGATTGAATGGACGCTGCCGGCGGGGGAGCGCGATCCGAACGTGTCGGTTGTGTTAGCGGCCTAGCCGGGCTAGGCGGGTCGTGGTCGCGGCGGTGCAGGGGAGTCAGCAGTTGCCGAGAGCCAGATGGCTCAGGTTCCACAGCGCATTGGCAACCCCCGCCTGCGTCAAGACGAGTTCTACGCTGATAATCCCCACTAAAATCAGTCCGGTCCACACCGTTGGAGCGAGCGGAATCGTCAACGGCGCGGGTTGGCCGAGCAGCCAATCCACCCGTGTTTCCAGTAATTCAGTCGCGCCGGCTGCTACGGGGGGCCGTGCCGCGCTTTGCCAATCCAAGAGGACCGCCAACGCGCCGGTCAGGGGACCATTGCTGCCCTGACGGGCACAGGCATAACTATCGGCGGCCACTTCTTTCGCGAGCAGGTATTGCCGATAGAGGGCGTGCGCCAAGGGCACGAAGAAAAAGGCCGTGGCCCAGGCGCGTCCGAACGCGACTTTGAACGGATCACGATGCACGAGATGCGCCTGCTCATGCCAGAGGACGGCGGTCAGTTCGGCGCGATCCAGCGCCGCGACTAAACCGGTGCTGAGGCAGATGCGGGGCCGGCGGATGCCATAACAAAACGCCAGTGGCACTGTCGTTTGCACCAAGTCGAGCCGATCCGCCAATTGCATGGTCTGTAGCAGGGGGTGTAATGCGGCATCCACAGGGCGGACGAACTGGAGTAACTGCCGCAGCATTCGGTGGGTGCGGCGGATTTGCCGGCCAAAACGGTAGCACCCACTAAGCGCACTGCTGCCTAACAGCAGTAAAATCACGTAGCTCATCCAGTGCGCCGCCCCATCCGAACTCGTCGGCAAGAAGAGACACACCAGATCGAGGTGCCCGCTGTCGCTGTTGGGCAGCGCGCGCATCAGCAGCGGGGCGAAAGCGGCGATGCCCAGGCCGGCGAGGGTCGCCAACCCCACCGCCAGCAGCCCGCGCCACCACGCATCAGGGCGCATGAGAGGTCTCGCCGGCTTTGCGTGCCCGCGCGGTCTGCTCTTTCAGGCGGCGTTTGACGCGCGCCTGCTGCTCTGGGGGGGCTGCTTCTAGTGCCTGGGCAAACTGGGTGAGCACCAGATCGCCAAAATCCTCGATCAGCGCGCGCACCACACGCTCACTGGATCGCTGCAAAAAGGCTTCGCGCGATAACACCACATCAAAGAGGTGGGTGCGTTTGTCGAGCGGCGTGCGTTTCAGCAGTCCTTTTTCGGCCAGGTTATTCATGATGGTCATCGCGGTCGTATAGGCCACCGGCCGCAGCGTGTTGAGGGTGGTGGTCACATCGCGGACGGTCGCCGACTGGCAACCCCACATGATTGCCATGACTTCGGCTTCTAACGGCCCCAGCAACTTGCTGAGACTATCATCGGCCGGTTGTTCCATGCGTTGATAGAACGAACGAGGCATCTCTTTCTCCAGTTAGCCCCTAGGTCGCGCGCTATTGGCTACAGCAATTATAGTAGGTTCCCGCCGACCCGTCAATTCGGCGGACGGGCCGGACGCGGGTGCGGATACTGTCCCCGGATCACGAGCCGCTGTCTTGGTGATGATCTACCCCGCGAAACGCGTCGATAAACCGGCGGAGGCCGGTTTCATCGTACTGCGGGAACCGCTGGATGCGCCCCCAGGCCGTCACGACAATGGGTACGCCGATGTTCGGATCCGGGGTGAGGATGATCTTGCTGCTGTAACTCCCCGCCAGTGTCGCCAACTGGGTCACGGTGTCGGCCGCTAGGCTGGGCTGGTAGCTGATGACCACGCCGCCATCTTCCAGCCCATGCACCTGTAGCATATACGGCACGGGCGTGGTCGCCACGCCCCAGGCAGGCAAGCCCTTCGTGTGGGGACCGGAGGTGGGCGGCTGCGTGCTGTAGGGCGTATGCGGGGTATCCAGGCTCGCCAGGTGCGGGCTGGGCTGTTGGACGACCGCGTCCCCCGGCTTCCCGGCTTCGCGCAGGGCGACAAACCCCAGCAACCCCCCCACCAGTACGATTCCTGCCGCGATCAGCGCACCCGTCCGTAATTGCGCCATGCGGCGCTGGCGATCGGCGGCGGCGCGTGCTGCTTGCTGCCGGACCACACGCGCCGCACGCCGCGCCTGGGCCTCCGCCGCGTCCACTAAGGGCTGGGGAGGCACCGCGCCGGCGGCCGCGGCCGCCTCGCGGTGAGTATGTTTCGGTTTCGCCATCTTACTCCTCCGTCAATAGGGGAAGCGGGCCGCGCTAGGGCACTAAGCGCAGTTTCTCGCTTACCAAGAAATCGTCCCACGTACCCCGCTGGATCCAGCGGATGGTGCCCTGCCGATCAATTAACAAGCTAGTGGGAATCGAATCGACCCAATAGCGATGCAAGACGCGGCTATCGGAGTCCAGGAGTACCGAGAACGGCAGGGCGAACTCCTTGCGAAATGCGATCACCGAGTCTGATGAACTATTGACCGCCACCCCCAGCACCAGCAAGCCGCGCTGCGGATCCGCCTGTTGCGCCTGTTGCGCGGCCCGCACCAGGACCGGCATTTCGACCCGGCAAGGCTGACACCAGGGTGCCCAGAAGTTGATCAGCAGGGGACGACCGCGTAGCGCCACTAAGGATACCGAGTGGCCGTCGAGCGCGTGCAAGGTGAAATCGTCGGCGAGCGCCCCCACCCGTGGCGCGGCCGGCGCTTCCGGCGAGCGATAGCGCAGCACCGCGCTGTTCTGGGCGATGGTGTTGGCCCAACGGTTCTGGCGCGCAAACGCTTCGACCTGACTGCTGCCCTTCGGCGCGAGTACCTCGGTCGCATAGCGGGTGACGAGGACGATATCGTGGAGGCTGGCTCGCAAATCCGCACGGGTGAGCCCCTGGCGCGTGAGGGCGGCATCTAATTGGGCGGGGGTCCAACCCTGCTGCCCGCCCAGGCGTGTAATCTCCGCATCCAGGTCACGGTCGGTGGCTTGCATCCCTGTGCCGGCTACGGCTTGCGCTTCGCGCCGTTGATTGATTAAGCGGTCTAGTGTGGCGGTGCGGGTGGCGGTACTCGTGTCCCCCACGCTCCCCAGTTCCGCAAACACCCGCCCTAGCAATAGCTCCCGATCTAACTCGGCCACGGTGATATACGCACCGTTGACACGGGCCAGGGCATCCGGCGGCGGCTGACTCGCCAGCCAAGCCCCGCCGCCTACCGCCACCGCGAGGACCAGCAGGATCTTCCATCCGACACGAAACCAAGTCTGGTTCCACCAATCGCGTCGTTGCTGCCGATCCGGGGATCGTTCCATCGGGCGGTCGGCTGCCGATTCTGCGCCGACCGCCCGGTGGCCGCGCTGAATCTGGACCGCGAAAGGCACCGACGGTTCCGCTTCTACGTGGCGGGTGGCCCGGTTACGATCCGCCATGACCGATCACCTTCCATCAAGCCGGGCCGGCGCTAACGGCGCAATAAAACTGCGCGTTTGTAGCCGGCCGGCGGTCTGCACAACTCTGTAGACCCCTATTTGGGCAAAATCGTCGCCATGCCGGCTTCCATCGCTTCGGGCGACAGGCCGCCGACCGTGTACGCCCGGACCACCCCGGTCGCATCCACAAAGGCATGAGTGGGAATACCCGTGGCGTTATAACTCCCGGCCACGCGCGCATCGCGGTCTAGCACAAAGGTCCAATCATAGCCGTTCTGCGAAACGAAGTTCTGCACCGTATCCGGGCTTTCGGCGAAGTCGACCCCGATCAGGGCCAGACCCTGGTCTTTATACTTCGCGTAGATCCGCTTCATTTCCGGCATTTCAGCGCGACAGGGCGGACACCAGGTTGCCCAAATATTGACCCACACGGGACGACCCTGGAACTCTTTGAGGTTATACGTTTTACCGTCCAGCCCGGCTAACGTGAATTGCGGGGCGAGATAGCCGATGGCCGGCGCTTCATAGAGGGGCGTACCGTTCGCTGCGGCACCGGCGGCCGCCGCACCCACCACACGGCTCGGCGCACGATTGTTGCCGAGCAGGAGGCCCGCGATTAACGCAATCACCAACACCCCGCCCAGCCCGCCCAGGGCACTCGCCAGCCAGACAGGTAGACCCCGCGCCGGGCTCGGATCTTCCACGAACTCCCCTGCGTTATCCGATGGATCGATCTCCGCAGGATCGGCAACCTGTGCCCCTGCGGACTCTGTTAGCACCAAATCAGATGACGCGGCCATAGCCCCCTCCTCTCAATGATCAGTTAGGTAAAAGAGCCGCATAATATACTAACGTAGCATAATAGCTGGGCCTCGTGTTGTCAAGGAGCACAAGCAGGCCGGCCCGACCCCGACGCGCCGGGGCCGGCTTATGGCTTGGGAGTCACCGGCACAACTAGGGTTGCCCCGCCACCAGTCATACGCATACCTGGTTCCATCGGTGTACCGAGGGGGGTCAAAAAGGTGGCGGGCGGCGCAGCACCCGCGCTGGTAGCAATCGGGTAGTTCGCGCTTTTCCAGGCACTCCAACCACCCAACAAGACCTTCAAAGTATCGTAGCTGTAGCCATATTGATCGTGGAGCGTTTGCGCCGCACGGGCGCTTTCTTGCTCGGCCGGTCATTGGCAGTAGGCGACGACCAGCTTATTTTTCGGCAGTTCCGCCAACTTGGCCCCCAGATCGGACTGGGGGATCGAAATCGCTCCGACGATATGCCCCTGCGCGTAAACATCAGCAGCCCGCACATCCACGATCACCGGGCGTTTGGTGGGATCATCATAGAGCGCCTTGAACTCGGCTAACGGCATACGCGGCGGCACACCGCCGGCGGCCGGCGCACCGGCCGGCGGTGGTGCGCCGCCACTCGCCGCCGGTAAGTTGGTTGTGCCCCCCGACGCGACTGGGGCCGTATTCGGGCGCTGTAGCAACACGACCACGATCAAGACCAGCAAGCCGACGATCACCGCGCCCATGAAGCCCAGCACCATGGAGGCTACGGTACTACGGGCCGGAGCCGGTGCCCGGAGCGTGGCGGGCCGGCTCGCCGGTTGGACACTGGGCGCGTTCCGTCGGGCTGCCCCCGGTGGGGCTGCTGCCCGTTGCTGCGGCACCCGGCGGGGCGGCGGCGGTTCCTCCTCGTAATCGAGGTCAAATTCTCCTTCGTCTGGCGTATAACTCATCGGTAAGCATCCTTTCGGAAATAGGCCGGGTGATCGGCTCGGTCGCCGCGCGCCGGCTGCCAGTTGCTAACTAACTATAGTTAATTAGCAGGTTTTTGTCAAGCGGTATCATAGCACCAACAGCGCTGCCATCCGCCTGGGGGATCATCCGCGTCGTTAAGCCCCCGGGGCCTGGCTGGGCCTATCCGACACAAGCGCCGGTGCCAGCCCTTCCGCCATCTGGATGCCGCGCATCCGGCGGGCAAGATAGGCCATGTAGCCGCCCAGCGTCACCCAGACAAGGCTAAACGCCACGCCGACCGGGATCCAGCCGCTTTCCATGCTTACTCCTCCCCCAACGCTGTTTGGCGCTGCCGATCTATCACCCGCGCTTCCGCCCCAGCGATCCGCACGCGCCAGACCAGCAAAAAGCCGTAGAGCAGCGTATAGGCCAGCAGCCCCACCAGCAATGTCGCCAGCATGGAGCCGGGCAGTTGCGGTCCGGCGGCGTTCAAGACCACCGGGGCCGGGTGCAGGCTGCGCCACCAGACGACCGACTGATGCACAATCGGCACATCAATAAAGCCGACGATGCCGAGAACCGCCGCCAACCGTTTGGCCCGTTCCGGCGCGGTGGTCAGCGCCCGCAGCATCGCATAACCGAGATAGATAAACCAGAGGACCAGCGTGGCGGTCAGCCGCGGATCCCAGGACCACCAGGTGCCCCAGATGGTCTTGCCCCATAGGGATCCGCTAATTAACACCAGGCTCGTCAGCACCAGCCCGATCTCGGCGGAGGCGGCGGCGAGGCGGTCCCAGCCGTCCTGCTTGCGCCAGAGGTAGCCGACGCTGCCTACCAGCACGACAAAAAAGGCCAGGTACGCCACCCAGGCGAGCGGCACATGAAAATAGAAAATCCGTTGCGCCTGCCCTTGCACCAGATCGGGCGGGGCGTAGAGAAAACTCATGCCGACGGCGATCAGCATCGTGATCGCCGTCGCCCCGCCTAACGCGCGCTGTAGCCGGGCCGTTCGATCCGTGCGGCCGTTGGGCGGCGTGCGGACGGGCGGCGGGGCCGCTTCTAACAGGATCATCGTTGCTTCCTCCTTGCCGGCCAAGCCGTCGCTGCGGCTCAGTCATCCAGTAAATAGCCATACAACAGATAGCCCGATCCCAGAAATAGCGCCGCGCACGCCGCCAGCAACCCGGTCCAGGGCGGTTGCCCGGCTGTGGCCGGCGTGAGCGCGGCGACCGTGGCCTGCACCGCCCCGATCAGGACCGGCACGAGTAACGGCAACAGGACCACCGGCAACAAGATTTCGCGTGCCGTGCTGGCCCCGGCCAGCGGCACGAACAAGGTGCCGGCGGCCCCCAGCGCCAGCGTCCCCAGCGCGATGGGCAGCAGCACCGCGCCGTGCAGCAGCGGCAGGTTATACAGCGCGGCAAAGACAGGGACGGCCACGCTATCCAGCACGGTTAGGAACAGCAGATTGCTGCCCAGTTTCGCCAGGAACAGGCCGCCGGGGTCCAGCAGGATCAAGGTCAGCCCTTCCCAGACCCCATTTTCCCCATCCAGGACGAACACCCGGCCCAAGCCGAGGATGGTGGCGAACAACAGCGCCGTCCAGAACGCGCCCACCGCTGTCGCGACCCGGCTCTCCAGCGCCAGATTGAAGGTGAAGTTCAAGATCAGCCCGGTCACGCAGACAAAGCTCACCATCAAGCCGACCACCGCCCGGCCCCGCCACTCCCGCCGCAGATCCGCCGCCAGCAGGCTACCGACCTGCCCCCAGAAGCCCGGCGGCATCACGCGACGCGGCTACGACTCTGCGCCAGAACGCAACGGGCGCGCCACTCTGCCGGCGTATGGGCCAGGGCCGGCGCGCTATAGATAGGCCGGCCTGCGTCCAAGATCAGCGCGTGCCCACACAAGGCCACGCCTAGTTCCTGATCGTGCGTCGCCAGCACCACGGCTTGCCCGGCGGCGCGGCCCGCCGCGATTAGGCGGGCCAGGCAGTCCTGCCCATCGGCATCCAGGCCGCTGTCGGGTTCGTCCAGCAACAGGACGGCGGGCCGGTGCAGCGTGGCCCGCGCCAGCGCCAAGCGTTGCTGCATCCCCCGCGAGCAGGCGCGCACCCGACGTGCGGCCACGCCGTCGAGCCGCACCGCCGCCAGCGCCGCCGCGACCCGCCCCCCGGCCTCCGGCACGCGATACAACCGGGCATACAACCACAGGTTTTCGGCGACCGTCAAATCGGCATACAGGTAGCTCTGTGCCCCGACCACGCCCAACGCGGGCCGCACCCGCCGGGGATCGCGCAACGCATCGTGGCCGAGCAGATGCAGCGTGCCCAGCGACGGCGCGCTGAGGGTCGCCAGCAGACGCAGCAGCGTGGTTTTGCCCGCGCCGTTGCCGCCAAACACAGCTAGTCCCGCGCCCGCCGCCACGCTCAGGCTCACGCCCCGCAGCGCCCAGCCGACCCCGTAGCTCTTGCCCAGATTGTGCGCGGCGATAGCCACACCCGGAGCGGTGGGCGGCATCACGCGCCGGCCACTTGGCGCCGATACCAGCGCCGATAGCCGACCGGCAGGCCAACCGCACCCACCAGCAGCAGACCAACCAGTGCTTGCAGCCAGGAATTGCCTGTCCGCAACAGGGGCTGATTCAAGGGCAAATCGCGCAACTCCAGCGTCACTTCGCTGTGCGCGGGCAAGTTTGCGCCCTGGAACAGGCGGTAGGTGCGGCTGCCGACGGCGGCGGTGTCGGCGGCGGCCAGTTGCGGGCTGCTGACGGTGAAGGCGGCCTGGGGCACCAGCACCCGCACGAGATCGACCGGATAGGCCAGCGTTTTGCTCAACGCCGCATAGCCGCCGCTTTCCAACGCGCCATAGGCCATATCGTAGCGGTAGGCCACGGTGGTGTCGCCGGGCGGCAGCGGCAGATCCGTGGCGAAGCCGGTGTTCACCTGGATGATGGTTTGCGCCGCCAGCTGCCCGTCGGGGGTGAGGTTGCCGGCTCCGTCGGGCAGGCCAAAGCGCAGCAAGCCCATCGGTCCTCGGCTGCTGGTCGTGCTGGGCACAAAGGTGCGCGGGCCGCTATTGTGCAGCGTGAGGGTCTCCAACACCTGGATCTGCTGGGTCGCGGCATCCACCGCCACGATGACCATGCCGGCGTTGGCGATGCGGATCGTCGTGTCGTCGCTGGTCGCGTCATAGACCCGCAGCGTCACCGCCGGAGCCGGCAGGGTGGCCGGCTCGGTGCGATAGGCGGCTCCCTGGTAGGTGGTGGAGACGACATAGCGCGCACTGATCGGCCCGCTCAAGGCCGGCCAGTCGAACGCGCCCTGCGCGTCAGCTTGACTCTGTGCCACGATCTGCTGCCGACTGCCGTCGATCTGGTACACCGTCAATGGCGCGCCCGCCGGTACGCCGCCGGCGGAGGTGCCATTGACCAAGCGCACACCTAGCCCGGTCGTCGGAGCCGCCTGGGCCGCGTGATAGACGAACAGCGCCCCAATTAGCCCGATCAGCACGCCCGGCAACACCCGCCTCATGGCGCAGCACTCCAACTGCTACCGTGGTCGCTGCTGCGCCAGACCACCGCGCGACTGTCCACCGCCAGCAGCAGCGGGCGGGGCTGGGTCCGCGCGCTCACCGTCACCAGCGGCCGGCGCAGCGGCAAGGCGGTCCAACTGGTGCCGCCGTCAATGGTCTTGAATAAGCCAGCATCGGTCGCCGCATACAGCGCGCCACGCACCGTGGTCCCATCCGCGCCCGTAAATAGGTCACCGCTGGCCGCATCCACCGCCAGCGCCCACACGGCCAGCGTGGGCAACGCGCCGTTCACCATCCCACCGGCGCTCCCCCACGCCCGCCCACCGTTGCCACTGGCAAGTACCCCGACGCCGGGGCCAGCGGCAAAGAGGGCGCGCACGGGGTCGGGATACCAGATGAGGGTGCTGCTCTCCGCCGGCAGCCCCCCGCCTTGCAGCGTCCACGGCCCGCCGGCCCGACTGATGAGCAAGCCCGTGTCGCGCACCTGCGCGTACAGGGTGCCGTCAGCGCCGGCCGTCAGCGCGGTCAAGTTCGCGGCCGCCGGGGGAGTTGCCACTGCCGCCCAGGTTTGGCCCAGGTCGCGGCTGCGGCGCACCTGCCCCGGCCCAGCCAGGAACAAATCCGTGCTGGGTGCCGGCGCGGCGGTCAGCGCCAGAATGTCGCCCGTCACGCCGGCGACGGCGGTCCAACTGTGCCCGCCGTCACTACTCCGCAGCAGGCCGCTATGATGGCCGATCAAGGCCACGTCGCTGTCCGGCAGCAGCAGCGCGCTATGCGCGTGCAACACGTCTAAGGGCACCATCGCCGCATCGTCCGTGGCCGGGCGACCGCCCAGCAGAGCGAGGCCACCCAGCAAGGCGAGGCCGCCCAGCGCCGCCCCAATCCCGCCGGCGACCAGTGTCCGGCTGCGCCCGGCAGTTGCTCCGCCATGCGGCGGGCGCACAGCCACGGGCGGGGCCGGGGTCGGGACGCTGTCCAGGCCGCGCTCGGTATCTCCCGTCGCGGCATCCAGCGCCTTCAGCACTCCGATAGCCTGCTGACGGTATTGCCCCTGGAGGGCTGCATAATCGTCGCGGTTCAAGTTGCCCAGGCGATGGTCCCAGTCCAGTTCGGTCAGGCCGGCCAATGCCGCCTCGCGCTGATCCAGCAGGGCTTGCAGCGCCGGGGTCGGCGCCGGCGCACGGTCGGCCTGCGCTACAGGAGGCCGGCGCAACGGGGCCAGCACAAAGACCAGGAGGGCCACCGCCCCCAGCACGCTCACCAGCATCACCATGACCGGTCGCCCTGGTAACGGGCCAACGCCGCGTCCAGCCGCCCTTCATACGGATCGCTGGGATCAGCGGTGCTGGCGGGGGCAGCCGGCAATTCCGTCCCTGGTGGCCGGGTCAAGGCTCCACGCACTTTGGCAACCAGCAGGGCCGCCCCGCCGACCACCACCACGAACGCGCCACCCCAGACCAGCAGACTAAAGCCCTGTTGCGGCGGGTCAAGCAAGATCCCCTCGCCGTAACGGGTGACAAAATAGCGCAGGATCGTATCGCGCGACTCGCCGGCCGCCAATTTGCGCCGGATCAAGGCCCGCATTTCCCCGGCCAACGGCGACGGCGAATCGGCGACCGACAAGTTCTCGCAGACGGGGCAGCGTAGCGCAGTGCCAATCTCGTGCGTCTGGCGGTCCAGATCCGCAGTCTGGGCGTACACCGTGGGCACGGCTAGCGCCACCCCCAGCCAGAGGAGCAGGATACCCAGCAACGAGCGGGGGTTACGCATCCGGCAAGGCTCCCACCAGGGACGGCACCGCCCGGCGAACCGCGTGGGGTTGGCGCACCGCAACCGGCCACGCCGCGATCACCGTGCCGATCAGTAGCAACAAGCCACCCACCCAGACCAGCGCGACCAGCGGGTTGAGGAACACGCGGAAAGTGGCTGTGCCGGCATCGTCCCAGCCGGTCAGCAACACATAGACATCTTCCAGCCAGGGCAGCGTGGTGCCAATCGCCACGCCCGTCACCGGCTGCTGTTCCCAGCCGCTATAGACGCGGCGTTCGGTGTGCAGGGTCAGCGGCGTGGCACCCTGCACCGCAATCCCGGCCGTCGTGGCGGCCACCCCTGGTTCGCGGTAGCTCGTCAGGCCGGTATAACGCAGGGTATAGCGGCCAATCGTCGTCTGTTCCCCGCGCCGCAGGGTCACATCGGCGGTTTGCTGGAAAAAGCTCGACCCAATGACCCCCAGCGCTAGGACAACAATGCCGAGATGCACGATATAGCCGCCGTAGCGCCGGCGGTTGGTCGTGACGAGGGAGGTGAGGGCGCTCCCCCAGCCGGCACCCGCCCGTCGCCGCACACGCACCCCGCGCCCAAACTCCAGCCCAATGGCTCCCAGCACAAACGCACAGGCGGCAAACGCCAGCGCCGCGCCCGCGCGGTCCAGCCCGACCGCCACGAGCAGCGCCAGCCCGCCGACGGCCGCCGCCAGCACCGGCAGGCGAAAGTTGCGGATCAGACTGCCCCGCGAGGTGCGCCGCCACGCCAGCAAGGGGCCGATGCCCATCAAGACCAGCAGTGCCAAAAAGATCGGGCCGTTGACGCCGCGATAAAACTGCGGCCCAATCGCCACTTTCACGCCGCGTACCGCCTCCGACAGCAGGGGAAAGAGGGTGCCCCAGAAGGTAGCGGCCGCCGCCGCCAGCAACAGCCAGTTATTCGCCAGGAAGCCGACTTCCCGCGAAGCCAGCGCATCAAACTGCCCCTCGGCGCGCAACGCCGGCAGGCGATAGATCAGCAACCCGCCGGACCCCAGCGTGAGTACCGCGACAAAGGCGAAAAAGTAGGGGCCAATCGCGGATTGGGCAAACGAATGCACCGACGAGATGACTCCACTGCGAACCACGAAGGTGCCGAAGGTTGCCAGCGCGAACGTGCCGATTGCCAAGCCCAGGTTCCAGACCTTGAGCATCCCTCGCCGCTCTTGCACCATGATCGAGTGGAGCAGCGCCGTCGCGGTCAACCAGGGCAACAAGGCGGCGTTTTCGACCGGATCCCAGCCCCAGTAGCCACCCCAGCCGAGGACGTGGTAGGCCCACCACGCGCCCATCAGCAGCCCGGCCGCCTGGATCGCCCAGGCCAGCAACGTCCAGCGACGCACCGCCGTCAACCAGGTACGGCTCAGGTCGCCGGTGACCAGGGCGGCCACGGCAAAGGCAAACGGCACGACAAAGCTCATGTAGCCGGTGAGCAAGAGCGGCGGATGGATCCGCATCCCGACATCAAGCAGCAACGGATTGAGGCCGCGCCCGTCATCGGGAGCCAGCGGCACACGGGCGAAGGGATTGGCGACCAGCGCCAGCAGAAAGAGGAAAAACGCCTGCACCGCGAGCAGCGTCGCCGTGACCACCGGCAGCAGCGCGGGATAGCGGGCGCGGCTGCGCCACAGCACCAAGCCGGTCAGCAGTGCCTGGGTCCAGGCCCAGAACAGCAGTGACCCGGCTTGGCCGCCCCACAGCGCGCTGATCAGCGCCAGGGGGTCCATCGTGCGGCTCGACGTTTCGACGATATAGCGCACCGTGAAGTCGTGCCCCAACAACCCCACCCACAAGGCCAGTACGGCCAGGCTGACCAGGGTCGCTACCGCCCCGACCCCGCGATAGGCGCTGGTCAATAAAGCCGGCACCTGCTGCCCCGCGACGGCGGCGACTGCGCTGTAGACCGCGACCACGAGGGCCAGCACCAGGGCGATGTAGCCGACATCGGCGAAGGGGGTGATCATGGGCGGTTGGCTCCGCTCGGTGTGGGCACGGCGCTCTGGAAGCGCGAGGGGCATTTCGCCAGCAGGGTCTGCGCCTGGAACACGCCGCTTGGATCACGGCGGCCTTCTACGACCACCTCGACCTGCGGGCCGAAAATATCCGGCACTACGCCGTGATAGACGACCGGCAGCCGGTCGGCTCCGTCGGCGATGGCGAATTGCAGCCCCGCCGGGCCGCCCCGCTCGACCGAGCCGGCGGCCACCAAGCCCGCCACACGCACCGGCTGGGCATCCGCCGGGCGGCGCTGGATCTCCGCGACGGTCTGATAGTAGACGGTGCCTTGCGGCAGGCTGGCCCCCACCAAGTAGGCCAGCGCCGCCAGCACCAGCAGCCCCGCCGCCAGCACGCGCACCTGCCCGCCGCGTCCGACCGGGCCGCTTTGCGGCCACACCACGTCTGTTCCCATGCGTGCCCCTTCTTCCGTAATAGATCCACCTGCCGGAGCAAGGGTTAGCGGCCCCCGCTGCTCCCCTCATACAGCAAGGTCAGCAGCACTCCCAGCGTGGTCGCCCCGACCGTCAAACCAAGCACCCAACGGGTGGGATCCCGCCACCCCTGCGGCAGCGGACGGCCTAATCCCTGGCCGGAGCGCACCGTAATCAGCCACGCAATGGCTGCCACGCACGCGACCTTGATCCCTAACACCCCGACGTATACGCCATCCAAGCGGGTGTCGGTCAGGCGGTCCAGCAGCAGATAGACTCCGCTGGCCCCCAGCAGCCAAAAACAGCGCCGGGCCCACGCCCGCCAGGTCTGCTCGAACCTCGTCCAGGCGGTGGGGGCGGCTCCGGCGCGCAACAGGTGCCGCGCCAGCCCATATAGCCCACCGCCGCCGGCCCAGACGATCAGGCTGCCGATATGCAGTAAGCGCAGCAGAAAGCGTAGGCCATCCGCCACACTCACGGCGACGGAGCGAGGCCGACGAGCCGGTCTAGCGCCGCCCGTGTGAGCGGCCCGATCCAACGCCCGGTCAACCGGCCGTCCGCCGCCACCACGAATGTTTCCGGGATGCCGGTGATGCCATATTCCGCGCCCACCGTGCCCGCCGTATCGCGCCCGTTGGGATAATCCAGGCCAAACTCGGTCATAAAGGCCCGCGCCGCCTCCGGCTCATCCCAGAGATTGACTCCGACCAGCCTGATCCCTTGCGGGCCGTAGTCGCGCGCCGCCTGCGCCAGCAGCCCGGCCTCGGTGCGGCAGGGGGCGCACCAGGAAGCCCAAAAATTAATCACCACCCGCTGCCCCCGCTGATCGGCCAACTGCCAGGGCGTGCCGGCAGCATCAAACAAGGCCAAGCGGATGTCGGATGCCGAATAGGGGGTCAAAGAGCGGACGCTCCCCTGGGCATTGACCCCCACCCCACCCAGGCCCGTTGCCGGGCGCAGCAACCCCCAGGCCAGCAGCCCCAGTAGCCCCGCCACCGCCACAATCCCCAAGCCACCGAGCGTCCACTGCGCCTTCAACCCAATACCCCGCACCTCTAAGCCATCCCCGCTATTATCTACTATCTAACCCTAATAATTCTAACACAGAAACGCGCCGGCTGTCTAGCCAATCTGACGACTTGCTGCGTCCCAACGGCCCAATAGCGCGGATTGATCGGAAATATTTAGGTGCCGCGCCAGACGTGTGGTAGGGGCGGGCGCTAGAAAAAGGTACGCCCGCCGCCCAAGAGGGTGCTCGTCAACACGCTCAACCCCAGCGCCCCAATCACAGTGCTACCGACATACAGGGCCACCATCCGCCGCCCATACTCCGTGTACAGCCCGCGCAAGAGCGGCCAGTGGAGCAAGGGGGTGGCGAGGAAGAGAACGAGAACGGCCGCGAGCGACAGATCATAGGTTTGCAACGCCCGGGCGAGGGGCAATTCCGTCCCCGCTGGGAAAGGCAAGGCGAAGGTCAACAACGCGACGGGGAGGACCGCCCAGGCTCCTTGCGCCGCTAACCAGCCGACGATGCCACGTAGCGGCAACCAGGCCGTAATCAACCCTCCGATGGCGGCGCTGATGAGCAGCGCGGTGCTGGTGTCATCCAGGAAACGCCCCGCATGGTGCCGCCACACGGTGAAAAACCGCGGCCCGCCCTGCCGCGCCGGGGCGGGGGAGGTCTGCTCCGGCGCGAGGCGGCCGGATCGTCCAGGCGCCGGCCCGCCGAGGCGACCGATGATCGCGGCCACCCCGGCGCAGAGCAGTAGTCCTAACCCCAGCCGCAAGAGCCCCAACACGGGATGTAACGCGGCCGTCGCCAACAGCGCCAACGGCGTGATCGACCGCCCCAGGCTCTGCACCCACAGCGTTGCGGGGATGCGGTGCGATCCGGCCGCAGCCGCCGGTCGCCCACCCATGGCGCGCCACAGCAGCCAATTCACGGGGATGCTGGGCTGCAGAACCGCCGGATCGTCACCGCCGGCCTGGGCATAGCCCAGCGGATCGCGCCGAGCGATCCACGCGCTCCAGCCTGTCGTGACCACGAGCGCTAGAACGTAGACCGGCAGTAGCCAAAAGAAATAGTCGCGTATCTTCAACGCAAGCACAGGCAGGTCAGGCAGCATGGGAGTCCTTCGCGAGAATAACCACCAACTACTATTGTCCATTCGTTGGAAATGGAGTATAATACGCAGGCAGTTCGCCTGTCAATCGGGCGAGGCCATCTATCTCACGCTGGAGGATGATTCCGTAGCCATGCTCATGCGCCCAACAATAACGGCGCGCCCCCTAAGCGGTCTGGTCATGAGCGCTATTGCCCTTACCGGATGTGACCTCGCCCCCACCGCGACCCCGCCGCTGACGGTGGCCCCAGCGTTAGTAACGACGGTAGCCGTGCCCCCCACGCAGCAAAGCCACCTGACTGTTACGAGTAACCCGCCGCCTACGCTTGTCGCCACCGCTGCCGGTGTAGCAACCGCTACCAGGGAACCCTCGGCAACGGCAACGGCCATTCTGGTGCGGCCTTCACCGACCGCAGCCATTGCGGCGCGGACGACTCCGCGCCCCATGCCCCAGGTGCCGATCCTGACCTACCACCATCTGGATGTCCCCAAAGGCGGGGAGTACAATGTGTCCTCGGCCCAGTTCGCCCGCCAAATGGGGTGGCTGGCGGACGAGGACTATCAGACGATCACACCGGCGGCGTTGCTGGCCGCCTATACCGGCACGGGCACTCTTCCGCCCCATCCGGTGCTGATTACCTTCGACGACAATTATCGCGAACCCTATGACGTGGCGCTGCCGATTCTAAAGAAGCACGGCTTTACGGCCACCTTCTTTATCATGACCGTGACCATTGGTAAACGCTTCTTTATGACTGCGGACGAAATCCGGCAGCTGGAGAAAGACGGCTTCACGATTGGCGGTCACACCTGGGATCACCCGATCATGACGAACCTCGCCGCCGACCAATTGCAGCAAGAGCTGGATCAATCCACCGCCGATTTGACGGCGGTCCTCGGCCATCGTCCCGTGTATTTTGCCTATCCCGATGGAGCCTATAATGCCCAGGTGGTTGCCGCCGTACAGGCCGCTGGCTACAGCGCAGCCTTTCGCTTGTTCAACCGCGATGATCCAGCGGTCGATCCGCGCTACATGATCCGCCGGCAGGACATCGTGGGGCCGTGGTCGTTGCACGATTTTATCAACAACGTTCACTGGATGGAACCTTAGCGCCAAGCCTGACCCTATAATACAAGGATTACTCTGCACCGCCGGCACACGCACTGTCACCGTGCGCTTCGGCGGGGTAATCAGATCCGTCACCAGGAGTGCCTACACCGTGCCTGACGGGTGGTGATCGGGGGACAACCTGCGGCATACGCTCAGGCGGACAGCCCCTTGTAAAGGGATCGGCCAAACGCTCGTATCCTCTCTGTCTGCTTTGCGAATGGATCCCAGCATCCGCATAATCCCTCTTCGCGGCCTTCGCGAATCAAATCCGACCCTATCGCTGCGTGCCCCAGAGCATCACCACCGATACACTGGCTAGTCATGGCGTAGCCAAGCGGGAGATTGGGAACACCGCCGGCACAAAGGCGTAAACTACTGGGCGCAAAACTCACACCACCTGTGCGGCAACGGGAGCGGCAGAAGCACCGGTTCAAGGTCAGTAGGCCATGTGCAAGGGTTCTTAGCGGCCTTTGCGTCGAGCCATAGCCACTTTCTCGCCTGCGCCTGCACAACACGCCGGCGGAGTAATACCAGGCTCCGCGCATACAGTTATTGCAGAATAGGAACGAAATAACGAGCGCGCAAATGGCGGCGTATCAGGTGAAATAGAATGTGTTGCCGGTCCATCCGCTAATCTACTACAACCTACCGTGCGTTAGCGTACACTTTTTGCAAAAAATAACCTGACCCCGTATGGCACCGTCTTAGATATTCTGGTCACCGCCAAGCGCGACAGGCACGCGGCGCAGCGCTTCTTCCGCAAGCTGCGCAAGGGTTGTCGCTACGCGCCGCGCGTGATCAGCACCGCCAAGTGGGTCAGTTATGGAGCCGCCAAGCGGGAGATCCTACCAGGGGTCGAACACCGCCAGCACAAAGGGTTAAATAACCGAGCGGAAAACTCGCACCAACCAACCCGCCAGCAGGAGCGGCAGATGCGGCGTTACAAATCAGCGGGCCAGGCCCAACGCTTCTTATCCGCGTTCGAACCCATCTGCGGGCATTTCCGCCTCAGTCGACATCACAAGCCAGCAGCGGAATACCATGCCCAGCGGCAGCAGCGATGCGCGAGTTGGAATGAAGCAACCGAGGCGCAACTGGTGGCGTAGGGCAACAGGGTCGGTAGGGAAAACTTGATTAGCACGGGGATCAGGACCCGGCAGGCATCAATATGGTCCTGGATCAGAAACAAGTTGTCAATACCATGCCGATAATGTCTTTTAGCGGCTACCGCTTTTTCTTGCAACACAGCCGCCCAGAATACCACCGCCGTGCGCAGCGTCGTAGCGGAGCCGACCCCCGCTAGCGGGACCGCACTAGTCCCAGCGGCGGCGCGGTATAGCCGGGGAAGATGCGGTCGAGCGCCGGGTTCAGCAGTCTATGGGTCACGATCTCGGCCAGCACTGCCCGGTAATCGGTCGTGATCGCCAGGTCGCCATCGTCTAACTGATCCGCGCCCAGGCCGGGCCAGCGGGTATACATACCACCTTTGACTCCGCCGCCCAGCACAAACATACAGTTGCCGTGCCCATGATCGGTGCCGCCACTGGCGTTTTCCCCGACCCGTCGGCCGAACTCGCTCATCGTCACCACCGTGACGCCCGCCATAGCGGCGCCCAGGTCGGTGTAGAACGCGGCCAGCCCCTGACCGAGTTCGGTTAGCAGCGTCGCCAGCGCGCCGGTGGCGCTACCCTGCGCCTCGTGCGTGTCCCACCCGCCGATGTCCAGGCAGGCCACCTCCAGCCCCACCTCGGCCTTGATCAGTTGCGCCACCTGGCGCAGGCCGTAGCCGTAATCCGTCTCCGGGTAAACTGCACCGGGAGCCGGGGTGTAGTCGGTCGCCGCCAGCTTACTCATCAGATCCAGTGTGGCAAAGGCTTCGGCGGCTTGGGTGCCCAGCGCGCCAGCGGCTGCCGTAGTGCCGTACAGGCCGGCTAGGGTCTGTTGCAGGGCCGCGATCTGATCTTCGCGGCCTTTTAGATGGAAATCGGCGATAGACTGGAGGGCCAGCGCCGGAGCCGCGCCGGCCAGCGAGCTGGGCACGATCGCCCCCATGCCGATGGCGCGAAACGGGGAGTTGTTTTGCCAAGCGGCGCTTTGTAGATGGCGGTTCAGCCAGCCGGTGCTGGTCATGCGGTCACCGGGCGTACCGCGCTCCATAAACTCCATCGCCTCAAAGTGCGAGCGCGAGGGATCGGGTGAACCCGTGGCATGGACCACGGCCAGGTGCCGCGCATCATACATATCCTTTAGCGGCCGCAACGCCGGGTGCAAACCAAAGTGACCGTCCAAGTCCAGCGCCGCGCCCGCGCCCTTGCCCGGCGCGGGAATGGCAATCGTCGGGCGCGCATCATAATACGCGCCGCCGTCGCCATGCGGCACCACCACAATCAACCCATCCATGCCGCCCCGCTGCGAGATCGCCACCAGCACATCGCCCGCCGCGCGGCCCCCCACGCGGTCATCGGCGCGGCGAAATGCCATGCGCGGCATCCAACTCGGAAACAGTGCGCGGCTGAGGCCGGTCACGCCCAGTCCCCCCACCATCTGGACGAACTCGCGGCGATTCTTCGTTGTCGTTGCCATGTGTATATCCTCCTGCGCCCCGCCGCCGGCGGGGCGCGCTAATGCCATTGAAAATAAGGGGAAGCGAGGAGCAACCCGATCAGCGCGGGCAGCTTATCGGCGCGCATATCGCTCGTGAGCAGGGTTTGCGGCCCGCTCCCATCCGCGACAAACGCGACCAGTTGCGCCCGGTCGGCGGCAGCAATCAGCCGGCCCAAGACCACCAGCGTGGCGCTGTCCACCAATGCAACGGCGGTGGGGGCCGGCGGCACACGCGCATCCAGGTCTACATGAATACTGTCGTCCAATCCGCCCGCCAGCAGCATGGCGGTGTTCCAGCGGTTCAGCAGGCCACCGGCGTTCAGCCAGGGGCGGGCGGCATCGGGGTAGCCGTTAGGCGGGTGCCACAGGAAAGGCACCTGGCCTAGCGTCGTCAGCGGACCTTGCAGGATGCTCGGATCATCGAAGGTAGGGCGCGTCACACGCAGGCCGGCGACCATAAAATCTAGCGGCCGGCGGAACTTTTGCCCCGTCGCTTGCATGAACTCCGTACTGCTCAGGATCGCGCGCAACACGCGCCGGATGTCGCCGCCACTGGCGCGGAACACGGCCGCAGTGTGGTCCACCAAGCCCTGCGACGGCCTATCGCTGACAAAGCGACGGCACAGCTTACGGCTGATGAACTGGGCAGTGGCCGGGTGGGTTGCCAAGATGTCCAGCACCTGCCGGCCGTCTTCGATGCCTTGCGCGGCAGGCAGCCGGTGGCCCAAGACGGTCTTTTCCGTGTAATCGTGGCTCACATCGTCAAAGTAGAACAGGCCGGGCACGTCGGAGCCGGCGCTCCAGCCGGTGAAGGCGCGCGCCACGGCTTTCACATCCGCTTCAGTATAGCCGCCGCCAACCCCCAACGTATGCAACTCCAGCAGTTCGCGGGCATAGTTCTCGTTGGGGTGTTCCTTGTGGCTGTCGGCGTTGTTCAGATAGTAGAGCATGGCCGGGCTGCGCGCCGACGCGCCGAGCAACTCGCGGAAGCGGCCCAGCGCATAGCGGCGGATCACCGTGCGGTCGTCCACGGTCTTTTCCACGATCAGGTCGGGCAAGGGAATGTTGAAGTGGTCCGTCCAAAACTCGACCATTAGCTCGTAAAGCTGGCGGGTGCTGAATGCGGCGCGGTAGATGCGGCCCCAGATCAGCGCGTTATAGATGGAGCTATCGTTCTTTTCCGCCAAGGCATATAATTCCTTGTAGCCCATGCCGAGGGTCGGCTGCGTCCGCAAAAAGGCATCCACGGCCGGGTCCGCGATCTGCTCTGGCGCAAGCTGCCAATCTAGGTAGCCGCTGATGCCGAGGCTGTTGATTTTGCGGAGGTCTTCGGGGCGCACGCCCCAGGTGAGCCGCTGCAAGACGTGTAACGACGGGTCTATCGTAGCGGCAACGGCTGCCGAGTCAGCGGTCCAGTGGATCAGGTTGCCGGCGACCAGTGCCCCGGCGGTCAGTCCCGATAGCTGTAGAAAATTACGGCGCGTAAGCGTCATCGTGTTCTCCTCTTCCGACGGTGGCCTAAATCCGTCTGTCCTTAGCATACTCGCTGGGCGTTACCGGGATGTGGTAGGGCTGTTACCGTTTGGTAACACGCTGTTACCGCTGGGTGAAGGGGCGCGGGGATAGCGCACGGCGGCAAAACGGGGTATACTTGGGCGTGAGCGTGATGAACAAACGACCCACTATTTTGCTGGTAGACGACGAGCCGGCGATCACCGCTAACCTCGCTCCTTTTCTGGAGCGGGCGGGCTTTGCCGTCGTCACGGCTGTGGCCGGCCGCACGGCCTTACGCCGGATCGTTGAGGCTGCGCCCGACTTGGTGGTGCTAGATGTGTTAATGCCGGAGATGGACGGGCGGGAGGTGCTGCGTCGTCTGCGCCAAGACGGCAACTGGACCCCCGTCATTCTGCTGACCCAAGTGGGCGAGGCCGCCGAGCGGGCGATGGCCCTGGAGGAGGGCGCAGACGACTACCTGAACAAACCGTTTGACCCGCATGAACTGGTGGCCCGCTTGCGGGCGGTCCTGCGCCGCACGCGCCCCGGTGAGCGGCCGTTAGCGACCGCCGAACAACTGACCTGCGGCCCCTTGCGGCTGGACCGCCGCAGCCGTCGCGCTTGGCTGGCCGATAAGGAACTGCTGCTGACTCCCAAAGCGGTCGGGTTGCTGGAATACCTGATGACCCATCCCGACGAGTTGGTGACGCGCGAGCGGCTGCTGGATGCTGTGTGGGGCTGGGACTACCCGGCGGGCACGCGCACGGTAGACACGCGCATCGCCGAACTACGGCGCACCTTACACGACGACCCGACCCAGCCCCGCTATATCGAAACGCAGCCCGGCCAGGGTTATCAGTTCATCGGGGCGGTGGAGGCGGGTAGGTGAACCGCGTGTGGTTAGTGGCGACGCTGCCGGTCGGGGCTGCCCTGGTGATAGCCGCGCTCCTGAGCAGCGGGGTGCTGGCCGATCCCGTGGTCTATGCGCGGGTGGACCTCAGCCTGCTGGCGGTGTTCGCCGGGGCCGGGCTGGCCGGCGGCGCAGGGTTGGCCCTCGCGATCAGCAGCCGCGTCAATCGCACGATCCAGCGCCGGGTGGCCCAGGCCCAGGCCGTGCAGGCGGCCGACCGGCGGCGCTTTTTAGGCCGCTTGGACCATGAGCTGAAAAATCCGCTAACGGCCATCCGGGTCGGGCTGGCAAACCTAGCCGAGGCTCCGCCCGCCGCCCAGCAGGAAGCCCTGAATAGCGTCACGCTCCAGGCCACCCGCCTGAGCCGCCTGATCGCCGATTTACGCAAGCTAACCGAGCTGGAAACGCGACCGCTTGAACACACGCCGGTGGACATGGCCGACCTGCTCAACGAGGTGGTGGCGGTGGGCCAGGAGCGAACCGGCGAACCGCGCCCGATCATCCTGACCCTGCCCCAGGTGCCCTGGCCGCTGCCGCCGGTGGCGGGCGACCGCGATCTGCTCTTTCTGGCGATCCACAACCTGCTGGACAACGCGCTCAAGTTCACCCAAGTACACGATAAAGTCGAAGTGCGGGCGTTTGAGGATGGACCGAATGTGGTGATCGAGGTGGCCGATAGCGGCCCCGGCATTCCGGTGAATGATCTCCCCTATGTCTGGGGCGAACTGTACCGGGGGCAAGCGACACATAGCGTGCCGGGGAATGGGCTGGGGCTGGCGCTGGTGCGGGCCATCGCGGTGCGCCACGGCGGCCAGACGGCTGTCCGCAGTCGCCCCGGCCACGGCACAGTGGTCACACTGCGCCTGCCACTGGACGCGCATAGGCCACGCGAGGAGTAGGAGACGATGATACGACAACACGCAGCGCAGCGCCTCCTTGTGGTGACGGTGCTGCTGCTCGGCGCAGCACCGACCGGCTGCGGGCCGCTCGAAGTGGGTTTGGAACGCACCCCGATCGCGACCCCCGGCGGGGCCGGTCCCACGGTGACGGCGTTGACCCAAGCCAACGCCGACTTGGCGCGACAGGTAGGCCAATTAACCACCCCCCCGCCGGCGGGAGGCGGCACCAGCGGCCCGCTGGGTCGCCTAGCTTATGTGCAAGGGGGCGACATTTGGGTGCTGCCCCTGCCGGCCGGCCCCCACCGCCGCATCACCTTTGACGGTCATAACCAGGAGCCGCACTGGGCTCCATCGGGCCAATGGCTCACCTTCCGTCGCGACGATGCGGTATGGGTCATCCGTCCAGACGGCACATCGGGGCATCCCTTCCCTAACGAGAGCATGGCTCCCGGCATGGAGTATGCTTGGTCGCCGGTGGCCGACCGCCTGGCTTTTGCACCCTACCAACAAGCGCTCTACTTGGCTGAAGCCGACGCGCTGACCCGTGCTTATCCCACCGATGCGGAAGTAGCGCGGATGCTGCTGTTCCAGCCGGCGGCGCAAAGCGGGGTGAATGCCGCCGTACAAAACGTGGCTTGGAGTACCGACGGTGAGCAATTGGCCTGTGTGGTGCATCGCGATCCGGCAGCCACCCCCACGCCCGGTCCCACCTACGCCGGCGTATGGACCATGACCGCGCACGCCGGCAGCTCGGCGCAGGAGCGATACACCGCCCCCGATAGCGGCCTGACCCTCGCCGGCTGGGCACCCGATGGGCAGGGGCTGTTTATCTGGCGAGATGTGGGCGAGTCGGGCCAAACCGATGATGGGCTGCCGCTGTTGCGTGTGCCGTTGACAGGCGCGAACGCTGAACCCTTAACTGTGACCACCTTGTTGCACTCCGACTTCTGGCAGCGCAGTCCTGACGGGACGGTGGCGTTTACGGTGGGGCGGGGGCGCGAAACGTGGCAGAACAAACGGATCGTTTTGCTGCCCAGCACCCACGGGGAACTGCGCGCGCTGACCGACCCGGCGACGGCGGCCGGCGCGCCGCGCTTCGCGCCCGACAGCCGGCGGCTGGCCTATGTGGCGATGCCCGACCAGGGAGCGGCCAGCAGCAGCAAAGAGGCGTTGCTCCAGCGCCACCTGTGGGTGCGTGCGACCGACGGCACTGGCAGCGCCCAACAACTTACCAACGACCCGGCCTACCGCGATGAGCGCCCGCGCTGGTCCAGCGATGGACAAATGATTCTCATCGCGCGCCTGGACAGTGCGGGGCGGGCTTCGCTGTGGCTAGTGCCCACCGGCGGTGGGCCGGCGCACCAAGTGGTGCAGGAGCTGACTCCCGCCCCCGACCGCTTTGCCAATGGTGGGCATATAGAGTGGGATCGCCTGTTTGCTTGGTGGCCGGGGCCTAGTGCCGCGCCGGCGCCACCGCCCGCTAGCGTGCCGCAGCTCAGCACCGGCACGCCGCCGTAGTCGCCGCCGCCGGTACTGTCAAGTTAACGATCCGGTCGAAAAATCCGCCCCACTGGCGCCGTTATTTTGGCTGCTTATGGCCGTTGTCGCCTAATTCGACGCTGCAAATAGGGATCGTTCCCCACTTTGCCGCTACCGCCAGCCCTGTTGCGGGTTAATTTGACAGTACCTGCTCACGGGCCTTCTTCCGTTGGAAATATACACAGTCGCGCCTAGCAGGCCGCCCTTTGCGCCGGCCACGCGCCCAGAATACGTCATTTGGCGAATGACACTGCTCCTAGCGTATGGTACGCTGCATGGTAGCGCGTATGCGCCCACTGGGCGGGCGCCGGCCGGGCCACTCGTGCGCCTGGCCGATCCCGGCCCATTACGAAAGGAGCCTCCTTGTGTCTTATCGCCGTCTGATCTTACCGGGCCGCGCCCTACTGGGTGTCGCCCTGTTCTTGTGCCTGGCGGGCGGCCCGGTCGCCGCCCGCTTGGTCGCCGGCCCGCCGCCGGGGGCAGCACGGGCGTCGTGCGGGCCGGGGGCCTGGACGGCGCAGGCCGCGTATCCCGGTTTCATCCTCGACGCGGCGGCGGCCGGGTACAAGGGGCGGCTCTATAGCTTCGGGGGCTACACCGGCAGTGTCGTCAGCCGCAACGCCACTACCTATGACCCGGCCACCCAGACCTGGACGCCCGTGGCGTTGCTGCCCGCGCCCCGCGTCGGGGCGCGCGCCGTGACCGATGGCACCTATCTCTATATCGTGGGCGGGTTCGATCCCAACTTCAGCGCCGTCAGCACGATCTGGCGCTACGACCCGGCCACCGACCGCTATAACACCGCCCTGGCGCCCCTGCCGAGTCCGGGGGGCGAACTCGGCGTCGCCTACCTCGCCGGCCAGATCTACCGGGTCGCCGGGCAGGCGGCCCCCGCGACCGGCACCAACGCAGTGCAGATTTATACCATCGCCACCAACACCTGGCAGAGCGTGGCCCCGTATCCGCTCGCCATCGAGGCCCTCGCCAGCACGGCGACCGGGGGCTATCTCTATGCGGCCGGCGGGGTCGATGCCACGAGCTATGTCGAATCGAACAAAGCCTACCGCTACGATCCGGCGAGCGACACCTGGGATGACGCGGCCATCGCTGATCTGCCCGCCCCTCTCTACGGCGCGGCGGCCGGCCTGGTCAATGGGCGCTGGGTGATCGCCGGGGGTTACCACAACGCGGTAGTCACGGCGGCGGCGCAGGCCTGGGACCCGACGACCAACAGTTGGACGACCCTGCCGGCCCTGCCGCACGCGCGGGGCTTCCTGGGCGGCGGCGCAGTCGGCGCGGCCCTCTACGCCCTCGGCGGCTACGACAGTAATCAACTGGCGACGACGGATAACCAGCAATACCTGGAACCGTGTAGCACGCCGACCCCGACGGCCGGACCCAGCGCCACCGCAGCGCCGACCCACACGCCGGCGCTGGCGACCGCGACAAGTACGCCGGCGCCCGCCGCCACGGCGACAAGTACGCTCGTGCCGTCCGCCACCGCCAGCCCCGTGGCCACCCCCTGCGCGATCCGTTTCGCCGATGTGGGCCGCGGTGATTACTTTTACACGCCCGTGCAGTACCTGGCGTGCCACGGGGCGGTCTCCGGCTATAGCGACGGCACCTTCCGCCCCTACAATGTCACGACCCGCGCCCAACTCGCTAAGATCATCGTCGGGGGGACGGGCTGGCCGATCAACACGAGCGGCGGACCCCATTTTAGTGATGTGCCCGTCGGCAGCACGTTCTACAATTATGTGGAAACCGCTGTCAACCACGGGATTATCAGCGGCTATAGCGACGGCACGTTCCGCCCCAGCGCGAATGTCACACGCGGCCAGTTGAGTAAGATCATTGTGGGTGCCCAGGGGTGGGTGCTGACGACCACGGGCGGCCCGCACTTCAATGACGTAACGGCGGAGAGTGTGTTCTATCCGTTTGTGGAAACCGCTTATGCTCACGGGATTATCAGCGGGTACAGCGACGGTACCTTCCGGCCCAGCAATTCCGCCACGCGGGGCCAAATTGCCAAGATCGTCTATCTGGCGTTGCAAGATCCCCTGACCCCCGCCCGCCACTAGCGCGAGCGGCCTAGCGCCCACGCCGGACACGCACAAACACGGGGGTGCCGGCTGCGTCTGTAGCCGGCACCCCCGTCACCCAGCCCCATAGGCTGCCGGCATCTACCACGGCTGACTGTTGGGGCGGGCGTTACAACGGGTCTAACGCTACCGTCCCGCCCCTAACTCCGGTGGCACCCCGCCAGGGCCGCGAGGCAGCGGAGGTAGTAGGCCAGCTTGTTAGCACTCGTACCTCGGCCTTGCTTGCCCTGAGAGGTCCGCACCCGCTGCCGTGCCGTATGCAGCAAGGCCACGAACGCCGCCTCCCCTAGGCCACTCGCCTGCCAGAGCCGCTGGGCCTGAGTGCTGTTAGCGGACTTGTGGGTCGCGTCGCCCAGTTCCATGCTGCGGTCGAAGATCACGCCGGCCAGATCGGCGCGCTGCAGCCCTATCTAGCGGCGGATGAGGTCGCCGCAGGCACGCAGTGACCGCGCAGCGCTTGCTGCGCGCACGCTACGCCTCCCGTGCGGGCCCTATTGCGGTGCCGCGCCGATCGGGTTAGGGGCGGAGCGGGTCCCCACTCCCCACCCCGAGGCCCACCAGATCGCGCAGGACCACAAAATAGTAGGCCATCTTGTTCCCGATCTGCCCCGCCCTCTGTTTGCCCTGGTACGTGCGGACCCGCGCCCGCGCCGTGTGCAGTGTCTCCACAAACGCCTGCTCCGGCAGCCCAGCGGCCGCCGCCAGGTGGAGCGCCTGGGTGACGTTGGCGGGGGCGTGGAAGCGGTCGCCTAGCTCGCGGCTGTGGTCGAGCACGACGGCCGCGATGTAGGGCGAGTAGGGCGGCGGGGGTTCTTTTTGTGTGGTCTCAGCGCGATTCGAATCGTCTCCCTTAATCGAGTGAGTTGTTACTGCGGTTCGTTGTTCCTGTAGCACCGGCTCCGGCGGCACCGGAACAGCCGCTACCGGCGCAGGCGGTAATGGTGGCGCAACGGGGACCGGGGAGGTGGGTCGGCTGGCCGGGGCCGCCATGCTGTGCGCCAGGGGTTCCGCTGCGGCTCCCGTGGCTACTGGTATGGCGCAGAGCGCGGCAGGTGGCTCCTCGTAGAGCGTGCTCTCCCAGAACCAGCGGCCGTCGGCGTTGTGGATGCGGCGGCGCACCAGATGGCTGGCGGTTTCCAAGTCGCGGATCATGCGCTGGAGTTTGTCGCGCCACAACCGACGACGCGCCGCAGGTGGCTGAGGCGGAGGTGCCAGGTGTCGGGCAGCGAGAGCAGATAGGCCAGCACGCTGCGGCTGTCGAGCGGCAGGGTGGGGGCGGGGGTCAGCACGGTGTTGCTCACGCGGGCATAGGGATGGGCGCCGGCTTTGGGGACGCGCACAATGCGGATGGGCGCGGGGGTCACGGTTTCCATGATAGCAGGCTCCTATTAGGTAGGAGGCCGAGGGCACAGCCGTCACTGGCCCCTCTTGACAGGGACACGCCGCCTGTGCTATCATAGACGCAAGGGCTAACAACCTTACTCTGTTAAAAGCACAAGCAGTGGCCTCCCCAATCGGGCTTCCGCGAAAAAAGTTTCAAGAATCCTGTGTACATCTGCCGGCAAGCTAAGGTGCACAGGGTTCTTTGCGTAGGGCCTACACGCCACAGATGGGCCGGGGTCGTCAGTCGTCCGTGGGCAACTCTCAAACATAGGCATCTGTGGACCTTGCGCTAGGCGCTTACGCTCGGCGCGTTCCAGCTCTTGAACGCTCTGCGGCGGGGTGGGAAGAGGGTGCCTCCATCTTCGGCGATGAAGGCCCGCACCCGCCGGCCCATCTGGTAATGCGCGGCGTTGGCCGCCTCGCGGCCCTGGATACCCTCGCGGCGGATTTTGTCCTCGGTCTGGGTCACCCGGAACAGGTTCGCGGCGAGTTCCGTCGCGCCCATGTGGTCGAGGATGCCCTGATTGGGACGTAGGCCCTTACGCGCATGGATATCGCGGGCGCGTTCACCGTTATATAAGCCCTGGTAGCCACTATCTTGGAAGATGGAAAAGTCTTGCGGGCTGATCACGCCGGCAGTACGCGCCGTGGCCGCTAGGTGTTTATTATGATCCGTCAGTTGATGCCGTTGGTACACGCGGAGCTGGGCTTCCGTGAGGCCGGCCAACTCGTCGAGCTGCTCGGCGCGATTGGTTTGGATCGCGAAGTAGGTTTGCCCCAGCGCGACCCATTCCTTGCTTGGATCGGCATTCTGGATGGTGAGATAGCAGCCGTAGCGCGAGAGCTGGATATCCTCCACCGGACGCTGGGCACCGGACCCAATGGGCACCATTGCGCTTACGGGGGCGAAATGGTCGGATACGTCGGCTCCACTTTGTGTACACGCCACTTGCGCCTTCTCGAGCGCATGGCGGAATTTGCCATACTCCGTATACCCCAGCAACTCGCCTAACTCGCGGGCGGACCAATACTCCCGCACGCCGTCAGTGCGCCGCATCGCCGCAAACGGGGACACCGTTGGTTCATCCATCGTCACGCTCCGGCTTCGATACGTTGCAACAAGGCGCGGCGCGTGGTCGCAGCCTGGGTTTCTAAATCCTGCAACTGCGCGATTAAATCGCGGCATTCGTCGAGGGGCAAGGTGGCGGGTTGAATTTTACCGAGTGTGCGATAGGCGCTGGTAATATTGCGCCAGCGCCCGGGATCGCTAGCCGGCATGGCGGCGCGGGGGGGCGGATCCTCCGCCCGGGGAGTTACCTGGCCATTGATCAGCAGGGGCGCTGTTGCACCGTGCAACAGCGCCGCATCGCTAGCGGGGAGTGTTGCACCGTGCAACAGATCGTCGGTAGCCGCGGCAGGTGTTGCACCGTGCAACACGGTAGCGGTGTCGGAAGCGAGTGGCACACCATGTGCCAACCGATTGCGTGCTTCCCGCCAAGTCAGTGCGCCCTGCTGGACCGCCGCAAAGAGCGCGGGTGTTGCACCGTGCAACAGCACCAGTGCGTCGCGCCAGGTCAGATCGCCCGCCCGCACGGCCGCAAAGAGCGCGGGTTGCTCCTGGAGCATTTTGACTCGCCGCGCCAGATAGGTATGGTCCACCCCCAGTAATTCGGCCAATTTGCGACCGGAGATCCCCGTGAGCTCCAACAGGCGGGCGAACTGGCGCGCTTCGTCTTCCGGATCCAGATCCTCGCGCTGGAGATTTTCCAGCGTCGTGAGGATCGCGGCATCGGTGTCATCCACATCGGGATGGATTAACACCGGTACATAGCTCAGGCCCGCGTTGATGGCGGCCCGATAGCGCCGCTCGCCAGCGATGATTTGATAGCGCTCGCCCCGTGGGCGCACCAGGAGCGGCTCTAAAACGCCGTGCTGCTGAATGCTTTGGCGCAACTCATCAAGCGCGGTTTCGTCGAAGCGCTGCCGGGCCTGATGGGGGTTGAGATCCACCAATTCGATCGGTAACTGCCGTGCGTTCGCCAACTCCTGGCCGGGTTGGGAGGGGGTCAGGTATTGTTCAAACGCATTGCGGATGGGTTTAGGCATGGATCAGATCCTCCACCGGGGTACCGGCCTGGAGCAGGGCGGCGAGTTTGCGATAGCCGGTGCGGGCACTGCCGCCGGCCCCGTACCGAGAAAGCGCCACCGCCTGGCCGGCAGCATCGGCGGCCCCAATGGTGTCGGGGATTTCCACCCGGTCTGGGCGGTTGGCGCGGCGCTCCTCCTCATCCCGCGCGCTGAGGAAGGGAATGCCGGCCTGATCGCAGAAGGCGGCCACCTGGCCGCGCATCTGCTGGTGATGATCCACCGGCCGCACCCGCGTGAGCACCACCCCGGCCACGGCCAACGGCAGTCCGTGGCGCGCTTCGCGGGTCCATTTCTGGACCCACTGGATCGTCTGGTGCAGTTGACCCAGGCCCTGGGCGCTGATAAAATCCGGCACCTGGGGGATCAGCACCTGATCGGCGGCGGTGAGCGCGTTGATCGTCAACCAGCCCAGCGAGGGCGCGCAGTCCAGCAGGATCCAATCATAGCGATCCCGCAGCGGTTCGATCAGCGTGCGCAGGATCGTGGCCTTGTTGACCGCCCGCATCACGATCTCGGTTTCCATTCCCGACAGCGTCAGGTGACTGGGCACCAGATCCCAGTGCGCTTCCAGCGGCACCACCGGCAAGGTCGCCGCGCCCTGTTCGAGATAGGTGGAGAGGGCATCATGCAGGCTCTGATAGGGCACCCGGCGGTCAAAGCCCACCGCATCGGTGGCATTGGCCTGCGGATCCACATCGATCAGCAGCACCCGCCGGCCGCTATCCACCAGGGCCGCAGCGACCGCCACCGCAGTGGTCGTTTTGGCCGCGCCACCTTTCTGATTGGCAATCGCCAGCACCTGACAGGCGGGGGTGGCCTGGCGCAGGCGCAAGAAGGTATCGATCTCGGACTCAAAGACGCGGGCGTGGCCGCCGGCGGTCTTTTGCGCCCGGATGCGCCCCTCGCGGATATAGCGCGCCACGGTTTGGCGACTAACTCCCAGGCGCTCGGCCACGTCCGAGGTTTCTAATAATTTCCCAGCCATCGGTGGTCCCCCCCGTAATCGTTACTCTTAACGCTATGATAATGCACAAAGGGAACATCTGTCAACCTAGTTATCCACAACTTGGCCGGCGGATTCGCCCGCCGGAGCGTCCCCTAGGGGTGGGGTCCCGCGTGGCGCGCGCTGGGCGGGGGTCGGCCGTTGGTGCGGGGGTCGGCAGCGCCCCCGCAGTCCCCGCACCAACGGCCGGCAGCGCATTCCTGTGCCCAGCCAGGTTAGCATTCTTACCCAACTCTGTCCTTCTGCTGCACCCCCGGTGTCGGCCGGGTGCGCTACTGGTACTCAGACGGACGGAGCCGATCACGCAAGGGGTGATCGGGCCGTCCGCTGGTTTGTGGTGCCCCGTCACGACGGCGGTGTGAATTGCAGCGAGAAATTGGTTCTCCGCCGTTTCTGATGAAGCCGGGGCATGAAACCGGAGAATCGTAGACTCTGGTGAGCAGCTTCCCCTTCTATCCCTGCTCCTAGAATCCGGCCCATGCTTACTGAGATCCCAGGGCCGACGCATCTAAATTGAACCCAATACCTTCAATAGATACGCTTCATCCCAGCCCGCCTTGAGGCGTTTCCCTTGGACCCCGCTTTTGGCCGTGCGCTCCTGCTTGAGTAAATTCACCGCGATATGCCGTAACACCGCCCAGTTCTCCGCCTGGTGATCCGT
>JBBRPH010000036.1:0-53585 GCA_038228295.1 Chloroflexia bacterium | reverse complement strand
TCGGCCAGGGTCGCCGCCGGCACGCGCACCGTCCGCAGATCGATACTCGTCGGGCTGCGGCGCAAATGTAAAACGACCGCGCCCCGGTTGACGCGGGCGTAGGTCGCCAGTTGCAGATCAATAGCCGCCAACCCGGCGTGCGCGGCAACAAAGGTCTGCCCCACCCGCCGCCCAGCGACCAACTCGCCCGCTACGCCGTTGGCCGCATCGTAAGTGGTCGTGGTCAGCCGGTCGCGCGCCGCCGTCCAGATCAGCGGGAGTAACACCAGTAGCGGCAGCCACCCCACCTCCCACCGGCGGCGCGACCAGCGCTGCGGATCGATCAGCACCGCCGCCGGGGCGGGATCGCTCACGGGGTGCGGAGCTTCAAGTACACTGGGTTCGGCCCCACCGGCACCCGGCCCCCACTCACGCCGACGGCTTTGCCGAACAAATCGGTCGCGGTCGGCGGCGCACTACCGGGCGGGTCTACCGTTTGCACCGCATCACTGGTACTCCAGACCACCCACACCTGGTCGGCGGCGCTGCCGAAGGCGTAGCCGGTCGCGCCGGCCGTGCCTAGCGCCGCTGCATCAAGCGCGCGTAGCGCCGGGCGCTCGCCCACTTGCTGCACAAACGTGTGATAAGCTCCGACAGCGGGTTTCAGACTCCAGTCTTTGCGCGTCAAGCCGGTATCCACGAAAATCTGGATGCCCGGATTGGGATCGGTGAAGTCTTGCAAGGTGAACCAGGTGACGCTTTGCACCCCGCCGCCCAACGCTTCGGCAAAGGTGCGCGCCAGGTAGCGGCTCTGCACCGCTTCGCTGTTGGGCGGCCAACCGGGCGCTTGCCAGGCCGGGTCCGATCCGGTGGTGAGGCCGGTTTCGGTGCAGACCACCGGCTGACTCAGTCCCACAGCCCGCGCCTGGGCCGCCAGTGCGGCCGCTTTATCGGCCAGCCGGGTGAAGTGCGGATTTTGCGGGTAGTAGTGGATATTCAGGTAGTCGAAATACGGCCCGCCCCCGGCCGCCGCCACATCGCGCAAAAAGTTGCGGTTGAACGGGCCGGGCGGCTGCTCGTCCATGTAGAAATCGGCGCCCAGCCCGCCGATCAGCACGCGCGCTTGGGGGTTAATCGCCCGCAGCCCGGGTACCGTCGCCTTGAGCAGCGCGGCATAGCTATCACCGTGCAAGCCGAAGCCGTTTTGATGGTTCGGATCATAGGTGCTGTCCGGCTCGTTGAAAAACTCCCAAAACTGCACATTATACGGCGCATCAGTGTAGCGCAAGGCCAGCGCGTTGACAAAGCGGCCGAAGCGCGCCGCGTCAGTCTTATTGAGTGGCCCATTGGCCTCACTACAAGCCCAGGTCGGGCACGCGCCGAGGGCCAACAGCGGCCGGATGCCGCCCGCCGCCACCCGTGCGATAGCCTGGTCATACGCGCCCCAGTGATACGTCGGCGGGTCAGTAGCTTGCGGTTCGATTTCGCTCCAGTTCACCGCCAAGCGCGCCATCTGGATACCGGCGGCCTGCATGGCCGTTACCGCTTCCGCCGACGAGCGACCAATGGGATCTACGCCGTAACGCGGCAAGGGACCGCCCGAATTGGCGCAGCCGGTCCGCTTATAGCGCCAGTCGTAGTAGTGCTGCCCCACGTTGCCCATCTGCACCGCGAACGGCGAGCCGTTATAAGCCGGGATATAGGTCAGCACACGGCGTTGGTAGGCCTGGATCAACACATTGGTCGGTTTGCCGGCCACCCGCACGAAAGCCCAATAGGCTTCAGTGGTCGGCAAGCCGCCGGCATAATACCAGGGGTCGTTCAAGCGCCCGGTTTGCGTATGGCCGTCTACGACAATGGGGCCTGCGGCGTTCAAAAAGTCCCAGAACACACGGGGAATGTTGCGTCCCGTCAACGGCTCATAGTACACCACGTCTAGGTTGGGCGTGCCGGTGACGACATCGGGCCGCACGGTGCCGGCCCGGTCCACGCCGGCGGTGTCGTGTCCACCGACCCGATTGCTCTTCGGCTCGCTCATCAGTTTGCCGAAGGTAGCATAGGTCGGCGCGGCGCTGTCGTCAATATCCGAGGCCAGCGGGGTATTCGACACGCAACGCGGCTCAAACGAGTTCGCACCCACTTGCAGCCGCCCGGTCATCAATTCGGTCGCCAGCAGGCCGTTGGTGACGTAAAACGGCTTGCTGGGGTCGCCGGCCGGATCGTTGATCTCCATACGGCTTTTATCGAAATATTGCACGCGACGCATTCCGCCCGGCGCTTCCAGCAACGGCTCCAACAGCGTCACACCAGGGCTTGGCCCCCAGGTCCACGCGCGATCAGCCGTGTGCGCGGCCACTGGGCTGTCGGTGCGCGTCCAGGTGCGGCTAAAGGCCGGGTCGGCGAAGCCGCTCTGGGCCTGGATCGGCGGCGTGGTTCCAGCGAGTAGCGCCAGTAACACCGGCACAGCCGGCAACGGCGCACGGCGGCGCACGCGGGCGGCAACAATAGGATCCAACAACAGGCAGAGTTCCTCTCTATGGTTGGGTAACGGCAATAAAGATCATCTTCGACAACTGGGCGCGGCCGGCGTTAGCCACCGGGCGGAAATAGGCCCGGCCCTGCGCGTCGCACGGTTCGCCGGCGACCGTGCCGCAGGGATAGCCCGCCACCACGCCGTGCCCATAGACCGCTTCGACAAAGCCGTACAACCCATTGCTGGGCGGCACATCGGTGAAATGTTGGGTACCGCCGGCGGGGTCCACCGGAGTCCAGCCTTGCGCCAGCGTCACCATCTTGCTCAACTGCGCGCGGGTGACATTGTTGGCCGGGCGGAAATAGGGCCGCTGTAGGCTGTCGCACGGTTCGCCGGCAACCGTGCCGCAGTTATAGCCGCCAATGATGCCGCGCCCGGCCATGCGCTCAACCGGCAGCCAGAAGGTATTAGTGACCGGCACATCGGCAAAAGTCTGGCGGTCCGCCGCGATGGTGTCGGTGATACCGACCGCCGCCACGACGATTTTGCTGATCTGGCCGCGCGTAGCGTTGTTGAGCGGGCGGAACGTGCCGTCACTGTAGCCGCTCACTGCCCCCTGACGGCTCAAATATTCGACAAACGGCTGCGCCCAAAAGTCGAGCGCGATGTCGCGGAAGCGCGCCGGCTGATCCAGTTCGATATAGACCGGGCTACTCGTCAGCGGGATCACAGCCTGCCCATTGACGGTGCTGTAGGCCACGGCTTGCCCCAGCACGCCCTTGACCGCCCGCACATGGCCGGCCGGCCACCGACTGCTGCCGGTGCCGCTGTCGTCCCAGGCGACCACCAAGCCGCTGCCGTCGGGTCGGGCAAAGGAGTAGCCCACCGCCCCGGCGTTGCCGCCCAATTCACTCACGTCTTGCACGCGCAGCAGCGTCGCCGTAGTCAGATAGCTGCTCGCCACTTGATAGGCCGTGAAGGATGGTTTGGGTGCCCCGTTGGGAGTGGTCAGGCCGTGGCTGGAGAAGTAGGAGAAGTCGCCGCTATCGGCGTAGTCCAGATAAGGGAACCAGCAAAGCTGATCAATGTTCAGGCCAAAGGTGCGGGCATAGGCTTTCACCACATAGGCGCTCTGGAGGGTATCGCTGCCGCCGTATTTAGCGGCGCTCGAAATGCTGCCTTCGCTCCACATCAACGGGCGCTGTAGACCCGCCGTCGCCAGCGTGCTACGCAGCGCGCCCACCGCCGCACTCAGGCTGTTCGCCGGGCCGTAGCGCGTGCCCCAGGTGCCGTTGGTGTAGTGGTGGAAGTTGATTGCGTCGGTATACGCGCCGCCGCCCTGCGCCAGCAAGTTTGTCAGGAAATTGCGCGCAAACGGACACAGGTTAGGATCGGGGCATTCATCGGTGAAGCTATCGTAGGCGAGGCCACCCATGATCACGGCGTTATTCGGATTGGCCGCCTTGAGGATGCTATAGTCGTTGGACAGCACACGCAAGTAGTCGGCCGGCCGGTTGCCCCAGGAACCGATCCCGTCTTCTTCGTTGTAAATTTCCCACGCCCGCACCGGACTGGTCGGGCCGCTATAGCGCGTCGCCGCCGCCTGTACCCAGTCATAGTACACCGCTTCCGGCACACGATCTACCGGGCCGACACTGCCGCGCGCGGCCCAGGTCGGGTTGCCGGTCAGCGTCATCATCGCCGTAAGACCGTGATCGCGTAGGATCTGCATCGTGTTATCGGTGACGCGCCAATCGTAGTGCGGGGGTTGGGTATGGGTCGGCTCGACCAAGCTCCACGGCACCGCCAGGCGGACCGCCTGTATGCCCGCCTGCTGCATCTGTGTCGCCTGATCGGGCAGGACATAGACCGCCGCATCCACCATAAAGCGACCCAGGCCCACCGCCGGAGTCGCCGGGCTGTGCCCCGGCAAGGAGGCACCGGCCGCCTGGGCGTGCGGTAGATCTGCGGCGAGGAGCCCTAGTGCCGGCAGAGTTAATAGCACAATAGCGCACAGGTTCAGTTTCATCATCCCTAGTCTCCCTACAGATGCGTGCGGCGACGTGTCTGGTGAGCGCCGCCCCCTATTGAGCGGCCGCAACAGAGTATACCTGACCGGCAAGGATCAACGCAAACTCCCCCTGCCCTCTTGCGGACAGGGGGTGCGGGCCGGCGGGGCGGCGGCGCCCTAGACCAGCGCCGCGAAAGCGGGGTCCAGAGTGGTGCGCTCGGCCAAACGCCAGGCATCGGCATCGTCCAACGCACGCCAATCGGTGTCGCGCAGCGTGGCGGCGCTGTAAACGGCATCCACCACGACTTTGAGCCGCACCGCGTCGGCATAGCGCACGTTCCGCATCGGGTAAGAGCCGCTGAAACGCACCGCCGTATAGGGCAGATCGAACTCGCGCACTGCCTGGGCATAGACCAGGATCTGCCGCGCGGCGAGGGGATACACCCGCGCGCGCGTCTGCCACTCGGTCACTCGGAACAGGACATGAATCGTCGGCCCTTCAATGGCGACGGATTCGACAGCCTGCCCTAGGCGAGTTCGACGCAGTTTCGCCAGGATCGCCGCTTCGTTGCGGCGGTTTTTCCAGGTGTCTAATTTCAACAAGTCCATCGCACATCCTTTACAAAAAGGGGTCTCTGCCGCATTATAGCATAAGCCGACCACGCCGGCACAGGACACACAGCGAGTAGAGTAGGAGACAATTGACCACCACACCGACCACAACGCAAACTAGCCGCCCGCCGGACGCACGGGCGCGGCGTAAACAGCAGGCCGCGCTTTCGTCAGTGGCCGCCGGCATCGTGCTGACGGTAGCGAAAGTGATCGTCGGCGTGCTGACCGGTAGCCTGGCGCTGCTGTCGGAAGCCCTCCATTCGGGCCTGGATCTGGTCGGCACGGTGCTGTCGTTAGCTGCCGTGCGCGTCTCCAACCGCCCGCCCGACCGCAATCACCCCTACGGGCACGCCAAAGCCGAGAGCCTGGCCGCGCTGTTTGCGGTGTTCCTGCTCACCACCACCTCGTTGGGCATTCTCTACGAAGCCTACCGCAAAGCCTTCGGCGCGCCGGACGTGCCGCAACTCACCCCCTACAGTTTTGCCGTGCCCGCCGGGGCGATCCTGGTGGACTGGGGGCGCTCGCGCTATTTGCGCCGCGTGGCGGCGGAAACCGGCAGCGAAGCCCTGGCCGCCGATGCCGCGAACTTCGCCGGCGATCTGTGGAGTTCGGCCATCGTGCTGCTCACCTTGATCGCGATTGCCGGCGGCCAAGCGCTGGGCTGGTCAGCGGCCTGGCTGTCGCGGTTAGATGCTGCGGCGGGCGTAGTCGTGGCCGGGCTGATCGTCCATGTGGCCTGGGGACTGATGGGCCGCTCGGTGAACTCCCTGATGGATGAGGTGCCCAAGCATCTGGTGCCCGCGCTGGAACAGGCGGCCGCCGCCACGCCGGGCGTGCTGGAGACGGAAACCGCGCGCTTGCGCTATGTCGGCGACAAGCCCTATGCCGACCTGGTGGTGCATGTGCCGCGCGGGCTGACGCTGGAAGAGTCGGAGGCGATCTCCGAAGACGTGATCGCCCAGGTACGCGGCGTGGTGCCGGGGGCCGATGTGGTGGTCCACACCCATCCGGTGCCGTCGGTGCATGAGCAGGCGACCGATTTAGCCCGTGTGATCGCGGCGCGGCAGGCAGTCGGCGTGCATCATGTGCGCGCCTTCGCCACACCGCAGGGCGTGCGCCTGGATATGCACATGGAGGTGCCCGCCACGCAGACACTGGCCGAAGCCCACGCCACCGCCGACGGCGTGGAAGCGGCGCTGCGGGCGGAGATGCCGGCATTAGCGGCGGTCGAAATCCACATTGAGCCGCGCCACGACGAGACGCACCACGTCATGCCGCTGGACGATCCGGCCCTACGCGAGCAGGTGCGCGCTGCCGCCGAGCAGGTAGCCGGCCCGGCCACGGTGACGCGCATTGATCTGGGCGGCAGCCGGCTGGGCTATATTGTCACCATCCATTGCACCCTGCCCGGCAGCCTACCGATCACCGAAGCCCACGCCCGCACCGCCGAGATCGAGCGCGCAGTGCGCGTGACGCTGGGCGACTCCTACCGTGTCACGGTTCACCCGGAGCCGGGCTGATTCCACCGCAACCGCATCGGGATCGTCGTTTAAGGCGACCCCCAGCGATAAGCAGGATGATCCCACTCATGGCGAACGGCAACCAGACCGGCACCAGGGAGAGACCCGTTACCGGCAGGCGGCTAGGGGTAAGAGTAAAGAGCGCCGGACCCGCACCGTCACCCATCATAATCTGACCATTTACCATGCAAACTAAGTACAAGCTCCGGCCGGGTAGCTGCTTCCCGGCGGAGAGGTTAGTCGGGACGCGGAATGTGGCTTCGGCGTGACCATTGCGCGGCTGCATAGTCGCAAGCGGCGGGGTCAGCGGCTGTAGAGCCTGCGGATCATCCGCAGCGCGATGTGCGCCTTGCAGTTCGCCGACAGGTTTGGGCACGGCGAAACCAACGCTAACCACGGCGGATGAAAACCATTGATCAATTTGGGCATGGATCAGCGTAGCGGATCCCCCTTGAGTGGGAGTGAAAGTGCAATCCGAGGTTGTAGCGAGCGGCGCGGCTTGGGCGGCACCGACCATGCGGGCAAAGAACACTACTGCGATAAGTAGCAGCAACCCCCGCAAGAAGCACGTATAGCTGCTTAACACAAGGAGATCTCCTATCAGCCGGATACGGCATCCGCCGGCTATCGGTAGCCGGCAGTCGTTATTTAACCACTTGTTGATTGCACCTAATTATAGCACACCGTTAAATATCAATTTACGTAGTTCCCGCAAATTCCGGCTGGGCAATCACATAGCTATCGCAATGGGGTGAGAATTGGGGTACGGAAGCCCATCGCTTGCTGCTGCTGCCCTCCGCTGCAACCCGCATTCGGCTAAAACCCACATCCTCTTACACTTCTCTTATAGCCGACCCGCCTTTCTTTATGCGCCCTTTATAGGGGCGGGTGTATAATAGCAGTAGAGTGAAAGTTCGCCCAGGTCAACAAAAAGCGGCGGCACCGGGCGTAACCTTCGCCGGCCGGCACACGTATATAGAGGTAAAAGACAACCCTCGCGCCCCTCATTTTGGAGGCCCACGCCCGGTTGCCGGTTGGGACAGTGGGAAAGGAGATCCCGAATGTTCGGTTCCGATTGGCTGGCGAACGTCTACATGGGCTGTTTTCTGTTCGGCCTGATTTTTAGCGCGCTTTCCCTATTCCTGAGTATAGGCCATCTCGGTAGCGGCGGCCATGCCGCCCACAGCGGCGGCGGCTGGCACCTGTTCGACATGATCGTGGATGCCCTGGACGGCCCCGGTCATCACGCGGGCGGTCATGCGGTCGGCCACGCGCACGGTCACGGCCACGCGGCGCACGGCCAGAGCCAGACGAATTCGCCGCTGGGCAACCTCAGCCCATTCAACCTACCGACCCTGCTGGCCGGGTTGACCTGGTTCGGCGGCATGGGCTATATTTTCCGCCACACGCTGGGCCTCGACGGCGCGCTGAGTGCGCTGTTGGCGGTCGGTAGCGGTGTGGTGGGGGCAGCGATTGTGTTCGCCTTTTTCAGTCGCGTCCTCTGGGCGGGCCAGACGCCGCCGCTGCAACGGACCGATTTCTACCTGCCCGGCACCCACGCCCGCGTGGTTAGTGCCATTGGTCGCGAAGGCACCGGCGAGATAGTGTTCCACAAAGGCGGCAGCCGGCGCGTGGAAGGCGCCCGCAGCGAAGACGGCAGCCCCATTCTGAAAGGCAGCGAAGTCGTGATCCTGCGCTACGCCAAAGGGTTGGCCTACGTGCAGCCGTTGCTCAGCGTGACCGACCTGCCGTCGGGTGTGGCGCGGCTGCACGCCCCGATCGACGACAAGACGCAGCCGTTGGCCGCCGGCCCGGCCCTGACGCAAGATTTGCGGGACCAACCCTACAAGCCCGATTACACTTAAGCCGGCAAGACACGTGGACGAGGGGTAAAGCTACCTAACGCAAATAGTAAAGAAGTTAAGTAGAGGAGCACTAAAGCAATGGACAATCCCTTAATTATTCTCGCGCTCTTAATCGTGGTACTGCTGGTTATCGGCGCATTCGTATCGAGCCTGTTCCGTAAAATCGGCCCGAACGAAGCCCTGATCGTCTACGGCCTGGGGATGCGCGAACCCCATGTGGTCAAAGGCGGCGGCATCATTGTGCTGCCGATGGTGCAGAACGCGCGCAGCTTGTCGCTGGAACTGATGTCGTTCGACGTAGCGCCGCAGCAGGATCTCTACACCCGCCAGGGCGTGGCGGTGACCGTTGAGGCCGTGGCCCAGATCAAGGTCAAGAGCGACCCGGACAGCATCCGCACCGCCGCCGAGCAGTTCCTGAACAAAAGCGCACAGGACCGCGAAAACCTGATCCGCTTGGTCATGGAAGGCCACTTGCGCGGCATCGTCGGCCAGCTTTCGGTCGAAGAGATCGTCAAGCAGCCGGAGATGGTCGCCGATAAGATGCGGATGACCTCAGCGGAAGACATGGCGAAGATGGGCCTGGAGATTATCTCCTTCACGATTAAAGACGTGCGCGACAAAAACGAGTACATCTTGAATATGTCGAAGCCGGAGAACGCGTTGATCCGCCGCGCCGCCGCCATCGCCGAAGCCGAAGCCAGCCGCGACATCGCCATGCGCCAAGCGCAAACGATGCGCGAGTCGTCGGTAGCGCGCGCCGAAGCCGACCAGGAGCGGGTCATCGCCGAAACCGCGTCGGCCACGCGCCAGGCCGAAGCACAACGCAATCTGGAAGTGGCGCGCGCTGAATACGCCGCCACGGTGCAGAAGCAAAAGGCCACCGCCGACAAAGCCTACGACATCGAATCGAATATGCAGCAGCAGCAAGTGATCGCCGCCCAGGTCGGTATTGAGCGCGTGCAGCGCGAAGAGCAGATCAAGGTGCAAGACGCGGAAATCCTGCGCCGCGAACGCGAACTGATCGCCACCGTGCTTAAGCAGGCCGAGGTGGAGCGCCGCCGCGTAGAGACGCTGGCCGGGGCCGAGCGCGAGCGCCGCATCCTGGAAGCGCAGGGGGCCGCCGAAGCGTTGCGCCTAACCGGGGCCGGACAGGCCGACTCGAACCGCCTGCAAGGGCTGGCCGATGCCGACGTGATCCGCGCCCGTGGGCAGGCCGAAGCCGGGGCCATGACCCTGCGCGCCGAGGCGTTCAAGCAGTACAACGAAGCCGCGATCATTGACAAGCTCCTGAGCAGTATGCCCGAAGTGATGGCGAACATCAGCAAGCCCCTCAGCCAAGTGGACCGCATCACCATTGTCTCGACCGGCGACGGCCACAACGGCATGGGGGCCAGCCAGATCACCGGCGACATCGCCAAGATCATGGCCCAATTCCCGGCGCTGGTTGAGACGCTCACCGGCCTGAAACTCAGCGACCTGATGAGCCGCGTGGCCGGCATCAACGGCACCGGCACCGGCAGCAGCGCCGCGAACGGCACCGGCAGCGGCACGGTGATCGAAGGCAAAGCCGTCGTCGTTCCCCGCTCCGCCCCACCCGTCGGCGTAGCCGCCCCAACCAACGGCAACGGCGCGGAGAAATAGCCGGCAGCCGGCAATCAAGAGCGGCGTACCCGGTGGGGTACGCCGCTCTTTTGGTTAGTAGAGAAATCCACCGCACTGGGGATCGCAATCAAAGATCGGTCGCTGGTTCCGGCGGGGCCGACTTGGGGAGCAGCCAGACAAGGGCGAGGCAAAGCAGGGTGATGCTACCGACCACGGCGACGCTAACGGTCATGGCGGTTGCCGCACCGTGGTCGGTTTGCTGGCTGAAGTAGACGGTGGTGACAACCGCCGCACCGATAGCGGCGGCCAGTTGCTGGACGGCGCTCAACGCGCCACTGGCGCTGCCGACTTCGGCGGGTGCGACATCGCCGACGGCGACATCGTAAATGCTGCTGAAGCAAGTACCCATGCCGGCACCAAGCACGAGGAGTGCCGGAGCCATAGCCCACACGCTGATCGCAGTACCTGCGGCAAAAACGGTGGCCCAGAGCGCAACGGCCCCGACGAGGGTGATGATCAGGCCGCCGACCACGAGCCGTCGTCCGAGTTTCGGGATCAGGGGGCGGCCCACGACCGACGCAATGATGATGCCGAGCATGACCGGGCCGAGGCCGAGGGCGGCCTGTAACGGGGTGAGGCCGAGGGCCGTTTGGAAGAACAGCGAGACGACGTAAGCCAGACCGTTGACCGCCGCGAAGTAGGCTAGGCCGAGCAGCAGCCCGGAGGTGAACCCTTTGTTTGCCAGCAACGAGGGCAGGATGAGCGGGTCGGCGGCGAACCGTTGCCGCACGCTGAACCCGCCGAACGCCACTACGCCGACGATCAGGCTGAGGATCGGCCCCGCAGTCCAACCGGCGGTGGAGCCTTCGATCAGCCCGTATATCAGCCCCAGCATACTTGCGCCCAGCAGCCCGGAGCCGATGCCGTCAAGGGGGATGGCGCTGGGCGGTCCGTCGTGCGGCAGCAGCTTGATCGCTGCGATGAACCCGATGCTACCGAGGAGAATGTTTATCAGGAATATGGGTCGCCAGGACAGGCCGCCGATGTTGGCATCAATGATAAAGCCGGCGAAGATCGGGCCGAGGACGGCCGAGCCGCCCATGATCGGGCCGAAGGCGCTGAACGCCGTGGGCAACTGGGCGCGGGAGAAGGTGGCGATGAGGAGGCCGATGCCCTGCGGGATCAGCAATGCCCCGAAGCCGCCTTGCAGGAGCCGGCTGCCGATCAGCATCGCGGGGTTGAAGGAGACGGCACACAGCAGCGAGGCGGCGACAAACCCCGCGATGCCGATCAGGAACATCCGCCGCTTGCCATAGCGGTCGCCGAGCCGCCCGCCCACCACGAGCAGGACACCCATGGCGAGAGCGTAGGCGGCACCCAGCCACTTGATCAGCGACTCCCCGCCCCCGATCTCGCGCACGATGGTCGGCGCGGCAATGTTGGTGATCGTCGAGTCCATCAGATCGAGCACGTCGGCGATCAGCACCACGGCCAAGATCAGGCGGAGGCGGTTCGTTAATCGCGCCTGGTTGCCGGCGGTTGGCGCGGTACCTGCTGCGTCTGGTGGCGGGAGTCTGTCCCTGACCTCGCTTATCATCGTGTCGGGGAGTGCTATATCAGGTGTGTTGTTCATCTATTTGCGCCTCACTTTCATGAGCTAAAGGGTATCGGATTGACGGCGGGAGTGTCGGGTAGTCATGGCTCTTGCGCTTCCATCGGCTTGACCGACAGTAGGACGCTGCCCGCCCTTGCAGGTGGGAGATCAGGGGCGTGCAGAATGCCGTTGATGAGCACTTCCACGCCCCAGCCGAAGCGCGCACCGTCGCCGCCTGAAAGCAGCTCATCACGCAAGGCATGGATATGCGGGTAGTCCGCTGCGGATACGGCACCGACCGCCTGAGTCACCGGCCCCAAGGTGTCATCGCCCTGAGCGCGGTGCGTACTCTGCTCGGCCGCGACGGCGGCGACATGGAGGGTCAGCAGGTCTACGCCCCAGGCCGCGACGGCCGGCTGGATGCCCCCTTCAAGGAGCAGATCCAGGAGCGTCTCGGTCAGGCGGAGCGCATAGGGACCGGCTGGGATTGTGGACAGGGCGAGTTGGCCCAGGCCGGGGCCGTCGTACAACACGCGCAGGTACGACGCGAGCACAGCGTTCAGCCGGTCGCGCCACCCACCCTCCCGGTCGGTGGGGAGAGCCACCGCCGCCAGCGCGCGGTCCAGCATCAGCGCGTGCAGTTCGGCGAGGTTGGCGACATAGACGTAGAGGGAGGCCGGCCCGGTGTCTAACGCCGCCGCCACCTTGCGTAGGCTTAATCCCGCCAGCCCCTCCCGGGTCAGCAGGTCTAGAGCGGTGGTGATGATGATCTCCCGACTCAAGGGAGCCTTAGCCGGTCGGCTGCGGCGGCTGATGATCGGGCGCGGTTCTTGTGGTTGTTGTAGTTGTTGTCTAGACATACCAGGAGTATAGCATAACGAACACTGTTTGTCAAGAACATTGTTCGTCAGATATTGGTGCTTGGGCTCTGGCTGTAGCCTTGTGCCGGTTCTAGACCTGCTTGTTAATTATGTCAATTCTATCTTGTAGGTCGTATTCCACGCCGCTACAAAACGAGCAGCCGACCCTACCTGCTCGACCGCCTGCCCGGCCGCCTGCACCGCCCCCGCTTCGTGGCGGCGCAGGGTGATGATCAATGTACTATCGGGCTGTGGGTCATAGGCGAGATCGAAGCCCGCGCCGCGAATCGCCAGATTGCGGACCACATAAGACACGCCCGGCGTGCGGAAAGCGCGGGGCAGGGCGGGCCGTAGCGTAAACGCCTTGCGAGCGACAGCCGCCCCTTCCTGGAAGCCGATCAGGTAGCGCAAGAGATAGAGGCCGGCGTTGGCACCCCAGCCGTAGGCTTCGCCCGGCTGCCACAGCAGCGTGCCGTCGGGGGCGGGTTCGGGCCAGAACTCCGGGGCCACACCGGGCAACGGCCGGCCGTCATCGCGTGTGCGGCGGTCCAGTTGACGGTAGACGCGATCCACCACCGCTTCGGCCACGGCCGCCGCGATTTCCGGCGCATCCGCCGCCAACGCCGCCTCGGCCACATGGTAGCTCCACGACGGCCACCACGTCCACGGCGCGGCCACATAGCCTGCCAGATGGGGGCGCAAGGCGGCGGCTTGCTCGGCGGTGGCGATACCGTAGAGCAGTGGCAGCAGTTGCAGCGGGCTGATTTGCGCCCCGGCGGGCGTACCCCAATAGGGGTCACGGTCGTCTATCTCGCGCCAGGTGCCCGTCGTTGGATCGGTATCGCGGAAGCGCGCCGTGATCGGATCCCACATCTGCCGCGTGCGGTCGCGATAAGTCTGATAGAGCAGCGCCCAGTTATCCGCGTCGGCGGGGCGGTCCAAGACCAGCGCGAAGCGGCGTAGCACCTCGGCGCAGACGGCCAGAGCGGCCTGCAACTCCACCGGACGCACCAAGTCGCGGATCACTGCGTCGCCGCTGCGCGTCGGGTCCAAGCGGGGCGTGTTGTCCTCGCCGCTCTCCCAGGTACACTGGTAAACCACCCAGCCCGCCGCGTCGGTCCGTTCGGCCAACCACCAACGTACATAAGCGACCAAATGCGGGTAGATCGTCGCCGCCCAGACCGGATCGGGGTTGCGGAGCCAGAGGAGCCACAGGTTGTGAAACGGCAAGCACCAGGCGGGCGAGGTGCCGCAGGGCGCACCGTCGGCGGCGATCATGTTGAGGCCGCCGTTAGGCCAGACACAGGGCACCTGCGCGCCCGCCGCATCCGTGAATAGTGTGGCGACAGCGGCTTGTGCGCCGACCGGATCGGCATAGGCCAGCCGGCTCATATCCAGCGTGCCTTCGGCCAGCACCACGCGCGGCCACTCGGCCATCCAAACGGGATAAGGGCCGTGGAAGATGCCGGCGGGCGGAGCCAGCAACAGGCGCGTGGTCTCCCAATCATAGACCAGGCCACGCCGCCAATGGGCCGGCCAGCCGGTACGCCCCAACTGCGGCGCGCCGCGCCAAAAGCGCCGATCCTCGCGCCACAGTGCGTCGCGGCTCGCCTTGAGGTCGCGCACACCCAACCGCTCGCCCGGCGCGAACGGCAGCGACACGCGCTCGACCAGCGCCCAGGCATGGGCCGTCGTCTTGACAAAGGTCAGCGGCAACACCAGCGCGCCCCACAACAGGCTGGGCACGCGGCGAAAGTTGGCGTAGAGGCTATCCCGATTGGGCGCACCCGCCGCCAGCCAGGGGCCGACTTCGGTCGGGTCGCCGCCGAAGCCGTGCGCCGCCGCATGGCCCGATACCCAGAGTTGATACCACGGCCCACGCTCCAGACTCACCGCCAATCGCCCGTCCTGCGCGGCAAAGCGGCCCGCACTGTAGCACCAGCCGTGGCGCGCTGTGGGCCAATGCGTCACCGCCAGCGCCACCAGGCGCACCGGCGGCGGGCGATAGCGGCTGACTGGGCGATACACATCTACCCGGCAGCCCAACACGCCCGGCCCCGCTAACCAGAGTTCAGCATAGGCGTTCACATCACCGTGGCTCAGGTGGAAGCTCTGGATATGGGCCGAGTGATAAGGCGAGACCAGCCCCGCCGCGTCGAGATCGGTCAGCAGCAAGTCCGCGCCGATCTGCAAGCCGATCAGCAGCCCGCCGTGCGGCCCACTCGCCGGCTGCCACGCAAAGCCGATACCCGGCAACGAGCGAATCGGTCCCCCCGCATCCAGCCCCGCAAACGGCCCCGCGTCAAAACGGTTTTGCAGATACCCGTGCGGCGTATAGTCGTCTTCGGGAAACATACAACCTCCCCATCAGATCACGCCCCTGCCCCACAAAGGCGTAAAGGACACGAAGATTCTTAATTGATCGGTTCTTGGTGTCCTGTGTGGCTTTGTGGGGCAGGGGCGCGCCCCTGCGGCAGCAGCACTGTGTTGTGCAGGGCGACGAGCAAGCCCAGCAGCGCCCAGAACAGCACGCCCGGTTTGGCAACCAACACCACCACATCGGTCAGGCCGAACACCGCCGTCGCCAGTAGGGCTAGCCCCAGGCCGGCGGCCACGGCCCGCAGCCAGGCATCGGTCGTCGCCCGCCAGGAGCGCACCGCCAACGCGCCGCCGCCCAACCACACGGCCAAGTAGCCGATCAGCCCCGGCAGGCCCAGGTCAAGCGCAGCCTGCAACCACTGATCGTGCGCGTGCGGGATGGGCCGGGCGCCCGCGTTCACAGCAGCCGCGCTGCCCGCGCGCGGGTAGACCGTGGGCAGCAGGCGGCGAAACATATTCATGCCGGTGCCGGTGAAAGGGAAATCCTCGATCATATAGACGGCCCGCGACCAGATCTCGCTGCGGCTTTGCACCGAGCGGCTGCTGTCGGTGGGGTTGAACTCCGCGCCCAAGTCGGTGCCCAGCCGCGTAATGACTCGGTCGGGGCCAAGATAGAAGCCGGCGACCAGCGCCGCCAGCACGCCTAGCCCCAGCAACACACGGCCCCAACGCCCCGCCAAAGCCAATGCCCCCACCGCCGTCAGCGCGGCACAGGCCAACGCATTGCGCGATTGGGCAAAGACCAGCAGCACGCCAAACAGCCCGACTACCCCCGCCAATGCCCCGCGCGCGGCCCAGCGGCGCACGCCGGCCCCTGCCCCCGGTGCAACCAGCAGGGCCAGCGCCAGGGCCAGCGGCCAGAGCAGCGACCCGGCGATCACATTGGGGTTGAAGCCGCTCTCGTCGGAGGCCAAGCCACGCAGCAAGGCGGGCAAACCGCCGGTGACGCGCTCTAACAGCGGCACCTTACCCAGCCAGCCCGTGCCGAGCAAGCCAATCCCGGCCAGCCCCACCCCCGCCGCCACATAGCCGATCACACCCACCCGTAAGCGGCTCGGCCGGCTCGCCCAGTCGGCCACGGCATAGTAGACGGCCATACCGTAAACCAGCCGCAACACCGCCGGTCCGCTCAACCCCAGATCGGGTGTGACCCACAGGCTAACCGCGATCATCACACCGATCACCGCCAGCGGCACATCCAACGGCGTGCGCGGCAACGCCCGCCCCACCCTGCGCCGGCGCAACACCATGAGCAGCGGCAGCACCAACAACGGCAAGCCGCCCAGCGGCGTGTTGAACAGCGCGAAGGGTCCCAGCAAGCCCACAACGAGGAGTGCGACGTTGGGAGTTTGGAGTTCGGAATTCGTGATCGGAGTGGCTACTACCGACCCCTGCCCGCCGACTGACGACTGACGACTGACGACTGACGACCGGTGCTCCGCCACAGCCCACGCCGTCGGCACCAGCCAGATCACCGCTTCGAGCAGGCTGCCGGCGGTCAGCGCGCCGCCCAAGCAGATGAGGATACCACCCAGCCAGGCCCAGCCGTTCGCCGCCGTCAGTGCCCCGGCGCGGCGGGCCGTGCCGGGCGCAGGACCGGCCTGCCACCAAACGAAGCCAAGGACCGCCAGGATCAGCGCGCCGCCCAACAGCCAAACGCTGTGGGCGGCGATCTCTGCGCCATTCGGCACGCGGCTAGGCCCGGTGCGCGGCGACGGTCGCTTGCACGGCAGCGATCACATCGTCCACAGCGGCATCGCTCATCTTCGAGTAGATCGGCAACGATAGCTCGCGCTCATACTCATGCAGGGCAACAGGGAAATCCTCCGGCTGGTAGCCGTAGGTCTCGCGGTAATAGGGGTGCAGGTGCAGTGGGATAAAGTGGACGCTACAGCCGATCTGCTGCCGTTTCAAGTCTTCGATGAACGCCGCCCGCCCGATATGCAAGCGGTCGAGATGCAGGCGCAGCATATAGAGGTGCCAGGCGTGTTCACAGTCGCTGCGATCGGGCGGGGTTTGCAGTTCGGGCATAGCGGCGAAAGCGGCGTTGTAGCGGGCGGCAATCGCGCGCCGGCGGGCGGCCATGCGCTCGGCTTTCGCCAACTGCGCCAGGCCCATCGCCGCTGCCACATCAGTCAGGTTATATTTGTAGCCGGGTGCGATGATCTCGTAATACCAGGAGCCTTCCGCCGTGTAGCGCTTCCAGGCATCCTTGCTGATGCCGTGCAGCGCCATGATGCGGCAGCGTTCGGCCCAGGCATCGTTTTCGGTGCAGATCATGCCGCCTTCGCCGGTGGTGATCGTCTTGGTGGCGTAAAAGCTGAAGCAGGTGAAACTACTGAGCGCGCCCACCATGCGGCCGTGATAGCGCGTCGGAAAAGCGTGCGCGGCATCTTCGATCACCGCCAACCCATGCTGGGCGGCCACGTCGTTGATCGCGTCCATCTCGGCCGGTAAGCCGGCGATATGGATCGGGATAATCGCCTTAGTGCGCGCCGTAATCGCGCCCGGCAGCAGATCGGGCCGCAGGTTGAGGCAGCGCGGATCCACATCCACGAAGACCGGGCGGGCATCGAAATAGCGCACCACTTCGGCGGTCGCCGCGAAGGTATAGGGCGTAGTGATCACCTCATCGCCGCGTTGCAGCCCAATCGCCTCCAACGCTAGGTGCATCGCTGCCGTCGCCGAGTTGACGGCAATGGCGTGCTTGGCCCCCACGCGCGCCGCGAACTCGGCCTCAAACTGGTGCGTCTTCGGCCCGGTCGTGATCCAGCCCGCCGCCAACACCTCGCGGATCGCCTCCAGCTCGGTTTCATCTAAGTCCGGCAGAGCAAATGGTAAAAACGTCTCGCGCATGGTGATACTCCAGTCGTCGGTTATCGGTCATCAGCCGTCAGTCGCCCGTGAAGGTGGGATCGTGGGGACCGGATTTCCGTAAAACTCCGTCCGCCGCCAGTGGTTCCAGAAGCGCACCAGGCCCACCAGGAAGCCCAGGCCGTAGCCGCCGTGCAGCGTGGCGAATACCACCGGCAGCAGTGGCAGGTGTTGCCGGCCGTGGCGGTGCGCCGTCCACAGGCTGGCCGCGCCGTTCGCCGACAGATACGCGCCTACCACCCCGGCCAGCGCCCAACGCGCCGCCCGTAGGCGGGGGGCCAGCGCGCCCAATCCCAGCAGCGCTCCCACCAACAGCGGCGGGGCAAACTGGCGGGCGCTCATCTGGCGCGGGTGTTTTTGCAGCACGCGCACCTTCCAGTAGCCGTACTGATAGTACTGTCGGGCCAGTGCCCGCAGGGAATCACGCGGCGTATAGACCGAGCGGATCTGCGGCGTGAGCAAAATACGCCCACCGCGGCTCCGCAAGCGATAGTTAAATTCGTCGTCTTGATTGCGAACCAACTCCTCATCAAACGGCCCCAGGTCCAGGCAGACTTGCCGCGGCCAAGCACCCAAATACACGGTGTCCACCCACTCCTCCTGGTCGGAGTAATGGAAGCGTGCGTTGCCGACTCCAAAGGGCGACCCCGTTGCCAACGCTACAGCCCGGCCCACCGCACCCGCACCTATCGCCTGCATCTTACCGCCCACATTATCGGCCCCGCTGCGCGCCAACGCCCGCACACACTCCGTCACATAATCCGGCGCGAGCAGGGTGTGGCCGTCCACGCGCACAATAACAGCGCCCTGCGCCTCAGCCAATGCACGGTTCAAGCCGGTCGGTACAATCTTACCAGGGTTGTCAATCAGCCGCACGTTGGGGTGCCGGGCAGCCAGTTCAGCCACGACGGTGCGCGTACTATCGGTAGACATCCCATCGGCTACTAGCACCTCTAGCCGCTCCGCCGGGTAGTCCTGGGCCAGCACCGCAGCGAGACTGCGGGCGATAAAGCCGCCCTCGTTGCGAATGGGCATGATGACGGTGACAAAAGGTAGGGCGGTATCGCTCATAGGGTCGCCTGCGCTAGGTGTCGCGGTCGGGTCGGGAGTAGAGCGGGTAGCAGCAAAAAGAGCAGGCCCATCGCCGGCACCATATAGCGCAACACCGAAAGGGCCAAGATGGTCATCAGCCAGAAATAGCCGACCAACAGCCACACCGCGCCTAGTAACTGCCTTTCCACCCGGCCGCGCCGCCCGAGAGCCACACTCGCTGCCGCCACCGGCAGCAGATACAGCCCTTGCAACGCCAGGATCAACCCTTCGCTACGGCCACTATCGGTGGCATACCAACTACGGGCGGCTTTGAGCGCGAACAGGCGGCCGACTGTGCCGGGATGGACCGTCGCTTCGTGCGCCAAAAAACCGGCGATGCGCCCTACGGAGTCCAGCGTCGCCCGACTACGGATCGTCCGCATCAGATCCGCCACATCCAGCGGCACGGGGATCGTCTGGCGGTAGCCCTTCGGATTGACGGCAAAGGTCAACCCATCCCGCATACTGGCAACCCCACCCGTACTGAGCGGCGCGAGGCTACCCGTCTGCGCCAGCAACCAACCCTCCCACGGTGCCACCGCCACGAGGTTGCCCAGCAACAGCGCCAGCGCCAGACCCCAGCGGACGCGCCGAGTCGTCGCCGGCAAGCCCAGTACGATCAGCCCGGCCACCAGCACCCCTACGCCGACCGCAATGGGGCGGATCAGCATGGCGCAGCCCAACAGTAGTCCGGCACCAAACAGCAGCCACCCGGCCCAGCGATCCCGATCCCTGCGTGCAGCATGGCCGGCGAGGGCCAGGCCGGCGTACAACACCGCGACAAAAGGGATTTCGCTATTGGGCTGCTTGGTCAACCAAAGCATAAAGGGGTAGCCGGCCCACAGCAGCGCCACCGCCGTGGCCGACCACCTCCCCCACGCCAGGCGGGCTATGGACCAAAGCAGCGCCGTTGCGGCCCCCAAGCACAGCAGCACCACCACTGTCTGGACGAGATTTTCGGGCAGGCGCAGCGCAGTCGCAACCGCGAAGTCGCCTGCTAGCACCAACGGATACCCCGGTGGGTAACGGCCGGCGACGTTGCCGTCGGGCATGAGCAAGCCGTGTCCGGCCGCCAAATTACGGGCCACCGGTCCATAAAATGCACTGTAGTCGCTGCCGTCATCTACGTTCAGGCTCGCCGGCAACAGCGCCCAAAATAGCAGGGTGATAACGACAGCAGCGCAAAACACGCCGGCCGGTGAACAACAGCGGCGCAGGAGCAAGGTGGTCATAGAATCACGCCTCTCCGCCCGCAGGGCTGCTGGGCGTGGGGGGCAGCAACGAGATCACGGCCTGGAACTTCCCGGCGGCGGTGCGCGGGATAGCGGCCACCGGCTCCACCACAACCGTCACCGTCGGTCCCAAGCGGCGTTGCACCCGCGCCACGATGTCGGCCACATCGGCGGGGCCGAAGTCGGCCACCGGCACCACCTTGACCCGGATGCGGTCCAGCGCCTCCTGGATCACTTGGCCTTCACGGATATGCGGTTGATCAATGAATACGCCATGAAAGCGCACCAGTTGCCGACCGTCGGGGCCCACCACCACATCTTCGAGGCGCCCCACCACCGCTTGCAACACCGGCATCGCCCGCCCACAGGGGCAGGGAGCCGCGTCCCACAGCGCTACATCGCCGAGGCGGTAGCGGATCAGCGGCTGCACGCGGCGCATCAGGCTCGTGACCACCACCTCACCCGCCTCGCCCGCTCTACAGGGCGTGCCGTCAGGCCGCAGGATCTCGATCAGGCCGATATCGGGGCTGACATGGAGCCGCCCGTGCCCACATTCGCTAGCAAACAGCACATTCTCGACCGTGCTGTATTCCTCGTAGACGCGGCAACCATAGGCGGCTTCCATGACCACCCGCATAGCCGGGGTCACACCTTCGCTGGTGGTGATTACCGCACGTAACGGCGGTACGACCAGCCCTTGCTCCTGGATCAGGCGGGCCAACAAGTAGTAGGAGACAGCATAGCCGGTGAGCCAGACGACTCCGCCCCGCCGCAAGGCCGCAACATACTGGCGAGCCGTCGCGGGGCGCAGGTGGAACGGCGACAGATACGTTTGCCGCTCGACCGCATTATAGCGATAAAACGGCCCCGCGCTATCGGCATCCGGCTCAACCATGCGCCCGGAGAACGTGGCCCGTGCTTGGCGGAACGACACCCCGGCCCAACCCGCCGAGCGCACCTCCCGTACCGCCAGCGAACGGCGCACTTCCGCCGCCGACCAGTAGCTGGCAATGGGTGTACCGGTGGAGCCGCTGGTGTGAAAGACGAGCGGACGGCGCGGCGCGATACGGGGCCAAACAAACGCTTGCGGGTTAGCGCGGATGGGTTCCTTGCCCAGCAGCGGCAGGTCGCTTAACCGCCCGGCCTGCGCGGCGCGGCGCTCGGCGGCAGTCCAGGTCTCCCGATAGTAAGGCACTTCCAGCGCGCTCGCCAGCACCCCCCGTATACGGCGCTCCTGCCAAGCAGACCACTCGCCTGCACTCCAGAGATCGCGGGCGGCGTACTCGTTCACATAACGGCGATAGCCGGGACCAAAACGCAACCAGTACCAATATACGCCGTATGCACTGACGGCGGCGTGTTGAGCCGGCAGCGGCAGCCGGGCATAGAGTGCGTCAAACCGCCCCATCAGCCACACCCTCTCCGGCGCTAGGAACGGGTGCAAGCGCGATCCCTGCGGCCACTGCGTTCAACAAACCCTCCCATTGTGGCAAAACCACGCCCCAATCGCAGGAGGCCACGTTGCGCCGCCCGGCCTCCGCCAACCGCCCCGCTAATCCGGCGGCTGTCCACAGCCGCCGGACCGCCGCCGCCATCCCCGCCGGCTGATCCGGCGGCACCAGCAGCGCATCCACGTCGGCGGTCAGCAAATAGGGGATGCCGCCGACGGCCGTGCTGACCACCGGTAGGCCACAGGCCAGCGCTTCTAACAGACTGATTGGCGTGTTATCCACATTACTGGTATTCAAGAAAATATCGCCCTGGTCCAGCCAACCCGGCACGGCAGCTTTGGCGACCGCGCCCGGCAGCCGCAGCCGATCCGCCACGCCCAACGCAGCCGCTGTGACGCGCACAGCGGCCAAACTGCCGTCCTTATCCGGCCCGATCATCGTCAGATCCGCCGCCGGGAACTCAGCAACCAGCGCAGCAAGCACTGCCGGGGCGAGCGTCGGGTTATAGATCCGGTGGAAGGCGCGCAACCAGATCAGGTGCGGGCCGGGCAGTGGGCGCGCGCGAAACGGATAGGCGGCCAGATCGAGCGGATTGGGCAACAGCCGCACATCGGCGCGATAGGGCTGCAAGCGGTCACGCAGATAAGGCGACGGCGCGGTGACGGCAGCGGCGGATGTCAGCAGGGCCCGCACGCGGGCCGGGTGCGCGGTCGCAAACGCCGGCAAGTTGCCGCCATGCAGCGTGAGGATATAGGGCTTGCCGACGGCGCGCAAGGCCGTGCAGACGGCCTCAGCCCAGAAAAAGGCCGGCCCGCTATAGACCGCGACCCCGGCCACTGCATAGCGCCGCCGTTGCCACCAGACGGTGCCGATCATATCGGCCAACCGCAGCCCGCGGTTGCTGTGCCGCGACGTGGTAAGGACCGACCGGCCGGTCGCCGTCAGGCGGACGGCTAGTTCGGCGGTCGGGCTGGGATTTTGACCGCTACCGGTCAGGAAATTGTCGACCAGCAGCACAGGCGGGTGCGCCATCCTACAGCCGCTCCCCTAGCTGCGCACCGATGCGTTGCGGTGCGGTCCACACCTCTGCCGGACTATCCGCGTCCGGCTGCTCGGCAAAACAGGAGGCAAACGTCAGGCTCAGGAGCAGTGCCGGCGCCGCCAGGCGCATCGCCGCGCCGGCCATGTAGATCGCACTCCAAGCGATTAAGGCAACGGTCAATGCCTGCTCCCAGGGCGTACGCGCCCGGCGGAAATTACGCACCACCATGACCAGCAACAAAACCAGCGCGGTCAGACCGAACAGGCCGTGTTCAGCCAGTAAGCGCGAGTACTCCGTGTGCGCGGCGGCCCCCAGCCGGTTGCCTGTGCGCAGGAGATCGGATCGCCCCGGCCCCACGCCGAAAATCGGGTTGGCCGCCCAGAGATCCAGATCGGCGCGGGCAATATCGTCGCGGCCGGCCAACGACGTGTCGCTGAAGCGGGTCGCGAACGCACCGCCGGTAAACGACTCAAACGCCGGCAGCACCACATAATTCGCCAGCACAAACACTACACTCGCAACTAGCAACAGTTGGATGCGAGATCGGCGCTCCCGCAGCAAAAAGAATGCAGCCGGCAACACGGCCCCACCGGCATCATAGAGGCCGCCGCGCGAAAACGTGAAAGCGCTCTGACTTCCTAACCAGACCATTATACCAAACATTATTAGGCGCAGGCGGAGACTGAAAGCTTTATCCAGCAAAAGGAATAGCGCAAACAACGCACCGATCCCTAAAATCGCCGACACCTGGTTCGGACCGTAGCCGCCACTGGTAACAAAGTTGGACTCGCCATTGAATTGAATGTTAGCAGTCGTCAAGACACCATAAAGGGCGATAGAAGCAATGCCGACGGCCGGGCCTAGTAACACTAGAAACAGGTAACGCCACTGCGTCGGGTTGAGACGCACGTTACTGAAGAACCACGCCCCGACCACCAACAGCAAAGGGCCGGACAGATTAAAGCTGATTTGGCTGCGAACATCGCCAGTATCAAACAGGGTAAAGAAGACCGAGGGCAGCAGCAGCAGCAAATAGAGCAGCGGGAACAGCGGCCCGCGTAGTCGATTGCTGCGCAGCAGCGCTAAAAAGAGCAAACCGGCCCCGGCATACTTTGCAAACTCCCACGGCACTTGTGCTTCGGCCATCCGCCACAGGACTTCAGCCCCCGCCAAGTAAGCGACAACATAGGCCACACGCACCAACTGCCGCGTATTGAAAGTGTAGTGCAATCCTACGCCGACTACCGCCACCGCATGGAGGGTCGCTAAAGTAGGCGCCCGGCGCAGCAACAGGGCCAGCGGCACATGGACCAGCAGAAACAGCAGCAGCAGAAACGTCGGGTTGTGCAGCAGTCGGCGGCCCGGCGCGTCGGCCCGCAGTGTGGCGGCAGGCAAACGGTTGATCATAACGACATTCCTTCGGCGGTGTCACTTAACACCGTCTGATAAACTTGCCCTACGCGACCGATAACAGCCGCAGGACTATAACACGCCTGGATGCGGGCTTGCAAGCGCCGGCCCAGAGCCGCCCGGTACGCTGGGTCGGCTAACAGCGTTAGCAAGGCCACCGCCAGCGCATCCGGGCGGCCCGGAGGCACCAGCAGCCCGGCCGCCCCACCGTCCAACACTTCAGCGCACTGGCCGACCGCCGTAGCCACCACCGCCAGGCCGACCGCTCCGTACTCAAGCAGCGCCAACGGCAAGCCCTCCGATGCGGAACTAAGCACCCCGATAGTAGCGGACCGCAGGATCGCGCCCACATCATCCCGCTCACCCATCAGCGAAACATGGGCGGCTAGGTTGTGGGTCGCCAGCGCGGCGACGATAACCGCATGGTAATCGGCATCGCCCGCCGCTCCGACGAGCAGCAAATGCGCGGCCGGCTGCTGCCGCACCACGAGTGCCAACGCCTGCACCAGCGTTAGGTGATCTTTCTGCGGGCGCAGATTAGCTACGCAAACGATGCGGTAGCCCGCTTGGCCCGGCAGCAGCGGGTCAGGCTCACCGGCTGCGTTGTCGCGCAAGGTGGCGAAGTTCGGGATATACCAGACGCGATCCCCCCGCATCCGCAAGCGGCGCCGCGCCCAGTCGGCCAGAGTTTCGTTGACGCTCACCACCCCGCTCAAACGCCGCGCCGGCAGCCGGTAGAGCCAAAGCGGGCGCGTTTCGACTAGGTAGCGCCCGAAATGATCGTGCCAGATCAACGCCGGGCGCGGCGGCACGGCAGCGGCCAGTGCAGCTAGGAAAACGGTGCTGCTATGCGCGTGGATGATCCGAATATCGGCCGCCCGGATCAACCGTACTAACTGGCGTAGTGCGGCGGGGTCAAAGCGCCCCCGCCGCGCCAGCCGCAGCCGACCGACATCGGCGGCTACACGTGCGGTCAGTGGTCCCTCGGCCCGCGTAGTTCCCAAGTAGAGTCGATATTGGTCACGCGGCAACGCATTGACCAAATTGACGGCCACCATCTCGGTACCCCCCACGGCCAAGCTGTCAACCAGATGCAGCACACCAATGCCACTCATCGAGGCGTCTCCGCAGTAGCCGAATTGGCATTGGCCCCGCCTAGTGGTGCGCCCCAGGCAGCGGTCAGTAGGTCTGCCAGCGCCACGCGCAGACTCTCCAATGAGTAGCTCTGCCCCCAAGCCGCCGCCGCTTGGCGCATGGGGACGTAGGCCGCCGGATCGGTCGCCACGCCGCGCAAAGCCGCCGTCAGCGCCGCCTGGTCGCCGGGCGGCACCAGCAGACCACGCCCGTCAGCCAGCATCTGCGGCACCAAACCCCGCGCCGAACCGATGCACACCAGGCCGAAGGCCATCCCTTCAGCTAAGGCTTTCGGCCAGCCTTCGGTCTCTGAGGCCAGCACCAGCGCATCGGCGGCGGCATAATGATCCAGCACCGCCGCGAACGGCAGCCCGCCAGCGAACGTCACCCGGTCGGCCAGATCAAGGTCGGTGCATAGCCGGTCCAGCGCCGCCCGCTCCGGCCCATCGCCAATGATGGTGCAGCGCAACGCGATCCCCGCATCACGCAGGCCGGCCACGGCCCGCAGCAGTACATCCACGTTTTTCGCCGCCGACAAGCGGCCCACAAACAACACCCCCGGCACGCCGGCCACTGGGCGCGCCTGAATCGCCTGGCGGGCACGCTCCATCTGTTGGTTGGTCAGCACCGAAGTGAAAAACGGCACGATGTGCGCGGGTTGAGCGGGCCAGCGGCCGTAGACCGTCGTCGGGGCACCCCACCAGCGTGAGCGTAAGATCGCTTTTTGCAGCCGATACGAGCGCCCTTCGCCGGGGTAGTCGGGCCACTGGCCGGCATATTTGGCACAGCGGTGATGCTGCACAAGCGGCACCAGCAGCGAAGCGACCAAACCGATGTTGCCGGGTGAGCGCAGGTGAAAGGCATCGGTCTGGCGCAACACGCGCAGCAGCGTCCCGATCATCGTCGGGATCTCCCACAGCGTGGTTTTGGGTTGATCGAGCCCGCGCCCGCGATCCCGACGATAAGGTAGCACCACGATTTTGGCGGAGTCGGCATAGGGTGCCCAGAAGGGGGGGGGGGACCGCTATCAAGCGGGGCAGCCAACACCAAACCATCGAACAGATCGGCCCAGAGGTTCATCTCCAGCACGAACGGTTCATACGACCACCACTGGCCCTGGTGGTAGATGTGCGCGCAAATGGTGGCTACGCCCAGTTTCATTCGGCTACCTCCCGCGTCGCCAGCCAGGCCGCCCAGCGCCGGGCGCTGCGCCACTCGCGGCACAATCGCCACAGTTCCGCCGGTCGGCGGTAGGGCCGCGTCGCCGCCAGCCGTTTCAGTGCGTAGAACAGCCGGTAGCCTGCCTGCATCGGCGGCGTGCCGTGCTTCTGCTGTGTATATAGCACCGTGGGCGATGGGCGCGGCGGCACCCGGTCGGCCAACCAGGGGTGGGGGAATTGGTAGCGGAAGCCCCCTACCGGCGCTTTAAGGTGCAACACCGGCCGGCCGGGCGTGTACAGCACCACCACACCGGCGCGCCGCAGCCGGATGCCGTAGTCTGTATCCTCACCAAAGCCTCCTTCGATGCGGCGGTCGAAGCCCGCCACGGTAACGGTAGCGTTGCGGACTACCAAGCTGGCCCCGCTGGCGAACCCCGGCCAGAGGCGCGGTACCCCCGGCGGTGGGAGTGCTTGCTGGGGCATATAGACCGCCGAGGTGACGGCTCCAACCCCATAAGCTGTCGCCACCGCCAGCAAATGGGCTAACCAGTCGGGCGGCAGGCGCACGTCGTCGTCCAAGAAGGCGATCCACTCGCCGGCGGCGGCCGCCAGGGCCAAGTTACGTGCGCGACACGCACCGACCCAGCCGACGAGTTGATGGTGGATCGCGAAAGGCCACGGCCGAGCCAGCAGCGCCGCGAGGAGGCTACCTACGCCGCTGGGATCTTGCTCAATAATCAGCACCCGCTGCGGCGGCACCGTCTGCGCGGCCAGATCGACCAATAGATCGGCCAGCGGGCCGGGCCGGCCCAACGTGGGCACCACCACGTCCACACTGATCATCGGCGGCAACGGCAAGGTAGGGGCTAGCGCAGCCAGCGCGGCGGTATCGAGCACCGGCGGGGCTGCGGCGCGCCCGCCTGCCACCAAGCCGCGCAACGGCAGCCGCCCCGCCGCCGGCGGCCAGAACAGTAGCCATTTGCGCCCATACAGGCGGCGAATTAGCAGCCCGATTTCGACCACGGTGAGCGGTCGAGCGAGATCATGCAGCACGCCGGCCGGCACAGGCACCGCCGACAGGGCCGGTTCGGCATAGGGACACAAACCCCCTGCTAACCCACGATAGCCCACATCGAACAACGCGCTGACCAAGCTCGGCAACCGGCCGTCGAACCCGCTGGCACGCAAGGCCGCGCTGTGGGCAATCCCGGCCTGCGGCGCGATCAACCATGTCGCCCAGCGCCGGTCGGCCGGAGCAGGCAACAAGTAGGGCGAGTTGAAATCCACCAACCCCAACGCCGCCGCCATGTCTTCGCAATGCTGCACGTTGCCCAGGTGCAGCACTTCCAGCGCATGGCCCAGCAGGGTCGGCCACTCGGTCGGCGGGCGCAGAAACGCCTTGAGCCGCACATCGTACCACGCGATCACCCCTGTCGGGTGCGCGGCAAGCTGCCTGGCGAATTCGCGCACGGCCTGGGTGTAGGTCGCAGCGTATGTGCGATGCTGCGCGCCGTGGCAAAGGGTCACATCCAGCGCCTGCTCGCCGCGCAAGCGCAAGATGATTAGCGGGGTTGCCACAGAGCCGGCGGCCTGATCCATCACGGCCACCTTTCCAGGGCGGGTGGCTCCGGCGCGGGGCCGTGCGGCGCGCCGCGCCAAGCGAAGCGGTGGCGCGCATACTCCAGCACGGTCAGGCTGTCACCGATAATGCGGTCGGCGGCAAAACGCGCCTGCACTTGGCGGCGGGCGGCGGGTAGCCCCGCCTGACCCGCTAACCCAGTTTCTAAACCACGCAGCCCGGTGACCACAGCAGCAGCGCTCACCGGGTCAACGACAAGGCCGCCCGCCGCCGCCACGACCCGGCCGGTCGTGGTAGCTGGGGGAGCCAGCGCCAGGATCGGTTGCGCGGAACACACCGCCTGGACTACTTTGTTGCGGAGCAAGGGGCCATGATCGAGGTCGTCTACAATCAAGACCGCCGCCGCCTGAGTCAGCACCGCCGCCACCGCCGCCGGTGGTTGGTCAGTCAGCAACAGCGCCGCCGGCAACGCTTCACGAATCCAAGTGCGCACGGCCGACGGCGGCTTTTTGAGAATAAACAACAAACGCAATGCCCCCTCTGCCTGGGCATACGCCGCCAAGCCCTCTTTCACCGCTTCCGTGAATAGCGCGGGATAGAAGATGCCGGCGTAGACAATCCACCGACCCGGCGGCACGTCTATCGGCGACGCGGCAGGCGGGTCCGGCAGCAGATGCGGGATGACGAAGCAGCGCGCCGGGTCCAGGTCGGCGGCATGGATCATCAAGTCGGCCACGCCTTGCGAAGGAAAGGTCCAGGCTTGCGCGTGGGTGGCAAGAAAGGCATTTTGCCGGTGCTGAATTCTGTCCGATGCCGGAGTTTCAGCACTATAGCGATGTCCACTTAACAAACAAAACGGCATCGGGTCGTTATAGTTCACCACCAGAGGAAACGGCTGCACCCGGAAAGCGCACACTGCGGCGGCCAGCGACTGCGGCGGGGTGCCCCGCGCCCAGACCACCGCCGCACGCTCCGCACCGGTCACTAAGCGCAGGATCGTGGCCGCCGCCCGCCGGCTCCAGGCCGCTTCGGCCAAGGGGGGCAGTAGGCGACGCACGCGCAGGCGATCCACCAGACGCGCCGGCGCCCCCAAAGGGTGGTATTTCGGGTAGGCTAACCAGCCGGCCAGGCCGGCGACCGCCGAGTGATCGGCCGGCCCACCGCCGGCGTAGGTCGTTACGCCGCAGTCGCCGGGGGGGTCCACGGCCCGCACCGGTGCATAGCCCGCCGCCGATGTGATCAGCGCCACGCGGCTGCGCGTCCGCAGCGCATCCACCAACGCCGCGTTGACGATGCCCTCCGCCGAGTTGGGCAGGGGGTAGACAGCGTAGGCGCTGACGATGGTAGTGCGGCGGGACTCAAGCATCCGGGACGGACCTCTGCGGCATCAGCATAGTTAGTGGCTCCGCTGCCAGATGCCGCCCAAGTATTTGCCGTTCATAGCGTGCTGGGCGATCAAGGTAGCCTCGACGGGTTGGAGATCCGGCGGCAGTTCCGGCAGTAACACGCCGAAGAAAGCATAAGAGTGCAGCGCCAGCGGCGTGTAATCGCGCAGACTATCTGTTAGCAGCTGCATCCGAATGCCGTCGCCCCAGGAAAACGGTAGGTTGTCCACATGGATGTCGGTCACGCTCCAGAGTTCGGCGGCTGTTAGCGGCCGCGTAACGACACCTGACCTTAACAACTGAGCGTTCACGCCGGCAATATAGTCCGCCGTCTGGCTGTGGGTAACTTCGCGATAGAGTCGCGCCACTATACGCGCCGGCGATAAGCGCCGGATGCTGCGTGGGAGGCGTGACCGGGTGCGCCGCTGAAGGTCGGCCACACGTTGCTTTAACTGGGCATCTTGTAGGTAATCGCCGTTGGGATCTTGCACATGGAGAAACAGCCCGCCGACCGGCTGATGGATGTGCACGTCGGCGAGAAAGGAGGAAACATCGGGAATGTGGTGCAACACCGAACACACAATCACCAGATCATAGGAACAATCTGCGGCTAAGGCCGTAATGTCGCCTTCAAGTACGCGATAAGGGATTCCCCAACCGCCGGCGCGTTCTGCGGCACGGGTCAGCATTTCCGACGACGTGTCCAACAGATCGATCGCACTGATCCGCGCGCCCAATGGGGTTTGCAGCAGGGCGGCGGCGCTCAGGCCGGTGCCACAGCCAATGTCTAGCGCCCGCAAGCGGGCCGGCAACGCGGTTGCGGTTTGCAGCGCCGCCGCGCTGAGCAGTTCAAACTGTTGCGGCAGGCCGGCCCACATCCCCTGATGGATTGCGTCGTAAACTGTAGCCTCTCCGTTGTGGAAAGCCAGATTGACGGCCTGATGGAACGCCTGCGGCGGCACCTGCACGCCTTTAGCCCGCATTAACGGCAACAAGCACGCGAATACGTCGCTACCCTCAGCTAGCATCCCTGGTATTCCTCTCTAGACCCGCGCCGGCTTCTGGGCCAACAAGCGCAGCATACCCCATACACGCCCCAACGCTTCGGCCAGTGCCTGCCGGCGCCCAGGCCCGCGCAGCGCATCGCCCACCCGGCAGGCGGTCAGTAGCAGCGAAATGGCCCACCAGCGCAGCCCGTCGGCCGGTGCCGGCTGTGGCCGGCGTTGCCGCCAGACATACCAGCCGTTGCGGACGACCATGACCCCGTAGCGAAACGCCTGCGGCCGCCCGCCCGCCGCATGGTAATGGGCTAACTGCGCCCGCGTACACAGATACAGCGGTTGGCGGCGCGACACCCGCACGCTGAAATCCAGGTCTTCATACAGGCCGTAGCCGGCAAAGTAAGTCGAAAAAGCGTGCCGGTCAAACACCGTGCGCCGCCACGCCGAGGCCCCGCCCAGCAGAAACTCCACGCGGTAGTCATTACCGTCAGGGGGCAAAAACCCCACCGAGCGCCCATGCCCATAACGCGGCATCCGGCCCGGCTGCGTGGTTCCGGCCAAGCCGAGCAACCGCCGCACGCGCCAACGGTAGTCTTCGCGCCGCTCCCAGCCGTTATAACGAAACACAGCCAGTCGCGGCGCAGCCGCTGGTGCCGGTCGCCAGGCCACGTCGTTGTTGATCCAACCGCCCACGCCCGCCGCCGTCGGGTGAGCGGCGAAACAGGCCAACAGCGCGGCGAAATACGGTGGGTCCGGGATCGTATCGTCATCCAAAAACGCGATAAGGCTGCCGCACGCGTGAGCGATGCCGTAGTTGCGCTGGCGGGTGAGGCCGCGCTGGGCCGCGGGCGCGAGGAGATAGCGGAGGCGCCCCGCCGACCACGCCGGCGCCGCAGCGTCCACTACTGCGGCAGTCGCCCCATCAGGTGAGGCATCTACCACCAGGATTTCATCGGGCATACGGGTTTGCGCCTGTAAAGCAGTCAACAACGCCGCGACCGCCTGGGGACGACAATAGGTGCAAATGATTAAGGATAGCGTATCCGCACTCACTGTGTTCTCCCTCTGCCGCTGCGCCGGGCGCAGATCACGTCGCTGTACCAAGCTAGGCTCTGTTGGGCCACGACCGGCGCAGCGAACTGCGCTTCCACCCGCGCGCGCCCCGCCGCCCCCAACCGCACGCCGGCCGCTGGGTCGTTCAGCAAGCCTAGGACCGCCGTCGCACACGCCGCCGTATCGCCGGCCGGCACCAAGCGACCCGTCACATCGGGCACGATTAGTTCACTCGCCCAGCCAATATCATAGGCTACCAGCGGTTTGGCGCAAGCCATTGCTTCCAGCCAAGCCAGGGGCAAGGCTTCGGCATACGAAGGGAAAACACACACGGCAGCGCGGGCAATGGCGGCTTGCATTTGGTCGTAAGGTTGTGGGCCGCTATATTCTACCCGATCTGCTGCCGCTATGGAAAGCCTGCTCCGCAGCAGATCCCATGTTGAGGACGCCCCGGTGTGCCGGTCAGGGGCATCGCGCCCAATGATCCGCAGGCGGACCGTCGGGCAGGCCGCCAACACCCCGGCCAGGATCGCCGGCAAGTCCAGCACCCCTTTCTTGCGCACCAGCGTGCCAAAATAGAGGATCGTGTTCGGTTCTGCCGTTTGCGGGGCGGCGGGCGTAAAACGGGCGATATCGATCCCATTGGGAATGCAGCCCACCGGCCGGCGCAAATCGAACAGGCGCGCCGTGCGTGCGCCGGTGAAGCGGCTGACGGCGGCGACGCCGGCCGCCGCCCGCAACGCCCGGCGCTCGACCCAGCGCAGCGCCGGGCGCAACGGTTCGCCCAGCAAGTCGGCGAAGTAAGTCGCGCTACCGTGGCAGCGAATCACCAACGGGCAGGTCAGGCGCATCCCTGCCGAGGGGCCACACCAGTCGGGTGCTTCGACAATCGCCAAGTCCTCCTGACGCACCATCCGATTCAACTCCGCCGCCGCCTGGCGGCGGTTCAGCAGCCAGCCCAATTTGGGCAGCGGGGTCGCCGCCAGGATGCGTACCTGCACACCCTGGTCGTCAAACGCGCCGGCGCGGCCCCAGCCCAGCACCGTCACCCGGTGGCCGGCTACGACCAGGGCGCGGGCCAGCGTCTGCACGCTGGTGCCGATGCCGCCGCTAGGCAGCGGCGGGTACTCGTTGCTCAGGAAGCCGATGTGCATCAGAAGCGCACCCCTAGATCCAGCGCCGCGCGCACACGCATCCCCCAGCGCCGGCGCGGTGGGGGCAAAGCTGCCGCCGCCTCCAACAAGCGCGCCCGTGCTTCGGTGCCCTTTGCGGTGGCTTCGGCGTGTAAGCGTGCACGAATCGCCGCGATCTGGGGCAGCAACTCCGGCCGAACGGCATCTAGTTGTGCCAGCAAGGCAGGGAGTTGCTCCGGTGCAGTCGGGTCCAGGCACCAGGCACCAAGACCCTGCTCAGCCATGAACCGCTGTAGCTTGGGCAGCTTATCGGCAGCAATGACGGGGCGCCCGCTTTGCAAGGCGAACTGTACGCCGTGGTAACGGGCCGCGACCACCACCGCCGCCGCCGCCGGCGCAGCGAGCGTGAATTCATCAGGCAGTGCCGCAGTGGGTAGCACCTCGCGCAACACGGCTGCATCGCCCCCCCCCTCGAACAACAGCGGCCAGGGTAATACCGGCCTATCCAGCGTAGCGATCATAGTACGCCAAGCCGCCACGGGCAAGTCGGCGCTGCGGCGCAGCGACAGCGCCACGCCCGCCGCCGCCGGCAGGGCCGGGAACGGATAGAGCCATGTCAGATCCGGGGCGCAGAATGCACGCGGGTGCGGTCCCACCGCATCCAGCGATCCCTGATCACGAAACCAGGCAAAGCAGCACACGTCGAGAAACGCCCGCAACTCGGCGCGCAGGCCGGGAGACAGCGCTTCCACACTCACCCCGACTAGCGCGACCGGGATGCCGGCCAGCCGCACCCAGTGGCGCATCCGACGAAACATGCCGCCTTCGTTCATGATCAGCCCCCCGCCACCAATGATCGCGGCATCATACGTCCGCAGCAGATGGATAGGAGCCGGGCGGCCCGCCGGCAAAAAAGCCAGCGTATGGCCGTCCAACCAGCGCGTAAGGCACGCCTGGATGCGGTCGTCACCCGCATTCTGATGATGATACCAACCGAAGACTGCGATATTCACCGGACTAGCGCGCCCCCTTCTGCAAGCGCTGGAGCACACGGCTCATGCGGCGCTTCATCCGGTAGAGGTGTTGCCGCCAGCGCGGCACCTGCGGCGTGTAGACCAAGCGGGCAATATCCGCCGGCTGTCGCGCGGTATAGACGAAAAAGCGTTCCAGTTCCGGCAGGATCGCGTGCATCCGATTATGGAAGGCCGCTTCCGAGTAGGTCGCACGCAAGGCCGCTAGGGCGGCCGGCGAGTTCACCGACCCCGCCCCGAGTCTGCCCAGGATACGCGCCACGTCGTAGTTCAGCGCGTAAACCTCCACTTTAAACGCATTGATCTCCGGGTCCAGGTAGTCGGCCAAACCACCGTGCAAATTGCTGAAGACGGCACAGCCGCACACGACGGCTTCTAGCGGCTGGAACCCAAAGCCCTCAACCCGGCCGGAGGCCCAGGGCGCGGAGGAATAGAGATACACCTGGGCGCGATTATACAACTGAATCAGGTTGGCGCGAGGAATAAAATCACGCACGATGTGGACCGAGCAGTGCTCCTGCAACGCGGGGATCAGGTGGTCGCGCAGATAGGTAGTAGATTTGCGCGGCAGAAACAGCACATCAATATCGCGCGGCACTCCCTGGTCTACACAGTCAGGTTCGAGGACGGGCCCGAGCAAAAACAGCGGGGTAAACGGCGCGTCCCGCATCCAATCGGCCATGATATAGCGGCTGAGACACAGAATGGGCACGGTCGGCGGCAACGGGGTAGACCAACGGGTGCTTTGTGCGTAGTAGACCAGCCGCCGCCCCGCAAGTTGCCGGCACAATTCGTTGATGTGGGGTCCCCAGGTGGCGATCAACAGCGCATCAGGGTTGAGGGTGGGCAGAATGTCGGCCAGGTAGGGCACATCCGGTTCCCGATCGCGGTACGTCACCACCTGAGTCGGCAGGTGGCTTGCCAGCAACGCGGCGGCTTTACGCGCAATTAGCAGCCCCCCCGACTGCCAGGCGCGGCTTTGTAGTCCCGGCAACAGCACATAAATCTGCGTGACGGCATTCGATTGCGGCATGAGGTCGGTCCTTATTCGTGTGCGTCCGGGTCGGTTTTGTGGAATATTGTTGCGTAGCGCAGCAAGCCGGCCGGATGCAGATCGTTAAACGGTTCCAGCGCCCAGTACGGCCGGTAAGGGTTGTTGTAAAACTGCCGTTGCACGAGCCAATTTTCATGGATTGCCGCAACATCGTCTAAAAGCGGGGCAAAGCCGTGTGCGCTAACGATCTGCGGCAGTATATCCAGTGGGCCACCGCCGACGGCCAGCAACCCTCCCGGCCGTAGCAAGGCCGCGAGGTTAGTTACTGCGGTATTTAGCGTATCCGGCGGCAGGCTAATCAGGGTATTCTGGCACATCACTAGGTCACAGGCCGCGTATAACGCCGGCGGTCCCGGCGCCAGCACGTTGCCGTAAGCCAGCGTAATGCGCGGTTGCCAGCGCGCCGCCAGCCGCCAGGAGTCGCCCACCGGTTCCAGATACGGCGCACCGGCGCTGGGCGGGAACGCCCGGTCAAAGTGCTGGGCCGTATACACAAACTGCCGGCCCTGGGTCAGATATTCATCCGCGATGTCGAAGCCCGCGATCTCCACCGCCAGTCCGGTCTGCAATGGGTCAAGCGCGATCAGCAGGCTCACCGCTTCGGCACCGTCGGCCACACCATAGATCGCCACCCGGAGGGGGTTGCGCCCTGACTCCCGCAGCAGCCGCGCTAGCAGGCGCAATTGCGGCGGGTTGCGGAAGATACGGGTAATCGTTGTCCGGTCGGCGAGGCCGCCTACGGCCGGCGCCCCTGGCCGGGCCAGGGGGCTTCGTAAAGTCTTCGCTTTGCGCACCCACTTCTGGATATTCATCGGCTTAGTTTACTCCTGCCCGCCGAGTATCGGCAGCAACTCCGGCCCCACGGCACAACAAACGGCATGAGGTATACACCTGCGCGGCCGGCCGGCCGCGCGGGGCGGCAAGGTCGCCACCGGTACGCTGCATCATTGTGTCGCAACCCCGCTCAACAAAACGCTCTGCCCGTCGCCGGCAAGGGCAGCAAGCGCCGCCAAGCACCGGGCGCCCGCGCGATCCAGCGGCGCTTGCACATGATGATCTAGCCACGCTTGGCGTGCGCCGGCCTTTTCGCCGGGCTGGACCAATGCCTGTTGCACCAGCGCCCCCAGATCGGTAGCCGCCTCAGCCCAATACACCGGCTGGAGGGCATGAACGGATCGGAAATGGGGAAGCGCATAGATATTGGTAATCGTCCAGTCGCTATCGGCCGGCAGATCCACCGGATTATAGCGCAGATAAATCGCGGGTTTGCCCTTGACGGCAAAATCCATCGCCATCGTCGAGCCGATATTCACCACCAGATCGCAGTGGGCCACCAGGTTAGCTAACAACGCCACGTCAGCCGGGGTGGGCACAGCAGCGGTCCAATCCGTACCGGCGGCCGGGCGCGTCCACAGCGGGTCGGAGACGGCGATCTCGGGGTAGCGGGCCAGTACCGCAGCATAGCGCTCCCCTACGTCAGCCGGGCAGCGCCGGAACACCAGTTGCGGCCGCGCAGGAGCCGGCAATGCGCGCACGGCGGCGGCGAGATCGGCCAGATAGGATGGGTCATAAGGCGAACTGGCCGCATCATCACCGGAGAAGCAGATCACCGGCCGGTCGGCACTGAGGCCCAGGCGCGCTAGAAACGCGGCGCGCGGTTGGATCAAGGCCGCATTCCCATAATGCTCAAACTGGGGGGTGCCCACAATATGCACGCGCGCTGCTCCCACATCAGGATAATAGGTCGCCATTTCGGCCGCCATATGACGGCTCCATACCAGGTAATGGTCGGCGGGCACCGCCATGCGCCCCTTCGGCAGGTTGTCCCACGAATAGATGAACGTCGCTGTGGGAATGCCGGCACGCCGCGCCGCCAGCAGCGCAGGCACCGCCCGACCGGCCCGCTGGTGGGTGCAAAATACCACATCGGGCTGCACCAGCCGTAGCACCGTGTCATACGCCGCACCATCCCACCCGGCGGCTGCCCAATGCAAAGTATCCAGCCAATGCAGGCGGCGAGGGCCGGCTGCTAGCGTGCCCAGCACGCGGGCGGCCGTTCCCAAGCCACGCACCCCCAGCCGACCACGGGGCCGCAACTGGCGCAACACCAGATCGAGACCCGGTTCACGCTGCCAGTAGAGTTGGCCGTAGACTTTCGCCTGGCGCAACACCCGTGCCACGATGCCTTCGCGGAAGGGCGGCAGCGGCAACCAGCGCACCCGATCTCCCCAACGGGCTTGGAAGGGGGCCACGGTCGCGAGCGGCAGGGCGTGCCACACGGTCACAGTGCCGGCGGCCGCCGCCGCTTCGATAAAATCGGTGCAGAGAAAGTTGCGAATGCCCGTACCGTCGGGGATCACCAGGAGTAGGTTCATGCCGTGCGCCTCCCCCGACCGGCCTGGGCGTGGGCGAAGGCAGCTTCATAGGCGGGAGCCACGCAGGCCGGCGACACCCGCGCCACCAAATCCGCCGGCGGTTCTAGTTCAGCCAGTCGCCCGCTTTGCCGGCGGGCGTGTAAGTCGCTGAGAGCGGCAGCAATCGCGGCCGCATCGTCGGGATCGACGCGCAAGCCCCCACCGGCGGCCAGGTAATCGGCTACCGTACCGACCGCCGGCGAGAGTGCCAAGATCGGGCGGCGGGCCGAGAGATAGTCGGCCAGTTTCGACGGCATGAACACGCCTTCGGCCATCGCTGATTCGATGAGCAGTAAGACGTCGGCCCGACAGGTTAGCGCCCAGAGATCGGCAAAGTCGGTGTAGCTGATTGTACGAACGTTCGCTTCCAGGCCGTAAGTGGCGACCGCCTGGTCAACAAATGGGCCGGCATGGCCGACAAACGTCACCCGCAGATCGGCGGCCGCTGCCGGGCTACGATCCCGCAGGAGGGCCACAGCGTGCAACAGGGTGGTCGGATTGCGCTGAACCAGGATGCTGCCGGCGTGCAGCAGTTCCAATACCGCGCCCGGTTGATAAGCGGGCGCCGGCTCCCAGAAGTTGCCCAGGTGCGGGATGGCGTGCGCTTTAGCGCGATAACGGGTGCGGGGTCCACCCAGCAACAGCGGCAGCAAGCGGGCACTAGGCACCGTCACACTATCGGCCCGCGCCAGGATCGCGTTGAGGATGCCCAATTGCCGCCGCTCCATCAGGCCGGAGCGGGTGGGCGTGGGCCGATAGCCGACGGGATAAAGCCGACCGGGCCAGGGGTCGCTAAAATGCGCGCACCAGGGCAATGTCCGCTGCTGCCGGGCCACGAGCAACGCCGTGCGGTGGCTCAAGAAATGATTGAGCCGCGAATGGAGCACATCATACGGAGCGCCGGTGGTCAACAGGCGGTGGGCCGTCGCGACGGCCGCCGGCACCCAGGCGTATTCGGCCGGTGTGCAGCCGAGCGTGATGTTGATGGCCGCATCCAACGCTGACGTACCCGCGCGCAATACCCCCCCCTGCCGCCCTATGTGACGCACCCCCTCGTGCATTCGTTGGAGGCCGCCCAACAGCCCGCCGGCTTGGGGGGCCACCCGATGGATCGGGATGCCGGCCAGCAAACCCGTGTCGGGTACCAGATATGTGCCTTGCCACATATTGATCGTAGAAGTGAGAATGGTCACGGCATGGCCGGCATCGGTCAGGGTGCGCGCCACTTTGGCGACGCACAACCCCTCAGCGGTGCCGTTGGGATAGATGTGGTAGCTGAGGAGCAAGATCCGCATCAGGCAGCCTCCGCCAGCCGGGCCAGGATACGCGCCGTCGCGTGCCCGTCGCCATAGGGGTTAGCGACCGCCGCCATCGCAGCATACGCTGCCGGGTCGGTCAGCAAATGGGTGGCGACGGCCACGATGCGCGCCGGGTCGGTGCCGACCAGCAGCGCGTTGCCCGCCGCCACGCCTTCGGGCCGCTCGGTCGTGTCGCGCAGCACCAGCACCGGCTTGCCCAGGCTGGGCGCATCCTCTTGCACCCCGCCGGAGTCGGTCAGGATCAGCGTCGCCTGATCCATGAGCGCCACAAAGGGACGGTAGGCGAGTGGGGCGCATAGCACGATGCGCGGGTGATCCGCCAAAAGGCGATATACCGGCTCCTGCACGTGCGGGTTCGGATGCACAGGGTAGACCACCACCACGTCAGGGAAGCGGGTGACCAATTCGCACAAGGCCGCACAAAGCTGGGCGATGCCGCCGGCGAAGTTTTCGCGCCGGTGGCCGGTGACCAGCAGTAGCCGCCGACCGGCCGGCAGCGACGGTAACCCCGCACTAGAGTCGGGCCGTGCTTGCAGTTGGGCGCGCATCCAGAACAGCGCATCAATACCGGTATTGCCCACAACGTGGATTGTGGTCGCACGGATACCCTCAGCGATCAGCCGCGTCGCGCCGTCAGCAGTGACGGCGAAATGCAAGTCGGCCACGGCGCTGATCATGCGGCGGTTCGCCTCTTCGGGGTAAGGGGCGAAGCGATCATACGTTCGCAGCCCGGCCTCGATGTGGGCCAGCGGCAGGCGGCGGTAGAACGCCGTTAGCGCGCCGGTCATGGCCGTGGTCGTGTCGCCCTGCACCAGCGTCCAATCGGGCTGCAACTGGGCCAGCAACGGGTCCAGGCCGTCCAGCAGGCGCGCAGTCAGAGCAGCCAGCGATTGATCGGGGCGCATCACCGCCAAATCGTAGTCCACCGCCAGACCGAACTCGGCCAGCGTCTGCGGCAGCAGGTCACGGTGCTGCCCGCTACCGATCAGGGTGCAGCGCCAGCGGTCCGGCTGGGCGCGCAACGCGAGCACCAGCGGGGCCAGCTTGGTCGCTTCCGGCCGCGTGCCCAGGATCAAGGCGATGTGGCGCTGGGACCGGCTCATGTGTGCAGCCCGATCTCGGCAAATAAGCGATCTGCGTGCGCCCGGAAGCGGTCGGGGCTGAACACCGCCGCTTGTCGGCGGGCGGCTTCAGCCAACGTAGCGCGTAGCGTAGGCGCAGCAATCAATTGGGCGGTCTTCGCCACACATTCGGGCCAGGTCTGCCACGTCCAGGCCGCCAAGTCGGGGCCGACCACTTCCGGCTGGCCGCCGCGCCCGATGACCACCGGCACGCAGCCAGCCGACATCGCTTCGACCGTGCTGATGCCGAAATGCTCCAACAACTGCGGCTGATCAGCGGGCACCGCGACCCCGGTCGCGTGCCAGAATAGGCTCGCTTGGCCGAGAACCGCTGCCAGATCTGCCCGCGCCAGATCGGTATGGCAGACCACCGGTAAGTCGGCCCCCGCTGCGCGGACGGCGGCAAGATAGGCCGGATCTTCGACCAAGCCACAGAGGTGTAATGTCCAGCCTTGCACCCCACTAGCTAACAAGGCGCGAAAAGCATGGACCATTTCGAGCTGCCCTTTGCTGCGTGCGCCGCCGGTGAAGCGCCCCAGCGCCACAACGGTCGGACCGTTAGGTAGCGGCGCGATAGGTGCCACCGGCGGTGGGATGACCACAGCAGTACGCCCCCAGCGTCGCGCGATCCAGGATGCGGTAAAAGTCGAATTGGCAACGACTCGTCGGTAAGTACGTAAATAGCCGGCTTCCCGCCATGTTACACGAGCCTGCATCGGAAACTCAGTCACCAATACGGCCCGGCGGCACAGACTCGGGCCGGGAACGGCCGTAGCCTGACGCAGCACCACATCATAAGAGCGGTCACCCAGCAGCGGTTGCAGTGCCGGGCGCCGGCGCCAACCCGGTGCCGCGTCGGCCACGAAAGTGCGAATGTTCACTCGATCCAGATCGGTGCCGTAGCGTGTCTGCATATCGGCTGACGTGATCCCAGCCCCACAATAGAGATCTACCGGGCCGTAAGGACGCAAAGCCGCCGCGAACGCTGCGATATAACCCACGCCCCCACCCTGCGTCGGAGACCAGATGTTGCTGAACACGGCACTATTCATGCGCGTTTCCGCACCGTAAGCCGGGTATACTGATTATGCGCGCCGGCCATACGCTCTAGATGTAGGCCGTTACGCGCAACAATCGCCCGGCAACGCCCCGCCGGCAACACCACGCCCATCGTGCTGTGCGGTTGCCGGTGCATCTTGAGTTTACGCTGGATCAGCAGCAACGGGTCACTGGGTATGATCCCCCCACGCAGGCGCGCACGCAAAGCGGCAATCTCTTTGCGGTTCATGACGCATCCTCTCGTGTAGCCACACGCTCAAGCCAGAAACTGCAATGGCGCTGCAAATCAGTACCGGGCCGCAGGCACCCAGCTAACGCCGCTGCCCGCTGCTGCAAAACCCAACGCCCCGGCCAGACCACGCGAAACCCGGTGCTAAAGCAAAGTAACGCCTGCAACAGGTATTGCTCGCTGTAGTTAAACTTCCGTTCGATATTCCAACTGACCGGATAATCATCGGGCAGATAGACATCATGCACATGGATCAGCACACCGGGTGCCAAAGCCGGCAACACTTCCAACAGCAAATAATTGACATCACTGCCGGTGCCCGCTAAATGGCTAGAATCTATAAACAGGATCGCATCGGCCGGCAAGGCACGAAACCAGTCGAGTGACAGCGCCTGCACGGGGCGGGCCACATATTCGTCGGCCACAGCGCCGATCGGAACGCGCGGACTCGGATCAATACACACTAAGCGTCCTATCCCATTCCGGGTCAACGCGAGCCGTAACAACCGGGAGCTATTGCCGCTGCCGACTTCGGCCACGATAGAAGGCCGGCGCCGGCGAACCCAACTATAGGCAACCGCCGCATCGGTCAGACCGAAAAAGGGATTATCCGCATAATAGGCATGGGGATCGGCAGGAGCCTGCTGGGGCAGCGCGTTATACTCGGCACGGTAATCCGTAAGCGGTCCGGCTAAGAACGTATCAACCGCGCTGCGGTTCCAGTCGATTCCGCCACAGGCCGAGGTCGGCGGTCCCGGCTGTGGCTTGGCAATAACAATCGTTTCGGCGGTGCGACTAAGCTGATAGCCCGCATATCGCAATAGGCGCTTTAGTGATCGGTTCAGCATAAGCAGGAGCTACCCACCCTTCACAGTCTGTAAGCGAAAGTAGATCGTCTGAATGGGGTAGATCCACATAAACCGGCGCTCGTATACATCTTTGTGGCGATTCGCCAAAGCGACCAGGAAGCGATCAATGCGACCGGGGCGATAGGTCCAGATCCACGGCTCATACTTATTGTAGCTAATTTCCAGTGTCGCAAACCGTGCATCGGAGTAGTGAAAATAGTTCTGCACAAATTCGTCATCAAAAAAGCGCAGCGATTTAGAGATGAAGCCCCGCTTATGGGTGGGATCGGCGGTCACGAAGTGACCGCTGGCAAATGGCGTCTGAATTACAACTTCGGCCCCATTGCGACTAACTCGGTAGACCTGCTCCATAAAATGGATCACATCATCTACGTGTTCGATCACGTCAATGCAGTAGACCTTATCAAACCGATTATCCTCCAGCGGCCAGGGTACCTTATTAAGATCATGAATTATGTCCGCGTTAGACTGCGCGCTAATGTCCACCCCGACCGCGCCCGGATATTTCCGCTTGCCACATCCCAGATGCAGGATCTCCATCTGCGCCCCTTATCTTGGCGCGTCCTTAGCGGACGCGATAGTGCTATGTTGCCACTGTAGATGGGGACGAATTTGCGCTTCGGTATAATAGCCGCCTGCTATATCCACTTGACCCACCTCAAAACTGACAACGGTATCCTGTTTACACACCCAGCGGAGCAGGGGAATATCGGTGCGAATAGATAGAAAGTAGCGGCCGGCATTTAAGAGCCGCGCGGGAATATAGCAAACACTACGATACACTCCTGCGGGACGCACAGCACTTAGATCAGGCAGCCAATCTGCGTCGCCGGTGCGGAAAATCACCAGACTGCGCTCGTTCTCTACCTGAAAGCCCACCCGCAAGTTGCGGAAGGGTACCGTGAGCCGGTAATCCAGCTCAACTACAATAGCCTCATTCCAATTGTAGGAAACTTGAGTCGTCCCTGTGTTATCTAATAGAGCCAAGCGCAGGAGTTGGAAGTCCTCCATAGCCTGTGTCGCTACAGCGGGAATGTACTCGCTGCCCATATCGTGGTATTTGCCCATGTACTGCGCGATTACATCGGCGGTGGGACCATGCGCCAGCACTTGACCATGTTCCAACAGCAGCGTAGTCGGGCAGAGATCATGGATAGCCGTCAGATCGTGGCTGACCAAGAAGACGGTGCGCCCGGCATGGGCCACTGCGTCCATTTTGCCCAGGCACTTTTTGCGGAAGGCGGCATCGCCCACGGCCAGCACTTCGTCTACCAGCAGAATCTCCGGGTCGAGGTGCGCGGCCACGGCGAAAGCGAGGCGCAGATACATTCCGCTGGAATAGTGCTTGACCGGCGAATCGATAAACTTTTCGACCTCCGAAAAATCCACGATTTCATCGAACTTACGGGTAATTTCGTTGCGGCGCATCCCCAGGATCGCGCCGTTGAGGTAGATATTCTCGCGCCCGGTCAGTTCGGGGTGGAAACCGGTGCCGACTTCGAGCAGCGAGCCGATACGTCCGTGAATCTCGGCAAAACCGGCGGTCGGGTCGGTGATACGCGAGAGGATCTTGAGCAGCGTGCTTTTGCCCGCGCCGTTGCGCCCAATGATGCCGACCGCTTCGCCGCGCGGCACAGTGAACGACACATCTTTGAGCGCCCAAAACTCCGTCGCGCCGCTGGGAGCAGGCCGGCGCGGACGCACGCTGCGGCTCAGGCGACGGAACGGCCCCGCCATCATATCGGTGACCGACTCGCGTAGCGTGCGGTAGGCGACGGGAGTCGCCCCGATCTGGTAGCGCTTAGATAAGCCTTCGACGCGAATCGCAATGTCAGACAACTGTAGCCTCGGTTTCCTTTGCGACCTGAGCCGCCAGACCCAAATTGATCCATTGCCAAATGTAAAAACTGTTGTCGCCTGCGCCGCCCACATAGGCGTGCCAAGCCGGCCAGACGGCCGCCGGGTCGAGCCATGCGCCGTAACTGTCCAGCGCGGCGGTGATGCAATCGGCGGCCCAGCCGCGCAGCGGGCCACGCAACCACTCGCGCTGCGGCGTCTGGAGTGGACGCTTGGGCGCTTCGACCACTCCCTGCGGCAGCAAGTCGGCCGCAATGCCGCGCAGCAGCCATTTTTGCGTAGTGCCGACGATTTTGCGCACGGTCGGCTGGCGCAACGCCAGTTCGACCAGGCGGTGGTCGAGGAACGGCTCGCGTAGTTCCGTGCCGGCGCGCATCGAAACGCGGTCGTTGAAGCGTAAGGCGCGTGGGATCTTAGTATAACACAAATCGCGGTATTGCAGATTCCGCAGGCGGTCGCTGAACGGCTGCGGCGGCGCGAACGCGCCGGCTTCCGCCCGGAAAGCCGGGCGCAGACAGGCTGGGCGCAGTGGCGGCTCGCTGGTGCCCTGCACAACACCCACCGGACCAATCGCGGCGGTGAGGGCCGCACGGTAGTAATCGTAGCCGGCCCATTGCTCGTCCATACCCTGGCCGTCGAGCAGCACAATCACCCCGGCGGCGCGCGCTTCCTCGAACAGGCGGGCATAGGCCAGCGTGGGCAGGCCGCCGAACGGCGCGGCCTGGTGCCGCTGCACCGACAAAGCCAGCGCCGGCACCGCGTCGGGGGTCAGCCACGCCACCGTGGAAGGATGCTGCGTCTGGGCCAACATTTGCCGTACCCAGGGCAGTTCATCGTAAGCCGGGTCGCCGGTGGCGAAGGTGAAAGCGCGCACGGTGGCGGCCGACCCCTGCATCGCCTGCACCAGGCCTAACAGTATCGCCGAGTCCAGGCCGCCGCTCAGATTGATGCCGACCGGCACATCGCTGCGAAAGCGCAGCCGCACACTGTCGGCCAGCAAGTCGCGGTATTCGTCACGCACCACCGCTAGTAGGCGATCATCCTCCCGGTCGCCCACCCGCGCCGCCAGATCGTACCACTGCCACGTCTGGAGCCGGCCGTCTTGCCAGTGCAGCGCATGGCCGGCGGGCAGGCTGTGGATGCCCGTCCAGAAAGTGCCGCTATCGTGATCAAGCAAGCCGTGCGTCAGATACGTCGCCCAGGCCGCAGTATCCGGCTGGGCCGGCACCCCGGCGCGGTGCAAGGCGGAGGGTTCGCTCGCCAATAGCAGCGCACCCGCCTGTGTCGCATAGTAGAGTGGCTTGACCCCGAAGCGGTCACGCGCCGCGAACAATTCCCCGCGCTGCGTATCCCACAGCAACAGAGCAAACATCCCGATAAAGCGGTCGAGGCACGCCGCGCCCCAGCGCTGGTAAGCCGCCAGGATCACCTCGGTGTCGGTCCGGCTGCGGTAGGGATAGTCGGCCAGTTCGGCGCGCAGTTCGCGGTAATTGTAAATCTCGCCGTTGAAGACGATCCAATAGCGCCCATCGGCGCTGCACATGGGCTGATCACCTGCCGCCGACAGATCAATAATGCTCAAGCGGTTGTGGCCCAGCCCGGCCCGCCCATCGGGCGTGCAATAGATGCCGCTGCCGTCCGGTCCCCGGTGGGCCTGGTAAGCGACCAGCGCTGCCAGTTGCGCCGGCGACCAATCCGCCCCACAAATCCCCGCAATACCACACATCCTAGGCGTCCCCGCGCGCCGCCAGCCATACTTCGGCCCGCGCCCAATCATCGGCAGTGTCCAGGTTGACACTGGGCAGGCCTGTGACCGGGTAGCCCAGCAGCCGTGTGCCGTAGAGGCTGTCGCCGGCCAGCACGACTGTGGTGCGGGTGACATAGACGGAGCCTTCGCGGTGGAAGGCGGGCGGCAGATCCTGGCGGCGTGGCGGCGGCGTGGCGGCGCCGTTGCTGAGGTGCAGCGCGCCGTCGGCGGCGGCAAAATATACCCAGGCGGGATGGTACTCCGCCGGCACCGGCAGCACTGTCACCACCGAGTCGGCTGTGCCCGCCGCCAGCAGATCCACACAGGCATCAATCGTGGCCGCTGTTCGCAGCGGGTGCGTCGGCTGCAACAGGCAGACGGCATCATACAGATCGCCTACTGCGGCTAACTCGCGCAGCGCGTGTTGCACCACCGGCAGCGTCGGGGTGTCGTCTTGCGCCAGCGCCGCCGGGCGCAGGAACGGCACATCGAGGCCGCAAGCGCGCCCCACGGCGGCGATCTCGGCATCCTCGGTACTGAGGATCACCCGTGCCGGCCGCGTCGCGGCCAGCGCCGCCGAGGCGGTATAGGCCAGCAGCGGTTTACCGGCCAGCAAGCGGATGTTTTTGCGCGGAATGCCCTTTGAGCCGCCACGCGCTGGGATCAGCCCTAGCACCCGCATCAGTAGGCCAACCGTTTCTCGATCCGCAACGGCGCGGTCGCCAGCACATCGGCAATGCGCGCACCGGCCCCACCCGTGCCGTAGAGCGGATCAGACGGCAAGCGACCAGCGACCAAATGCCGGCGGATCGCCGCCCGAATCGCCGTGCGCTCATAGCCGACATCCGACACATTACCGCCCCGGTCGCGGCCGAACTGTCGCGTGCCGATATTGACCACCGGCACGCCTAAGAACGCGCACTCACGGATGCCGACGCTGGAATTGCCGACCAAGCAGCGGCTGTTGTAGAGCAGGCGCAAGAAATCGGTCGGGGCCATGTTCTTGAAAAAGTGGATATGGGCCGGCTGTTCCTGCTCGCGGAACGTGCGAATCGCGCCGGAGGTGCCGTCGGAGCCGGCATCCACATTGGGCCAAAACCAAAGGACCGGCAGGCCGCACTCGGCCACAGCATAAAGCGTCTCGGTCACATGACGGCGGGCCAACTCGTACTCGGTCGTCACCGGATGCTGCATCACGACCAGGTAGCCCTGCGCCAGATCGGGCACCCGACCCACGCCGCCGTAACGCACAAAGGGGTCGAAGTCCAGTGTGGGGTCAGGCAGAATCGCAGCGGCCAAGTCAATCGAAGGGCAGCCGGTGAGATGCACCGTGGCCGGGTCTTCGCCCATGCGGATCACGCGCGCGGCGGCGTGGGCGGTGGAAACCAGATGCAGGTCGGCCAATTTCGTCACCGCATGGCGCACCTTCTCGTCAATCGAGCCGGTGACTTCGCCGCCCTGCACATGGGCCAGCGGAATGTTCATATAGGCCGCCGCCACCGCCGTCGCCAACGTTTCATAACGGTCGGCGACTGTGACCACCACATCAGGCTTGAGATTATCGAACACGGTGGCGAGTTCCAGCAAGCCCAGGCCGGTCGTTTTCGCCATCGCCGCCAGGTTCTCGCCTTCCAGCACCATATAGACGCGGGCGGCGATAGGGAAGCCATCCTCCTCGATATAGCGCACCGCATTGCCGTAGCGATCCAGCAAGGCCGACGCGGCGACCACCAGCAGCAATTCGAGGTCCGGGTGCGCCTGGATCGCGGTCAGCGCGGTTTTGATGCGGCTATAGCTGGGCCGGGCAGTGATCACGACACAGACACGACGTTTTAGCTTCATCAAGGGTCCACTTCTAGGAGGCGCGCCACTAAAGCAAGTCCTCATTCACCAGCAGGGTGTCGGCGGCGACGGCCCGACGCAGGCGGCGCCCGATTAGGTCCGGCAGGTGCGCCGCCGGGATGCCGCTGCCGGGCTTCTTGACCGTCAGGTGATCGGCCTGTAGCACGGTGCCGGCCGCGAGGTCGCGCCGGGCCACGACGCTTTTGGTGAACAGGCGGCGCAGCGGGGCCAAGTCGGCGGCCAGCGCGTCTTTGTCCACCGGGTGGGCCAGCATCTGCTCAATCGCACGGATGCCGGTGACGAGTTGCCGCAGTTCATCCGGTGTAACGGAGGCCGGCACATCGGGGCCGAACATCGTGCGGCTGAGGGTAATATGCACTTCCAGCACATCGAGCCCTAGCGCCGCCGCCGCCAAGCCGGGATAAATAGTGCCTGAATGGTCGGACAGACCGGCCGCGCAGCCGTCGCGGGCGCGGAAGGTTGGGATCAGGTTGAGACCCACCTGTTCGGGGGGGCAGGGATAGGCACTGGTGCATTGCAGCACCGCCAACGGCAGGCCGGCGGCTTGCACACGGGCCACGGCGGCATCAATCTCGGCCAGATCGCTCATGCCGGTCGAAAGCACAAAAGGCTTGCCGGTCGCAGCCATACGCTCGAACATCGACACCGTGCCGACCTCACCCGACGCGACTTTCCAGGCCGCTACGCCGACGCGGGTCAGCAGATCTACCGCCTCGGTCGAAAACGGCGAACTCAAGAAGAGCAGTCCGCGTGTCGTGGCGTGCGCCTTAAGGCCGGCCCACTGCTCCTCCGTAAATTCCATGCGCTGCCAGTAGGCATAGCGGCCGGCGTCTTGCGGGCTGAAGCGCACACGCCAGGGTTCGCCGGGTGTGCTTTCGGCCGCCGCGATATGGGTCTGGAACTTAACCGCATCGGCCCCGGCATCGGCGATCACGTCTATAAAGGCGTGCGCCAGGCCCAGGCTGCCGTCGTGCGCCTGGGCCACCTCGCCGATGATCAGGGCGCACCCGGCGCTCAGGACCGGCCCGCCGGCGGCGGCCGCCACTTGCGCGCGAAATAGGTCGGCAGACAGCGGCGTAGCAGGTAGGGGGGTCACGGTTGGATCGGCTTTCCCAGTTGTTGTAGCTGCCGGCGCGCTTCGTCGTCGCCGGCTTGGGCCAGCGTTTGCAGAATCGGCACCGCCTCCGCGCTGTGGCCGCCCGCCAGCAGGGCCAGGGCAGCCGCCCGCTGTTGCGCGTGAAACACCGGGCCGGTCTGGTGGTCCGCCGCCTGATAGCTCGCCGCTGCCGCCCCGTATTCATGGAGTTGCATATGCAACGCGCCGGCGTTCGGGCAGCCGTTCTTGCCGTGGTCAACATAGCGGCACGCCTGATCATAGGCCTGCACAGCCGCTACACTAGCACCTTGCGCTTGATAGAGTTCACCCAGCAGCAACCAACTGTTCGCATCGGTCGGTTGGAGCGCTAAGCCACGCACATAGGCGCGGATCGCGGCAGGCGCGTCGCCGGCGGCGTACTGGGCATCACCCAGCCAGAGGTAGGCGCCGGCCTGGTCAGGGTAGCGGGCGGCGGCCGCTTGGGCTAACGCGACATCGCTGGGAGCCGTCGCCCGTAGCACCGCCAAGCGGGCAGGCGATTGCTGCACCGCCGCCCGTAAGGCGACCGCCACATCTGCCGGGTTGCCGGCACAGCGCGCGTGGGTAAATTGCAGCCAGGCGACTGTGGCCGGCGGGAGCACAGCCGGCACACCGGCGGGACGGCCCGGCAAGGCGTGGGCGCCGCATGGTGTCACCGCCGCCAGTGCCGCCCAATTGCCCACCGCCGCTGTCGCCAGGGCCGGGCCGCGCCCGATCAGCAAGATCGGCAGCGCGAATGCAAGCAGCAGCCGTGGGCCGAACCGACGGTCAAACCTGATCGGCAAATGTCTTCTCCAGGCGGCGGAAGTAGAACGCCCCGCTTACCAGGATCAACACGGCCGCCACGGCCGAGACCCCAATCAACGGGCCTGGCCCCTCCGCAGTACCGAGCAAGGCCCAGCGGAAGCCCTCCACCACCCCCACCATCGGGTTGAGGCCGTACACGGTGCGCCAGGGTTCGCTCAACAAGTGGCTGGGGTAGACAATCGGTGTGGCGAACATCCAAAACTGCGTCAAGAACGGCAGCGCGTAGCGCACATCACGATACTGCACCGTCAGCGCGGCCAACCAGAGGCCTACCCCCAGCGCCGTCACCAGCGCCAGCAGCAGCAGCGCCGGCAGCCAGATCACGTTGAAGGTCGGCATAATCCGATACCAGACCATCATGCCCAGCAGCACCACAAAGGCCAACGCGAAATCCACGATGCCCGACGCAACGGTAGCCAGCGGTACCACCAAACGCGGGAAATAGACCTTGCGGATCAGGTTGGCACTGTTGATCAGACTGTTCGATGCCTGCCCCAAGCCGTTAGCAAAAAAGGTCCACGGCACGAGCCCGGCAAAGCTGAAAATCGGGTAGGGAATACCGTCAGACGGCATTTTCGCCAGTTGACCGAAAAACAGACTAAACACCACCATGGTCATCAACGGTTGGATGATCGCCCAAGTCGCGCCCAGCGCCGTTTGTTTATAGCGCACTTTGATGTCGCGCCAAATCAGGAAGCCGACCAGTTCGCGGTACTCCCAGACCTCCCGTAGCCGCAGCGCGATCCACCCTTCGGAAGGGGTAATCAGCAAAACAGGGATCGGAGCAGGGGTGGGTTCTGCTGCCGCCGGTGTCCCGCCGAGCGGAGGAGACACCGGCAGCCGGAGTTCTTGATTAGCCATACAGTCTGTTGCTCTATTGCCTCATCTGCCCTCCCGCGGGCACTGCGGGTTATTTCTGCTTCGGCGGGAACAAAATGTCTTCTACAGCGGTGGCTGGGGTCGCCGCGCCATTGGCATGGTGCCCGTTGCCGTTGCTCTTGCCGTTCGTGGGCACAGGCGACCCATCCAGCGGATTGCCGTAGGTATTGTAGTAGTAGTACCCACGCAGGTCGTTAGTCTTGACTTGGTTGAGTACCGGGATCAGCGCTTTCACGCCGACATTTTGCAGGATTTTGCGGACCCGCTCCACCATATCGCGGCGCGTCACGCCGGCGTTAATTACCAGCACCACACCGTCTACGCGCGTCGCCATGATCGCGGGGTCGGTCACGGCGGTGGCAGGCGGCGTGTCATAGATCACAAGGTCGGCGGCTTGCGCCAGCCCGGTGATCACATGGAGTGCCTGCGGCGAGTCGAGCAGTTCAGAGGGATTAGGCGGCAATGGGCCACTCGTGACCAGGAGGAGGTTGGGCACTTCGGCGACCTGTTGGATAATGCCGCCGCGATCCTCCATGTTGTTCAGCACCAGGTTGGTGAAGCCGACGGTGTTCGGCACATCGAACAGCTTATGCAGGCTGGGCCGACGTAGGTCGGTATCCACCAGGATGACGCGCTTTCCGGCCTGGGCCATCACGATAGCCAGGTTGGCGGCGGTGAAGCTCTTACCTTCACCCGGTCCGGCACTTGTCACCACCAAACTACGAATCGGCTTCGTCAGGCTGAAGAACTGGATATTGGTCCGCAGCACACGGAAACTCTCTGAGTCGGGCGATTTGGGAAACTCTAACGTGACGAGTTTATGCCCGGCCAGGCGACCGGCCCAGCCGTTGAGGATGCTGCCGGCGGTTTTACCGGGCAGCCGCTTGCCGCTACTATCGCGCCGGCGCCGCCCATAGGTCGCCGCCGTGTGCTGGCCCACCATACCCACTACGGCCATGGGGGTCATGCCCATCACCTGCTCCAGATACTCCGGTGAACGCACTGTATAGTCAAGATAATCAAAGACTAGGGCCAGGGCGATGCCCACCACCGCCGCGCCAAGGATCGTGGCGAGGACATTCGCCGGCCATTTGCTGGGCAGCACATGACCGAGCGGGGCCGCGTCAATCACAAGCGCCGTGTTGGTGGGCGTAGTGCTGCTATCCACGGTGGACAGCGCCGTAATAGCCTGTGTTTCGGCATCTTGCAACGCGATCAGTTGGCCGCGCAATTGGAACAGCTCGTCATTGCGATCTTTGCCGACAGGCTGGGCTTCCAGTTGCTTAATACGCTCCTGATAATTCTTATTGAGGTCGGAAAGGTAGGACAGCTTATCTTGCAGGCGTTGCTGCATATCGCTTTTGATGCTACCCGGCCCCTGATTCGAGGCTTTCTTCTGCTGATCGCTATTAGCGGACAGGAAGATCTTGATTACGCCGTTGACCAGTTGTTGCGCACGCTGGGGACTGTTGGAGCGCCCGGTAACGTTGAAGAACAACGTGTTCGGCTTCAGTTGCGTGCTGATACCGCCCACTACTTCGCCGGCCGTAAAGGCATGGTTCAGTTCGGTTGCCACCTGTTCGCCGAACGACTGCGAGTGCATCAGTGCCGTGTAGCTATCGGCCAAACTGGAAGCGACTTGATTTTGTACCAGATTGAAGTAGCCGGCCGGCACCGCCGGGTTCAACACCAAAAGGGCCGTACTTTCATAATCGGGCTGTTCGCGCCAGCCGGTCAATCCGGACAGCGCGCCGCCGACGACCATCAACAGGATGATCAGCCACAGGCGTTTTTGTACCACACGCCAATACTGTACCAACTCCATTGGGCGTTACTTTCCGGTTGCCGGGCGACGGCGTAGGAACAGAGCCGTGCCGGCACAAACAGCCGCCAAAGCCACCCACCAAGCGAGGCCGGTCTCGCTTTTGCCGCTATGCGGCAATGTCGAGTTGACGATCGAGGCATCCACACTGGCATCTACGCTGGAGCCTCTGGGGTTGCCGCCGTTGGCATCTTGATAGACCGCCGTGGCCTTATTAGTCACTGGGCCGTTCGTGGGCGTCTGCGCGCGGGTGACAATCGTGATCGTCACCACTTCACCAGGGGCCATCGTGCCAATGCTCACGCTCACCACCTGACCGCTGATCTGCACGGCGCCTTTGGTGGTGCTGGCACTGAGTACCTGAAATTGGCTGGGCACTGGATCACTGACTGTCACATTACTTGCATCAGCGGTGCCGTTGTTAGTAACCACCACAGTGAAGATCACTTGCGTGCCTACCGGCGACTGGGGCGGGTCAACTGTTTTGCTGATGTTGAGCTTAGGATGGCCTTGCGGATTAACGGTGGCGGTTGCGCCGGGGGCGGGATTAACCGTCGCAGTTGTGCCGGGGGCGGGGCTAACCGTCGCAGTTGTGCCGGGGGCGGGGCTAACCGTCGCAGTTGTGCCGGGGGCGGGGGTGGGCGTGGGTCCGGTCGTCTGGGCAAAGCCGGTCTGCGGGGCCAGCACACTAATCGCCAGTATTAGGAGTAAGGCTGCCAACCCAATCGCGCCGCTGCGCGGAACAAGCGGCAAAACCTTGCGCGAGATACGGTGCATCATAACGCCATCACCCTTTCCTGAATAAGCCGGGATTAAATTGATTGTTTTTTCGCAGGTCTCTGGTATTATACCAGTGGCGGCAAACAACTGCAAGCACACGCACATATCAATTTTGTCTACAAGTATCCACATGTACTGCGCAGCAAGTCAGGTATGGTACAGGGCCGGAAAGCGATAGCAGCATGACACAACACGGGGTGGTCCCGGCAGTGGAGATCCAGCGACTGGGCAAAACGTTTCCTGCGCCGGGCGGCCGGCCGTGGGCGGCACGTCCCGGCAAAGTCGCCCTGACCGACCTGGATCTGACCATTCCCGCCGGCCAGGCACTGGCGATTTTGGGGCCGAACGGGGCGGGCAAAAGTACGCTGCTGCGGATTCTGGCTACACTGCTCCAGCCGACCCACGGTCGGGTGCAAGTGGCCGGTGTGGCCCTGGAAGTCGGCGCGCAGGTACGCCGGCAGGTAGGCTGGGCCACCGGCGATGACCGTACATTTTATTGGCCGTTGAGCGGACGGGCCAACTTGGAGTTTTTTGCCGCCCTACAGGGGCTGCACGGCACGACCGCCCGGAGCCGTGTGGCCCAGGTGTTGGCGGAGGTGGGGCTGACGACGGTCGCAGACACCACGTACCGGGCCTACTCCAGCGGAATGCGCCAACGGCTGGCGATTGCCCGCGCCCTGCTACACCACCCGGCCGTGTTACTGCTCGACGAACCGACGCGCAGCCTGGACTCCGAAGCGGCGGAGAGTGTGCGCCGGCTGTTGCGGGCCTGCTGTAACGCGGGACAAACGCTGCTCTGGGTAACGCATAACCCGGCCGAAGCGGCGGCCTACTGCGATCGCGTGATCTGGATGCGCGCCGGCCGCTTGGTCGCCGATGGGCCGGCCGACGACCCGGCCGCGACCGCGATCCCCTGGCCGGCCGGCGCATGAGCAGCGTGCTCCGCCCGGCCCTGGCCTTCCTGCGCCGCGATCTACAGACCAGCCGCAGCTATCGCTTCGCGTTTGCGCTGCAACTGGTCGGCATCGCCAGTTCGCTCTGGATGTATTTTTTCCTCAGCCGCACAATGGGCAGTGGGCTAACCCCGATGCTGACGACTTACGGCGGCGATCTCTTCGGCTTTATCGTGGTCGGTACCGCCTTCTGGGGCTTGCTCAG
>JBBRPH010000035.1:0-55968 GCA_038228295.1 Chloroflexia bacterium | reverse complement strand
CTCCAACTTTGTCACGCGCGGTCAACTGACCAAGATCGTGGTGATTGGCGCGAATTACACCCTGCTCAACCCGCCCACCCCCAGCTTCACCGATGTAGACCGCAGCAATGTGTTCTATCCGTTCATCGAGACGGCGGTCTGCCACGGCATCATCAGCGGCTACAGTGATCACACCTTCCGGCCCAACAACTATGCCTTCCGCGGCCAGATCGCCAAGATCGTCTACCTGGCCGTCACTACCAGCCCCACCAGTTGCGGCAGTGCAGCCGGCCAATAAGTCTATACGAAACTAAGCGCTATACCAGCAACAAACAGGGGCCATCGGCAATGATGGCCCCTGTCGATTCCCGGCACCGCAAATCAAATGTTAGTCCGGCAGCTCAACCCGCCGGCACCGGCGGACCGCTGCACAGTAAACGCAGCACCTCGGCCACGCTCCACGCTTGGGCAAAGCCACCTTTGGGCAGGTAGGGCGGCAGCGGCTGGAAGATTTCGTTGAGGTTGCCCGCGCAGTCCACAGCTAATTGTTCCTGCAACGGGGCCAACAGCGCCAGCAACCCCGCCCGGTCCATACCCTCCCAGCGGCGGCAAGCATCGCCATACGCGCCAATCAACCAGGTCCAGACCATGCCCTGATGGTAGGTTGCATCGCGGTGTGGCTGGTCGCCGGTATAGACCGATTGAAACTGCGGATCGTCAGGCGCGAGACTACGCAGCCCCACCGGAGTCAGCAACTTGGCACGCACAACCTCCAGCACGCTGTGTGCCTGCGTCGCATCCACCAGATCGGGTTCCAACGACAAGGCAAACAGTTGATTGGGGCGCAGGCTGGAGTCGGCGAGCTGATCGGGGCCGTCCACCACATCATAGAGGTAGCCGCCTTCGGCATACCAGAACTGGGCGCGGAAGCCGGCGCGGACCGCATCCGCCAACTGGATGTAGTTCTGCGTGGTGCGTGGTGCATTCAGCGGCGCAATCTCGTCATTGGCCGGAGTGGTTGCGGGCAGGTCGAATTGAGTTTGCAGGCGGGCCATGATACAGAGAGCGTGATACCACAGTGCTTGGATTTCGACCGGCTTGCCGTAACGCGGCGTGAACACGGTATCGCCCACTTTGGCATCCATCCAGGTCAGTTGCACGCCCGGCTCGCCCGCACAGAGCAGGCCGTCGGTCGGATCGCGGCGGATACCGTAGCGCGTGCCACGAATATGCCAATCAATAATCGACTCCAGTGTGGGCCAGAGGTCATGCGCCAACGCTGGGTCACCCCCGGCCTGAAGATAGGCCGCGATAGCATGGAAATACCAAAGCGTGCCGTCTACCGTATTGTACTCCGGTGGGGTGCCCGCGTCGGGGAACAGGTTGGGCAACATTCCCTGGTCCACATAGCGGGCAAAAGTCCGCAGCAGGCTGTCGGCGACGGGCAGGCGCCCCGTCGCCAGGGTCAGACCGGGCAGCGCGATCATCGTGTCGCGGCCCCAGTCGGTGAACCAGGGATAACCGGCGATCATGGTGCGCGGGCTGCTGGCGTCATCGCCGGCCGGCGCGGTGGGTCGCGGCGGCGTACCCGCAACGGGAGCCGCGCCGGGGCGGTTGTTGCGGATAGGCGGTGCGTTGGGTGCGCGGCTGTAGACCACAGGGCGTGCTGCCGCCGCTTGCACTGGGGCGGGCGTGGGTGCGCTTTCTACCGAGCGCCGCACCAGGAACTGATCCGCCGCCAGCACTAACTGCGCAATAGCCGCCTGTCCGTCATCGTCGGTGTGCGGGTCGGCGGCATTACCGGCTTCAGCGCTGGGGCGCACGCCCGCTTGGCGCAACAGCTGCTCTTGCCGTGCGGTTAGACGCGCGAAAGCGGCCGCCGGGTTACGGTCCACTTGCGCCGGCTGTTCGGCGGTAGCGATCAGCGTCAGCGACTCACCGGCGTGCAGACCGCTACGGAACACGCCCGGTAGGTACAGGTCTTCCAGATAGTCCAAGCCGCGTTCGCGTTCGGCCCGGTAGAGGAAGTTCCAGTACCAGACCCCCGACGGCGTGAAAGTGGCACGTGGGCTGGCAAGCAGGTAGAAGGGTTGCGCGTCGGGTTGGGCCTGCACCGTGCAGCCGCCGCCGATAGGCAACGTAGTGACGGCGAAGTTCCAGTCGAGCCTGCCTTTCGTCAGCTTATGGTGGTCACGATAATTGACAAACGGGCGTAGGATCAGGGTCAGCGGATAGGGACTTTCCAGCACGGTGTAGCGAATGTAGGTCGTGCTGCGCCCATACTCCATCCAGATTGTCTTCTCTAAAATCGCCGGCCCAACATGGTAGTAGAAGTAGGGAATGCCCGCTTCCAGTTTAAACGAGTCAAGATGGATAAAGCCGGCGGGGTGTATGCGCTCGTCCTGATACTCGTTGGCTCCCAGGAAATAGGTTACGCCGTCCATCTCTACTTCGACATCGCAATTATTCACCAGCATTGTGCGTTCGACCGGTGGTTTGAGCGCGGCAACTAGCAACCCGTGGTAGCGGCGAGTGTTGACCCCCGGCAACGTGCCGGCGGCGTAACCACCCAAGCCGTTCGTAACTAGCCATTCATGGCTACTGGCCTCGCCCAGGTTCAGGCAAACGGTGCGACCAAGTGTAATCATGGGTGGGACTCCTGCATTAGCAGTGGATTGGGCCTGCGTCTAACGGACGGGCGCGGCGTAAATGACTAAGCGATGGGTAAAGGTTTTGTAGGGCCAGCAAGTGATCAGCGTCAACCGCTCATAGCCGGTCGGCAACATCACGTCGGCGTGTTCCATCTGCGTACCCCAACCCACGTTTTTCTCCGGCAGCTTCTGCATTTGTTGGACCACGTAGCGCCAGAGGCGGCCGTCGGCGGTGGTTAGCAGGATCGTTTGGCCGGGTTGCATAAACTCCAGGTAACGGAACACCTCGCCGCGCCAATTGTTATGGCCGGTGATCACGATGTTGTTGCCTTCACCGGGGTTCGCGGTACCCCAGTGATGCCCGGCGGCATAATCGGCCACCTGCCACAACCCGTTTCCCTGGATATACACCTCGACCACATCGGCATTCAGTTGCACATCAGGGCTGCTGATATGGACCACGCGCTGCGGGTCGGCGGGGCGTGGATCGCCGTAACGCGGCACATTCGCATAGACCGTGACCAGATGGGGCGGGGCCGGCGTGCTGACGCGCGCCGGGCCGGGCTGGGTCGCAACCTTCGGTAAAGTCGGCACCGACGGGCGCGCCGGCCCCGGCGGGCGGATAACGCGCGCCACCGGCGGAGGTGCAGCGGTCGCCGGCGGACGCGAGCGTGTTGCAGACGGTGCTACTGCCGTAGATACGGGCACATCTATTGCCGTGGGCGAGCTGGTCGCGCTCGGCGGCAACACCGTGATCGTGGACGGGGCAGTCGCACTCGGCAACGCCGTGATCGTGGGTGGATTGGTCGCACTCGGCGGCAGCGCCGTGACAGTGCGCGTGGGAGGTACCACCGTCTGCATCGGCCCGACCGCCGGCGCATGAATCGGCTCCGGGCTGCTAAGGGTGAGCCACAGCCCACCGCCCAACACGACCAATAGCAGCACCACCAACACGCCCAGGCGAGATCGCGCCACGCGGGCAGATTCTACGCGCATAAAGTATAACACTATCCAGGCTAGAGGCAGGCGGATTGCCCAGGCCACACAACAGGCCCGGTCCATCGTATTCTAGCGGACGCACAGGTAGGTGTCAAGCAGCGACAACTCGAAAATCGGCGGAGGTAGGCGCAAAATTAGCACCACCGACGTGTCGCCGGCCGGCGGTATACAATGTGCTGGGAGCGTGATATGTATTGCGTAGTGCGTATTACGTATTACGTAAGAATGGGTTGCCGACGACCGACGACCGCTGACCGCTAACTGACGACCGACAAGGCCACGGCCCTCGGACAACTGGGAGGACACGTATGGATGGGAGCAACGCCGCGACCGGCGCAGCCACGGAGGTGAACCCGCACATTTTTCGTGAGTACGACATTCGTGGCTTGGTGGATACCGACCTGAACGGGCCGGTGCTGGAAGCGATTGGCATGGCCTACGGTACCTGGTTATATGGGCAAGACGCCACGGGAGCCGCCGACGGCAAGCGCAAGCGCGTAGCTGTGGGCCGCGATGTACGGTTGTCGTCGCGCCGTTTCGCCGAATCGCTAATCGTGGGCCTGCGCCGCGCGGGCTGTGATGTGATTAACGTAGGCGAGGTGCCGACCCCCGTGCTATATTTCGCCGTCGGCCATTTTGACACCGACGGCGGCATCGAAGTAACGGCCAGCCACAATCCGCCGGAGTTCAACGGACTCAAAATGCGTAAGCGCCTAGGCGGCTTGAATGCGCCGCTCGCCTCGTCCGAAGTGCAGGCGGTGGGTAAGCTGGCGGTCGGCGGCGCGTTTCGCCAAGCTGCCGAGGGCGACTACCAGGAACAGGATGTGCTAGAAGTCTACAAGCAATATATCGTGGACACGGTGAAGCCGGCCCGCCAACTGCGGGCGGTGATTGATTCCGGTAACGGGGCGTGCGGCCCCACGGCCGTGGACCTCTACACACGTATGGGCGTGGAGGTGATCCCGCTGTTCATCGAACCGGACGGTTCGTTCCCCAACCATATGCCCAACCCGCTCAAAGAAGAGAATATGCGCGATTTGCAAGCCAAAGTGTTGGAGAGCGGGGCCGACATCGGCATCGGCTTGGATGGCGACGGCGACCGCCTGGGCGTGGTGGACAACGCGGGCCATATCCTATGGCCCGACCAGTACATGGTGCTGCTGGAACGCGAAGTGCTGGCGCAACGCCCCGGCCCGATCATCTTCGACGTGAAATGCTCGCGTGGGCTGATCGAGGACATCACCCAACACGGCGGCGAAGCGTTGATGTGGCGCACCGGCTACACCAACATCTTCGCCAAGCGGCTGGAAACCGGCGCAGCCTTCGCGGGTGAGTATAGCGGCCATATGTTTTTCGACGACCCGCGCCTAGACTTCGACGACGGGATGTATGCCGGGGCGCGCCTGCTGCGGGCGTTGGGCGGCGACACCCGCCCGATCAGCGAGCGGTTCGCCGATGTGAAGCGCTATTACAACACGCCCGAAGGGCGCATTGACGTGGAGGAGTCGCGCAAGTTCCACATCATCCAAACGCTGGTGGCACAGTTCCAGCGGGAATACCAGGTCGTCACGCTCGACGGCGCACGGGTAGAGTTCCCCGACGGCTGGTTCCTCATCCGCGCCAGCAACACCGAGCCGTCACTGACCACGCGCTTCGAGGCCGAAACACCGGAGCGCCTCACCGCGATCCAGGGCATCTTGCGTGCCGCGCTGGCCCAGTTCCCGGAGGTCAAAGCCAACTTTTAGCGTAAAAGCAATGCTTTAATGTATAATTGCGGACGCCGGCAATAAACAACGCCTATTATAACTACGGATTGCCGACCCTAGCTGATAATGTGCGTGTGATACAGCGCCCGCTTAAAGATGCGACGGAACGGATCACGACTCAGGAAGAAGGAACGAGAGTGGTAGCTGCGCCTTAGAAGAAAATGGTTGCTCATCCGGGGGCGGCTGAATGAGGCGCAAATAGTTAAACGGCAGGGAGCGACCGGTTAAGTTAATCGGTTGCCAACCAGACTAATAGTGCGCCCCCAATCTAAGGTTGGGGGCGCTTCTTATTGTGTGGGGCTGACTCCAGAGATGTCAGAGTGGAAGCCTCGCCGGCGAAGTATTTTCTACGTCGCTGCATGTTCCTTCAAGGTCATTGCGGAGATATACCACTCATTTGGCGCGCAGCGAGCCGCCGGAGCGGCCGTGACGCACCGCGACGATCTCGGCGAGGACGGCCAGGGCGATTTCGGCAGGACTGCGCCCACCTAAGTCAAGGCCGATGGGCGCGTGGATGCGGGCCAAGTCGGTCTCCGTAGCGCCGGCGGCGCGCAGGGCGGCAAAGCGCGCCGCGTTGGTGCTGCGGCTGCCGATAGCTCCGATGTAGCCTGCGTCGGTCGCCAGCGCCGTCAGCAGAGCCGGCTTGTCGAATTTCGCGTCATGGGTGAGGACGACGACAGCGGTGTGGCGGTCGGGAGCCAGGGTTAGCAGGGCTTCATCGGGCCAGGCCACCTGCACGCTATGGGCCTGGGGGAAGCGTTCGGGCGTAGCGAGGACGCGACGGGCATCTACAACCGTGATATGGTAGCCCAGCTCGCGGGCCAGACGATGTAGCGGGATAGCGACATGGACCGCGCCGATCAGAATCAGGCGGGGCGAGGGGGGGAAGCTCTCCAGAAAGATCAGACGCGCGCCGTCGGGACCGGAATACGTGGTGAGCGCCGTGCCGCCGGTCAGCAGCAGGGCGCGGCAGTCGGCGGCAATAGTCGCGTCTAGAGCGGGGTGGATGCCGCCGCCGGCATCGCCCAGCGGCGGCACCAACAGCTTGGCCCCTTGCCCCGGCCCGTCCACTACAGTCGCCAGGGTCAGGGCCGCCCCGGCCTGCAAGCCGGCCGCTAGCCGGCCATATAAGGCGAGGTCCAACGGCTCCAGGAAGACGGTGATCTGCCCACCGCACGACAGGCCCACATCGGTCAGCATATCCGCAGTGATGCCGTAGTGCAGCAGGCGCGGCCCGCCGGCGCGGAACATGGCCTGCGCTTCCTCCACCACCGCGCCCTCGACACAGCCGCCGCTGACCGAGCCGGCCAGTGTACCGTTCTCGGCTACTGCCAATTTGGCTCCCGCCGGTCGGGGCGCGGTGCCGTCCACGCGCACCACCGTCGCCAGAGCCACGCGCAGCCCCGCCGCCTGCCAGCGTTCTATCGCCGGCAGCACATCGCGTACCAAGGTCTCTCGTTCCATAGTCGTCAGGTGTCAGCGTATCAAATGTCAGTCGCTATTAACTCAGAACTCAGAACTCCGCAAGTCCGACACACGGCCGGCAGCAGGGTCATCAGCCCTTCCCAGCGGCAGGAATCGGTCCCTCCATGCCGGAACTCACCGACACCCAAGCGTTGCTGATCGGGCTGAGGAAGTCTACCGCCAGCCAGAAAGCGACTCCGGTGTCGTCCCAGTGGCGATGCAGGCGGAACTGGTAAGTACCACTCTGTACATCCACTGCTTGCCCGGCCCGCTGCACATGAGAGGTGCGGGTGACGTGAACGCTAGCGATACCACCGTGGTCGGTGGCATGCGCATCCCAGCCGTCCACCTTCACGCTGATGTCATTATATTGCACACTTTGCAATTTACCGGCCGTCAACTCATTCACCTGCTGCTGTAGCAGCGGGATGGTGTAGTCGCGGTACGCGAAATCGGTCAGTTCGCCGGTCTTCGCCACTACCTCGGCCCCGTCGGTGCCGGGGCCGAGGGTGCGCGCCTGATAGAAGCGGGTGAAGAAATTATCCAGTTCAGGCTGCACCTGAGCCGACGAAAGGTTCGTCGGGTTGAAGGTCTGATCGCTCAACCAAGCATTCGTACCGCCCTTGAAATAATCGTAAGCAGTCCAACTGATCATCCCACCGGCAAGCGCACGGCGGCGCAAGCGGAAGCGTAACTTATCGGTGACGGGCGGCACCGGTGCATCGGTGCGAACCTGCTGCTGGGTGCGCGTGACTTCTACTTCGGCAAATGGAGTGGCTTGGGCCAAGTCCGGCGCAACCACCACGCGCACAGCGATGTCCGAGTATTGGACTTCGCGTAGCGTTCCGGCCTGCACGTCAGCGGCGTTTTTCCGCAGCAGGCCCAGGGTATAGTCACGGTAGGGCTGTTCGGTCAGGTTAGTCACAGTGGTGAGATCGAAGCTTCCACCAGGATTCAGGGTACGCGCTTGATAAAAGCGGGCGAAAAACGCCTGGATTTCCGCTGCAACATCAGGCCGGCCGTCCTTGAGAATCGGCGACACGGCCACCACGCCCGGCAGACTGGTCGGCGCGCTGGTGGGGATGACGAAAGTGGCGGCAGCGGTGGGGGAGACGGCGCCGGCTGGAGCAGTGGCGGTCGCAGCCGGCGGTTGGGTAGCAGGAGCCGGCGCGGTGGCGCTGGGCGGCACCTGGGCAACAACGGTCGCGCTAGGCGCGTTGTTCACCGCCGTCAGCGTGGCGGCCAGCCCAGCCGCTTGGCCCGCCAGCCGCGTCGCTTCACTATTCGTTGTAGTCGTCGGGGTCGGGGTTGAGCCGCCGCTGTTAAGTAACGCCGCAAATCCGATCCCGACAAACACCGCCAGCGCCACCAGCGCCGCCCCGATCAACAGTAACGATGACCCGCCTCGCCGGGTCGTCGGCGGAACATTCGGCGGCAATGACGGAGCCACGTACACAGCCTGTGTAGGAGGCAAAACGGGCGGCGGAGTAAGCGGCAACGTTGGTGCCGGAGCCGGCGACAGGGGTAGTGCCTCAGGCGGTGCAGCAGAAAGCGGTGCCGCAGACGGCGGAGTTATCGAAGCCGGGTTAAACGCCGCCGACGTACCCTCCCGCCGGGCCGAGAGGCCGGGCATCGTGGGCCGCATGGCCTGCAACGGCGCGGAACACTGGTCACAGTATTGTGACCCCATCGGATTCCGGCTGCCACACTTGGGGCAGGCGATTTGATTAGTCATGCGCCGCCTTCCCGATCCTGCTTATTTAACAACACAGAAAAAGATGACTGCCTGATGCCCGCTACCGGCCCCCTGGACAGTGATCGCCCAGCGCCCGTAGTTTTGCGCGAAATCTTCCGTGATTCGTAACGGCCGGAAGTTCACACTACCGTCGTCATGCACGCCACCGGGCACAGGAGCCGCCGTGCCGGCCACCTCGCCGGCGGGCGAGGTGAACCAGTAGGAGACCGATTCGCCGCCGACAAAGCCGGTAGCCGTAAATGTGACCGAGTCGCCGACCCGCACCGTACTGGGCGCAGCCGTACCGTTACGACTACCGCCCGTGCTGCATCCGGCCGGGAGAGCGGTGGGCGGGACAGCCGCCTGTGCCCGCGCCGTGGCGGTAGCAAAGCCGCTCGCCACACGGGTATCAATGGCAGCCGCTTGAGCTTGGGCGATGGCAGTGCCGGTCGCGGCAATCCGCGCCTGAGCCGTGGCGGTCTGAATCTGGGCTTGCCCGTTCTGGGCTTGCGCAGTGGCGGCGATCGCGGCCTGAGCGGTTTGCTGGGCTTGCGCGGCGGCTAGCGCCTGTGCTGCGGCTTGGGCTTGCGCCGTAGCAGTCTGTGCTGCCAACTGCCGGCCAATCGCGGCCTGGGCTTGGGCGGCGGCAGCCGTTTGGGCAGCTTGCGCGGCAGCCGTTTGGGCGGCCTGTGCCGCGCCCTGCGCGGCGGTTTGCGCGGCAGCCGTTTGGGCAGCGAAAACCGCGCTGTGCGCCTGGGCCGTGGCAGCGGCCTGCGCCTGGGCCGTGGCGAGCTGCTGCCCGGCAAGCTGGACTCCTGCGGTAGCGGTACGTGCGGCGGCTAATTGGCCGGCTGCACGCAGCGCTTGGGCAGTAACCGTCTGGCCGGCCCCTGCTTGGCCGGCGGTACGGGCGGCAGCAGTGGCTTGCGCGACTTGGCCGGCGGTCGCTGTTTGTGCTTGCGCAGCGGCTTGTGCTTGCGCAGCGGCTTGCGCTTGCGCGGTGGCGGTGCCGGCTTGTGCCTGCGCGCCGGCTTGCGCCTGCGCCCGTCCCGTCGCGGCGGCTTGCGCTGTAACAGCCGCGGCCACCGTTACTTGAGCGGTGGCGGTGGCCTGGGCGGCGGCATTGGCAATTCCGGCGAGATTGGTGCCGGTAGCCCGCACCTCGGCGGTGGTTGTGCCGCCGGCAAGCACCGCGTCCAACGCAGTGGCAGTACCGGCGGCGGTTTGCGCTTGCGCGGTAGCTGCGCTCACGGCCGTCTGCTGAGCCGCTCCAGACAGCCCGGCGGCGGCGGTCATAGTGGTTTGTAGGCCGAACTGCTGGACTACGAGTTGGGTGCTCTGCACACTGATTGTGCTTGCGGTAGCTTTCGCCGCCGCATCCTCAGTCGGTGCCGCTGGTTTGCTGCTACCGGTGAGCAGGGCGATCAACCCTGCACCGAGGAAGACTCCCACTGCCAGCAGTGTGCCGACCAGCAGCACCGGCGACAAACTACCCGACCGCGCCGGGCGCGCAACCGGCGGCGGTGGAGCCGGCGCCGGCACAACGGGTAGGGAAGTCGTCGGCACGGGGGCGGGCAGCGGCGCACCAACCGGCACAAGCTGTGCCGCGTCTACCAGAGGCGGTGACTGCGACAGGGCACCCGGCGGCAATGTGACGGGCTGTGATGCCCCCAACGTAGCACCGGCAGCGGCGGCAGCAATCGATCCCACACCACGGCTGCGCGGCGGTAGCGTGCCGTCGAGTGGAGCTGAACACTGATCGCAATAACGCGACCCCGCCGGGTTGTGCCCACCACACTTGGGACAGGTGATCCCGCCGGCGACGCGCGGCACAACGACCACAGTGGTAACCGGCACCACGGGCGCCAGAGCTTGTACGGGGAGTGGGGCGGGCGCGGGCGTAGGTAGGGCGGGGATCGTGGTCGCACCCGCCCCTTGCGCCTCGGTAATAGCGGCTTGCGTGGCCTGCACCAACTCGTCCACCGTCTGATAGCGCTGGGCGGGGGGTTTCGCCAGCGCTTTCAGCACCACGCGCTCCAACGGTTCCGAGATAGCCGGGTTGACGCTGCGCGGAGGCGGCAGCGGGTCGTTCATGTGCTTGATAACGACCGCGAAAGGCGTGTCGGCATCAAACGGCACGCGACTGGTCAGCATTTCGTATAGCACCACACCCAGTGAATAGATGTCACTGCGTGCATCAAGCGCATCGCCCCGCCCCTGTTCGGGACTCATATAAGCGGGAGTGCCCGACAGGCCGCCGCTGACGCTGGCTGTGGAGCCGTGCAGCATTCGAGCGATACCAAAGTCGGTCAGCATCGGTGCGCCTTCGGCGGTAAACATGATATTGTGCGGCTTGATGTCGCGGTGGATCATGCCGCGGCTATGGGCATAGCTCAGGGCATTGCCGATAGCGGTCATAATGCCGCCGATCTCGCCCAGGCTCAGGCGCGTGCCGTGCGTCGCGTGGTCGTCCAGCACGTGCTTCAGCGTCGGCCCGGCGATATAGGCCATGACCATGTAAAAGGTCTCGCCCTCGCTGTCGTAGTCCAAGACCTGCACAATATTGGAGTGGTGCAGAGCGGCTACGGCTTTCGCCTCGCGGCGGAAGCGGTCGCTATTGGCGCTATCGTTGAGCAGAAAAGGGTTGAGTACTTTGATCGCCACATCACGGTCAAGCGACGGCTGGTTGGCACGGTACACATCGGCCATGCCGCCGCGTCCCACCCGCTCCAGGATCTGGTAGCGGCCCAGTGTTTTTCCAGTGAGCTCAGGCATCGTTCTCTCCATGGGCGGGTTACGCCAGAGATGCAAGCAGCGTATTAGAGACCCCGCCGGGCGTGGCCGGCCCTTATAACTATTGTAAATCTATATAGAGGTAAATGCAACAGGGCAGTGGACGGTTACGGCGCGGACCTAACCTCCAACCGCATTCTTCTGTTCTGTTGTTCTGTAGGAAGGGGGAGGGTTAGGTCGGGTTTAGGCAGGCCGCGTCACAATCTCCCACACATCACCGTCTACCGGCATGCGCGGCAGAGGTGCGCCGGCGGGGAGGAGACGCATGGGCAGGCCACCCTTGGGGGCCAGCAATGCACCGGCGGCGCGGTCCACGCGGCGCCCGGTCACCGGGCTGGGCGTGAAGCGGGCCAGGATCAGCGGCAACACCAGCTTCATTTCAAGCGTAGCAAAGGTCGCGCCGATACACATCCGGGGGCCGGCGGCAAAGGGCAGGTACTCATAGAGGCTTGGATGAATCGTCGCCCAGCGCGCCGGGTCGAAGCGCTCAGCGTGCGGGTAGAGATCGGGCAGGCGGTGGGTGATCGGCGGGCTGTAAAATAGGAAGCTGCCCTGCGGGATCGTGTAAGGGCCACAAATGGCATCCTCCATTGCCACGCGCAGTAGGAAGACGGCCGGCGGCAACAGCCGCAGGCTCTCTTTGATCACGCGATCCAGCAGCGGCAGCGCGTCGATCTGCGCTAATTCCGGCGCGGCTCCATGCAGCACGGCCAACTCGTCGCGTAGGTCGGCCAATACAGCAGGATGCTGCGACAGCAGGAACAGCGTCCAGGTGAGCGCGTTGGCCGTTGTCTCGTGACCGGCCACAAACAGGGTCAGCGTATGGGCGATCAATTCGGCGTCACTCAACGTGGAGCCGTCTTCGTCATGCGCTTGCATCAGCAGCGCCAGTACATCACCCCGGTCCGCGCCGCTGCGCCGCTTATAAGCGATCATCGCGGCCAACGCCCGCTCTACCCGCGTCGAAAGCTGCAATTGGCGATGGAACGGCAGGCCGGGGATATCGAACGGCAACAGCAGCGCCACCGGATCAAACGACACTCGCATCCAGGCTTCCACCAACCGGCGCAGACGCTCGCCCGCCGGAGTGAGGTCGAGACCCAGCAGCGTCTTGAAGGCAACCGCCAGAGCGATAGTCTTCATCTCGCGCTGCATATCGCGCACCTCACCCACCTGCCAGCCGGCCACGGTCTGCTCAGCTAGGTCCACCATTGTGCTGTGGTAGGCTTCGACGCGCTTGCGGTGGAAGGCGGGCATCATCAGGCGGCGCTGTTGGGTGTGCTTGCCGTCATTCATCGCGGTCAGGCCGGTTGTTAGGCGGGCCGCAGCGGTATCCGGCGGGGGGCCGAACGAAATGGTCTCGCGATCCCCGTTATGAAACAGGCCGGGATTGCTGAGGAGCAGGCGGTTGAACTCCGGTGCGAAGCCGAATACAAAAGGCCGTTTCCCCCCACTCAAGGCGACCAGCGGGCCATAATGCCGGTAGAGGTCGCGCAGATATACCACCGGATCGCGCAGCAAAGGCAGCATCCGCGCCCGCCCGCCGAGCAGCGGCACGGCGCGTGGCCCCGGTAGGGGCTGGGTGGTCACGAGTGGGGTCAGGGTTTGTATATTCATATCCAGTGTACGGCGGGGCACGAGGGTCCGGTTTCTGATCGGTGCAGAGCCGCGCAGGAGCACGAAGAACGACGATTGTTAATCCGCGAAGAACACAAAGAGAAGACAATAGCGTTTTACTCATTTTCTTCGTGCCCTTCGTAGATCGAGTCAGCTATGTACCCACCTGATCCTGGAGCCGTAGCCAGACGATCTTGGCAATCTCACGCAGGGCCGTCGTGATCTCGGCGGGCCGGGTGTTTTGCAGGCGCAGCGGGAAGGCCGCGAGGATGCTCGCTTTACGGTGTTCGCGGGCGCAGATCACGAACGGAAAGCCGAAGCGATCCCGATAGGCGGCATTGTAGGCGCTGAAGTGGGCGATCTCGTCGGGCGTCAGGCGGTCAAGGCCGGCGGCGGCTTGCTCAGCGGTGGAAGCAACGCTGAGGCTGCCGGTTAGCGCGGCCCTACCCACCAGATCGGGGTGCGCCTGGATCAGCGCGATCTGTTCCGCCGGCGAAGCGGCCGACAGCACAGCGGTCAGCGCATCATGCAGGCTCTCCACATCAGCGAAGGGGCGCGCCTGAGATGCGCGCCCGACCCAAGCGGGGCTACCCTCGAACAGCGGGGCGACGACCGCTTGAAATATAGCCTGGTCGGCTGCATTAAGATCGTGCAGTGTGATACGGGACGGCGGCACAAGACCCTCCCAGCGTTCTCCCCTTGCCTTGCGAAGGTAAGGATAAGGAGTCGGGATCCTTCGCGGCGGCGACGGAATTGACGCAAGCCGGCTAAGGCCATTATACTATAGTCGCTGCCCGGCTATGCAACTCCGGCCGGCGATAGGAGACACCCGGATGCCTACCCTGCTGATCCGCCACGCCACATTGCTGGTAACGATGGATGATGCCGACACGCGCTGGGCAGACGGCGGCCTATTCATCACCGATAACGTGATTACAGCCGTCGGGCCGACCGGCAACCTACCCGATACGGCCGACCGTGTGCTAGATGCACACAACCGGATTCTGCTGCCGGGCCTAGTGAACACGCACCACCATTTTACCCAAACTCTCACCCGCGCCGTCCCTGCGGCACAAGACGCAACACTGTTCCAGTGGCTGACGACACTGTATCCTATCTGGGCGCGACTGACTCCCGAAGCAGTCTATGTCAGCAGCAAAACCGCGATGGCCGAACTGCTACTCTCCGGCTGCACCACGTCGAGCGATCACACCTATCTGTGGCCGAATGGGGCGCGACTGGACGATCAGATCCAGGCGGCGAGCGAGTTGGGGCTGCGCTTCCATGCAGCGCGCGGCTCCATGTCGGTGGGCGAGTCGCAGAGGGGTCTGCCGCCCGACCGCGTAACTGAAGACGAAGCGACAATCCTGACCGATTCGCGCCGGGTGATCGAGCAATACCACGACGCGCGCCGCTACGCTATGCTGCGCATCGTACTGGCCCCCTGCTCACCGTTCAGTGTATCACCCGACCTGATGCGTGAGAGTCTAGCCCTGGCCCGTAGCTACGGTGTACATTCGCACACCCATTTGGCCGAAACGCACGATGAAGAAGTCTATTGCCTGGAACACTTTGGCCGCCGCCCGGTCGAACTGGCCGAAGACCTGGGCTGGGTCGGCCCCGATGTCTGGCACGCACACATGGTCCACCCCTCCGCCGCCGAAACTGGGCGGTTGGGCGCGACGCACACCGGCGTCGCCCACTGCCCCTCGTCGAATATGCGCCTTGCGTCGGGCATCGCGCCGTTACGCGCGCTCAGCGCGGCAGGGGCGCGCGTGGGCCTGGGGGTAGATGGATCGGCCTCCAACGACTCGTCGCACTTACTGACCGAAGCGCGTCAGGCATTATTGTTGCAGCGCGTGACCGGCGATCCGGCCGCACTAACGGCGACCGAAGTGTGGCGACTGGCGACGCACGGTGGGGCCGCTGTGCTGGGCCGCGACGACATCGGCGTGCTGGCCCCCGGCATGGCCGCCGATGTGATCGGCTATCGGCTCGACACACTACCATTGGCCGGCGGCGCAGTCCACGACCCCCTGGCGGCGCTACTCTTCTGCCGACCGCCCGACGTGGACCTCAGCATCGTCAACGGCCGAATGCGCGTGCAGGACGGACGACTGCTCGGTGTGGATCTGCCTGCGCTCGTCGCCCGCCATAATACCATTGCCCAAGCGTTGGTAGACGGCGCGGGCACCCTGTGCTGATGCAGCCGGCAAGGAGGGCCGGCCCGCCAGAGCAACCGCAGCGGCTGCGGCGCCTATTGCGCGCTTTCGTGCGCCTGGTGCCGATTACACTGCTGATCGCCTGGTGCCTGCCGCCGATCAGCTTTGTCTACTACACCCTGCATCCCGGCCACAGCCCGATCCGTACACGCTTGAATCAGTTGCCCTTCCCTGCCGAAGCCGTAGCCTTCCCAACCGCCGACGGCGTGACGATTCGCGGCTGGTTGGGCCGCGCCGCTGCCGCTGCGCCCGTGATCCTGTTCGGCCACGGCTACCCCGGTTCGCGGGAGCAAATGATTCCCTATGCCGATCTACTCTACCAGGCGGGCTATAGCGTGTTATTGTTCGACTGGCGCGGCTGGGGCGCGAGTGGCGGTGACATGACCACGTTTGGCTTGCACGAGCCGGACGACTTGCGCGGCGCGCTCAATTACCTGAGCGCCCGCCCCGATCTGCACCACCCGCGCTTCGGCGGTCTTGGTGTCTCCTATGGAGCCGGCTTGATGTTGATTGGGGCCGCGCACGACCACCGCTTGGCCGCTGTCGTCTGTGACAGTACCTATCCACGTGCCGCGCCGATGTTTACCCAGTGGGACCAGATCGGGCTGACGATTTGGCCGCATCGCATCCCTATGGCCCCTCTTGGCACGGCGACGGCTAACTTGCTGCTCGACGGCCGGCTGGACGATCTCGCGCCGTTGCGACAGGCAGTGGCGGTCAGTCCCAGCGCCCTATTGCTGATCCATAGTGACCAAGACGGTAACCCGCTGACTCCTGCGGTGGGCACCCAGGCGCTGTATGCGGCGGCCCAGCAACCGAAAGCTCTCTGGGTCGCACCGCTGGGCGAACACGCCGGCATATTGTTCGCCGATCCGACCGGCTACCGCAGCCACGTCATCGCTTTCTTCGATAAATATCTACGCAACCCTTGACCCGGCTACGCACCGCAGAGCCGTAGAGCGAGCGCCGCATATGCTTTGGCGGCGCTCAGAATATCGGCCACCGGCGTGTGCTCGTCGGCGGTATGCGAGAAGCGCGCTGCACCGGGGGCCAAGCCGACCGTTGGGATACCCCTGTCGGCAAAATAGCCGCCGTCGGTGCTGCATCTCCACAGGCGCACGGGCGGCACGTGTCCGGTCGCGGCGGTCACAGCGGCCACGGCGGCCTGAACTAGCGGGCTATCCGGTTCCGTATAGAACGGCAGGATGCAGCCGTCCGTTTCGAGTTCGAGGCCGGTGTAGCTGGTCAGCGTCTTACGGTCCAGGCGCACCGTATAGTGGAAGTCGGGGTCGGTGGCGGCCAGTGGGGCCAGTATGCGGTCGAGGAACGCCACCAGATCGTCACGTGATACGCCGGGAATGCTGCGCCCGTCTACGATTGCCCGGCAGCGTTCAGGCAAGGTATTCGACACGTTGGGCACCACCGTCACCTGGTTCACTGTGACCATTGCCGGGCCGAATTGCGGGTCCGCCGGCAACTGTCCTTGCGCGGCGTCAATCGCCAGGATCGCCCGCGCCAGCTTACTCAGCGCATTGATACCGGTATCGCGAGCGGTCACATGGACGCTGCGCCCGCTGATTTCGAGCGCAAGGTTGATCATGCCACGATGGCCGTTGTGGACTGCCAGATCCGTGTTTTCGCCGATCACTGCGTAGGCGGTAGCGATGCCGTCGTTGTGCAGCAGGTAACGCGGTCCGACATGACCCGCGCCTTCTTCCAGCACCGCCGCTGTCAACACCACCGGGCGGACCAACACCGCGTCCGCATCGCGCAAAGCTTTGAGCGCATAGACCATCGCCCCCAGCGCACCCTTCTGCCCATTCACGCCGCGCCCCCACAGGATCGGTCCGTCCGTGCCCCACGATGCACCGTCCAGGATCTTGCCGGCAAAAGGGTCAAGCATGGTGCCGGGCGGCGCTTGGTCGAGGTGGCTATTGAACATCAGGCAGGGGGCATCACCACCGGCCAGCGTGCCGATCACGTTGCCCGCCGGGTCAATCCACGCAGCCAAGCCCAGCAGCCGCAGCCGCGCTACCAGCGCCTGGGCCAGCGCCCCTTCGTCTCCCGCCGGGCTGGGAATACGGATCATCTGCTGCACAAAGCCGATCAACGCATCTTGATCCCTATCAATTATGTCAAATAGCGCCTGATTATCTACAGACATGATCGCCTGCTCCTTCTACGCGGTAGGCAGTTCTAGCCGCTGTGACAGTCCTTTGAAGTGTTCCCAGCCGTGTTCCAGCATCCGGCGCAGCCCGCGACGGGCGGTCCAGGTCACACGGCCGTGCTGCGTCGGCGTATTGCGTTCGGCCTCACTCATGCCGGCCAAGCGCGTGCCGGTCAAGTGCCATAGATCCGCTAGAATAGCGGGCAACTCCGTGGTGCCTTGTCGTACCGCTTTCCGTAGCGCCAAATCTTCCACTTTGCCTACGGTATTATGCAGGTAGTTGGCTTGCGCTTCGATGATGTGTTCCAGAACAAACGGACGGATCGCTTGCTGCCTTCGGGGGCGACCGCTTGTTGCTCCAGTGGAACCGCGCGGATTAAGTTTATGCAGTCGGCCCCCAGCCAAGCCAAGTGTCGCAGGTAGCCGTCAAGTTCTGCTACCGACAGCGGATCGAAGTCGGGACCAAAGCCGGAGACCGGATCGCCGTTGCCCAGCCACGCACCTTGCATGACATGATCCGCCACCCGCGTGGTAAAGGGAGCAGCCGGGTCAACCGGCTCACCGTGCTGTTTTAAGAAACGTAACCACCGCTGGATCGCAGTGGGTGTGGCGACTAACGCGGCATCCGTTATCGGTCCTTGCGCGATACAGCCCAGCAGGTCTAGTACGTGGACTTGCGTTTTACGGTGTTGGGGACCGGATTCAAGGTACAGCGCATATTCGGGCATAGCTTGGTTCTTCTCCGCTGGTACGCAAAAGCCGGCCATAGCATCAGGGCACGTAGTCCGTGTACGCGCCGGCAACCAACAACGGAGCGACCCGGCTACAATCCAGATCCGCCGCCAACTGGACATCGGCGGTGAAACCCTGCGCGATAAGTTCTTTGCCGGAGCTGCACCGCTGGAGCGTAGCCGCCAAATCGGGTTGAAACTCGGCGAAGGTCGCCACTGCCCAGGCGGCTTCCGGCGACCACGCCCTCGACAAATGAGCAATGACGGCCCCGGCCCCAATCAGATCCTCCAACGCGGGGCGTAGGCTGCCGTCGGACCAGCGTTCGCCGGCCGGCACGACCAGGATGCGGCGCCCTAGGCGGGCTGCGGTGCGGGCCACGGCGGCGGCGTTCCGCAGGCAACCGGCTAGAGTCGGCACCGCACCGGTCGCCAGCGTCAACGTCGAACCATTGGGCGAGGGCAAGACCAGGCGCATACCGGCGGGCAGGGTACGCAGTGAAGCCGGGGATAATGTGTAGCCGGCCTGATCGCGCTGCGGCGCGGCGAGGACAGCGCCGACCGAGTCGGCGTAGGCTTGCGCCGAATGATCGCGCCAGGGGTAGGGGTAGACCTGCGCGCCGTTTGCCACCGCCACATCCACACAGGTGCTGAACGATAGCACATCTACGATAATCACCACCTCGCTAGACGGAGCCAATTCGCGCACAGCGGCCGCCCCCCATTCACAACGCACCGCGTACTCCTGTTGGTCGAAAAACCGACCCATTACACGGTGACCGTCGTGATCAGCAGCGTTTCGCTGTAGTCGGGCGCAGCGATCAGGCAGGTACCGTCAAGGTCAAAGACGCAACTGCCGCCGGGGAAATCTTCATCCACCGTCGCGCCGGCCTGTGCGGCCACAGCAATAAGTAACCGATTCGTGCGGGCGGCCGGGCCTAAATGTTCAGTCAGATAGCTGCGATACCACTTATAGCCGGCCCACCAACCCGCCGCGTCGGTGCGCCGTCCATAAAGACCCGGTGCGGCCGAATGGAAGACTACCCGCGCTCCCTGCTGGGCAAACGCGGCGAACAGGTCGGGCCGGTCACTATCAGAGCAAATCGCCAGCGCACACGGAATCGCCGCGCCCTCCACCGGCAAGTCAAACACCGGCATGACGCCGGCTGCGGAGAACATCGCCACGTCCTCCTCCACTACATGAACCTTGCGGTACACGCCGAGCACCCGCCCACCCGCTACCAGGATCTGGGTGACAAAAGGGCGCGGGTCGGCCGGGTTGGGTTCGAGGAAACCCAGCGAAGCCGCGATGCTGTAGCGGGCCGTCAAGGCGATGGCCGCCTGCACCGTCGGCGAGTCGAGCGGTTGAACTGCTGCGGGGAAGCGCCGATAATCGGCATAGCCGGATAAGCCGGCCTCCGGGAACACGATCACGGCGCAGCCGGCAGCCTGGGCGTGCGCCATCCAATCTGCTGTGCGCGCCAGATTGCTCGCCCAGTCGCCTTTTTCACAGCGCATCTGCGCCAGTGCCAGGGTTAGCTGCGCCACCCGCTTACTCCAGTTCGCCTTTGGCAGCGGCTTGCAAGATACGTTTCCAGCCTTCTGCGAGTTCCGGCACGTCCAGCGCCCGGCGCGCCACATCCGGATCGAACGTTTGGTGGGCACAGGCATTGATCGCATGGACGCTGAGAGCGGGATATAGCCGCGCCTCTAATAGCCAGGTGTCGCCCGCCTGCACCACACCGGGCGTGAGGACACGCAAATAGAAGCCCGTCCGCAGCGTCTCTTTTGTGCGTTTGAGGAAGCCCGGCAGCCCGACTTTGCGCTCTTGTTTGGTGCAAGGATAGCGCGGCCCGCTCACCTGCACTCGTGCCGTACCCACCGCATAAGTATCACCAATACAGACATCGGCCTCGGTCGCCTCAGCCAGCGTCCAGTTTTCACCCACGCTACCCGCGCCGAGCATCCGCTCCGGTGTGGTCAACTCATAGATCCCGTTCCAGTAGGTATAATGGGCCAGCGGATGGCAACTGACCGCCTGCCCCAGGCTGCCGTGATTAACCGTATCGGCCACTTGGTCGCTGACCAGGCCACGGATCTCTAGTTCCACCGGTCCAGCCACCGGCGCACGAAAGATCGCCGAAGCCCATTGTCCGCGGGCATCCGTATGCAGTTGCGGCTGCCCAACAGATTGGGTATGAATCCGAATCATCGCCTAATTCTCCTCCAGTTACAGTGCACCGACGCAGCAAGCAGCGCCCCTACCGTGCGTGTTATCCCGTTTCACGTTTTGTGTTTCACGCCTCCGCCACCAGCCAACGGAAGCGATACGCATCCAGCACTAGGTCAGCCGTGAGGCGCAGCGATTCGCCGCTAACCAGATCGCGGAAGCGATAGCTGAGGCCGTAGAGGCGCAGTTCGTTGGCCGTGAGCGTCTGCGGCCTTTCACTGAAGTTCGCCAGAGCCAACACCGGTGGTCCGGCGCCCTGGCGCGTGTAGGCGAACACCTGCGGGTTGCCGCAGTCGAGGATCGTCGTGTCATGCCCGGCAAAGACCGGGTGCACCTTGCGGATGGCGATCAGGTGTTGGAGTTCGCCATAGATGCGGCCTTCGACCGTGGTGGGGTCACGGCGGCGATCCACGGCGCTCCAATCGGTGGGCGGGCGGTGGATCCAGCGGCTGTCGCCGGCTTTGGCGGGATCGGTACGGTAGCTGTAGTTGTTCAGCGTGCCTACCTCGTCGCCCAGGTAGATCAGCGGGATGCCACCTATCGTCAGGATCACGCCATGGATCAGCAAAATGCGGCGGATCGCATACTCAACACCTTGTGCATCACCTGCCTGCAACGCGGCTTCGAGACCGGCTAACGAGGCGCCGGTGCCGGCGATGCGTGCGTCGCCGGTGCGGGGGTTCTCCTGGAACGGCACCCCACGCGCAAAACTGTCGGCAAAGCGCCCCGTGTAAAACTGGTTGAGGAAGCGGCGGTGGTCATAGCCGTTGATGCCTAGGCGGCTCGCCACCGCGTCATCGAAAGTCCACCCGATGTCGTCGTGAACACGCACATAATTCACCCAGGCGCAGCGCGGATCTATCGGGAAGCGCTCGCGCATCGAAACCGCCAGCAGGCGCACATCGCGCGTCGCTAGGGTGTTCCAGAGTAGCGCCATTAGCAGCGGGTTATAGGACAGCGCGCATTCGTCAGGGCGGATGTAACGGATCACCTCATCGGGGTGGACAATAGCCTCCGACTTGAACAGCAACGCGGGCGCGGCAATGCGGACCAGCGCATTAAACGCCTGGATCAGCAGGTGCGCTTCGGGCAAGTTCTCACAAGTGGTGCCCAGTTGCTTCCAGATAAAGGCCACCGCGTCAAGACGCAACACCTCCACCCCCTGATTCGCCAGGAATAAGAGCTCTTCAGCCATGCGTGTGAACACTTCGGGGTTGGCGTAGTTCAGATCCCACTGAAAACTGTTGAACGTCGTCCAGATCCAGCGACCTATATCGCCGCGCCAGGTGAAGTTGCCGGGCCGCTGGTCAGGGAAGATTTCGCGCAGGCTACGCTCATAGGCATCGGGGATGCTGCGGTCGGGGAACATTCGGTAGTAGGCTTGGTATTGCGGGTCGCCCGCCAACGCCGCCCGCGCCCAGGTATGCTCGTCCGATGTATGATTGAAGACGAAATCCAGTACCAGGCTGATGCCTTCGGCGCGCAAGGCGGCTGCCAGTTCGGCCAAATCGCGTATGGTGCCCAGCGCGGGGTTAGTCTCGCGGTAGCTACTGACGGCATAGCCGCCGTCACTATTGCCCGCCGGGGCTAAAAAGGGCGGCATTAGGTGCAGATAGGTTACGCCTAACTCTTGGAAGTACGGGATTTTGGCTCGCACGCCGTCCAGCGTCTCGGCAAATAGATCGACATAGGCTACCGCCCCTAGCATTCCCGCAGCTTGAAACCAGCCGGGATCGGCTTCGCGGGCGACATCGAGCGCCCGCAGCGCGGGTGGACGGACCAGCCACTGGGTAGCGGCCATCTCCAGCGTGGCTTCCAGATGATAGAAAAAATCGTACTGCCCGCCGTACAGGTGCCGTAGCAGGGGAAACAACGCGCCGAAATGGGCGTACAGACGCGCCCGAAACACAGCCCAGGCCGGTGGATCGGCGGCGGCGAAGCGAGTTTCCAAGCGCGGCAGGATGCGGGCGAGCGATAACGATGCGTCAGGGTCCATACGGCCGGCTCCTCGTCAGATTCTGGGGGCGGCTCATTCACCGCCCGCCATCAGCAAGCCGAGGCGTTCGCGGGTGGCGGCGGCGCGCGGCAGGATAGCAGCGAGTCGGCCACGGTAGAGTACGCCGATGCGGTCGGCCAGGGCCAGAATCTCGTCCAGTTCAGCGGATACCAACAGCACGGCACGGCCCTGGTTACGCTGATCCACGATCCGGCTGTGGATAAACTCGATCGAGCCGACATCCAAGCCGCGCGTGGGTTGGGCGGCCACCAATAAACGGATGGGACGCGACAGTTCGCGGGCAATAATCACCTTCTGCTGGTTACCGCCCGACAGGGTACCGGCCGCCACATCGCCGCCGGGAGTGCGGACATCAAACGCACCTACCAAGCGGCGGGCAAACGCGCGGATCGGCGCATCCTGGCGCAGCACGCCACGCGCAAAAGGCGCTTGCCCGTAGGTGGATAGCACCATGTTGTCGCTGATCGGGTAGCTAAGGACCAAGCCGTACTTCTGGCGGTCCTCCGGGATGTGGGCCAACCCAGCGGCGATCAGGACTTTAGGCGGACGATTGGTTATATCGTGCCCATCCAGGCGTACTGTGCCGGCCGCCGCCGGGCGCAGGCCGGTTAGCGCCTCTACTAGTTCGCTCTGTCCATTGCCTTCCACCCCGGCAATACCAAAGATTTCGCCCGGCGCGATGCTGAAGGAAACATCGTCTACCGCGAACTGACCGCGTGTGTTGCGAACACGCAAGCCCGCCACTTCCAGCAGCGCCGGCGCGCCGGCGGAGGGTGCCGCGCGGCTGTGTTCAGGCGTGGGTTCGCCCAGGCCCAGCGCAACGGCATCGGCGGCAGCGACGGCATCGGCGGCTTGCGCACGCTGGCTCGGCAGGGCGATACTACGCCCCACCATCATCGTCGCCAACTCGGACTCGCTCACAGCGCGTGCATCGGCGTGGCCGACCACCCGCCCCTGGCGCAGCACTGTCACCCGGTCGGTGATCGCCAGCACCTCGCGCAATTTGTGGGTGATAAACACAATCGCTTTGCCCTGCGCCCGCAATCCAGCCATAATGCCGAACAGGTCGTCGGCCTCTTGCGGGGTCAGCACGGCGGTCGGCTCGTCGAGGATCAGCACGTCGGCGGCGCGGTAGAACGCCTTGAGGATCTCAACCCGCTGCTGGGTGCCGACCGATAGGTCGCGGATCTTGCTGTCGGGATCTACATCCAAGCCGTATTGCTTCGACAAGGCACTGATGCGTGCTGCCGCCGTTCGCCGGTCGAGCAGCACCCCCCGCACGCTTTCCTGTCCCAGCATGATGTTCTCAGTCACGGTAAGCGGCGGCACTAGCATAAAGTGCTGGTGGACCATACCGATACCGCGCGCAATGGCGTCACGGGGGTTGCGGAACTGCACCGGCACCCCGCAGATCCGTACCTCGCCTGCATCGGGTTGATAGAGGCCATATAGCACATTCATTAGTGTAGATTTACCCGCACCGTTCTCGCCCAGCAATGCATGGATCTCACCCCGCCGCAACTCGAAGTTCACCCCATCATTCGCCAGTACGCCGGGGAAGCGCTTAGTGATGTCGTGCGCCTCTAGGGCGAGTTCTGAGTTCTGAGTTCTGAGTTCTGAGTTAACGGACTTTGGCTTGGAGTTTGGGGTTGTGGGATTTGGGTTGTTCATGGAGTTTCGCCAGTTGTTTTCATGGTAGAGGTTAGAATACGGTCAAGTTCTTCAACGTGCGTCAGGATATTCGCTAGATTGACAGTGGTCATTTGAGATTCACGCAGAAGCCTAGCCAATATTTAGTCTCGCACGTCTCTTTTAAGGCAATCACCAGTCGTGCAAGAAAGTTCTTACGGCTTGGGCCGGCTCCTGCTTCCTCTACATTTGCGCCAATGCTGGTGCCACTACGCAGCCATTGCTTCGACAGTATATATTCGCGCTGCGCCACCAACTCACGATAAAGCTGAACAATCTCTAAAGCAAACGCAAAGCTCTTCTGCCGAATCACACTATCCGCCACAATATGCCTCCTAAATAGTTCTGAGTTCTGAATTCAGAACCCTGTATACAGCCCCCGTTAATTCAGAACTCAGAACTCAAAACTCAAAACTCAGAACTCAGAACGGTACGCCGTCCGCTGCCGGGGGGGTTGAGCGCCCGACGAAGCCGGCGAGGACAAGCAGGGTGGCGATGTACGGCAGCATCCCGACGATGCCCACGGGCACCGGCCCCTGAACCACGCCACAGGATTGCAAATTGTTCTGAATCGACAGGGTGAGGCCGAAGAACAGCGCGGCTGCCCAAGCACCAATGGGGTTCCATTTGCCGAAGATCATGGCGGCCAACGCGATGAAGCCGTAGCCGTTGGTCATGCCGGGCGTGAAAGCGGGAATGTAGCCCGGCACGTAGGCCGCCCCGCCTAGCCCCGCCAGCAGGCCACCGACCAGCACCGCACTGTAGCGTACCCGACGCACGTTCACGCCTACGGTATCAGCGGCGTGCGGGTTTTCGCCGACGGCCCGCACGCGCAAACCCCACACCGTGCCTTGCAGTACCGCGTACAGCACAAAAACCAAGATGACGGCAACTACCGCCAGAAATTGCAGCGATCCACCCCCCGGCACAGGGATGGTCGGCAGCGTGCCGGGCGAGTCCGGGGCGTTGTGGGCATACCATTGGCCGAACAGGTAGCCGGTGATGCCGAAGCCGAGGATATTGATCACTGTGCCGCTGATGATCTGGTCTACTTTATACGTGATCGAAAGCCAGCCGTGCAACAGGGCCATCAGCCCGCCCACCAACACCGCCGTCAGCACCGCCGGCAGCAGGCTGTGGAACGTCACCGCCGCCCAGTAGCCACCGAACGCCCCGGATAGCATCATGCCTTCGATGGCGATATTGACCACGCCGGCCCGTTCGCAGATCACGCCACTCAGCGCCCCCAGCGTGATCGGGGTGGCGAAAGAGAGCGCGGTGATCAACACACTGAGCAGCAGGAGCAGGACGGGTTGGCCGCACAGGGTCATAAAGTCAATCTCCGCAAGGCAGGCTAGAGCTTATCGCCCCAACCGGTGGTCAAAGCGGCACTGCCGGCAGCCGTGGCAGGTACGCGGTAGAGGCGTCGAATAATCGCATCGGCGGCCACAAACAACAGGATCAACCCCTGAATCACGGAAATAATTTCGCCGGGCACTTCGGGATGGGTGTTGAACTGCATGGTCGAAGCGCCCGCCCGCAATGCACCAAACAGCAGGGCCGCCGCGACCACGCCGAACGGATTGCTGCGCCCCAGTAGGGCAATGGCAATGCTGTCGAAGCCGTAGCCACTGGAGAAACCGAGACCAAAATAGCGGTCACCACCCGGATTGAGGCGCGACACGTTGAGCGCGACACCCACCACCTCGACCGCCCCGGCCAGCCCGGCCAGCGCACCGCTGAGGGCCATCGCCAGGATCACATTGCGCACCGTCGGCATTCCGGCATAGCGTGCCGCCGCAGGATTCGCCCCGGTGGTGCGGATCTCAAAGCCCCAGGTGGTGCGATAGAGGAACCACCACACCGCCACCGCTACCCCCACCGCCAACAAGACCCCGCTGTGCAGCCCCAGGTTGGCGGCGAGCATCGGTAAGCGTGCCGTCGGTAACAGGTCAGGCGTGCGTGCCGAAATGGAGCCGGGCTTTTTCATCGGTCCGGCCAGCATCAGCCCGACAAATTGCAAGGCGAGGTAATTCATCATGATCGTGGTAATCACTTCGTGCGCGCCGGTGCGCGCTTTAAGGAAGCCGGGCACCGCGCCCCAGAGGAAGCCGCCCAACACGCCGGCGGTCAGCGCCAGCAGCGGATGGAACAGGCCCGGCAAGGGCACGGCATAGCCGACATAAGCGGCAAACAGCCCGCCAAACGCCACCTGGCCTTCAGCCCCAATGTTAAATAGCCCGCACTTAAAGGCCAGCGCGACGGCTAATCCGGCGAAGATATAGGGCGTAGACCGGATGAGCGTATTCGCGAGCGCCTGGGGCGAGCCGACCGCCCCGGTCAACAGGCCGCCGTAGGCTTCGAGCGCGGTGCCGGGGCTGCCGGTAGTCAGGGCAATAAGGCCCGCGCCAATCAGCAGCGAGGTGAAGATCGCCAGCAGCGGCACCAGCAAGTCGCGGGCCAGCCGCGCGACCAAGCTACCCGCCGCCTGCTCCGTAGTCACGGGAATATGGGCTTGCGGGGCCGGTGCGGGGGCCGTCGTCGTCTCCGCCATCGTTGCGCTCCTACACGAGGGTCAGGGGTTAGGCAGCAGGGGTCAGGTCTTTTAAACCCCTGACCCCTGCTGCCTGATACTTAATCGCTTGATCTACGGTTTCGCCGGCGGCACGTTGGTCTTGATCGTGCCGCTCGCCAGGTCGGCGGTGATTTTGTCTAGCTTGGTTTTCAAATCGGCAGGCACTTTCGCGGCCAGATCGTGGAACGGGGCCAGGCCGACTTCGCCGGTGTTGTTGCCGCCCTTGAGTGTGCCGCTTTGCACGGCTTTGAGTAGGGTGAACACGCCGGCCGTGAGCTTTTTCTCCGCGCTGGAGACGATCACCGGCTGCGATTCCGGCACAGTATTGTATTGGTCCACGTCTACGCCGATGCAGAGGATGCCTTTATCTTTGCGCTCGGCGGCGGCGAACAACGCACCGTTGCCGGTGTTGCCGCCCGCGCCGAACACCACGTCGGCGCCTTTGTCCATCATGGACAGTGCGGTCGTTTTGCCCCAGGCCGGGTCGTTGAAGGTCTTGCTGATGTCCACGTCGCTATGATACGTGACCTGTACGGTGACACTCGGATCTTGAGCTTTCGCACCGACTTTGTAGCCTTCGCCGTAGCGCCAGACCGGCGGCACTGTGTCGGTGCCTAGCACCGCGCCGATGTTGTGGCTCTTGCTGAGGCCGGCGGCCAGCGCACCCGCCAGGTAGCCGGCTTTGTCCTCCTCAAAGATTAGGCCGGCCAAGTTGGGCAGGGTAGCCGCCTGAAACTGGTCTACGCCGATGAACTTGACGTTGGGGTTGGCCTTCGCCGCCGCCGTGGTAGCATCGCCCAGCGCGAAGCCGACCGTGACGATCACATCGTAATTGGCGCTCACGAACTGGTCAATCAGTTGGGCGTATTCTTTCGCGTCTTTCGGCTCCAGGTATTTGATTTCCGCGCCCAGGTCTTTTTCGGCCTGCTGCACGCCTTCGTAAGATGCCTGGTTAAAGTTTTTATCATTGATCGAACCCACATCGGTCACGAGACCGACTTTGATCTTTTTGCCGCCGGTCATGGCTCCTGGGGTAGCCGTGCCGCCGGTCATCGCCGTGGTGGGCACAGCGGTGTCGGCCGCCGGAACCGGCGTGTTCGCCGCCGTAGTGCCGGTATCACAGGCGGATAACAATGTGCCGCACAGTAGCAGCCCTGCCCCAAGCAGGTTGCCCGATTTGAAGAACTTAGACAACGTTTTTCCTCCCTTTGCTAATGGTAAAACATCTCGCGGACACAGGAGTAGGACCAGTTCCACCACCCGCGCCGGTCCGCGCCCTGACGGATTGGGCTATTATAGCACAGGCGCGGATGCTATGCTATAATTGGCCTGCTTAATCTGCGTTTTGGCCCTGGTTCATACCGACGGAGAGCTGACCGATGTCTACCTTTCGCTTTATTGACCTCCCCACTGCCGCTGAGGTACTAGGCGTATCGCGCCAGCAAGCGTTAGCCTATGTGGAAGGGGGACGCTTAAAGCCCTACCACGGCGCGGGTCAAGCGGCGGTGTTCCGCACGCGCGATGTGCAAACGCTGCTGGCCGAGTTGGGCGTGGAGGCGGCGGCGGCCGTGCCGACGGTCACACGCGGCGCGGCGGCAACGACCCCCGCTGCGCCCGATGCGGTGGCGCAGGCGGGGCGGCGACGCACCGATACGATCCGGCGCGACCCGGTGAAGAAGGTCGGCACGCGGCTGACGCAAGATGTGCGCTGGGCCGAGATCAGTGATGCGGATCTAGCGGCCTGGTTCGATTCGCTGGACACGCGCTCGTATCCCGCCGTGCGCCACGCCGCCCGCCAAGCCCTGCTGCGGCTCACCCGTATCCTTGACCTAACCGGCGGCCCCGGCGAAACGCTGGGCGATCAGGCTTTGACGGCTAGTGGGCACACGGTATCCGCTAAAGAGATCTTGAACACGTAAGGCGAAAGGCGCAGTGCGTAATGCGTAATATAAGTTTCTAATCATCAATTTACGTTTTACGTTTTACGTTTTACGAAGGATCGGCATGAGAGAGCGTATTGAGGCAGCGGCGCTGGCAGCGGCGTTGGTGGGCTATAGCAACGGGCTGGCGATCCGCGCCATGCGGCGGGGTGCAGTGGCCGACGAGAGCTATACCCGCAGTAATGGGCCGTTCCTGGCAGTGCTGATTGCGGCGTTGGCGGTGGTCCGGGGCGTGGGACCGGGGCGGCTGCTGCACGAGGCAGGGCTGCAACGGGCAGGTTGGCAACGGAGTCTGGTCGCGGGGCCGCTGTTGGGCGCGCTGCTGGCGACCCCGGCGCTGATCTTTTTCGCCCGTCCGCTGGTGTTAGAGCAACCATTGGAATATGATCCTATCGCGGATCTGTCACCGCGCGCATTTCGGCGGCGCATCTGGCTGGAACTGCCGCTCACCGTGGCGCTGTTTGAGGAGATCGTCTTTCGCGGCTTGTTAGATACGGCATGGCGGCGGGCCCGCCGGCCGCAGCCCGCCCTGGCGACCAGCCTGACCTTCGCGGCCTGGCATTGGGCAGTGAGCGTGGACACGATGCGGCGCACCAACATCGCCGCCCAGGCCACGCGCGTGCCCCTCCTACTACGCCGTCATGCCAACGCCCTCAGCGTGGGCGGCGGCATGATGGCGACGGGAGTGGTCGGGCTGGCCCTCAGTGCGCTACGCCGCTGGTGCGGCGGCAATCTGCTCGGCCCGGTACTGGCTCATTGGATCGCCGATGCGCTACTGGTGGCGGCGCTGCGGAGGAAGCGTGAGCCGTAATACGTAATGCAAGTTTCTCATCATAATTTGTATAAAAAGGCGCACGGTTCACGCCCCCGCCGCCGGGCGCAGCGGCACTACGGTCGTCCGGCGCAGCGTGGCGCGCAACTCATCGAGGACACGGCGGGTGCCGGTGGTGGGGTCGTCGTAATACCAGGCGGTCCAGCCGTTACAGGAAGGCTGGCCGGCCAGCGCCGCGCCGAGCGCATGGATCGAGCCGCGCCGCTCGCCGGCCACCAATGTACCGTCGGGCAGAATTGTCGCCGCCGGGCCGTGCAGGCCGAGGTAGAGTTGCCTGCCGGGCTGTAGCAAGCCTTCTTCCAGCAGGCGACCAAAGGCGATGCGTGGGGCGCGGCGCGGGTTGCCGGCGGCATAGAGCGCTTCGGGCAAGAGAGCCGGCTGCACAGCGGCGATCCGCGCTGCGGCCAGCGTGGCATAGCCGGGGTCACGCTCGATACCGATCCAGCGGCGGTGCAGCGCGTGGGCGACCGCGCCGGTGGTGCCGGTGCCGAAAAACGGGTCCAGCACTACATCGCCGGGATTGCTAGTGGACAGGATCACGCGGTAGAGCAGCGCGGCGGGCTTTTGCGTCGGATGCGCCTTATGGCCGTCCACTTGCAAGCGCTCTGCCCCCCGGCAGAGCGCGATCTCCCAATCGCTCCGCATCTGCTTATCCTCGTTGAGGCTTTTCATCGCCTGATAGTTGAACGTGTAGCGCGTCTGCTCGTGCGACTTTTTGGCCCAGATCAGCGTCTCATGGGCATTGGTGAAGCGCACGCCGCGGAATTGCGGCAGGGGATTCAACTTGATCCAGGTCACGTCGTTCATGATCCAGTAGCCCAGGTCCATCAGGTTTTTGCCGACACGAAAGATGTTGTGGTAGCTGCCGATGACCCAGAGCGCGCCGCTGTCTTTGAGGACGCGGCGACAAGCGCGCAGCCACTCGTCGGTGAAGCGGTCGTAGGCGGCAAAGTCGGCAAACTGGTCCCATTCGGCATCTACGCCGTCCACACGGCTGTGGTTGGGGCGCAGGAGTTCGCCTTGCAACTGCAAATTATACGGGGGGTCGGCGAAAATCAGGTCTACGCTGCGCTCCGGCAGGCCCGCCAGCACCTCACGGCAGTCACCGATTAACACCTGGTCCAGGGGCAAGTCCGCCACGCATCGTCTCCGTTTTCTCACCACAAAGGCACTAAGCGCTACCGATCCAACAGAGTTGTAGCAGGAGGCGCGCTACAGTATAATGGGTCTATTGAATGCCGACAAAATGCGCTGCCGCCGCCCGCAGCAGGAGGAACCCACGACCCATGATCCAACCGCCCGACGGCCAATCCCTGCCCGACGCGACCAGCGGGATGCGGAGTCGCCCCGCCGATGTTGTCGCCCAGACCCCGGTGATCAAAAATCCCGCGCCCGAGGCGACGCCGGGCAGCCCGACTGCCGGCGGCCGACCGGGCACTCCCCCCGCTGATACCGTCGCGCTGGGCGTCGAACGCGCCGACCGCGTGGCCGATGTGGCCGCCGCCGCCGCCGAGCCGCGCGTCATGACCACCGACAGCCTCATGCCGACTTGCATGATCTACGTCATGTTCGCCGGTCTTGCCCTGTTGATCGGCATAATGGTCTTTTGGTATCTCGGTGTCGGCCTTACCTCGATCCACTTCTAGCCTGCCACCGACTTGCCGGCGCAGCACGGCGCCACGGAGATTTTAGGGCGTGGCGGCCAGGGTTAGTGAATTGCCGCCCTACTCCGGGTCATCGCCAATTCCTTCTTTCGTAGTCCGTGCCTCCGTGTCGCCGTGCTGAAGCGGTGGGTCGGTGGCAGCTTGCACGGCCAGCAGCTCCGTGCGTTGTTGGTCGGTTTGGGCCAAGTTACGCCGCATGACCACCGCGCCGATCACCACCAACACCAGCGCCAGAGCCGCCGTCCCAGTGCAAATGGCGCGACTGTTGAACACTTGCAGTCCAACGCCACCGATCACACAGAGCAGCACCGTCACCGCCGCCAGCATCGAAAGCCCCAAGTTGGCGCAGCCCATCTCGCCTTCGCGCTCTACCGCCGCCACCGCCTGGACGCGCTCCAGTTCGTCGGGCGCAAGTGGTTGCAGCGTGACCGCACTGCCGCGCCGTGCGATCACATATTCGCTGCCGCAATGGGCACAGGCCACATAGGTCGCCTTCGGCGGCAGGGCCAGCCGGGTGTCGCAGGCCAAGCAGCGCACGCGGATCGGTTCGTCTAACATCGCCTCATCCTAGTGCCAGCCGGCCTTGCTGATCGGGCGCGGCGGCGGGGGCCGATTGGCGGAAGGCGAGGACGCGCGGCGGCATCTGCACCCCTTTGCCCGCCAGTAGGTCGGCCACGGTCAGGATCTGGATCGCCGGGTAGCGTTGGACCCAGTTTTTCGACTCGTAGAAGCCCGCCGCCGTGGCCGCCTGCTGCATCGGCGCGGTCGGCGGCTCCAGCGTCAGGAACACGCCGATGGCGGCGCGCTCGGTTTGCAGCGTGCCCTGCAAGTCGCGGATGTCGGTCGGTCCGACGTGACCGCTCTTGACCTGCACGATCACCTGCTGCGGCTGCGCGCCGTCGTCTACGAAGGGGATCAGGCCGTCTACGCCACGGTCGCGACCCTTTTTGCCGGTCTTGCCGCCCGCCGGCCCACCCACCGGCTGGGCGCGCACCAGCGACAGCGCCCACCACTGGAACTGGTAGCGGTCGGCGGCGGCCAGATGGCGCGCGCCGGCCAAGTCTTTCGGCTCGCCCACCACGGCGTAGCGCAGGCCGGGAAACATCCCTTCCAGCCGGATGCGTTGCAGGGTGATGCTCAGGTGAGTGATGTCTATGCCGATCCAGCGGCGGCCCAGTGTTTGCGCGGCGGCGATGGCCGTGCCGCAGCCGCAAAACGGGTCCAGCACCCAATCGCCGGGATTGCTGCTGGCCTGGATGATGCGCTCCAACAGCGCCAGCGGCTTCTGCGTCGGATAGCCCAGGCGTTCTTGCGCTCGTGAGTTAACTGGATCAATATCCGTACAGACAGTGCCGACGAGACTTCCCGGCATTTCGTCCAGGTAGCGCTTTAGTTGTAGGCGTTTGGCAGTTGAGTCGGGATACCAGATACGGCCTTCGGCATCCAGCTTCGCCATCGTCTCCTTTGAATAGCGCCATCCATTCGGCGGGGAAGCATGGCCTTTCCACTCGTAAGTCATGTTCGGACGTGGGTTAGGGCTGGTCATATCGCTAAGGCGGAAGCGCCGACCATCAGGATCTTGGTGACGATATTTTGTTGCTAAGTAGTTATCCGTGTAGCCACTATACTCTGGATTCCAAATGAATAAATTGGATTTTGTGTAGAACAGGATCGTATCATTGACATCGGCCCACCGCTTAGAGTCGCTGTGCGAGGAAGTGCGCTTCCAGACAATTTCGCTGCGGAAGTTCTGCGGACCAAAGATCGTGTCCAGCACGATCTTGAGGTAATGGCTGGCCGTGGGGTCGCAGTGCAGGTAGAGGCTGCCGGTCGGTTTGAGGACACGGTGCAGTTCGACCAGCCGCGCCGCCATCATCACCAAATAGGCCAGCATGGCGTTGGGGCCGAGAAAGGTCCGCAGCGCGCCCACCATCTGGCCCACCGCCGCCGGTGCGCCGCCACCGATCAGGTCGTGATAGGTCGCCTCCGCCGCCGGCCCCCAGGTCCAGGTATCCTCAAAGGCCAGCAATTGCGCGTCGTTGCCCGCCCCGCCCGCATCGCGGAACAGCACGTTGAAGCTGCGGTTGGCGTTGAACGGCGGGTCCAGATACACCAGGTCCACGCTGCCGTCGGCCAGGTACTCGCGCAGGATGGGCAGGTTGTCGCCATAGAACAGGGTATTGTCCAGGATGGGTAGGCGGCTCATGGATTCAGTATAGGCGCTCGCTGGCGGCGCGTCAAGCCGCCGGCGGGCTACCGGCAGCTTTTGCAACCCGGCGACTCGGAGCCACGGCGCTGAGTTTGTTTGTAGCTGTTCAGGCGGGAGTCGAAGAAGAAGCAAACCCTGTCATTCTGAGCGCAGTGAAGAATCCGTGCGGGTGTGTATTCAGCCCCGCGCAGGTGTACTCCAGCGGGTGTGCATCGCCGGCTTGTGACACACGCACAGGGCGACGGATTCTTCGCTGCGCTCAGAATGACAGGAAGCCTGACAATGAATAGCTCCTGGAAAACCGGGAAGTCCTCGACACCGCTGTACCACCGCGCGCCGTCACCCAGCCGTTGCCGGTGTTTCAAGTGGCCGCCGATGCCCAGCCGCTAGAGCTAATCGTGCAGGGCAAGGACTCCGCGCACACCATGCGCTTCCTGTTGCCGCACAAATAGCCGGGGCTAGGGCTGCCGCGCCAGCGCCGCATAATCCGCCGGCGTATCCACATCGGGCGGCAGCAGCGCGGCGGGCAGGGCCACACGACAGACCCAGGTGGGCTGCGCCCGGATCAGCGTGCGTGCGCCGTCATCACCGCTGAGATTGGCTAACGCGGGGAAAGCGGCGCGAGTAAACAGCGTGGGTGGGCCGGGCAACTCGCCGTAGACCGGCTGCGTGATGGGGCGCTCATGTGCCAGATAGGCGGTCAGCAGCGCGGCAAACACAGCGGGAGCGACGGTCGGCGTGTCGCCCAACGCCACCAACGCCGCCGTAACCCCCGACCCCAGCGCCGCCACGCCCACCCGCAGCGAGGTTGCCTGGCCGGCATCGGCATCGGGATTGGGCACGATCCGCAGCGGCAGTTCCGCCAGCGCGGCCGCCACCGCCGGCCGGTCGGGCCGCACCACCACCACTACCTCGACCAGGCCCAGCGCCAGCAACCCGCGCGCCGCGTGGATCACCAGCGGCAGCCCATCGGCCGGGTGCGCCAGCAGCAACTTCGATTGCGCTGCCGCGCCCGCCATGCGCTGCCCCCGCCCCGCCGCCAGCAGCACCCCACCGACCCCCCGATCCCCCCACGCGCGCATAGAAGCCGTCACGCCGGGGGCAGACGATCCAGCACAGCAACCGTCTCAATATGATAGGTCTGCGGAAACAGGTCTACCGGCTGGGCGCGGATCAGGCGATAGCCGGGGGCCAGGGCTTTCACATCGCGAGCAAAGGTGCTGGGGTCGCACGAAACATAGATCAAGCGTGGCACCGGCGCGGCCAGCAGCCGGCGGATCAGGCCGGGGGCGCAACCGGTGCGCGGCGGGTCCAGCAGCACCACGTCAGGCGTAGCATCCAGCGCCGGCAGCACATCTTCGACACGCCCTCGTTCGATTTGCAACCGATCCGTGCCTACGCCGCGCAGGGCCGCCGTCCAGCGCGCGCTCTCGACGGCCGGCCAATCGCTCTCGATGGCGATCACCCGTGCCGCGTGCCCACTATCCAGCAGGGCCAGGGCGAACGCGCCCACACCGCTATAGGCATCCACCAGCAAATCCACCGGCTGCGGCAAGGCCGCCTGGATCAGTGCCAGCAGTTGCTCGGCTCCCGCGTTATTGACCTGGAAAAAGGCTTGCGGGGCCACCCAGTAGCGGCCCCCGCCCAGCCGTTGGCGCACCGCGCCGGGCGGTGCTTCGGGCAAATCTTGCGCGGCGGCGGCGGCGGCGGCCCGGCGGCTACCGCTCACCCGCGCCGGGGTCATTACCTCGGCCGCATCTTCGGACACCGCAGACGACGCGATAACCGTCTCACCAATCAATTCCAGCGAGCCGTCGGCGCGCAATTCGACCAGGCTGACGTGACCGGGCAGCGCATCTACCCAGCGGCGCAAGGCTTTGCGCGGCACCAGCACCGTCGGGCGCGGCCCATCCAGTTCGCCGTCGCGGCGGCTCCGTACCGCCGGCAGCGTGTCGCCGCTCTGGGTATGCACCACCACCGTCATCTCGCGCCCTGCCCACGGCGCATCCGCAGGCACCGCGCCGAGCGGCGGCGCGCCGGTGCGGATCGTCACCTGCCAGATCGGCAGCCCAATGGGTTTGCGTTCACGCAAGCTGACCGGCATCTGGCCGCGCAACACGGCTTCTAAATCGATCTCGCTCACATCGGGCGGTAGGTCGCCGGGAGCCTGGGCGTATTGCGCGAACAGCGCCTGCACCTCCGGCAGCAGCGCGTTGATGCCGGAATCGCAGATCGGGCACCTATCCACCGGCACCACGCTATGGCTACCTCGGCTGAAATAGCCCAGCTTACGACTAACCGGGTCCACCTGAAAATGCGCCACGTTGCGATATTCCCACGGGCCGCTGCCCACCGCCGACTGCACCAGATCGGCTACCTCCGCCTCTGCCAATCCGGCCGTGCGCTGCAACTGGTCGCGCAAGATACCGGTCTTGAAGTCTAATTGACCGGGATACGTAATCTGCTGCCACTGACAGCCGCCGCACGGACCGAAGTAGGGGCACGGCGGGGTTGTCCGCAGTGGCGATGGTGCGATCACCTCGGTCACGGTCGCCCAGGTTAGGTCGCGCTTGACGCGATCCACCTGCACCGCCACCTGCTCGCCGGCGATGCCACCCCAGGCAAACACCACACCGCGTGCGGCCCGTCCCACCGCCTCACCGCCGTAAGCCATTGCGCTCAAGCGCAGCTCCAGGGTTTCGGCCGGCGCGTCACCGGCAGCTTGCGGATCGCGGCTTACGGCCTGCGCCGGGGCGATATTTAGCGTGCGCGGGCGAGGCATGGCCCGCTTGGGGACGGATCGTGCGCCGGGCGGACGGGGCCGTTGCGGAGGTTTGCTCATAGCTGAAACGACTCCGCCAGCGGCAGCACAAACACCGCCCCGCGCCCCGTTGCCCCGCCGGCCAGCCCGTTGACGGTTGTTTGTAGCAAGCCGATCAACGGCTCCACCTGCGTGTCTTCCGTGCCCATAATCAACGTAGTATTCCCTTCCCGCCGAAAGCCGCCGGTACTCGCCAAGCGCGTCGCCCGGTAGCCGCCTTCGGTTAGCGCATCCAAGACGGCATCAGTGTGCGCTTTTTGAATGATCGCCATGACGAGTTTCATGGGCTTGTCCTTCCGTAGGCCGTAGGTCGTGACGGGTCGTCGGGCGTCGGTGGTCGGTTACGCGGCACGGCTCACGGCGTAGCAGTCTTCGCGGGCATATTTTCTTGCACCGCTGCGCCAAACTTCTGCACAAAGGCGTTAACCTGGGTGGCATCAAACTGGGGAAGGTAGAGGATGTGCTGCCAGGCGGTAAGCGCGATATGGGCACCGGCCGGCCAGGTGGGGGCGGAGACGGAACCGGTGGTACGCTCCATGACATAGAGATGGAAGCGCGCATCGGCCGGCACGGCTTCACCCACTGCGTCTAATTGCTTGCGTGTGTTCGTGCAATCCGTCCCCGCCGCGCAGCGATACCAGGCCACGAGATAACCGTGTTCCAGCAGATGGACTGCCACCTCATCAGGCAGCGGGGTCAGCATATCTACCGCTTGGCCGTTTTGCGGAAACTCTTCACGGTGCCAGCCCGACACCGGTGGGTCACTAACATAAGTCGGGTGGGCTTCGCCCACGGCGATATGCGTGTGGCCCTGGTCCGCGTACTCCTGGATTGTGCCGCAACCGGTACAGGGGCCGGTAGTGCTGAAAAGGCCACCCCCGCCGGACGGATTCAGCAGCAAGAACCCGCCCAGTAGCAGCCCGGCCAGCAACAGCGCGCCGCTGATCAGTAGCCCCAACCGATCCGTGCGGCTGTGGCCTACCGGCGCGACCGCTACCGGCGCTGCTGTGACGACCGGGACCGGTTGCACCGGCGTAGGGATCGGCAGTTCCGGGTCGGCACCGGTAGAATCCAATGTTTGCGCCATGCGCGCTCCTCTAGCTAGCAGGTTAGCGATCAAAGGTCGAGAGACAAGCGCCCGCTCTCAGATCCTCGATACCCCGTCCGTGTTGCACACAATCTGTCGCTATTGAGCTTTCGAAACAGCCCACGCTAGCGGCCGAACAAGCCACCCCCGCCCGGCTCGTCATCGGGCGGCAGGCTAGCGATGTCGGGGTCATCGGTGATCGTCAGGCGTAAGCCTTCGCACAATTGATCCACCACCACACGGGCGGCGGTGTAGTCGGCTTGTGCATCGTAGCGATCAAACTCCACAGCTACAAACTCCACCGTTGCTTTGGGGTCCAGATGGATTTCGATATGCGGCCCGCCCGGCGGATCGGCGGTATAGTACGCGCCGTTTGCGCTAGGCTGTACCCCCGGCAACCCGCTCAGCACTTGCGTGATCTGCCCACGCAAAATCGGCTGCGGGCCGTTGCTCAGGGGTTCCAAACCGGGCTGTGTTGGGCGCGGCAAGCGCATCAGGATAAAGTCGTAAGGCATGGGCTTTCAGTTCTGAATTCTGAATGCTGAGTTCTGAATTATTAGTTTAGTATGGAAGGGCACTGAGTTCTAGCTTGCACCTTCAAGCCTGCACCAACTCAGAATTCAGAACTCAGCACTCAGAACTCGGTCACGGGCCAGGGTTCTCGGTCAGGTCAATCTGTGCGCGCTGTAGCTTACCGCTATAATCCACATAGATCGTCTTCCATTCGGTGAAGGTGTCGAGGCCCGCCCGGCCGGCTTCGCGGTGGCCGTTGCCCGTGCCGCGCGTGCCGCCGAACGGCACCTGGATCTCCGCGCCAATTGTGCCCGCGTTGATGTAGACGATACCCGTCGTGATGTCGCGCATCGCGGCAAAGGCTTTGTTCACATCGGCGGTGTAGATCGAACTCGACAAGCCGTATTTGGTGTGGTTGTTGACCTGGATCGCTTCGGCGAAGCTGTCCACCGGCACCAGTGTCGTCACCGGGCCGAAGATTTCTTCCTGTGCCACCATCGAGTCGGCTTTGGCATCGGTGAACAGGGTCGGCGTATAGAACGCGCCTTTGCCCAGCTCGCCACTATCGGCAATGCTGCCCCCGGTAACGATCTTGGTGCCGGCCTTCTGCCCGTCTTGCACCATGCCGTGGATGCGCTGGAGCTGGTCCTTGTTGATAACCGGGCCGATATCGGTGCCACTATCCAGGCCGTTGCCCAGATGCAGCTTTTCGATGCGGGCCTTGAGCCGTTCTTCCAACTCGCGCTGTACCTTGCGGTGAACAATGACACGGCTGGCCGCCGTGCAGCGCTGGCCGCTGGTGCCGAACGCGCTCCACAGAATACCTTCCAGCGCCAGGTCCAAATCGGCATCGTCCATGACGATGATCGCGTTTTTGCCACCCATTTCCAGCGACACGCGCTTCAACCGGCGCGCCGCTTCAATGGCGACGGTGTTGCCGGCCTCGGTCGAGCCGGTAAACGAAATCAGCGCCACGTCGGGGTGTTCGAGCAGCGCAGTACCGACAACAGATCCCGGCCCCATGACCAGGTTCAGCACACCGTCGGGTAAACCGGCCTCTTGCAGCACCTTGACCAGGGCGATGGCACACAGCGGCGTATCGCTAGCCGGCTTGATTACCACCGTGTTGCCGGCGATCAGTGCGGGCATGATCTTCCAACTGGGAATAGCGACCGGGAAGTTCCACGGCGTAATCGCGCCAACCACGCCAATCGGGTCGCGCATCGTCATGGCCCACTTGTTGGGCAGCTCGCTCGGCACGACCTCGCCCGCCAGGCGGCGACCCTCGCCGGCCATATAGAAGGTCATGTCAATGGCTTCTTGCACATCGCCGCGCGCTTCGGCCAGCACCTTGCCCATCTCCTGGGTCATCAGGCGCGCCATTTCTTCTTTGCGCTCAATCAGCAACTGCCCGGCCTTGTAGAGAATCTCGCCGCGCTTAGGGGCAGGCACCAGTCGCCAGCTCTCGAAAGCTTTGCGTGCCGCTGCGACAGCCTTGTTCACGTCGTCGGCGCTGCCCTCGCTTAGTTCGGCGAGGGTTTCGCCGGTCGCCGGGTTGGTCGTGCTGAACCGTTTGCCGCCGGGCGCGGCCACCCACTGGCCGCCGATCAGGTGACCCACCAATTTACCCGCTTCGATACCGAAGCCCAGGCCGTGGCCGTTGCTTCCGTCGGACCGGTGCTGGGCCGTGTCGGCCGCCGCTTGAGTCTGTGTCATTATGCGTTTCCTCTCCTCACACTCCATTGTGTCTGTCTATCGCCAAACGGCGACCATATCAGGGGAAAGTGTATCATACCGGGCGGCGACGTGTCAATGCGCGGCAAAGCCGGCTACCAGCCTTCACGCTTTAGGGGGCGCTATGCAACAGTCCATACGCGATCGCTGTGACACGCAGTTCCGCCACTAGGTCCGTCGCCGGGCGCGTGAGGGGGCCGGCGGTAGCGAGATGGACCAGCGCGGTGTCGCGGGCCAACGGCGGCAAGTCACGGGCCTGCACAGCCACTAGCCGCCCTGCCGCCAGATCCCCGGCCACCAGGGTGCGCGTCAGCACCGCCGCCCCGCGCCCCCGCCGCAACAGTTGCTGCACCGCTCCTACCGGCAGCTCAGTCGGCGGGTAGGCCGGACCGAGCAGTCGCGTCAGCAAGGCGGTCACAGCCGGACTCCACTGCACCAGATAGAAGGCATGCCCGGCCTGCGCCACCTCGGTCACAGTGGGAGCGACGGCACGCGCACTGGGGTGGCCGGGCGGCACTACCAGCATCAGCGGCTCACGCAGATGCAGCAGCGGGGTTAAGTCGCCGCCGAAAGCCGGCCAATGGATCAGCCCCAGACGCACCAGTCCATCGTTAAGCATCTCCAGGATGCCGTCGCTTTGCGCCGAGCGTACAAATAGCTCGGCCTGCGGATGCGCCGCATGGAAGCGTTCCACCACATCGGCCAGAAACTCGCCGGCCAGCGATTGCACAATGCCGAAGGTGACGCGACCACGCTCACCGGCCTGGGCGGCACGCACCGCTTCCAACCCCTCGTCTAGCACAGCCAACGCCCGCCGGGCATAGGGCAAGAACTGCTCGCCCCGTGCTGTCAGTGTCAATCGCCGCCCACCCCGCACGAACAACGATCCGCCCAATGCCGCCTCCAGCGTCGCGATACGCGCGCTGATCGAGGGCTGGCTGAGGTCCAGCGCCCGCGCCGCCTTGCTGAAGCTGCCTTCGCGCACGATGCGCTCAAAGGCGTGTAGTTGGTCAAGGTCCATGGCTATCGTCGGTCGTCGGTCGTCAGTCGTCGATTCATACATAATAGGCAATACAGTGCGGCGCCCAGCGCATAAAACTAACCTATCCTGATTATAGCACTTAATTCACCGTTGCCGACGCGGCGGCATGAATGTGACGTTTAACGTTAGAGTCGCCGGCACGAAGGCAAATTGGGCTTTCGGCGCTTCGCAGCCCCTGTAGCATTTAGTTTACGGCGGTGCTATACTAAGCGCATCGTTACCCATTGGTCTATAACCGCATTATACTTCTCAGGTTCTTTGCTGGATCTCTTCAGTTCTCTACTGATTTCTTCCCGTATGTCTCATTATTTATAGGAGAATCGTAATGTCACGCCGTCTCATGTGCTACGCGGGTCTAGCATTAACGCTGGGCCTGATCGGATGGGGGTTGCTGGGCGCCGGTTCGCACCCCGCTGCCGCACGCCTTTTGACCACCGGGGTGTCGGCCGCCCCCAATGGAGGGTTTACCCCCACTCCCACCGCAACCCCCTGCCCCGGCGATTTAATCCAGAACGGAGGCTTTGAGAGCGGTAGCTTCACCCCCGGCTGGGTACCCTTAGCCGGCAATCCGGCCTGGACTGTCGGCACTCCGGCGCATAGCGGCAGTTTCGCCGCGCAGTGGTCCGGCGGAGTCGGCAGCGGCAGCATTTACCAGCAGATCACTATCCCGGCAGCGGGCGGTAATCTCTCCTTCTGGTACTTGCCTGCTCAATTCGGTGCTGGGCAGTTTAACGCTTATATCACCGACACCAGTGACAACGTGCTGACAACCGTCCTGACCGTCACCACGGTCCCATCGCCGGCCTGGACACAGCAGACATTCAACCTAGCCGCTTTTACCAACCAAACGGTGCGCGTGCAGTTCCGCGCTCAGGCATTCGACGGTTATACGGTCTCTGTAGATGATGTGAGTGTGCCGTTCTGCCCAGTCGCCACGGCGACGGCAACCGCCACGGCTTCGCCGACCAGCAGCAGCACATCCACAGCGATCGCCACCGCCACCACGATGCCTACCGGCACGCCGACCACCGCTGCGACGGCGACGGCCACACCGACCGGCATACAAAGCCCCAGCGCCACACCAACACCCGTGCCGCCTGTCACGCAAAGCCCGACCGCAGCGCCGTCGGCAACGGTGCCGACGACCACACAAAGCCCGACTGTCCTGCCCGGCTCGCCCACGGCCACCATCACCAGCTGCCCGATACCATTCAGTGATGTGCCGGTGGAGTATTATGCCTTCGGCTATATTAAATGGGCCTACTGCCGTAGCATTATCACCGGCTACAGTGACGGCACGTTCCGCCCGGAAGCCGCCGTGACGCGCGGCCAGACAGCCAAGATCGTGTTGCTAGCCGCAGGTAAAGGGGTGCAGATTGCACCGGGTGCGCCGCATTTCAGTGATGTGGCCCCGACCGATGTTTTCTACGGCTATATTGAGACGGCCTATGCGGAAGGGATCATTAGCGGCTACAGCGACGGCACATACCGCCCCAGTGCGCCCGTGACGCGCGGACAGATCGCCAAGATCGTAGTGCGAGCACGCGGTCTGCCACCGCTCAACCCGGCTACGCCGACCTTTGCCGATGTGGCGGCCGACAATGTGTTCTACGGCACCATTGAAGCTGCGGCGGCGCACGGTATTCTCGCCGGTTACGCCTGCGGCGGGCCGGGCGAACCCTGCGACTCCAACAGCCGGCCCTACTATCGTCCGGGAGCGCTCGCCACGCGCGCCCAATTGTGCAAAATGGCTTATCAGGCTTTCGGGGTACCGGGCCGGCCGGAGTAAGGCGCAAGGCGTAAAACGTAAAGCGTAAGGAGTGACTGCTTAACTCTGGCAGTCACTCCTTTTTCATACTTCGCGGTAACACGGCCTACAACTCATAGAAATAATCTATCCCTATTATAGCACGTATCGGCTTGATCTATCGCAGCGGCTGCGGTATGATCAGGTTAATAGCCCGCGTAGACAGCATAGGGCAATTGTAGTACAATCAGTACAAACTCAAAACACCGCTACCGCGCACAGTTTATGGTTCACGCTTTACGCATTACGGAGGCACAGCGCATGGCAACCGTCTCGGAACCGACGCACAACGCGGCGCAGTCGGTAGAGGTCGCAAGCGGGCAATCCGGCGTGGCGCGCCCGCGCAGTTTTATCGAGCGCAACCACTTTTGGCTGCGCCGGTTGCACTCGCTCACCGGCGTGCTGCCGATTGGCGGCTTCCTGGTCTACCACTTTTGGGAAAACGCCACCGCGCTGCAAGCGCCCGACCACTTCGACACGATGGCGACGCACGCGCGCGATATTCAGTTGCTGTTCCTGCTCGAATACGGCATCATCCTGCTGCCGCTGATCTACCACGCGCTCTACGGCCTGTTTATTGCCTCCTACACGCGGGTCAACGTGGGCGCGTATAGTTATGCGCGCAACCGCCTGTTCATGTGGCAGCGCGTCACGGGCATCCTGACCATGCTCTATATCACCTACCATGTACTTGTCTTGCGCTTCGGGGCGTTCTCCCAGGTATCGGCCAGCTATGCCACCATGACCCAACACCTACAAAATCCCCTGGTCTTTGCCTTTTACACTGCCGGCATCCTAGCCGCCAGCTACCATCTGGGCAACGGGCTGTGGACGTTCCTGATCACCTGGGGTATTACCGTCGGCAAGCGGGCACAGCGTATCTCACAGTGGATCACCACCGGCGTATCGGTCGGCATGAGTGTGCTGGGCATGGCGATTATCATCACCTTTATCGTTCGTGCGGGCGGCTTCCGCTTCTAAAGGAGGGGTCCAATGCCAAAAATCATCGTGGTCGGCGGCGGCCTCGCGGGGTTGGCCGCTACCATCAAAATCACCGAAATGGGCCTGCCGGTAGAGTTGTTCTCCATCGTGCCGGTACGCCGCTCGCACTCCGTCTGCGCGCAGGGCGGCATCAACGCGGCGGTGAACACAAAGGGCGAAGGCGACTCGACCTGGCAGCACTTCGACGACAGCATCTACGGTGGCGACTTCCTGGCGAACCAGGGTGTAGTCAAAGGAATGTGCGAAGCCGGGCCGTCAATCATCTTCCTGCTTGACCGCATGGGTGTAATGTTCAACCGCACGCCCGAAGGCAACCTGGACTTCCGCCGTTTCGGCGGCACCAAGCACCACCGCACCGCCTTCGCCGGAGCAACAACCGGGCAGCAACTACTCTACGCGCTTGACGAACAGGTGCGCCGCGAAGAAGCCGCCGGGGCCGTCACCAAGTACGAAGGTTGGGAATTTCTCAGCGCGGTGCTCGACGATGCAGGCGTCTGTCGGGGCATCGTCGCTCAGGATATGAAAAGTATGCAGATCCGCAGCTTCGCTGCCGACGCTGTGATCCTGGCGACCGGCGGACCGGGGCTGATTTTCGGCCTCTCCACGAACTCGGTCATCAACACCGGCACTGCGGCCGGCGCAGTCTACCAGCAGGGTGCGACTTACGCGAACGGCGAGTTTATCCAGGTCCACCCAACGGCTATTCCGGGGGAAGATAAGCTGCGCCTGATGTCCGAGTCGATTCGCGGCGAGGGCGGGCGCGTTTGGACCTATAAAGACGGCCAGCCCTGGTACTTCCTCGAAGAAAAATATCCCGACTACGGCAATCTGGTGCCGCGCGATATTGCCACGCGCGAAATCTTCCACGTCTGCGTGGACTTGGGCCTGGGCGTGGACGGCCAGAACCAGGTCTACCTTGATGTGAGCCACCTCGACCCCCATATGCTGGAAATCAAGCTGGGCGGAGTGATGGAAATCTACCGCAAGTTTGTCGGTGATGACCCAGCCAAAGTGCCGATGCGGATCTTCCCCGCCGTCCACTACTCGATGGGCGGCCTCTGGGTAGATCAGGAGCAGGGCATGACCAACATCCCCGGCCTGTTTGCGGCGGGCGAAGTGGATTACCAGTACCACGGCGCGAACCGTCTGGGGGCCAACTCGCTGCTGTCGTGTATCTATTCCGGCCTCTATGTCGTTGGCCCCAGCGCCGTTGCCTACGCTAAAAACTCGGCCCGCGATAGCGGCAGCGTCTCATCGGCCGTCTTTGATCAGGAAGTGGCCCGCCAAAACGAAAACAATAGCTGGCTCAAGCGCACCGCAGGCAAAGAGAACCCCTATGTGCTGCATCGCGAACTCGGCCAGATCATGACCAACAACGTCACCGTGGTGCGTTATAATGATAAACTACGCGCCACTGATGTGAAGATCCAGGAGTTGATGGAGCGCTACCGCAACATCAGCGTGCCCGACAAAAGTGAGTGGTCCAATCAGCCGCTCCTTTTCAGCCGCCAACTCTGGAATATGTTGGTCCTAGCCCGCGTGATCACGCTGGGCGCGCTGCGCCGCGACGAAAGCCGGGGCGCACACTACAAGCCCGACTTCCCGAACCGCAACGATGCACAATGGCTCCGCACCACTAAAGCGCGCTTTGTCGGGCCGACCGAGGCGCCGGAGTTCAGCTACGAAGCGGTAGACACCTCACTAATCCCGATGCGCGCCCGTGATTACAGTGGCAAAGCCAAGCATGAGAAAGCCGCTGCCGCGACCGTCACCGGAGCCGAAGCGGCGATCCCTGCCGTTATAGCCGGGGCTGATGCCGCAGTTGCGGTCGCTACGAACGGCAACGGCAACGGCAACGGCAGTATAACGCCGGTCGCCGTCGAAGCCGGCAACGGTAGTGCAGCCGCCACCGGGACGACCGTCACCGTGGCCCCGGCGGGCAGCAAAGTCGAATAGTACCAATAGTACCAACCTCATCTGTCGAGGAGGACAGGCCAGTGGCTACTACTACACCCATGACCGGTTCGGCTGCGCCGGCCGCAACGACTCAGCAAACTGTCGAACTCCGCATCGCGCGCCAGGATCGGCCCGACGCGCCGACGCGCTGGGAAGAGTTTAGTGTGCCCTACCGCAAGGGCATGAACATCATCTCCTGCCTGCAAGCCATTCAGCGCGACCCGGTTAATAAAGCCGGCGCAGCCACCGCGCCGGTTGTCTGGGAAAGCAATTGCTTAGAAGAGGTCTGTGGCGCGTGTACCATGCTAATCAACGGCAAGGTGCGTCAGGCGTGTTCCGCGCTGGTGGATAACCTGATCCAGCCGATCACGCTCGAACCCTGCCACACCTTCCCCGTCGTGCGCGACCTGATCGTGGACCGTCAGCGGATGTTCGAGGCGCTAAAGCACATCAAAGCCTGGGTGCCGATTGACGGCACGCACGATCTCGGCCCCGGCCCTAAGATGAACGAAGCCGAGCGCCAGGAGTCGTATGTGCTGTCTACCTGCATGACCTGCGGCGCGTGCCTGGAAGCCTGCCCCAACGTCAACGACTCTACACCGTTTATCGGCGCGTTCGCCATCAGCCAAGCGCGCCTGTTCAACAGCCACCCCACCGGCAGCCTCAACGCCTTCGAGCGGTTGGAAGCGCTGATGGACGAAGGCGGCATCGCTTACTGCGGCAACGACCAAAACTGCGTGCGCGTCTGTCCCAAAGGCATCCCGCTCACCGACAGCATCGCCGAGATGAACCGTCAGGTGAATTTGTATGCGATCAAGAGCCTGCTGAACAAGTAGGCGTGGCGGCGCGTGAAACGTGAAACAAAGGCCCATCTCCTCAGTAGGAGATGGGCCTTTAGGCGTTCAGGGTGCTATTGAGTTTAGCTACCGCCGGCCGCAGCCTCGGTTACACGCACTTTGCTCATGGTGTCGCCGATACGAATCTGCTCCACCACATCCATACCGCTGGTAACTTGGCCGAAGTTGGTGTAGTCGCCGTTCAGGAAATCAGAGTCTTTTTTGACGACAAACCACTGGCAGTCGCTGTTGCGGGTGCGGTCCGGCCCACGGGCCACGCCGACCGCACCTTTGCCGAACGGGATCTTGTTGTACTCGGCGGCCATCTTGTTCCCACCCGCGCCGGTGCCGGTGGGGTCGCCGCCCTGGATCACCCAGCCCTCAACGCGGTGGAAGGTCAGGCCATCGAAAAATCCGTCGTTGGCGTACTTCTCGAAGTGCGCCACAGTGTTATGAACCGAAGCATCATCGCTCAGGCGGATGACGATCTGGCCGCGTGACGTGTCTACAGTCATTGTCTTCATGGTTGCGGTCTCCTTTACTGCGTTGGGCCAGTCAGCGGTCGGCCCGACCGGGTGTTGGGCGGCTATTTGCTACCCAGCGTTACCTTAAGCATTTTATCGGCCCCGGCACAACTGTCTACTTGGCCGGCTGTATAAGTGCAGCCGACCAGTTTGCGTACTACGTCTAGGCCCGCCGTCACTTTGCCGAAGCGCGGGTAGTTACCCGTCAGGCTGGGCGCAGGCTGCTTAACGACAAACCATTGGCTATCGTTCACCTGTAGGCCACGCTGAGCGACTGAGGCCATACCCACAGAGCCGGCATCAAACGGTGTATCCACATACTCGCCGTTCAGCGTGCCGCCGCCGTTGCCGCAGCCTGATCCGCCGGCAGGCGTGCAGGTGGGGTCACCGCCCTGTGCCAGCGTGGGCAGCACACGATGAAACAGCCGGCCGTCGTAGAAGCCGCTAGCAACCTTTGCGCGGAAGTTGCGGATGGTGGCTTTGAGCGCCGGGTTCTCGGCATCCAGGGTGATCTTGAACTCGCCCTTCGTCGTCGTCACCGTAGCAACAGTGCCGGTCAGCACTGCGCCGGCTAGCGGCGTGGGTGGGATCGAAGGCGTAGTACTACGTGCGGTGTTCACCCCCGCCCAGACCAGTATACCAATGGTCGCCAAAATGACGACCACCACCCCGGCCCAGATAGCTAGATAGCGCCCAGTGCTAAACCGCTCCAAGCCGGCCCGGTCAAGCGCGTTGCTGATCGGGCGCGTCAGCCCGCGCGGGGCGGGGCGCGCCGGAGTGCGCCCGCCGGCCGCCCCTACCCGTGCGCCGGGTTTGCTGGGGTCGGGCTTGCCGGCGGCGATGGCGGCGGAGCGTTCAGCGGCGGCGCGCTGTTGGGCGGCGGCCCGGCGCGCTGCTTCGGCTACCGCCCCCGACGATGGAGCCGGCCGGCGAGACGGGCCGCCGGCGGGAGGGGGCCCAGCAACCCCCGGCGGGGGCCGGTCCGCCGGCGGTTGCTGGGCCGCCGGGGTGGACGCGGTGCGTGCATCGGCGGGCGGCGGCGCGCCGCCGGCGGGCGGCGCAAATTGGTCCGCTACCGGGTGCGCCGCTGCGGGAGTGAACGTGGTGCGCGCATCGGCAGGGCCGCTGGTCGGGCCAAACAACACCGATCCGCATTTGCTACAAGTCGTGGCCGCAGCGGGATTGGCCGTTTGACACGCAGGACATATCTGCGTCATAGGGTTCATGTTTCCTTTCTCAGCCGAGAGTATCCGTCCATTTCTACCACAGGTCGGCCCGTCCGTCAAGCGACAGGCGAAATGTGGAGTATCGTGTATAATGGTAAGGCTGTGTGAGAGCAAACCGGGAATGGAGAGAGGATCACGGGGAGTATGGGGTTGCTGAATCCGACGGACGCAGACGCGCCGGGGCGACCGTTCCGCGTGCGAGCCGGGTGGTCGATTGGCGTGTTCCTGGTCACCCTGGTGATCTACGCATTGTTCACACAGCGGATACTATATTACACGAACCCGCCCACCGGCGACCAACCGTTCTACCTACACACCGCGATTAGTATCGTGCAAGATCACGATATTAACGAGCGCAACAACTACGATCACCAGGACGAGCGGCAGTATTACCCACGCTTCACAGTCGCCAACGACGGCTACTACCCGGCCGGCTTCCCCGGTATCCCGGCCCCCTGGCCTCTGCCGCCGCACAACGGCAAGACAACCGCCCGACCCGCCGGCGAGGAGTATTCGAAGCACGGCTTGGGTCTGAGCGTGTTGATCGTACCGGGCTGGGCACTAGGCACACAGTGGACCCCCCCCGGCATCGATCTGCACGCGCTGGATCAGCCGGGCGCAGGCTGGCCGACGGTGGTTTATGAACTCAACATCCTGGGTGCGCTGCTGGCGGTGCAGGTATTTCTGCTGGCTTTCGAGGTTACTCGCCGTCCGACCATCGCGCTGGTCATCTGGGCGGCGCTCGCCTTCAGCAACCCGCAGATGACTTACAGCTACCTGATCTTTCCTGAACTGCCGGCAGGGCTGTGTACCATCTACGCCTTCCGCCGGCTGGCACTAGGCAGGCAAGCTAACGGCCCCCTGCGCCTGATCGCGATCGGCGTAGTGGCCGGCTTCCTGCCCTGGCTGCACGCGCGCTTCCTGCCGATTACCGGCGCGCTGGTACTGTTCGCCATCTGGAGTTGGTGGCGGACGCGGCAGCCCGCTCGGCCGGCAACCGACACGGTTGCCGCAAGTAGCGCCTCTATAGGCGCTACCGACGCAAATATAGCAAGTAGCGACTCTGCACGCACAGAACGCGGAACTCGTCGTCCTAGCGTCGTTAGCCTGCTGCCGGTCTTGCTGCCGGTGGTGCTGTCACTGAGCACACTGATGGCCTTCTATTATTGGCTTTACGGCACAATTCTACCGAACACCGGCGACCACGCCGGCTTCATCAATCCGCTCACCGATCCGTGGGGAGTACCGGTAGCCATGCTGGGGCTGTTGTTCGACCAGCAATGGGGATTGCTGATCTCGGCACCGATCTATATCCTGGCCTTTGTCGGTTTGGTTGCTATGCGGCGCGCACCAGGCGGGCGCGTCTTGCTGCGCTGGCTGCTGCTTGCGGTGGTGCCCTACCTGCTGCTGATCGCCTTTTACCGCCAGTGGTGGGGTGAGTGGTGCCCGCCCGCCCGCTATCTAGCCCCAATCACCCCGCTGCTGGCCTTGCCGCTGGCCCAGGCCCTGCTGGCCCTGCGCCGCAGTGTGTTGTACAACCTTTTGTTCGGCGGCTTCACTGCCGTCGGTTGGGCGATCATGGCCGGCTTTCTGGCACATCCGCACTCGCTCTGGAACCAACCCAACGGCAAGAGCGATCTGTTCGTCTGGCTGGCCGCCCAGAGCCGGCTCGATCTGGTGCCGCACTTGCCCGCCGTGGTCCTTTGGTTTTTCGACCATCATTTCCTCATCCGTTGGGAACTGCTGGTTGCCTGGGCCGTCCTCGGTCTCGCCGTTGTGCTAGCCGGACTGCTGCTGCTCGCCGGCACGGGCCGCGAGGGGCCACGCATCCGGTATCAGGTCTCAGGATCGGCGGAAGACGATGCGGGCTGACGGTCGGTTCAGTAAACAAGAGCTGAGAAGCCCGGTAACACGGCCACCAAATGGAACCCGAGACTACCACAGGCGAGACATCCACCTTTGCCTACGATGAGTTCACCCACCCGATCCTGTATGAAACCCGCCAGAAGTGTACGGTGAGGATATCGGGCAACAAAGCTGGTCTAGCGCCGAAGAGTATCGTCAATTTTTCCGCCTGCTAGAATTGAACGCCACGCTGCACGTGCTGGATGTGGGGAGTGGATCGGGTGGGGTGGCCCAGCGCTGTTCTTGGCGCACACAGTAGGGTGCCGGGTAGCGGGCTTAGAGATCAATCACAGTGGGGTCGCCCTCGCCACAGCCGCCGCCCAAGCCCAGAACCTCGCTGCGCGCGTGCAGTTCCGGCACGGCAATGCGAACCATATCCCCCCGTTCCCCGATGCAGTGTTCGACGCGGTAATCTGCGTGGATTCCATCGTCCATTTCGTGGACTGCGCCCATGTGTTGCAGGAATGGTATTGGCTGCTGCGCCCGGCCGGGCGCCTACTGTTCACCGATCCGGCGGTCGTCACGGGGCTGATCGCCGGCGAAGAAGCGGCCCGCAGCGCCATGGGCTTTCTGGTGTTCGCCCCGCCTGGAGCGAATGAGCGCCTGATCGCAACGGCCGGATTCACGCTGCTACGTCGGGAGGATCTGACGGCGGGTCTAGCCACAATCGCCCGCCGGCGGCGGACGGTGCGTACGCAACGACAATCCACCCTGATCCAAATAGAAGGAGAAGCCGCCTTCCAGAGCTATCAACACCTGGTAGCGACGACGTATACACTGGCTAGCGAGCAACGGATCGCACGTTGGGATTTCTCGCGCGCAAGCCCTCTAATGACGATGGGGGTTAGGTCCGTTGGCGGCGGCGTCAAGCGTTTGCCGAGCGTCTTTGGGAACCCAATCTATTGCCGCGCGGCCGGCTTTCTGCTATGCTGCACCAAGGCCCGGTCCAGTGCGGCGGAACACGTCCGACTGGACCGGGCTTAAGCGTTAGGCTAGCGGAGCAGGCTGCTGCTGTAGCGTCGGCTTCGGGGTGGTGCCGGGTTGGGGCCGGCGGTCGAGAGCTTTCCGTAGGACGGGCAGGACAAAGGTATCTAGGCCGTAGAAACTCACCCCCAGGCCCGCAAATAGCATCCCGGCTTCCAGGGCCAGCATATAGCTGTTGGAGCTAGTAGTGCCGGCCAGCAAAAAGTTGAGGTTCATAAATGCGCCCCAGAACGCGGCCCATTTGGTGAACAGTCCCACCAGCAAGGCGAGGCCGATTAGGAGTTCGCCCCCCGCGACCATGTAGCTGAATAGGTGCTCATTGGGCAGGGCCACATTTTTCAGGAAGTTGCCGTACCAGGTGAAGACGGTTGGATGCGCGCCGCCCGTCTTGCCGACAGCGCCGGTTAAGAAGCCGTGGATGCCGGCGGGCACCTGAGCGCCCACCCAGGCCGGGCTATTGATTTTTTCCCAGCCGGCGGTGATCCACTCGTAGGCCAGTAGTAGGCGGATGATGAGCCAGACGAGGCCGGTGAAGTGGCGGTCGGTGAAGAATTTTGTAATGCCGTTCATGATGATTCCTGCTTTCTGCGAGGGGGCGCGGACGTGGCCGTCGCACCGTTCCATTGATTACTTTATCAGTATAAGCAGCTACGGTGACAGATCGGGTAGCCGTCGGTGTACAGGCGGTAAACAGGCGGACAGTGCGGTCCAGGGACTACAGCGCACTTCAATCGGGGGGCACGGCACATCCAACGTGTTATTTGCATTGCGCGTGAAGGACTACAGGCCGTGTCCGTTACGCGAACGCTGTAGGCGGACTGAAAACGTCGGGCGGTAGCTAACCGCTTATACAGAGGAAGAATACGCAGCGCAGGGATAACATTCAAGGAGTGGAACCACGACCGCGTCGGAATCACAGGCATGATAGCACAGGCGTGCGCGGGATGAGCGTAGGGCACGCGGGATGGGGTTAGGCCGGACGCATTTACAGTATGTAGTCACCGCCGCAGCGATTAGTGTGGGGCGGATAGTTGACTGATTGATGAGGGAACGGCAGGGTACAACTTCGCCGGCCGAATCCAGTAGGAGGCGTAAAAGAGTACCCTCTCCCGTAGGTTAGGGCGCGGCCTTTACCTCACGAGATAGAGGTGATGCCGCGCTGCCGGTATCGGCCAAGACGCGGCGCGTTTCGCGAGCGACCATGAGATCCTCGCGGGTATGGAGTACGAGCACCCGCACCCGCGAAGCCGGCGCAGCCACGTCACCATCCGCGACCACGGTGCTGTTCGCCGCTTCGTCGAGCGTGGCACCAAGCCAGGCGAGCGGCTGGACGATCTCCGCCCGCATCTCGTGCGCATGCTCGCCTACGCCGGCCGTGAACACGAGTGCATCCAGCCCGCCCAGGGCGGCGACCATCGCACCAATGCCCGCCCGGATGCGTGCTGTGTATACATCTAGAGCGAGACGGGCTAGGCCATCCCCGGCTGCGCGCGCGGCGAGCACCTCCCGCACATCGCCCGATCCTCCCGCAATGCCTTTTAAGCCCGCTTCATAGTTCAGCGCGTGGTCTAGGGTCGGGACGTCCAGATAGCCGTGTGCCAGCAGATGGATCAGGAGGCCCGGATCCACCGCACCAGACCGCGTGCCCATCATCACGCCGTCGAGCGGGGTGAAGCCCATTGTCGTGTCAACGGAGCGGCCGGCGGCCACTGCAGCCAGCGAACAGCCGTTGCCCAGGTGACAGATGACCAGCCGCAGGTCGGCCGGGGGGCGGCCCAGCAACTCCGCCGCACGGCCCGCACAATAGGCATGACTGAGGCCGTGGAAGCCGAAGCGTCGCACGCCCCACGCGGTGTACCAGACATAGGGCACGCCGTACAGGTAGGCGCTGGGCGCCAGCGTGCTGTGGAACGCGGTGTCAAAGGCGGCGACCTGCGGCACCCCCGGCAGGAGCGCCGCAGCGGCCGCCATCCCCGCCAGCGCGGCCGGATTGTGCAGGGGAGCCAGCGCCACCAGATCGCTGATTGTCGCCTTCACAGTAGCGTCAATCCGCACGCTCGTCTGGTAGCGCGTACCGCCGTGGACTACCCGGTGGCCTACAGCAGTGATGGGCGCGAGGTCATAAGGTGCCAACAGATCGCGCAACGCCACTCCGTGATCGGTCTGATCGTCAGCGGCCCCGCTGCTCCAATCAACAGCCCCTTGACCCACTTGCGCCAGGCTCGCGGCATCGAACAGCCCGACCTTCAGGCTACTCGATCCAGCGTTGAGCACAAGGATCTGCGCCGCACCGGCCGCTTCCTTAGCAGCGGGCATCACGACGCAGGCCAGACCCACTCGCGGATCTCCGGCGGATCCTCGAGATGCTCCAGCGTGTAGGTGTGCGCCTGGGTAATCAACCGATCACATTCGTCGTTCACATCGGGTCGGCGCTCACGCAGGTGGGGCACATTGTTGACCACATCATTAACGAGGTGGTAGCGGCTCACCTTGTTGAGGAGCAGCATATCGAACGGGGTGGTCGTGGTGCCCTGATCGATAAAGCCCCGGACGTGGAAGCGACCGGGGTTGGCCCGCCCGTGCAGAATCTGGTGCATGGCCCGTGCGTAGCCGTGGAAGGCAAAGATCACCGGCTTATCGGCGGTAAAGAGGTTGATGAAGTCGGTTTCGTTCATGCCGTGCGGATGGGTAGCCGGCGGGAACAGCGTCATCAAATCTACGACATTGACGACCCGGACCTTAAGTTCGGGTAGCCGGCTGCGCAACCACGCCGCCGCCGCCACGATCTCCATCGTCACCACATCGCCGGCACAGGCCAGCACCACGTCAGGCTCCGCACCGGCCGCCGCGCCGGCCCACTCCCAGATTGACGCGCCACGCTCGCAGTGCGCGATTGCCGATTCCATGTCCAGCCATTGCAACTGCGGCTGCTTGTCAATGACGATCAGGTTCACGTAATTACGGCTGCGAAAGCAATGATCGGCCACAGACAGGAGGCAGTTGGCATCGGGTGGCAGGTAAATGCGGGCGACGGTGCCTCGTTTGGAGAGCATCACATCAATCAGCCCAGGGCCTTGATGGCTGAAGCCGTTGTGGTCATTACGCCAGCAGGTGGAGGTCAGGAGGATATTCAGCGAGGCGATGGACTCGCGCCAGGATAGGTTGATCGCCTCTTCCAGCCACTTGGTGTGCTGGACTGTCATAGAGGCCGACACCATTGCAAAGGCTTCATAGGTCGCAAAGAGGCCGTGGCGACCGGTCAGCAGATAACCTTCGAGCCAACCTTCGCAGTTGTGCTCGCTGAGGATCTCCAACACGCGGCCGCTGGGCGAAATGTGGTCGTCAATGGAGAGGATCGGCCCGACAAAACAACGAGTCTCGACCTCAAATACGGCACCGAGCCGGTTCGAGTTGGTCTCATCGGGACAGAAGAGCCGGAAATTGGCTTCCGTAGCGTTCTGGACAAAGATATCCCGCATGAATGCACCGAGTTGGCGGGGCGACTCGGCATACGTGCCGGCGGGTTGGGGTACGGGGAGGGCATACTGCCGGAAGTCAGGCAGCTTGAGCGTGGTGAGCAATTTGCCCCCATTGGCGTGGGGATTAGCGCCCATCCGCCGCACACCACGGGGCGCGAGCGCGGCCAGCTCAGACAGGAACGCGCCGTTCTCATCGAATAGCGTCTCAGGCCCATAACTGTGCATCCAGGCTTCCAACTGGGCCAATTGCTCGGGCCGACCGCGCACATCGCCGAGTGGCACTTGGTGGGCGCGGAACGTGCCCTCGACGGGCAGCCCGTCTACCTCTTGGGGACCGGTCCAGCCCTTGGGGGTCCGCAGCACAATAGCCGGCCAGCGCGGACGCGTCGGCACGCCGTTGGCGCGCGCCTCCCGCTGGATGGTCCGAATGCAGGCATAGCAGGTGTCGAGCGCCGCCGCGAATTGCTGGTGCAGGATCGCCGGATCGTCACCTTCGACAAAAAAGACCTCGTAGCCGTTGCCCTCGATCATCGCACGCACGTCGGCATCGGAGGCGCGACCCAGCACGGTGGGACCGGCAATCTTGTAGCCGTTGAGGTGCAGGATGGGTAGCACGGCCCCATCGCGCGCCGGGTTGAGGAAGCTGGTGCCGCGCCAGGAACCCATGAGCGGGCCTGTCTCAGCCTCCCCGTCCCCAACAACCGCTACAACAATTAGATCGGGGTTGTCGAACGCGGCACCGAAGGCGTGGGTCAGCACATAGCCCAGTTCGCCGCCCTCGTGGATCGATCCGGGCGTGGTCACGCTGACGTGGCTAGGAATGCCGCCGGGGGCCGAGAATTGGCGGAACAACCGGCGCAGGCCGGGCAGGTCAGTGGTGATCTCGGGGTAGATCTGCGAATAGGTGCCTTCCAGATAGACATTAGCCACGACGGCCGGCCCACCGTGACCGGGGCCGGCCAGGTAGATCATATCAACGTTGTACTGCTGGATGAGGCGGTTGCAATGCACGTAGATGAAGTTGAGTCCCGGCGAGGTGCCCCAGTGTCCGAGCAGGCGGGGCTTGATATGCTCCAAGCGCAACGGCTCACGCAAGAGTGGGTTGGCCTGGAGATAGATCTGTCCAATTGTCAGATAGTTGGCGGCCTGCCAATAGCGGTGCATCCGGGCGAGTAGCTCCGGCGATAGCGGGCCGGCGGGGGAAGCCGCAGCCGGGCGGGGATCCGCGCCGTCCGTGGCAACGGCACTCGAGAGGGTCGGGTCAAATTGAAACACAATCGGCTCCTTGTGGTTGCCGCCCCAGCCTTCAGCTGTCGGGGTAACTGCGGGGCGGCGTAGAGTCCGTACAGCGCTCTATTTTATTAGCGTCTCCGGCGTGTGCAAGCACGATCCGCGCCTCAATAAGTAGCCACCTTGCGGTACACCTCTCTCGTGTCTTGTATCATTGCGTTGTGATCGGGCTTAAGTGCTCCATTGTGGTGATCACCCATGCAAGGTCGCTGTGGAGAGCGACCTTGCATGGATGCACTGTGAGCGACGGGCGCACATTGTTGCTACCGTTGCCGCGCCCAATCACCGGCAATAGGGCCGGTCGGGATCAGCCCGCAGCGGTCGGCGGGCTAGCTACCACCTTAGGCCTTACGCCATCAGCTACAAGTTAAGGACTCGGTGGCCGTTGTCAAGTCGGGGATGCGGGCTAAGGCCCGTGGGCGCTTCCGCTTGAGCAGCCCCAACCCTTTGGCCTCAACGGCCAAATAGCCGACTGGATCGGTGGT